>CAYGVT010000023.1:0-80356 GCA_964353355.1 uncultured Thermoplasmata archaeon | reverse complement strand
GACGTACTGGTGCCCGCCCACCTTCTTCACGCGTGTGAACTTCTTCATGTGGGTATATAGGCACATGATAATATATAAACCTGTCGACCAAGTTGCTCACGCCAGAAGAATCAGGATGTGCCTAATCGCCGGGAATTCAGGTCACACGGCCCAGCCACGGCCACGCACCCATCCATCCCGCATCACCAGACGAGGTCATCCTCGCTGCAGGGCCTATCCCTTTACGGTCCACCGGCGATAGTTTAATAATGTGATATTTGGCTCTGTGCGGCGTGCCGAAGGGATTGCTCCTGGAAGCCTGATAGTCCTCGGTCGAAATCGATGACCCTCCCAATGCTGGCATCCATGATAATTCAGCGGTCGATGTATGGTGAGATACATCGCTCCCAGGAGTCCGGCATCAATCCCGGGACATGGATGGATGTGGCCAATCCCCCTCCCTCAGACCCGCCCCGCATCCATCCATCTCACATGCCCGGTGCTGAACACGCGCGGATGGTATGAATATGACACGAAGGAAGTCATTTGCGCTGATGCTTGCCATGCTCCTGACCGCCCCGCTCACGGTCACCTGGACCGCGATGGATTCGGATGGCCTGTCCACGGGCCTCGCGGACTCCCCATGGCCCAAGGAGGGGCGCGACCAGAGGAACACCGCCTGCAGCCCCTACAGCACGTCCCACAACAACGGGGAGCTGAGGTGGACCTACGATGTCGGCGAGCAGGTCCGCGGCTCCCCCGTGGTCGGCAAGGACGGCACGGTCTACTTCACGGCCGACGATGGCTACCTCTACGCCCTGACGAGGGGGGGTTCCCTCAAATGGAGGCTGGAGGTGAACACGACCTATGCGGGGCCTGCGATAGGCTCGGACGGGACCGTCTACGTCCAGACCGCGTTCATGGGCCTTTACGCCTTCAACCCGGACGGGACCATCCTCTGGAAGACCCCCGAGGGGCCGCATTACACGCACACGGCCATCGCCATCGGGAAGGGGGGCGACATCTACGTCGGGAAGTTCACGGGACAGTTCGTTGCCTGGGGCCCCGACAGCACGGAGAGTTGGAACCTGTCGTTCGATTATCCATTGAGGGACCTCCTCCCTGCCATCGACGGGGCTGGCAACCTCATCATGGCCAACGACGAGGAGAGCATCCTCAGCAAGTACGATAGGAACGGGAAGGACGTTTGGGACGCGAACATAGCGGGACGCGCGATAGGAGCGACCGCGATGGCCAAGGACGGCACGATCTATGTGGCCGCCTACACCTACTCCCTGTCTGAGGGCAACATCTGCGCCCACGACAGCACAGGCTCGGAGAAATGGACCTGCGAGATAGGGAACTCTCCCGTCAGCTCGCCCGCCATCGGCCCCGACGGGACGGTGTACGTCCTGGCGAGGGACAGCAAGCTGTACGCCACCAGCCCCGAGGGGTCGCACCGTTGGTCCGTGGCGATCGACAAATGGACCTACTCATCGCCTGTCGTGGGGGCCGATGGCACCGTCTACGTCGGTTCGAGGAACGGCACGCTCTATGCGATATCCGAGAAGGGCAAGGTCAAATGGACCTTCAAGATGGGTGGAAGCATCGGAACGACGCCGGCCATCGATTCGGACGGCATCCTGTACTTCGGCTCGGACGACGGCAAGTTCTACGCCGTGGGACGCGAGCGGACCCTCCTCAACGCGGTCGGGTGGCTCTGGGTGCCTATCATCGCCGTGCCCGCCATCCTGATCGGAATCCTGGTCCTGCTCCGCAGGAGGAGGAGGGCCAAGGGAACTCCCGGCGGCAAGGCCCCCGGTCGCGCCGAGGTAAAGAGGCAGAAGGAGGAATACGACCGCCTCTACGGCGGAGACCTGGGCTCGAGGCCGGACCGGTAGGTTATTCGTCGACCTGCCGGTCAAGGACCTGGACAGGGCAGGGAGCCCTCAGTCCCGCTCGTCCGTCGGGCCCTGGCCGGCCGTTCCCGGGAGCGGCTGCCTCGCCCGCTCGAGGAGGGATTCGCGCTCCGCGCGGCCCCTCCTCGCCGACCGGCCCCACCAGCGAGGCCGGCCCTTGCGGGCCATCCCGTCCCTGGCGGGGTTGCCGTTCACCAGGTCCACCTTCGTCTCGAGCCCCGAGGGGGCGCTGGGGACCGCGCCGTTGGTGAGGCCCCGGGAGGAGGGGCGAGAACCGTCCTCCAGGCGTTGCGGCCCCTCAACCCTGCTGGCAGGCGCGGGCGAGTTGCTCATCCCGCCACCGGGGCCAATCGCCCTATCGTCGGCGGGACGCCCGTCGCGCCCTTTCAAATCCCGCTCGGTCCTCCCGAGGAGGACGACGCATCCCATCATCGTCATGTCCTGGCTCCGCGCCGGCACCTGAAGAGGTCGTAGCCCGCCACCGCCATGCAGATCACGAAGCCGAGGAGGCCCAGGCCGATGAAGAGGCCCTGGCGGGGCCCGACGGTCTCCTCGGACGCGCCGGACATCCACACGTCATAGTTCATCAGGACGAGCGACCCGACGAGGGCGGCCGCGGCGAGCAGGACGAACACGACCCCCACGATGCTGAGGAAGCCACCGTAGAGCTTCCTCCCCGGCGACGGGGCGGCCTCCTCCTCGGGCACCGGGACCTCCTCCGCGGCGGATGGCCCGACCTCCACGGCCTTCTCCTCCTCCTCGCCGGAGGCGAAGACGACATCGCAGCTGGGACAGTTCTTGGCGTCCGCAGGTATCTCCTCCCCGCACTCGGGGCAGACGTACTCCAGCTCCTCGTCCTCTGTCATGTGTGGAATCCCCTTTCGCTCGTCGAGCGTCAACGATGTCCGCGCCAACCCCTCGATGGGCCTTGCGGAACGCGTACGTAAAAGGTATGTGCCAGTCAGTATATATAAAGAATGGGTCGTGATTTCATGCGGTTGGAAATTGCGCCCGCACCTGGACCGACCGCCCCCATCCAGAGACCTGGTGGAGTGTGATGCCTCTCACCGGCCCCGGTGATGCCGGGCAGGGTCGTGCGGCCTCCTGACGGATATCCCGAGGGGCATCGCGCCCGCGACCGGGGGGCGGGGCCATCCACGGGACGGGCCGCGGGCAACCGTTCTGCCCGAGGACCCTGCACAGGGAGCTGGCCTGCCCCATCGCCCCTGACGTCGCCATGGCGGGGGGTGGTCGCTGAGGGGACCATCGGCGGGCCCGGTGGTCCAAGGGGGCCCACCAGGGAGGGCCAACCCCTCCAGATGGCATCCCCGGCCGCATCGCGCAGGCCATCACCATGCATCGATGCCAAGGCATCCTTTTATCGTCAAATGCGCATACAACCCTCGATGCGCAAACGCGAGCTGGGCCATGCCAAGTTCGTATGCCCTAGCTGCGGCCACGCCGTCGCGGCGGCATGGCGCAAGCGAACCAAGATGTACGAGGGCAGGTGCATCCACTGCGAGCGGTGGCACAAGTACCGCAGGCCGGGCGAGCCGGCGGTGCCGACGCTCGGGTGAGCCCGGCACCGAGCCCGGGGCCCACCACGACGCCCCGTTGCGGAACGTTCTTCACGCCCCGCGACGATGGGCCGGCCGAGGCGTCGGTGGTCTGCCATGGGGGAGCGTCCCGTCCACGAGATGGTCCGCGAGCGGCGCGAGAAGCTCGCGTCCGGGGAGGCCGAGCGCTCCGTCGTCGTCCCCGTCGGCCGGGCGCTCCCGGTCAAGCAGCGCGTGCTGACGGACAGGCAGGTCAGGGACATCCTGGAGGCGACCGACCTCGTGGCCCTGACCGACTGCGGCTGCCGCGCGTCCGCGCAGGCGTGCGACGCGCCGCTCGACGTCTGCATCGTGGTGGGCGAGACCGCGAGGGGCTTCGCGACGAGGGAGCACTACCGGCAGGTCACCATCGAGGAGGCCATGCGCGTCCTCGACCGGACGGCGGAGCTGGGGCTGGTGCACCTCTCGCTGTGGGCGCCGGGGCACGCCCCGGAGGCCATCTGCAGCTGCTGCCCGTGCTGCTGCAGCGAGCTGCGCGCGATGATGGAGTTCGGATACTCGGACCACGTCATCGCCTCTGACTTCGTCGCGGCCCTCGACGGCGAGGAGTGCATAGGGTGCGGGACCTGCGCGGACAGGTGCAAGTTCGGCGCCATCACGATGGGGGACGGGGTCGTCGAGCTCGCCCGTGACCGGTGCTTCGGCTGCGGGCTTTGCGCGATGACGTGCCCCGCGGGGGCACTAGGCCTCAAGGAGCGGTAGTGGGGCGCCGGGGACAGCTGGCTCCTGCACACGGATGAATGCCATCTGTCCAGCCTGGGCCATCCATCCACCACCACCTCTCACCCCGGCCAGACCCACGGGGCGGCATCGCTGGCGGGGGGTATGAAAAAAGGGAAATACGCCACTGGACAATGGACGGTGAGGCGGTTGATGGGAGGGCGGGACAGGGCTTGGGCACCCGTCCGCCCCCGGGGTTCGTCTGGGATGCCCGCCCACCGCCCGCCAAGGGGAGGTCCACATCATGGGACACGTCACGTGCATCGCGCTTGCCATCCTGCTGACCATTACCGGGCTCATCGCATCGCAACCGGGGCCCGCCGGGGCGGCGAACCTGCTCGAGCTGGAGCCCAACGGGGGGTTCGACAACGCGACCTGGTTCACCCTGAGCGACCGGGTCGTCGGCTCGGTCGGGTACGAGGCCGGCGACGTGGCCGACTACTTCCGGTTCAACGTCAGCAAGCAGCAGGAATACACCCTCGGCGTGTTCGTCGAGGAGACCGGGGGCAACTGCGGGCTGTCCATCCTCAGGCCCTCGAGGTCCCTGCTCACCTACACCATGGTGCCCACCGCGCCATACCCGTGGAACCAGCAGAGGAACGTCGGCGAGGAGAACGGGACGTGGTACCTCTGCGTCAGGGGCACCGAGACGACCTACACCATCTCGAGCTCGGGCAGCGCCGTCGTGAACGACCAGCCGCCCACCGTGGCCATCGCCTCGCCCGCCAACAACACGGAGGTGGCGACGACGACCGTGGCCGTCGCCGGCACCGCCTCGGACGACCGCTACCTCTCGCGCGTATACGTCTACCCGGAGGGGGCGATGCCCGGGCTCTGGACGCTCGCGAGCGGCACCGCAAGCTGGAGCGCGAGTGTGTCCATCGCCGGCTACGTCGCGCAGGACCGGAGCGTCCGCATCGTGGCGCGGGCAGAGGACGGTAGCAGCAATTACAACACCTCCACGGTGACCCTGACGTTCACGGGCGACCTCCCGCCCGCGGACCCCCCGAAGGTCGACATCATCTCCCCCGAGGAGGGCGCTGCCGTCTGGGGGCTCGAGCTGGTAGTGCGAGGGCTGGTCACGGGCTCCCGCCCCGTGCTCTCGGTCGATGTCAGCCCGGACGGGACAGCCTGGACCGCGGCCACGGTCCAGCCCGGCGTCGACAACCGATACCTATGGAACACAACGCTGGACCTCCCGCCGGGCGCGCGCACCATCCGAGTGCGCGCGACCGACGCCCAGGCGACTGGCAACGCGACCGTCAACGTCACGGTGAAGGACCCCGAGACGGACCACGAGCCGCCCACCATCAGCATAACCTCGCCGGCGGAGTGGGACAACATCCTCAGCCTGACGTTCGACCTGAACGGGACGGCGTTCGACAACTCATTCGTCACAAGCGTGTGGGTCTGGGTCCCGGGAGACCCAATGCCGAGGAAGCTCGCGACGACCTCCGACGGTTGGGCCAACTGGACCGTGGAGCTCACGCTCGCCAGGGGCACCCACAACGTCATGGCGCAGGCGGAGGACCTGAACAGTAACGTCGCGAATGTGTCGTGGGGGGTCAATGTGTTTCCCACGGACAGGGTGAAGCCCACCATCAGCATCATCTCCCCCGAGAAGGGCGACCACTTCGGCAAGGTGAAACGCATCACCATCACCGGGAACGCCAGCGACGACGTGGAGCTCGACCACATCCATCTGGAGGTGAACTTCGGCGAAGAGGTGTACAACCTTTCCGTCCCCCCAGGCACCAAGTTCTTCAACTGGTCGAGCGAGGTGAACATAACCTGGCCTGGCGAGAACATCGTCACGGTCCAGGTGTTCGACAAGGCCGGCAACCAGGCCTGGACGGACATGGTCGTGTACCGCGACAACCCGCACTCGCCGGGGCCGGGAGCCCCGTTCGCAGCGCTCGCGATGCTCGCGGCGGTGGCGGTGGCGGCCCTGGGGAGGCGCGCCTCCCGCCGGTGAGGCGCGGCCAACCCTAGCGACCACCACCACGGCACCAGGCCGGTCACATTGACGGCCCCGCCTCGGCCGTCGGGAGCGAGCCTCCGCCGGTCCACCATCCCGTCCTGAGCTTGTGGCATGGGAATGCGCCAGCATGACCACCATACCAGGGCCTTCCGGGTGATCGATCGGTCCGGCATGACCCTCGAGCTCTCGGGTCCCCAGGACCGCTTGGCGGCATCGGAACACGTCAGAGCCCCACCCTTCGAAATGTGGACCAAAAACCAGATATACGCGGCAGGGGGAAAGGATGGCAGCCTGCTGGCCCTGATGGAAGTGGGCCGGCGGGGCGAACAAGGGTTGAGGTCCTTGAGAGTGGAGCCCGCCTCTGCGGTCGTCATCGCCGTCCTCGTGATGCTCCCGGGATTGCCCGCGATGCGCGCGGGGGGCGAGGGCGGCTCCTTCGGCGGCGGGTCGGGCACGCTGGCCGACCCGTACATCATCGAGGACGTCTGGGACCTCCAGAACATCATCGGCGACCTCATGGCGCACTACGCCCTGGGGAACGACATCGACGCGTCCGCGACCCGCGGATGGAACCTGGGTGCCGGGTTCGCGCCCCTCGGGAAAAGCGACTACCACCCGCACGGCCTCCGGGGCAGCCTGGACGGCAGGAACCACACCATCACCGGGCTCTACATCGACCGCCCCGAGACGGACGGCGTGGGCCTGTTCGGTGACGTGGACGATAGCGCGTCCGTGAGGAACGTGGTCCTCGCGGGCTGCGACGTGACCGGGCACGCGTACGTCGGCGCGCTCGTGGGGTACAACAACGGCAGGGTCCTCGACTGCCGTGCGGAGGGGACCGTCTCTGGGGAGAGGTGCGTCGGTGGCCTCGTGGGCTCGGTCGGCATGGGAAGGGGGGTCGGCGCAGGCAATGGCGGCGCTGGCACGGATGGTACATCTCCCCCACAAAGGTACTACGACGTCATCTACGGCTCGTCCTTCTCGGGGAACGTGACCGCGACCGAAATAGAGGCGGGAGGCCTCCTGGGGGTCAATGACTACGGAATAATATCGGATTCGTATGCCACGGCGAACGTGACCGGGGGCTACAGCGTCGGTGGTCTCGTGGGATTGAACACGGGCCTTGTCACCAACTCCCACTATCCCATCAACTCGACGCTGCTCAACGGAGTGCACAACCTCACCACCGGCGGCCTCTACGAGGAGCAGTACGAGGAATGGGCGTCCAGCGGGCTCTCCCTGGACATAGCCGAATACAATGAAACCCTCGTCCCCTCAGGGGGGAGCTACGAGATAGGCACCGTGCAAGGACTGCGTGACCTCCTCGGCTTCGCCGACGACGAGAGGCTCGCCTTCCGCCTCTCGTCCGACATCGACCTCGCCGCCGACCCGTTCTTGTTCATCCCCTACCTCGCGGCGGACTTCGACGGCGCGGGCCACAACGTCTCCTACCTGAACCTCGACCGTTCCTTCGCTGACAGCCTGGGTCTGTTCGGGATCTGCTGGAATGTGGCCGTCAGCAACATATCGGTCGTGGAATGCAAAGTCTGGGGCCACGTCTACGCTGGTGGCCTGGCAGGATACATCGAGAGGGGTACTGTATCCGCATGCCATGCCGGGGGGAACGTGACCGGTAACACTACCGGCGGCCTCGTGGGCTGCAGTTATAGTTGCGCTATCTCCGATTCCTATGCCACAGGGTCTGTGAGAGGGTTCGCGGATGTTGGCGGGCTCATGGGAGTTGGCGGTTATGCCGACATCATCGGTTGCCATGCGACGGGTGACGTGTCCGGGGAGGGCTATGTCGGTGGCCTTGTGGGATCCCTCTGGAAATCCTCTCTGGTGGACTCGTACGCCACGGGAAACGTGACCGGGTCCAACTGCGTCGGAGGGCTCTTGGGATACTCCGGAGCTTCGTTCAATAATAACGGTCGATGCTACGCTGAGGGGGACGTGACCGGGAACGGTACCTACATCGGGGGCTTCGTGGGCTTCAACTCTGCTTACATGGAGGACTCGTACGCCACGGGCACCGTCACCAACTCCTCGGGGACGGGGCCGTACTTCGGCGGCTTCATGGGGTTCGGCTGGGGCGGGGGGTTCCATAACTGCTACTCCACGGGGGCGGTGGTCGACGAGGGCGCCGCCGGCCCCACCGACAGGGGCTTCGCGGGCGGGGTGCACACCGACGGGCAGAGCGGCTACATGGCAGGCTGCTTCTGGGACAACGAGACGAGCGGCCAGTCCAGCACGGCCGGCAACGCCACGGGCCTCTCGACCGCCGACATGAAGACGCGCGCCACCTTCGCCGGCGCGGGGTGGGACCTCGACGCGGTGTGGTTCATGCGCGAGGGCGTTACCTACCCCCTGCTGAGGTGGTCGGACGCGGAGCCCCCGGTGGCCGAGGCGGGCCCCGACCAGCTCGTCGGGGCCGGCGTCGAGATGACGTTCGACGGTTGCGGGAGCACGGACGACATGGGCATATGGAGGTACGAGTGGTCGTTCGTGGACGGTGGCGACGTTGTCCTGGACAGCGACCGACCGACCGCGACGCACCGGTTCGAGGACGTCGGGGCCCACGAGGTGACGCTGAACGTGACGGACCTCTCGGGGAACTGGGACCTGGACACCATGAGGGTCACCGTGGCCGACCTGTCGCCGCCGGTCGCCCACGCGGGCAGCGACCTGACCGTCGACGAGGGGACGCTGGTCACGTTCGACGGGGGCCGGAGCACTGACGACCTCTGGATAGCGGACTACACCTGGCGCCTCTCGGACGGCGCTCCCGTGGTGCTGCACGGCGTCGCGCCCTCCTACCGGTTCGACAACCCCGGCGTCTTCGTCGTGACCCTCAACGTGTCGGACCCATCCGGCCTGTGGGACGTCGACGACCTGACCGTCACCGTCAACGACATCACGCCGCCCTTGGCGGACGCGGGCCCGGACCGGGCGGTCGAGCAGGGGACCATGGTCACGTTCGACGGGAGCGGAAGCCTTGACAACGTCGGGGTCGCCCGTTACACCTGGGCCCTCACGGACGGCACCGCCGTGATCCTCCACGGCGTCCGGCCGACGTACACGTTCGACCGCCCGGGGACCTTCACCGTGGTCCTCACCGTGACGGACGACGCGCTCAACTCGGCCGCCGACGGGGCGGTCGTCGTCGTCCGCGACGCGAGGGCGCCGACCGCCGAGGCGGGTCCCGACCGGACCGTCGACGAGGGAACCATGGTCACGTTCGACGGGAGCGGCAGCTCGGACAACGTGGGCATCGTCGACTATACATGGACCGTCACCGGGGGGACCGCCCCCATCGTCCTCCATGGCATCTCCCCCTCCTTCATCGCCGGGCCCCCGGGCGTCTACGCCGTCGCCCTGGAGGTGGCCGACGCGGCCGGCCACCGGGCCACCGATGGGATGACCCTCACCGTCCGCGACGCCACGCCGCCGGTGGCGGACGCCGGGCCGGACCTGACGGTCCCCGCCGGGAGCTCCGTCACATTGGACGCGTCGCTCTCCGCGGACAAGGTGGGGATTGCGGGCCACACCTGGACCTTCAAGTACGACGACCGGCCGTGGGTACTCGAGGGGGTGGCGGTCGCGTTCACCTTCGACGAGGGGGGCGTCTACGAGGTCGCCCTGACCGTGACCGACCTGTCCGGCAACACCGGTGAGGACGGGGTCGTCATCACGGTGGTGGACACGGGAAGGGTCACAGGCACCGTGCTCGACGAGGTCGGAAGGCACGTCGAGGGCGCCACTATCGAGGTCATCGCATCCGATGGCAGGACCTGTTCGGCAAAATCGGTGGAGAACGGCTCGTTCGCGATGGACGTCCGTCACGGGACCTTCACCTGGAGGGTCACGAAGGAAGGGCACGGCATGATATCTGGAACCTCCACGGTGAGCGCGATGGGCGCAACCGAGCTGGATCTCCCGGCCCTGCCCCTGAGAAGAGAGGAATTGAGGGGTTCATCCACCCCATTGTCCCTGATCATGGCAATCGTGGTCATAACGGCCGCCGTCGCGACCGCCCTGGTCCTCTGGACGAGAGGATCCGAGGGCGCCACCAAGAGATGAGCCGTGGGCGACCATTCTGCCAGATATCATCCTTCTGAGGTCCAGCACGGGCCATGTCATGGTCTGTCGCGTTCTTCGTAACATCTGATAATCAGGTAATTTCCCGCAACATGTTAAAATAGGGCAGGCCATTATACTTCCCAGACCATGGTGGGTGATGAGGGAGCGGCGTCGCTCCCCGGCCCACGGGGCGGAGGCTGACGATATGCCAAGGCGACTTCTGGGACTTCTCTGCATGCTGCTCGTGACCGGGCTGCTCCTCGCGGTCGTGCCGATGGGCGTCATCGGTGACGATGAGACGTCCGTCAGGGTCATCGTGCTGTTCAAGGACAAGGTCGACGAGAAGCTCATCAAGGGCGCGGGGGGCAAAATCCTCGAGGAGTACACGCTCATCCCCGCGGTCGTGACCAAACTCAAGCAGAAGGACATTGATACCCTTGCGGAAGAGACGGGCGTCAAGACGGTCGAGAAGGACGCGACGGTCTCCATGGAGGGCACACTCGATGACGAGGGGAAGAAGACCCCCGCACCAACGAGCCCTCCATCACCAGGGGTTCAGTGGGGCGTCGACAGAATCGACGCTGAGAAGGCCTGGTCGGCGAGCACGGGCGCCTCCATCAGGGTTGCGGTCCTCGACACCGGCATCGATACGGACCACCCCGAGCTCATGGGAGTCTACGCGGGCGGGTATGATTTCATTAATATAGACGACGACCCAGAGGACGACAACGGGCACGGGACGCACTGTGCGGGCATCATCGCCGCCGCGAAGGATGCTACAGAGGCAGGTGTGGTGGGCGTCGCCTACGACGTCGACCTCTTCGCGGTCAAGGTCCTCAACAGCCAGGGCTCCGGTAGCTACTCGCAGGTCATCTCTGGCATCCAGTGGGCCATCACCAACGATATGGATGTCATCTCGATGAGCCTGAGCGGCTCGAGCGGCAGCGATTCCCTCAAGGCGGCCTGCGATAATGCCAAGACCGCAGGTGTCATCATCGTCGCAGCCGCCGGGAACTCCGGCAAGAAGAACACCGCCCTCGACACGGTCCAGTACCCGGCCCACTACGACTCCGTCATCGCCGTCGGGGCGACCGACTCCAGTGACAAGCGGGCGAGCTGGTCGAGCACGGGCAGCGCGCTCGACGTCGTCGCCCCAGGGGTAGGCATCTGGTCGACCTACAACGACGGGAAGTACAGGTCCTTCTCCGGCACCAGCATGGCCTGCCCGCACGTCGCTGGGACGGTCGCACTGATGCTCGCCACGGATCCCGGTGGATGGACGTGGGACGAGGTGTACTCGACCCTCACGGTCACCGCGGACGACCTCGGGGCGAGCGGATACGACAACGTGTATGGAAAAGGCATCGTGGACGCCCAAGAGGCCGTGACGGGGACCGCGAGCTGATCTGGGACGATAGGTCCCTCGGTCACATCGGCCAGGTCGAACCTGACCATCTAGACGACGATCCGATCCAGCATGGGCCATCCCAGCACCCCTCGTTGCCGGTCACTGTCACATCTCACAATTCCCTCAACCAAACCAACAGGCATATTACCCCGACACACCCAACCAACGATGAAGGGGACATCCGATGGAACCCATCGGTCCAGATTTTGTTATCCCCGAGATCATCGACCCCGGGACCGCCGAGAGCTCGCACCCTGTCGTGCGAAGGATACTCTGGACCTTCGTCATCGGGCTCGCCGTCCTCGGCGTCTGCCTTCTCCTCATCCTTGCCTTCCAGAAGCCCTCCGCGCCCGTCGAGGCCATGGACATGGGGTGGCGCGAGTTCACGGTCGTGGACTCGTACTGGCGCGAGGACGGCGTGGCCTCGTACCCCCTCTCCAGCATCTACATCGTCAAGTTCAACGTGTCTAACGGGAACCCCTATCGAGTGCGTACCGAGGAGCTCCTCTTCCACCTCCATTACAACACCTCCACCATCCTCGAGCATCCCGCCACACAGCCCCTCATGGACCCCAGGTTCCCGGGCGGGGAGCTCAAGTGGACGACCCCCGTCATCAAGGCCGAGGGGGCCGCGGAGGGATGGGTCATCTTCCTTGTTCCCCGCATCTTCGGTGAGGACCCCGACGGCATCATCACGGTAGGGATGCGCCACACATCCGGTGGCGACGGACCCGAATCCGACTTCTTCCTCCCCAAGGTCCGGGACCTTGGCGGTGCGCCTGCGCGCCTGTCACTCTCGTTGGACGACTTGACGTTCCTGGAGGAGATCGGGACCTACCGGTCCGGGTCTTGCGAATCATTTGTAGTGTACACAATGACGGTCACGAACCTATGGTCGCGCTCGGTCGAGATATCGCTCCTCTCAATCTTCCATCAATCCGATTTGGGCGGGGATGTCTATGGGGCCCACCCCGCCACCACTATCCTCAACGATGGCAACGCGCATGTGGTGGTGCCTGTCGACGGGTCGGTCACCATCAAGGTCGCCTTCCTCGAGGATAATTGGACGGCGGATGATAGTATCTGTATCGATGACAGCGTCATCGCGAAGACACCGATTTGTCAATCCTTCTAGTGATCCCCATCGATTCCCTATCCGGTCCAGCTTTGGTCATCCTCGAAGACCATGTATCACATCGCCATCGGCCTCCGTATATCCTGGACCAGGCTACGGAACAGAGAAACTATATCTAATGACCGGACCCTCTACTCGCTCGGGTTTGGATCGCGCCTGCCAACCTGAGAACGGGATGTGGTGGTTTCAATGGCGGACTACAAGGGGCTGCCCGAGCAGCTCGAGAGGATGCTGGCCTACGCGCTCGAGAAGAAGGAGGACGCCGAGGACGAGGAGGAGCTCTCCTACTGGGCCGGCTACGCCGAGGCGCTGCGGCACACGGCGCTCGCGATGGACATCATGCTGGACGTGAAGGAGCCCCTGGCCATGCCCATCGACGACGGGTGGCTGAAGGCGCAGAGGGGCAAGGGGATGGGGAAGGGGAAGGCCAAGAGGTAGGGCCAGGTCCAGAGGCCCACGGTCACCGCGTGTGCCCATGGAGACCCCCTCTTGCATGTGGGGATGAGAAGAATTGACAGGACGTTGAGCGCGGACCCATCGCCGGCCTCCCGGCCAGCGGCGCCCTGCGCCACATCCTGCCAACACCATAGATGTCGGGCCAGGTATTAAACCTGCCCACTTAATTCCACCCTTTGGTAAACGCCCGGCGTCCATCGAGGGGGCGCGGGGGTCCCCTCCCCCGCGGGGGACGGCCGTCCCGCACCGGTCGCCTTTATCTAGCCCTCCCGCTCATATTCAACGGGGGATGTCGCATGACCAAGGTCCTCGCCATAAACGGCAGCCCGCGCATGGGGAAGGGGAACACCGCGCTCGTGCTCGACGCGTTCATCGACGGCATGGTCGAGGCGGGCGCCGACGTCGACCAGGTCTACGCCAGCGAGCTCGACATAGGGCCCTGCGTGGGGGACTTCGCGTGCTGGTTCAACACCGTCGGCCGGTGCCACATCCGCGACGACATGCAGTCGCTCTACCCCCGGCTGCGCGAGGCCGACGTCTGGGTGGTGGGGACGCCCGTCTTCGTCCCGCTCCCAGGCGCCCTCACGAACCTCCTCAACCGCCTCATGCCCCTCATCCAGTGCATGGTGGAGACCAAGGAGGGGCGGACCCGGGCCCGGTTCCACAGCGACGTAAGGACGAAGAGGTTCGTGCTCGTGGGCGTCTCGGGCTGGTGGGAGCTCGACAACTTCGGCACCGTCATCCACGTGATGACCGAGCTGTGCAAGGACGTGGGGCTCGAGTTCTCGGGCGCCGTGCTGAGGCCGCACGCCTCCTGCCTGAAGGACAAAGGCGCGCTCACGGAGGACGGCAAGGAGGTGCTGAGGGCGGCCCGCCGCGCGGGCCGGCAGCTCGTCGAGAGGGGGTACATGGCCCCCGAGGTGCTCGAGGCGGTGCGCAGGCCCCTCGTCGACCGGGAGACGTTCATGAGGGATGAGAACGAGGAGTACGCCGCGGCGGTGGCGGCCATGAAGGCGCCGAGGCCCCCGCCCAAGACCCCGAAGGGCAGGCGCAAGGTGGCGAGGACGGGAAGGCGGAAGGGGAAGAAGGGACGATAGGAATCACCCGGGCATTGGTCGGGCGACCGTCCGGTGGACCTCCCAGGTCCGAGCGACCGCTCCCCGCCGACGCTCACCGCCCCTCGACCAGCTGATATCGCCCGTCCCTCTCCCGCGCGATGCCGAGCCCGACCATCCTCTCGAGCACGTGCCGATGGAACGTGTCGCTCTGGGGGTCCAGCAGCTCCCTGGCCTCGGCGTGGGTGATGGGGCCGCGCCCCATCCGGTCCACGAGCACGGCTATGGCCGTCATGGTCTCGGCCTCCGGCTCCAGCTCTCTCATCAATGGCGAGGTTATTCCCTTCGACCTCTCGAGCTCGACAAGCTTCAAGTACACCCTGGCGACCCATTTCCAGGATTCGGGCTGCTCGGCGATCTCTCCCCTGATGACGTCCCACCGCAGCGCAGGGCTGACGAGCATCGCCATGTCCGCGAGGTCCTGGTCCCTCTCCGTGACGCTCTTGAACAGGAAGACATCCTCGCGCGAGATGACCTTGAGCCGCAGATTCCCCGGAAGGGGGATGTCCTTGGCCCTTCGCCGCATGCCATCCGTGAGGACGAGGCACTTGCACACCTTCCCGACGAACAGGTCGAAGCGAAGCCCCTCTGGTCCGTCCATGATCGTCACCGCATCGAGCGCGTGATAACTGATTCCGAGCTCCCGCTGCTGGTGGAAGTCCATCCGCGCGAGGCCGCGCACGAAGGCCGTCGCGTCCTCGACCGAGTCGAACACGATGTCCACGTCCTTCGTGGTCGTCTTGACACGGTCCAGAATCATCGTGTAACCACCTATCACCCAACAAAGGACCTTCACATCCAACGCGGTGGAGACCTGCTCGAGGATGCGGTGGATGGCGGTCCCATCGAACTGCTTCCTACTCGCCATTGTCGGCAGCTTCCTTCCTCATCAGCCCCGTGACCTCGTACTTGCTAGCGAAATCAAGGAGGACCTCGATCTTGGCCCGCCCCCTGTCGATGGCATCCCTGATGAACCGCATCGGTCTCGGATTCTCGGGATCCATCCTCAATGTCTGTATCAACGCCTCCTCTTCACAGACAACGGGCTGGCCGGGAGAACGGAGATAGCATCTCCTCGTCGACACGATGTCGTATCCAAGCTCCCCGAGCCTCGTCGGACCGGCCCGGAGGAACACATCCTCCTCGATATCGGCGTCAGTCGTGAACAGGATCTCGTCCCTCCACTGCCATATCGTCACGGCCGTGGGAATCATCGACCCGAGGTACCGTTGGTTCCTCTCCATCGAGTAGTCCTTGACGAACGCCTCCAGGAAGACCCGGTCCGGGTTGAGGAGATATCTCAACGGAGACGTCCGCTTGACGACCACCCCAATGCCCCGCCACTGGTGGATTCCCCTCCTGGCGGTCCGAGCCGAGACGGACGTCCGCTCGCCGATCCGGGCTGGCGTAGCACCAGGCCTAAGGAGCAGTGGAAGCATCACAAGGCCATGTCCTGTGAGGATTTCTGATGGCGCGAGGTACGGGCTTTCCTTGATCAGCAGACGGAGGCCCTCGGCCGTGCGTGTGCGAGCGAGGCTGGCCCGGACCGTGAGGCCCTCCTTGCGCCTCTCCACGAACCACAACTGCTCTAAGTGAGCCAGGCACTCGGAGACCCACGAGATTGAGAGGTCCGTTCTATGGACGATATCGGAGACCGTGAGCGGTCCGGAGAGGATGAGCTCGAACACCCTCAATTCCGAAGCGTTTATTGTCTCCTGCAACATAAAGCATGAATGACCGAATTAGTATATATATAATTCGGTAGAATGTCCATTTTTGTTTATTTCGAGGGTCTCTACCCCTATTACGGCGTATGATAGGTACAAACCCGTGCAACGGTCGCCAGCTAGCCGGAGGCAGACGCCCGCTCCACTGAGAAGAGGGGTCATGATCTGGGCTAGGATTAGAAGTTCGGAAGGCGTCATACAATGAGGTGGGGGATTGCGCAAGTACCAGGATGTCAGCCAACCACCTTGTGTGCGGGACGGGCTTCGTACCCGTCTCCACTCGTTAAGTGCATCATGATACACGAAAACGTCAATCCTTGTGTAGTATGATGCATGGAATCTGCTGTGAGCACAACATCGGAGCTTCCTAGGGCCTACGGGACTGTCCCACCCACTTTTTGGCGCGAACCACCCCACGCGTCTCCTCCACCAGGGAATCCTGCATTCATCCATGACGATTCAAGGGGACAGGGATATCGCCTCGACTGCCCTGAAGCGCCTATCATGCATCCCACACCCCAGGCTTGCGTCCCCATGCCCCTACCGCCGCGCGTGCATCGCACCCATCGAGGACTGCATGCTAGACGTCAGGTGCGGCTGGTGATCGTGCAGGTCGGGAGGGCAGGCGCCACCACAAATATGGACGCATCGCCCGCACATCCAGCGCGGCATCGGATGCCACGGAAAAGGGCAATATACCACCCATAGACATACACCCATGACACCTTGGGGGGATTGATGCAGATGAGGGGGTACTTGCTGGTCATCGTCCCGCTGCTCGCGCTCGCGGCGCTCGCCGCGTGCGCGGCGGCGAACGAGGAGACGAACACGACGGTGCTGGAGGCTGGTGCCTTTCACGGGGTGGAGATCAAGTGTGAGGGCGCCAGCATGAGAATCGAGTACGACATGGAGGTCATCACGGGACCCCCGATCGACGTATACTTCATGGACGACAACGACTATGCCGACCTCTGCGCCGGCAACGGGTTCGAGTCCTACACCAAATACTGCACGAATGACTCCAAGGCCGCCCATAAGGAATGGTACTGGTCCAAGAAGGGCACCTTCTACGTGGTCATCGGGAACGGCCTATCCGCGAATCAGACCGCCAGCATCACCTATACCGTCAAGTGGACCGATGCGTCGACATCGGCGATCATTGGCGTGGTATTGGTGTTCGTGGTCATCGCCATCCTGATCGTCGTCCCCATCCTCCTGGTCGTCCGACGCAGGCGAAGGAGGGCCAAGGGGGCCATGGCGCCGATGGCGCAGACCGCGGCGCCAGGGCAGCCCATGCCGCCAGGGCAAGACCCGCCGCCCGGGCAGCACCCGCCACCCCCACCGTCTGGTTAGGGTCGCGTCCCGGCCCGCCGTGCTCCACATGGCATGGGAAGTGCCGATGGCCCTAGCCTGATCCAGCCACCGCGCACCCGGGGATGGACGGGCGGTCCGTCCCGCCCCCCCCCGCGCAAGGTGCATATATCCCCGAGGGCCATCACGCAATCGATGTCCCCAAGGCCATCTCGGTCGGGGCCCGTCCTCCTCTCGGCTATCATGCTGGTGACGCTGCTCGCCCCGCCCGCGCTCGCGGGGGAGAGCTCGGGCACGCGGACCATCGCCGTCGACGACCCCCTCGTCGTGGAGATCCTCTTCTATGACGGCATCTCCATCTCGATATTCTACGACGTCTCCGTCCTATCGGGACCGCCCATCAACGTCCTGTTCCTGGACGAATCCGACTACACCGAGTACATCTCCCCCGAGTACGACGAGTTCTCCTACTACAGCGCGCACTCCCATCTCAACACCGATTCCGCCTACGACAGCTTCACATGGAGCGACGAGGGCACCTACTACATCGTCGTCGAGCACGGCCCGAACCTGCTCGACGATGCCTCCCTGGTCGAGTTCGACGTGACGTGGGAGGAGGGCACATCCAGCATCTACCTGTGCGGTGCGGTCCTCGCCGTCACCCTGGTGGTCGCGGTCATCGCCTTCGCCATCTACAAGAGACGGCCCCGGTACGTGGACCAGCAGGGTCGGCCGCAGCCCACGCCCCAGGCGCCCGCTCCCCCCGGTGCCGCCACGCCGAGGCCCGCCACGGCCCCATCGACCGTTTGGGAGCCCGCGGGGCCTCCGCCGGAGCAGCCCATCCCGGTCGCCCCGGTCCCCGAGGCCCAGCCCCAATCACCCCCGGAGGAGCCCGCCCTCCCGGCGCCCGTCTACGGGGCCCCCGCGGCCTACAAGATCTCCCGGCCAGGCCCGCCATGAGGCGCAGGGTGATGGCCTCCATCCCGCAGGCCCTCGGTCCCGCGGGGGCGGCCTATCCCAGCATCCTCCTCGCGGCCCCCTCGAGCATGGCCGCGAGGGCGAGGTTCGACGCGACCAGCGCGCCGACCACGATGGCCGGGTCGACGCCCGCGGGCCCGACCGCCCACCATGTCCCGACGACCTCCCCGATGACGAGGCCGTACAGCACGACCCCGATGGAGATGTACTTGAGGACCGTGTTCGTCGGGTCGATGAGGAAGAAGGTGAACCGGCGGTTGAACCTCCCGAAGGCCGCGGAGTAGAGCAGGAGCGCGATGGACGCCACGGCCGGGATGAGCGCGAGCTGCGGCACCGCGTAGGTGAGCACCTGCGATGGGTCCCGTGCGCGCGGGAGGCTGATCGAAAGCAGGACCAGCAGCGAGAGCGCCAGCACCGCCGACATGGTCGCGTGCTTCGCCCTGTAGAGGTCACGGGTCCTGAACGGCAGACCCATGAGCACGCCCCCGAGGTTGGCGTCCGCGGTCGAGAGCGCGACTGCGATGAGCACGGCCCCGATGCCGGTGTACATGATGTAGCCCATGAGCACCGATGATGTGTCGATGGCAGGGTCGTCCATGGCGGAGGGCACGACCATCATTATGGGCAGGACGATGGGCATGATGAGGTACATGAGCGTGCCCATCTCCCTCGACGCGACCAGGAGCCCCCCCCTCGCGAACGCGGCCACGGGCGACCGCGTGCGCAGAGCGATGTCGCCGACCGTGGCGCGCTGGCCTGGACCCCCACCGCCGCCCTCGGCGGCCATCGCGACCGCGCCCAGCGCGCGCCGGGCGCGCCCTACGAGCGCGTAGGCGATTGCCGCCTGCGCCGCCGTGCCGGCGATGGCCGCCGCGACGACCGGGAGCGGGACCGAACCCATGGGCACGAGGGTCATCGCGGTCAAGTAGGAGCTGGGGAGGGCGAAGGGGACCAGCGCGAGCGCGGCGTTGACGACCTCGCCGGAGGCGCCAGCCAGCCTCTGCTCGGCGTAAAGGCCGCCGATGGTATCGAGCGCGACCCCCATGATGATGAAGATGGAGAAGGCGACGACGGTGTAGCCCACCATCACCACCACGCGCAGCGCGGTGGAGCCCCTCGACGAGCCCCCCCTGAACACGCGCCTCCCGAAGACGTCGCACGTCCACACGACGAGCGCGAGGACCGTCGCGACGTTGAGCGCGTTGCCCAGGAGGGCGGCGGCGAAGAAGCCCCACGAGCCCGTGAAGACGCCGCCGATGACCGGGTAGGCCAGGACCACGACGGCCAGGGGCAGCCCGTACATGCGCAGGAGCACGTATGCCGTCACGCGGCGCATCTCCCTCCTGTCGAGCGGGAGCGCACCCAGGGGCTTGAACGCGTCGCCCTGCAGGAGGCTCGCGAGGAACGTGAGCGTGAACACGAGCAGCACCACGAACAGCATCGCGCCGTAGAGCAGCAGCGGGATGGAGGAGGCGAACAGCACGTCGTTCACGTTCTCCCCCGTGACATCCACATCCAGCACGCCCATGAGGCCCGAGATGGGGATGGACGTGAGCATGACCAGGATGGCGGCGACGATGAGCGAGGTCATGGTCGTGAGCGCCTTGGCGGAGGCGATGCCCGCCTTGTAGCGCTCGATGACGCGCTCGCGCTGCGGGCCGGCCTGCTCGAGCTGCGAGATGAAGAAGGTCTCGTCCATGACGTAGGCTGACAGGGCCCACAGCCCGGCGCGGCCGGCGGGGAACCTGGGCCTCACCGCAACGCCCGGCGGCCGCGCCCCCTCGCGCCGCCTCCTCAGGTACCTGCGCACGGGGAACGGGGCGACCGCCGCGGCCACGATGGGCGGCAGGTAGAGCAGCACGAACCTGAGCCAGCCGTTGAGGCTCTCGACCGTGCCCGTGAACCGGTTGTCCCCGACGTCGCCCTCGACAGCCCTCCAGTGGTTCGCGCGCAGGACCGTCCCGTTGAAGGTGTTGCCCTCCGACGACCTGAGCTCGATGCCCACCATGTTGAGCCGGACGCGGTTCCCCACGAGCTCGTTGTCGTCAGAGCCGCTCAGCCGCAACCCAACATCGCCGCTCTTCGACACCAGGTTGTCCCTGATGGTGCATCCCGTGCAGCCGAGCAGCTCCATCCCCACGTAGTTGGACGTCGCGTCGTTCTCGAGGACGATGGAGGAGTGGCACTGGTCGATGGAGATGCCGGTCACTGCGCCTGTTGCGCTGTTGCGCGCGACCACGTACCGCTCGCCGGCCTCGACGCGGACGCCGTAGTCGGTGCACATGGCGACCTCGTTCCGAACGACGCGGGCCCCGTCCGAGGAGGAGACGAGCAGCCCATGCTCGCACGTCGACACGACGTTGGCGTCGACCATCGCCCCGTCGCAAGAGCGCGCCTCAAGGCCGGTGCTCCCGTCGGAGAAGTCGTTGGACCTCACGACGAGCCCCTGCACGCGGACGGCCAATATCCCGGTCGGGCACCGCTCGATGCGGTTCCCCGCCACGGTGACGTTCCAGCAGTCCTCCGCCCGCAGGCCGTCCCCGTGGCAGTCGGCGAGGGTGCTGTTCCCGACGCCCACCCGGCCGCAGCCCGTGGCCATCACGCCCGCGTCCCAGCCCGAGGCGCGGCACGCCTCCACGCTCACGTTGGTGCAGCCCTGCAGCAGCACGCCGTGCCCCGCCGAGCCGCCGCCAGGCCCCTCGAGCCGGCACCCGAGAATCACGAGGTGGCGCGTCGTGTCCCTGAGCTCGATTGCGGGCCCCCGCCCCTCCACGCGGATGTGCAAGGAGGAGAGCACGTGGGCCGTCTCGGGCGTGAGCCCGTCGCTGGAGGCGTTGGCGAACAGGGCGTCGAGCGCCGCGTCGCCGACGACCAGCAGGGGGGTGCCGAGGACCAGGGGCTCGTCCGCACGCGCGGTGGGCAGGAGGGACAGGGACGGGAGCATGATGGCGATGAGGACCATCGCCATCGCGGCGCGGCGAGCGGCCAGGCCGCGGTCGCGGCCCGGCGTCGCCAGGTCGGGCGCCGCGCTCACCTCCCGTTCATGTCCTGCCGGAGGCGGTCGATGGACTCCCTCACGTCCTCCTCCTGCTCCGTGAGCTTGAGGAAGAGCTCCTCGAGGGTGGCGTCCGCGGAGTGCTGCACCGCGCGCAGCTGCTCGAGCGTGCCCTCCGCGACCATCCGGCCCCTGTTGATGACCCCGATGCGGTCGCACAGCGTCTGCGCCTGCTCCATGATGTGCGTCGATAGCAGCACGGCCCCGCCGCGCTCCGCGTGGAGGCGCAGCAGGCCCTTGACCACGCGGCCCGTGCGCGCGTCCAGGCCCGAGAGGGGCTCGTCGAGGATGAGGAGCCTGGGGTCGTGGAGCATCGCCGACACTATCTGGAACTTCTGCTTGTTGCCGCGGCTGAGCGTTGCCATGAGGGAGTCGTAGTACTTGGTCGCGTCGAGGGCTGTGATGAGCTCCCGCGCGCGCTCGGTCGCGGTCGCGGCGTCCAGCCCCCTGACGGACGCGACGAAGTCGAGCATCTCGCGCGGGGTGATGGAGCCGTAGAGCATGGGGTCGTCGGCGACGTAGCCGATGTTGACCTTGACGCGCTCGGGCGCGCGCATGGGATCCTCGCCCAGGACCGAGATGGCCCCGGACCGGACCTCGAGGAGGCCCAGCACGCACCTGATGGTCGTGGTCTTGCCCGCGCCGTTGGGGCCGAGCAGGCCGTAGATCTGGCCTGGCATGATTGAGAAGGCCAGGCCATCGACCGCCCTCACTGGCCCGAAGTCCTTGACGAGGCCGTCGACACTGAGGACCGGCCCGACCGCCTGGGAGACCGCCAATCCGATCACCTGTGCCTGGCAACGAGCGGCCCAGGCATGCACGCGCACGGGCCAGGGGCATATTAATTGTTTGGAGAGGTTCGGCGAGCGGGGACCACGGCCAGGCCGGGGCCTGGACCGCGCGTCAGTGCGCCGACCGCCTCGTGGCGAGCATCACCGCGGCGATGGCGATGACGGACACCAGCGCGAGGGCGACGATGGCGGTCTGCGCGAGCGCCGCGTCCGTCCCCCCGTCCTCGGCACTCCCTTCAGACGGCATACTCACCTCGACCGGCCCGGCCAGGTTGCTCTGGCCGATGTCGGCCTTGGCCGCGACCGCGTAGTAGTAGGTCGTCCCCGGCTCGGCCTGCGCGTCGTCGTACTCCTCGACGTACCTGACGTTTTTTAGGAAGTCGAGCATGTCCGGGTCGGTCCCGCGGTACACGTCGTAGCTCGTGTGGCCCGTCGAGCCCAGGACCTCGTTCGGGGGCTCCCAGGAGAGGTGCACGGTCCCGTTCACGGCCACGACCGTGAGGTTGCGGGGCGGCTGGGGGACCGAGATGGGCGTGGCGTTCACGACCTCGCTGAAGGCGCCGAGCCCGACCTCGTTCATAGCGCACAGCGCGTAGTAGTAGGTATGTCCGTTGTGGACCCAGGCATCGCCCAGGTTGGCCTCGGTGCCCACGATGCAGAAGGGCGCGAGCGCGTCCGCGGCCTCGCCCCTGTAGACCATGTAGAGCTGGACGACGGACCCGCCGTCCTCGGCGGGCGCGCCCCACTTGACCTCGACGTAGCCGTCGCGGTCGTACGCGAGCGGCCGCGTGGCGGGGCCGGGGGGCGTGAGCACGGTGATGACGGCCGTGTCCGTGTCCCAGTTGCCGGCCGCGTCGGTGACGTTGAGGGTGACGTTGTGCGCGCCGGCCTTTGTGAAGGGGAAGTAGGCCACTGCCCCGTGCAGCGTGTGGTCCGTGCCCGCGTCCTCGAGCGTCCAGGTCCACGCGACCACGCCGACGTCGTCCGTCGAGGCCGAGCCGTCGAGCCTGGCCGCGCCGGTGGAGTGGACGGTCGAGTCCAGCCCCGCGTTGGCCAAGGGCGGCGTCGCGTCCGGGGTCGCGGCCGCGGTGGTGCGGGAGAGCAGCAGCGCTATGCCGATGATGACGAGCAGCACGATTGCCAGGGGGAGGGCGTGCCTCCTGATGGAGGTCAGCTGGGGGCGCATGGTCTCGACCTTCTCCAAGGCATGGCGAGAGGCCGAGGGCTAATAAAGGTTGCCTGGTTGGTTGGGGGCGGGGCCAACGATGCGCTCCGGGCGTCCCCGCGGCCTTTCCTGATTTCCACTCGATGGAAAAAACGTCCACGGTCTTATATGCCCAATGGACAACGTCACAGGTGGAGATGGCCCTTGCTCGTCTTCATAAGCACCTCCCAAATCATCCCCCTCGTGGAGCGCGCCATCGTCGAAACCCTCTCCGTCTTCCCCGAGAACCTCAGGCTCGACGACCGGTTCCTGACCTGGGGACAGGGCGATTGGGCCATCTCCGCCGATTTCTCCACCAACGGCGAATCGCGCCACGTCGACATCCTCCTGGACCCGTGCACCGGCAGGGTCAGGCGCGCCACCGCGGCGTGAGCGCGGAGAGGATACCAGGGCCCGCCCCCGTGCCCTTGGGACCCCCCACCGGGCCACCCCCCACCGGGCCCCCGCCCCGTCGGCACAAGGCTAATCCGTCGGGGTCCCTCTCCACCACCCGTCCATGTCACCTGGGAACGGCGTGCTGGAGGCCGAGGGGCCGCGCATCCGGAGGGAGAAGCGGACGGTCGCGGCCATGGTCGGGATGTACTGCCGCGGCCACCACGGCACGCGCGGCGCCCTGTGCGACGGGTGCGCGGAGCTGCTCGCCTACGCCCACGGGCGCCTCGACCGGTGCCGGTTCGGCGAGGGCAAGGCCACGTGCGGCAGGTGCACGGTGCACTGCTACAGGCCCGAGATGCGCGAGCGCATCCGCGCCGTCATGCGGTGGTCGGGCCCGCGCATGCTGCTGCGCCACCCACTGATGGCCGTGAGACACGCAGTGGACGGGCGCAGGGCACCTCCCGGGTGAGGTGTGTGGAGGATTTGGCGTCCCCTCCCTGATGAAGGATGAGGAACTCGAGCGCCGACGATCCATAGAGCTCAGTAGTACCTGTCGCACCTTGGGCAGTAGGGCCTGCCGAAGGCGTTGTCGGTGCCGATGGGGGAGCCGCACGCGGGGCACGTGCCTACGGCCGATTGCGGCCACACGGCCGCTGGCGGTTGCATCGGCGCGCCGGCCGATGACCGCGACACCACGAGAATCACGCCCCCGACGACGCCCGCGACGACGAGCGCGGCGAGCGCGATGAGGCTCCAGCGGGATGTGACCGCGCTGGTCTCCGTGACGACGTCCGGCTCATCGTCGGGCGGCGGGGGCGGGGGCGGCGGCGGGGGCGGTGCGGGGTCGACGATGCGGAAGGCCGCGGACGAGGCCGTGGCGTTGAGCCTCTCGAAGGTGGAACGCTCTGTCGCCCTCACGCGCACGGTGAGCGTGACGTTCCTGGGGATGTGGAGCAAGGAGTCGAGGAGGGCGGTGCGGTTGGCGCCGGGGGCCGCGGACGCGCGTGCCACCACCGCTGCGCCATCCATCACCTCGATGGCGTACTCGAGCTCGTCACCGTCCGGGTCCGACGCCTCCCAGGCCACGAGGAGTGTGCCGTTCTCGAGCTCCTGTCCGCCCGCGACCGGCAGCGTCGATCGCACAGCGGGCGGGCGGTTGCGCTGGACGACAGTGAACGTGAGCGTCGCGGGAGGGCCCTGCGCGCCCTGATCGTCGGTGACCCAGAGCGTGTACGTGTAGGTGCCGGCCCGCGGATCGTCCACTATCCGGGACGTGCCCTGCACGTAGAACCCGACGCCCGAGGGGGGGGAGCAATGCCACAGCCACACGGCTATCGTGCCGTCGGGGTCGTAGGAGTCCGAGCCGTCGATGGTGACGGTGTCGCCCGTCATGACCGTTCCTGAGGGCCCCGTTATGACCGCCGCCGGCGGCACGTTGGGCCGGACGGCCACGCCGACGACGACCGCGTCCTCCGACAGCGACCACGTGCCGTTGTCGTCGCGCACCGCGAGCGTGATGGAGAGGTAGCCTGCCACGGCCGGGACGAAGGAGGCCGTGGCCGTACCCTGGCCCGCGAAGGTGACCGCGTGGGTGGTGCAGTTCCAGGTCCACTCGACCACTGTACCGTCCGGGTCGCGCGAGGTCGCGCCCGAGAGCGCGACCGAGTCGCCCACGAAGGCCTCGACCACCGTCGGGCCCTCGATGTCCGCGACGGGCGGGAGGTTGACGTCCACGCCCACGACGCGCACCGTGACCGTGTCCAGCGGGCTCCAGTCGCCACGGTCGTCCTGGACCCTGAGGGCGAGGGTGTGGTCGCCGGCCTCGGCCGGCACGAAGGACACCCTGGCGGTCGTATTGTTCACAAGCGCGAGCCCGGGGTGGCTCGTGCAGTCCCACTCCCACGCGGCGATGGTGCCGTCGGGGTCGTAGGAGGCGGAGCCGTCGAGCTCGACCGGCTCGCCCTCCCTCACGCCCACGTCGACGCCCGCGTTGGCGATGGGGCGGGTGTTCGGCGGGAGCTCGACCGTGACCGTGACCTCGTCGGGCGCGCTCCAGCTGCCGTTGTCATCGCGGATTCGCAGCGTGAACGCGTAGAGGCCGACCGTGCCGGCCGTGAAGCTCGCGACCGTGGTGTTGTTGCCTGCGAGGGCCACCGCGGCGGGGTTGAGCGCGGAGGCGTTCCACTCCCACTCGTCTATCTCGCCGTCGGGGTCGCGGGAGGCCGTGCCGTTGAGCTCAACGCTCGCGCCCGTCGTCACGACCTGGTCCGCGCCCGCGTCCGCGACCGGGGGTTCGTTGGGCTTGAGCACGTGGAGGACGAGCCGCGCCGCGACCTCGGACCAGTGCCGGTCGGAATCGCGCACGACGAGCGTGAGCGCGTAGTCGCCCAGCGCGTCGGGCCTGAAGGAGGGCGTCGCGTTCGCGTCATTGGGCGTGAGGTTCGCGTCGCCGAGCGCCGAGAGCGCGGGCACCTGCGTGAGGTTCCAGTCGTAGACGAGCGCGGTGCCGCCGGCGTCGCCCGCCGGCGCGTCCTCCGCGTCGTAGCTGCCGCGGCCGTCCGCCTCCACGTCGACGCCGAGCACGACCGTGGTCTCGTTCGCCGCGGTCCCGTTCCACACGGCCTTGGCCACGGGGTAGGACTCGCCCGTGACCGCGCCCCTGTAGGCGCGCAGCCCGCCAGCGGTCCGGCTGGCCATGAGCCCGCCCACGACGTCGAGCACGCGGTCGCCGTCGAAGTCGCCCAGGGCCGCGGCGTAGAAGTTGCCCGTGGGAAGGCCCTTGCTGGCCTTGGTCCAGTCGAGCGTGCCTCCCACGCCGCCGTCGCTCAGGTATAGCTCGAGGGCGCGGCCCGAGCACCCCGCGAGCACGTCGGGGTCGCCGTCCTTGTCCACGTCCCCGGTCGATATCTGCCCCCAGCCGCCCGTGGTGGGAAGCCCCGTGTCGGCCGAGGTCCAGCAGAAGCTCGCGCCGTCGGAGCCGCCGCCGTTGCCGAGAAGGCACATCATCTCGGCGTCGCGCGTGCCGTAGACGATGTCGTTGTTGCCGTCGAGGTCGAAGTCGTCGACCGCGACGCCCATGGTGAGGTCGGTCCCCGCGGGCATGCTGGAGACGCGCGACGTCCACCTGCCGGTGCCGTCGCCCGTCCACAGCTGGACGTTATTGCCCGAGTTCTGGTAGTCGGTCGCGACGATGTCCAGGTCGCCGTCGCTGTTCATGTCCGCGACCGCGAGCCCGGTGTAGGAGCTGCTCGTGGGCAACCCGGTGCTGCTGTCGGTCCACTGCAGCGCGCCGCCCGCGCCCCCGTTGCCCTTGTACACGTCGATGCCGATGCCCGACTTCCCCCCGGCGATGAGGTCGCCGTCGCCGTCCGCGTCGATGTCGGCCACGGTCACGGTGCAGTACTGCCACCGCGTGCTGGGGGTGGGGCCGGCCTTCCAGCTGAGCTTGCCGCCCACGGTGCCGTTGTTGAGCCACACCCTGACGCCCTCGTTGGACGAGCCCTCGTTCGTCTCGATGCCGGAGGCGATGTCCAGGTCGCCGTCGCCGTCCATGTCGCCCACGCCGATGCCGCCGTAGCGGTCGACCGTGGGCAGCCCGGAGGAGTTATCCTCCCACGACGTGCCGCCCTTGCAGGTGTAGACCCTGAGGCCCAGCATGGTGGAGCGGGACGAGTAGTTCGAGACCGAGGACACGATGTCCCTGAACCCGTCGTCGTTGACGTCCGCGAGCACGACGAAGAAGAAGTCGCTCGTCGTGGGCAGGCCCGTGCTCGAGGCCACGTAGTCCTCGAGCGCGCCCATGAGCTCGACGCCGCCGTCGCCCGGCGCGGCGCCGGTCGGGATGGCCATCAGTGCGAGGAGCAGCGATGGCACGAGAATGCGGGTGGGTCCGGGGCTCAAGTCGGGTCCTCCATGGTACGGGGTGGCGGGGCGTCCAGTATCCCGCATCGATGGCGGGCGACCCCTAATAACCCTTCGTCCAGTTTTCCACGGCCTGAGAAGCTGGCTGTGGTGAGGTCGACCGTGCGCATCCACCCTGGCCCCCGCAGCGCCCCCAGGCGATGGGGGCGCCCACCCCGGCCTCACGACCTGGGCGGCCAAGGCGGCTGTTGCTGGCCCGACCACTGCTGCGGCTGCTGTAGCTGCTGCGGCTGCTGCGGCTGCTGCGGCGGCGGGGAATAGGCTGGCGGAGGGGTCGCCTGGGGAGGTGGCGGATAGGACGGCTGGTACTGGTAGGGCTGGGGCGGGTAGGTCGCGGGCCAGGCGGCCTGTTGGGCGGGCTGGCCCTTCGCGCTCTCCTGACTCACGGCCATCTGGAATAATATGACGGAGAGGATGCTGCCAATGGCACCGCCATAGAAGCCCGCCTCGAACCACCACTCGTAGTCGTACGAGATCATGATCCCGATGAAGATGAGGCCGTCCAGGAACACCCATATCATCGCGCCGACCGCGATGTATCTGACCTTTGAGAGCCGGGCCAGCGACATGAACCTGGGGTCGCGCATCCCTTGGGAGGCGTAGCCAGCGAGCGCGAGGAGGAGGAGGCCCAGGGGCAGGAGGAGGGGCATGCCCTCGAGAGTCCACATACGGATGTAGATCGTCGCATAATGGTAGAAGCTGCTGAACGGGGTGAATAGGATCATCAACCCGGCGACGACGGAGCAGATGAGGCCGCCCATCAAGTAGGTTGACACGGGCGTGCCCTGTTGGGGCGGAGGGGGCGGGGTGTAGGGCATCGCCATCTGCGGGGGCGGGACGTAGGGCGGCGTCACCTGCGGGGGCGGGTAGGGGGTGCCCCACTGCTGCGACGGCGGCATCTGCGCGGGCGGCGGGGCCTGCACTGGTGGGGGCGCCTGCACAACCACCGGTCCCGTGGGCGCGGGCCACGAAGCGCCCTGCGGCGATGGGGACATGGGCTGCGGACTCTGTGCGCGCTGCACCGGCTGCGCGGGTGGCGCGCCCTGCGCTGACCATCCGCACCTCTGGCAAACGTACGTCCCATCCTGAATCAGGTTGCCACACCTTGCGCAGTACACCCTCCCGCCTCCCTCCAATTGGTACCGGGATTCAAACCATAAATACATTGCTTCGCAGCCAAGGTGACCCCCTCCCCGAAACCCAATTATAATGCCTGATGCCATTATCAATCCATCAGGGGGTCGCTGTGAATGACCGGTCCTACACCTCAGCAGGCACTGTCAGAGCTCATCGAGGGGAACACGCGGTTCGCGGAGGGGAAGACCGCGCACCCGCGCCAGGGCTCCGTCCGGCGCACCGAGGTCGCCAAGCGGCAGTCCCCGCACGCCATCGTCGTCGCATGCTCGGACTCGCGCACGCCGCCGGAGATCGTCTTCGACCAGGGCCTCGGGGACCTGTACGTCGTGCGGCTCGCGGGCGGCGTGGTCGAGAGGGAGGCGCTCGGCAGCATCGAGTACGCCGTGAGGAGGTACGAGGTGCCCCTCATCGTAGTGCTCGGGCACGAGCGGTGCGGCGCCATCGAGGCCGCCGTCAAGGGCGGCTACGTCCCGGGCAACCTGGGCGATTTGATATTCGCTCTCAAGCCCGCGGTCGTGCGCGCGTCGGCGAAGCCGGGAGACCCGGTCGACAACGCGATGCGCGCGCAGGTCGTGCTCACCGTCGAGCGGCTCAGCCGCTCGGGGCCGGTCGTCTCGGACATGGTGAGGCAGAGGCGGCTGGCCGTCGTCGGCATGCGGTACGACCTCGACACGGGCAGGGTCGAGATGCTCTCGCCGGTCGCGGACTGAGGACCACGCCAGACCGATGGACGGGTGCGATGCCCTCCGCGCCCCTAGCCTGGGAAGTTGGACGGTATGGCCGATGCGGCTATCAACCTGAGACCCAACCTCAGCTCGAACTGGCCACCCTCGTACGCGGCCGTGAGGCCCGTGAGCTTGATCGAATCGCCGCTGCTGATGACGCCATCGTCGTCGGCGTCTACGAACCAGGCCTGCACGCCCACCGTTCCATCGGCCGCGTCGTCGTACGCCAGGGGGTTGTCGACAAAGGGCGGCGTCTGTGCGAGCAGGACCGCGCCAATGGAGGACTTGACCGTCACCATCACCTCGCTCCAGGTGACCTCCGCCGTGGACGGGGCGATACGGTTGACCGTGAAGCCCATGTCCCAGTAGGTGGTCCCGTCTATCTGCCTCGCGCTCGGGCTGGGTGCTTGGAGAGAGACCGTCGTCAACCCTTGGTCGCCCACGATATCCTCGACGCTCGCGATGAAGAGGTAGAAGACGGCCGCGCCAACCACAACCAACACGACGAGCAGGACGACGATGATGATTATGACCTTGCCGAGGGAGCTCGAGTCGTCCTTGGGCGCTTGATAGGGCTGCGCGGGCGGGTACTGGTAGGGATAGGGCTGCGGCGGGTACGGCTGCTGTGGGTATGCATATTGCGGGTGCTGCTGCTGCGCCGGCGGGGGGGCCGTCGCGCCCGCCTGCGCGCCGCACGAGGCGCAGAACTGCATCCCTGGCTGCAGCGGCGCTCCGCACCTTGGACAGTTCACGTGCTCGCCTTCCTTGGCCGGGAGCGGGGGCACATGCGCGCCCCAGGCCCGGGCATGTATCACCTTAGATAGTGATGCCACATCTATGTATTTGTATCTGCGCCAGAGGTCCAAGACGTCTCCTGAGGGAGAGTCACGGGAACGTGGTGGGGAGGGTGGCTGTGCCGATACGAAAGCCACGCAGTGTGAGCTCGATGATGGCGCCCACGTTCTCCAGGCCGATGCCGGTGACCTTGATCCCGTCGCCCGCTGTCATCCTCGTGCCCCCATGCGTCGTCTCGATGTACCATGCCTCCATTGCCATGGGCGATGATTCATCGTAAAGGCCGGTGTCCTCTTTCATCCTTCGCGAGGCCATAAGGTCGCTCCCTGCTGGGTCCTTCATCATTATCCGGGCCTCATCCCATCGAATGTCCATGCCCATGGGCGAGATCCTATTGATGGTGAAATTCACATCCCAGCAGACCAGACTCCCGCGCGTGACCCGCACGATATTCGGGGCGGTGAGGTTCACCGTGGTGTGCTCGGCCTCATCATGGTCCTCGGTGCCCGCCAGGTAGGCCCATGTCACGATTGTCAGTAGGATCGCAAGGACGATTGAAGCTATGATGACCACAATCGGAGACCTGATGTCGGCCGGAGAGCCCACGTACGCGAGCGGTCGTTTGGGCGTTGGGTCGGGACCGCCCGACTTGCCCGTAAGAGGCGCCCCGCACACCGGGCAGGACATGGCCGATGCCGGCGGCTCGGTCCCGCATACATGGCACTTCATGGGATGACCCTCTTGGCCATCGCGCGCATTGGACCCCTTGCCTCGCGGGCGTGGCCCATCCTTCAATGTCCATCAACCCTATTTCTATTCTCTTGACGGTGGTCGTGTCCCCCGCGAAAGGCATATCATCCCCCCGGCGCGTTGCCTGGGCGATGGACGCGCCTGCCAGCAATCTCTGGGTCGTGCTCGCGGAATCCGAGCTCGAGCCCGTGCCCGACAGCATCCTCAACCACCCCGCCGTGAGGGCGCGCGCCAAGAGCAGGGGCAAGCGCGCGAGCCGGACGCTGCTCGACTCGTCCTACCACCATCACGCCATGCGGGGCCTCGAGGGCGCTGACCGGCGAGGGCGGCCCGACATCGTGCACCAGTCTCTGCTGCTCGCGCAGGACGCCCCGCTCAACCGCCAGGGGCGGCTGCGGCTCCTCGTGCACACGCGCGACGACATCGTCATCCACGTGGACCCCGAGATGCGCCCTCCCCGCAACTACGAGCGGTTCGTGGGGCTCGTGGAGCAGCTGCTGCGCGAGGGCAAGGTCGGGGAGGGCCGCGCGCTCATGAGCACGGAGCCCCTGACGCTGGTCGCGCTCCTGGAGCGGCTCGGCGCTTGGAACGTCGCGCTGGTCGAGGATGGCGAGCGCGCGGACCCCGTGGAGCTGCTGGGGCGGCACCTGGACCGCGACGTCGCGGCCGTCGTCGGCGCGTTCCCGCACGGGGACCTCAGGGGCGGTACGCCCTGGGCCCACGCGCGGCTCTCGCTCGGCGGCGAGCAGCTCACGGCACCGACCGTGGTCGCGCGCGTGGTGTACGCCTACGAGCGGGCGCTCGAGGGCGCTCCCAGGGGATGACCGCGCCAACCCCCGGGCACCATCGCACCCCCATCATCAACCCCGCACCCATCATCCCATCGTCCGTCCCGCCAGACCATCTCGACCCCCCCTGGACCCCTGGACAAGGCCATCCAAAACGATATCTCCCCCCACGTGCCTGATGGGTCCGAGGGTGGTTCGTTGCCTTCTTCGGACAGAAGGGCGGGGCGAGAGCTGGGGCTTGGCTGGCTTCCTGACTATCCCGACTTCCGTGACTACAGGGTCACGCGCGACGAGGTCGCTACGAGGCTCGCGCGCGTCGGGCAGCGCGCGACCGTCAAGGACATGCTCACCAAGGCGGGGGTGGGCAGGAAGGCGAGGCGGAAGCTCTCCGCATCGGTCGACCTGCGCGAGTGGTGCCCGCCCGTCGAGGACCAGGGCACCGTCGGCTCGTGCACCGCGAACGCGGGCGTGGGGCTCGTCGAGTACTTCGAGCGCCGCGCCTTCGGCCGCCACCTCGACGCCTCGCGCCTCTTCCTCTACAAGGCCACCCGGGACCTGCTCCACTGGACCGGCGACACGGGTGCGTTCATCCGCACGACGATGGGCGCGCTCGTGCTGTTCGGAGTGCCCCCCGAGGAGCACTGGCCGTACAAGGTCGAGGCGCTCGACAGAGAGCCCACGGCCTTCTGCTACGCCTTCGCCCAGGACTACCAGGCGCTGCAGTACTACAGGCTCGACCCGCCCTCCACCGAACCGGGCGCGCTCCTCGACGCGGTCCGGACGCACCTGGCCGCGGGGCTGCCGTCCATGTTCGGCTTCACGGTGTACAGCTCCATCGACGACGCGGCCGACGGCGGCATGATACCCTTCCCCAAGGAGGGGGAACCTGTCGTGGGCGGGCACGCCGTCGTGGCCGTGGGATACGACGACCGGCTGAAGATACCCACGAGCGGCGGCACGGCCACGACGACGGGCGCGCTCCTCATCCGCAACTCCTGGGGCAAGGACTGGGGCGAGAAGGGCTACGGCCACCTGCCCTACGCGTACATCCTGCAGGGCCTCGCCATCGACTGGTGGTCGCTGCTCAAGAGCGAGTGGGTCGACACGGGCCAGTTCGGGCTATGACCACGCGACCCCGGCCTCGAGGCCGAGGAAGCCCCCGAGGCGGACGGCCTCCCGCAGGACCTGGGAGCGCACCGCCCGGGTCGGCCGCGCGAACGGCACGACGGTCAGGGAGAGCCTCCTGAGCGCCGTGTGCCTCCACGTGCCTACCACGCGTCCCCTGGCAAGGGCGACTTGGGATATCCAGCCTGCCTTGCGGAAGACCATTTTGGCGTGCTCGGGCGCGACGAGATGGGCGCGGTCCTCGTGGGCGAGGAGGTAGCCGTCGAAGCCGCCGAGGAGGCGGGCCGCGCCCCAGCCCCTTGGGGGGGTGCGGCGGAGGGCGCCGGCGTCCTCGCGGCGCGCCCAGGCGCGCCTGCCCCCGCCCACGTCGACCTCCACGAGGTCGGGCCTCGCGCGCTCCCACGCGGGCCTGGCCTCGGACATGGGCAGGTTCGCCCACCTCCAGAGGTCCTGCACCGTCGCGGGGCCGTAGGCGCGCAGGTATCGCTCGACGAGCGCGTCCTGGGCCTCCTCCCGTGTGTACGCGGGGAGGCGGCCGAGCCACCGGTCCGTCCTCGCGAAGGTCACCGACCGGTCGCGGTCCGGGCCGTAGCAGACCAGCCCCTGGAGGCAGGCGATGCGGACGGCCCCGCCCCAGGAGCTCTCGACCAGCGGTCGGGCCCACTCCCCGACGCGGCCGACGACCTCGGGCGCGAGCTCGGCGCGCGTCATCGGCCCGGTCGCGAGGGCGTCCACGACGGCCTCTGCGACGCGCTCCAGGTCGCGCTGCGACCCTGCCCGCTTCACGAGCCACAGGGAATCGGCGCGCACCCGGCTCGGCCCGAGCGCGGACACGTAGACGGGCAGCTCCTCCCTGGTGTGGAGGTGGAGCGTCCCCCGCATCGTCCACGTGCGCACGAGCGTGCGCTCCTCCCAGAGCGCGCGCTCCATGTCCCCCCTCCGCAGGCCCTCGATGCGCGCCCAGAGCGCGAGCTCGGCGGAGGGCAGGAACTGGGCCTGCACGCCGCACACGTCGGCCACGACGCGCAGGAGCGACCGCCGGCCGGCCCTGGGTTCCAGATGGGAGCGCCTGAGCCGGAAGCGGTGGACGCCCGCCCCTGTCACCCGTGACATGCCCACGACACCGCCCTGTGGGGCGGCCACCGGGCCGCACCCCGTTCGATGGCCACGTCATCGCCCCGGGGGCTTAATACCTCTCGTCGCCGACCGTCCGTCGCCACGCGCCCGCACGATGCATGGAAAAGGTTTATGGCCTCCCGCAGGCATGCCCGTCATCCACGCCCCTGACGGGGGAGGCGTGCAGGTAGATGAGAGAGTCCACCAGGAGGGAAAGGCATGGCAACCAAGAAGCTCCTTGACCTGCTCAACGCGGCCATCGCGCGCGAGATACAGGTCTCGGTACAGTACATGTGGCAGCACGTGCAGTGGATGGGCGTCGAGCACTACGCCGTCTCGGGCGAGTTCAAGACCATCGCCGTCCAGGAGATGAAGCACGCCGAGAAGATAGCGGAGAGGCTGTGGTACCTCGGCAACGTCCCCCCCACCACGAAGCCCGCGCCCATCAAAGTCGGCGGCGAGCTTTGGGAGATGGTGGACAACGACATCGAGGCCGAGGTAGAGGCCATCCAGATGTACAGAGACATCATCGAGGTGGCCAAGAAGGAGGGCGACGTCACCACCGCCTTCATCTTCAAGGAGATCCTCGAGGACGAGGAGGAGCACCACGACTTCTTCACCTCGCTCAAGGACAAGCCGAAGAAGAAGAGGTAGGCCGGCCGCGCCCGCGGCCCCGGCAGGGCGGCGCTCCGCCCCCTGACCAGTGACACCCGCGCCCGCCCACAGCAGGCAATGCGTTCACCGGTCCCGGGGACGCAAATCTTTAATCCCCCCAGGGCGTCCCATGCCACGGTGGTGAGGCGGACATGGCGGTCAAGGCAACCAAGGCAGCCAAGGCAGCCAAGGCGGTCAAGGCAGCCAAGGCAGTCAAGGCGGTCAAGGCAGCCAAGGCAACCAAGGCAACCAAGGCGGTCAAGGCGCCCAAGGATGTCAAGAGGGACCTCAAGGAGCTCTACCTGCCCTCCGAGAGGGAGGTCGTGCTCGTGGACGTCCCCGAGATGTCGTTCCTGATGGTGGACGGCATCGGCGACCCCAACACGTCCAAGGGCTTCCAGGAGGCCGTGGAGGCGCTCTACTCGATGGCATACACCCTCAAGTTCATGCTCAAGAAGGAGGGCAAGCACCCGGACTGGAAGGTGCCGCCCCTGGAGGGGCTGTGGTGGACCCGCGAGGAGGGCGGGGGGTTCGACTACGACCAGCGCGATGCGTGGAAGTTCACCGTCATGATAATGCAGCCCGACCACGTCGAGCGTGCGCACGTCGAGCGCGCCAAGGAGGAGATCGAGGCCAAGCGCAGGAAGAAGAAGGAGCCCGTCCCCCCGGGGCTCGGGCGGCTGCGGTTCGAGCGCTTCCACGAGGGATTGTCGGTCCAGATGATGCACGTCGGGCCCTACAGGGACGAGGGGCCCGACATCGCGAGGATGCACGCGTTCGCCAAGGAGCGCGCGCTGGCCCTGCACGGCAAGCACCACGAGATATACCTGAGCGACCCCCGCAGAGTGCCAGAGTCCAAGTGGAGGACCGTGCTCAGGCAGCCCGTCGAGAAGGAGTGAGACCCGAGCCGTCCGAGCGGTCGGCCGGTCCCGGACCCATCGGCCGCCCGCCGTCCGTGCGGCCACCCCCTTGGCGCGTGCCTGCTGCTCACCGGATGTTCCGCATGGGCGAGGACCGCATCTCCTGGCAGGGCCTCCCGCACACGTCGTGCGAGTCGGCCTTGTGCTCGCTGAGCTTCTTCTGCTCCTCTGCATCCCTGACCGGGACCTTCTTCTCGTGCAACCACTGAATGGACCGCATCTTACCACCCTTGCTAGCCCCGCGACGCACCGGCCCTATTTCAAGGTATACCCAAAAAGGGCGTGCTACTCATAACGGGGCATGTCAGAACCCATTGGCGAGGCTATCGACCATCGTCGTGCTCGTCCAGGCACGCGAGGTCCCACCGCCTTATGCTGTCCAGATGGGCTCGCACGTCGCGCCCCGACTCGATTGCGCGCAGCACCCGCCTCTGGTCGTTGGCGTCGCCCAGCAGGATGGCGCCAACGATGCGGCCGTCGTCCAGGACGAGCTTCCTGTAGACGCCCCTCGCGGGGTCGCGCTCGACCACGCTCTGCTTGATGCCGGCCGGGTCTATGTCGCCCGCGGCGAACAGGTCCACGCCCACGACCTTGAGCACGTTGGAGATGGTGCTGCCCTCGTAGACGGCCTGTCCGCCCGCCATGTTCGTGCCCGCGACCTCGCCCTGCCTCTCGGCCGGGGGCCAGATGCCGTAGGTCACGCCGCGGTGCTCGATCAAGTCGCCCGCCGCGTACACGTCGGGCACGCCCGTCCACATGCGGTCGTCGACCACGGTCCCGCGCCCGATGCGCAGCCCCAGCCGGGTCGCGAGCTTGACGGTCGGCCGCACGCCTGCGGAGATGAGGACCGTGTCGCACGCCACGCGCCGGCCGTCCTCGAGCACGACCGCCTCGGGGGCGCCGTCGCCCACGATGGCCGTCGTCCTGCCGCTGAGGTGGAAGGCGAGGCCCAGGGATTCGAGCCTCCGCTGGAACATCGCGGACGCGTCCGCGTCCGTCTGCTTGGGCAGCAGCCGCGGGAAGAACTCGACGACCTCGACGGCGTTCCCCGCCCTGAGCATGTGGTAGGACGCCTCCAGCCCGAGCACGCCGCCCCCGATGACGCACACCCGGCGGCCGCCCGAGCCCACGCGCTCCCTGATGGAGAGCGCGTCGGCCATCGTGCGCAGCGTGAACACGCAGGGCCTGTCCGTCCCCTCGACGGGGGGCACGTTCGCACGGCTGCCCGTCGCGAGGAGCAGCGCGTCGTACCGCTCGCTCGCGCCCTTGGAGGTCACCAAGACGCGGGCGGAGGGGTCGATGTCGACCGCCATCTCGCCCGTGCGCAGCTCGATGCGGTTGCGCTCGTACCACTGGGGCTTCTTGAGCACGAGAGCTTCGGCCGCGACCGAGCCCGAGAGCAGCTCGGGAAGCCTGATCCTCGCGTAGAAGGGGTGCTCCTCGTCGGTGAGCACGGTGACGGTCCCCTCGGCATCGAGCCTCCTTATTGCCATCGCCGCGGTCATGCCCGCGACGCCGGCCCCCACGATGATGTACCGTCGCAACGCGGTCGGAACCACCGCTGCCGTATTAAATGTTGGTCAGGGACAGGTCGCGCGATGGCCCGCGACCGGCACGACGCACGGCCCTGCCCCAGGGTCCGGGGGCCGCCCCCTCATCCCTTCCGGGGCTTCCCGCCGCGCGCCTCGTGCTCGAGCAGCCACTTCTTCCTCCAGAGGCCGCCGCCGTAGCCGGTGAGCCTCCCGCCCTTGCCCACGACCCTGTGGCATGGTATCATGATGGGCACGGGGTTGGCACGGCAGGCGGAGCCGACGGCGCGCGCGGAATCGGGCCGCCTGATGGACGCGGCGAGCTGGGCGTAGGTGCGCGTCTCCCCGTAGGGTATGCGCTGCATTGCCCTCCAGACCACGAGCTGGAACGGCGTCCCGCTCAGCTCGACCGGCACCGTGAACCGCTTGCGCCGGCCCGCGAGGTACTCGTCGAGCTGCGTCTGGGCCTTGTGCAGCGCTCCGCTGCGCGCGCGACCTCGGCCCGGTCGCGCCTTCACGAAATCGATGGCGACCACATCGTCATCGTCCACCGTGACCGCGATGACGCCGAGGCGGGTCCTGCGGGCCGCCCTCTCCCTCCCGGTGCTCGTGCCCCTCTGCATTCCCACCGCCCGCACCTGCATGGGCATGCTGGCTTAAATCCATATTGAAAAGTCTTATAACCGGGACCGCGGATAAGCGCCCCGTGGTCGAATGATGAGGCGACTCATCGTCATACTGCTCGCTTGCTCCGCGCTCGCCGCGCCCGCGATGGCCCTCACGCTCACGGTGGACACTGCGGTCCCGTCGTACGTCCTCAACAACGGGTTCACGCTCACGGGCTCGACCACGCCCACGGTCACGAGCTGGGTGGACACCAGCAACGTCGATTTCTTCCAAGGCAAGGCGATGAAGGTGGTGGTCGTGGACAACTCCGTCGTCCTCAGCCCCACGCTCAACTTCACCGTCCTCAACGGCGGTGAGCCCGTCTTCAGGCCCGGCACGGGCACGGACTGGGACCTCTACTTGCTCAACAAGCACCTCGTCCGCGAGCAGGGCACCTACTACATGTACTACGCCGCGGCCGCCTCGAGCTCGGCCGCGGGCCACATCGGCCTCGCCACCAGCACGGACGGCATCGAATGGACCAGGTACTCCGGCAACCCCATCCTCAGCAGCGGTGTGGACTCCTACGACCAGGCAGGTCTCGACTGGCCCGTCGTCATCAAGGACGGCGCCGCATGGAGGATGTGGTACGCGGGCTCGGCAGCCTCCAGCGACGTCGGCATCTGCTACGCGTCATCGACCGACGGCTACAACTGGACCAAGAGCTCCATGAACCCCGTGCTCGGGAACGGCCCCACCGACTCCGACTGGGACGGCTACGAGGTCCGGCCCTGCGCTGTCGCGAAGGCGGCTGGCAACCTCACGCTCTACTACCGCGGGCTCGGCTCGACCGCCGTGGGCTACCTGGGCCTGGCCGTCTCCACCGACGGCACCAGCTGGACCGGATCGGCCTCCAACCCGCTCTACCGCGGCGAGGTCACCGGCTGGAACAAGGGCTCTTACGACTTCACCACGCTAGAGTCCTTCTCCGGCACCCTCCGGCTGCTCGGCTACGGCGGCCTGGGCTCCCACGCGCTGGGCTGGGCCTCCTCCCCCGATGGGACCACGTGGACCGACTCGGGCGCGTCCATCCTCGCCAAGAAGGACGGCACCATCTACTCGAACGACATGATGTACGACGACTTCATCGACGTCGGCGCGCACTACTACATGAACATGCTGTGCGTGAACTCCACCGACCGCACCTACGGGGCGTTCCAGGTCGACCGCGAGGACATGATGGGCAGCTTCACCTCAAGGGCGTTCGACTGCGGGGGCATATGCACGCTCAACGACGTCAGGTTCTCCGCCACCGTGCCCGCGGGCGGCTCCATCAGCTACTTCGTCAGGTGGTTCAACAAGACCACGGACCCCGTCGAGTGGTGGTCCTACGCCAACGCGTTCAACCACAGCGGCTCGAAGGGCCAGTTCTTCCAGTACATGGCCACCTTCGTCGCCTTCAGGGACTGGTTCCGGGTGAGGCTCGACGAGGCGACGTTCGACTACACGATACCAGTGGGGTCGGTGGCCGTGAAGGTCGACACGGGCAAGTGGATCCCCGTGAACGGCACGCCCGCCATGTGGTCGATCAACCTCAACCTCACCGACGGCGACTACAACGTCTACGTCTGCGCCACCGATGTGAGCGGCAAATCCTACCTGCGCACGATGCCCTTCAGGGTCGACTTCCTCCGCCCCACCGGCAACATCACCCTCGAGGGTGGCGCGGACGCCACGAACTCGACCGCGCTGCGCTACGCCGCCGCGGCCGCGGACACCCACGGGGTGGTGGACATGCTAATCTCCACGGACCCGACGTTCTCAGCCGCCACATGGGTGCCCTTCGCCACCTCCGGCTCCATCGCATGGACCGACCCGGACGGGGTGGCCACCGTGCACGTCAAGTACAGGGACGGCGCGGGACGCGAGAGCCTCACCATCTCCGACACCATCACCGTCGACACCACGCCGCCCACGGGGGTCGTCTCCATCGCGGGGGGCGCGGACCACACCAACTCGCGCGACGTCGAGCTCGGCATCTCCTGGGCCGACCTCACGGGCGTCGTGTCGACCCGCATCTCCAACCGGGCCGACTTGGTCGGGGCCAAGTGGAGGGACCCCGAGCCCATGGCCAACTGGACCCTCCTGGACGTGGACGGGACGCAGACGGTCTACGTCCAGCTCCTGGACGAGATGGGCTGGGTCGCCACCATCAGCGACACCATCTTCCTGGACCGCGTGGCGCCCGACGTCGGGCTCGTCATCGACGGCGGCGCCCTCTACACGACCGACCGTGACGTGCGCCTCGTCGTGGACATCGAGGACGCGAGCCCTGTCATGGCGAGGCTGTGGAACTCGGAGGGGACGACGCAGTCCGACCTGGCCCCGTTCGCGAACCACACGGAGATGGACTGGACCCTCTCGGCGGGCCAGGACGGCCCGCGCGCGGTGGAGCTCTACGCCATCGACGCGGCCGGCAACGTAGGGCGCGCCAAGACAGCCATGCTGCTCGACACCACGCCCCCGGACCTGACGGTACTGCTGGACGGGGGCTCCAGCCACACGCGCGACAACGCCGTGTCGGTCGCACTCTCGGGCTCGGACCCCGCCTCGGGGCTCAACAGGATGCGGCACTCGACCTCGCCGGACCTCTCTGCCGTCCCGTGGGGCCCGTTCGAGGGCGCCTTCGAGTGGACGGTCGCGGCGCCGGACGGCGAGAAGCGCCTCTACGTCGAGGTCTCGGACCACGCGGGCCTCACGACCGTCCTGGACGCCACCATCGTCCTCGACACCGCGCCGCCCACGGGCGCCCTGGGCATCGAGGGCGGGGCCCCCTACGCCAAGTCGCAGGTGGTCACGCTCCTCCTCGACGTCACGGACGCCTCCGGGCTCGGGGGGATGCGCGTGGGCAACGCGCCCGACCTCTCGTCGGCGGAGTGGCGCGGGTTCGCCGGCACGTTCTCCTGGGACATCGGCTCGCAGGACGGGGAGCGCACCGTCTGGGCCGAGGTCAGGGACATGGCGGGCAACGTGTGGTCGGGCTCCGACACGGTCGTGCTCGACCTGACCGACCCGGTCGTGTCGGTCTCCATCGAGGGCGGGGCCGAGCACACGCTCTCGCTCGGCGTGTCGTACATCTGGTCCGCGTCCGATTCCAACGGGCTCGTGGAGGCCGCGTTCGCCCCCGACGCGTCGTTCGTGGGCGCGGAGGTCGTCGTGCTCGACGGCGGCGCGTCCGTCGACGCGACGGCGCGGACCCTGACCTTCACGGGCACGGACGGCTTCAAGGCCGTGCATGTGCGCCTGACGGACTCCTCCGGCAGGACGACGGTCGTCTCGGACGGCATCTGGTACGCCTCCGCGAGGCCCTCGGGCAACATGACGCTCGGCACCGGCTCCGGCTGGACGAGGATTGCGCGCATCGACATCCGCATCACGTCCACGGTCGGGGCGCCCACCAAGGCCAGGCTCGCCTCCACGGAGGCCGGCCTGGAGGCCGCGCCGTGGCAGGCGCTGAAGACCACCTCCTACCCCTTCGACCTGGAGGCCGGCGACGGGGCCAAGTCGGTCTGGATGCAGCTGCTCGGCCCCCACAACGTCACCTCGGTCCCGCTCCATGTGCCCATCACCCTCGACGCGGGCAGTCCCACGGTCACGGCCGCGAAGGCCCCGCCCGGGAAGACGTCCTCCGCGAGCATATCGCTCGACTTGGTGCTGCAGGACGCGCTCGACCAGGCGCCCTCGGGCCTCTGGCGCCTCAACGGCGGCCAGTGGAACGCGCTGCCGGCGGGGATGCTCAAGGTGAAGCTCAAGGAGGGCACGAACACCATCGACGTCGAGGTCAAGGACGCCGCGGGCAACTCGGCCACCCAGTCGTGGACGGTCAAGCGCGAGGGCGGCGGCATGCCCGGCGGCTGGGGGCCCCTCGTCGTGCCCGTGGTCGCCATCGCGTGGGCGACCATGAGCCGCGCGAGGCGGCGCGCCCGGTGAGGGCGGCGCCGCCACCGGACGGTCACAGTGGATGTCGCCGGTCAGCGACGGCCATGTGCCTTACCTCGACCGCTGGGGGGCGCGAACGCCTACGGGGAAAAGGATTATTAGACGGGGACCCTCTAGCATCCTGCCTTGTCCAGGGTTCCGAGGATGGCCCGTGATGTAGGGGCGTCGATGGAAACGACGCACGGCGACGTCGATGACCTGCAATCGCGCGTCGAGCGCACGCTCGTCATCATGGCGGACCGGGGCTACAACCCCAAGGTGGGGATGCTCGGGCGCATGATGGTGGGCGGGAGCGTCGACCCCGCCGCCCTCGAGGGCCGGCTCGCCTCAATGCGGGGGGTCACCGTCGAGGACGGCTTCGCCTTCCTCGACGGACTGCGGTTCGTGGAGCGGTGCCACCCCCGTCACGAGGCCAACGGGCGGCTGCAGGGCGCCTACCGGCGCATCGCGGTCGCGTACGCGGCCGACCTCGTCCGCCTGTGCCCGTGGGTGAGGTGCGTGATGCTCGCGGGCTCGGCCGCGACCGGCGGCCTTTGCGAGGGGGACGACCTGGACCTCAACCTGGTCGTCGACGACGGCCGCAAGTACACGACCATCGCCGCGAGCACCGTGCTCAACCGCACCTACGCGCTCAGGCACGGCGCCGCCATCGGCTTCAGGCCCACCGACCAGTACAAGCTCCCCATCTTCATGTGCCTGAACATCGTCTGGGAGGACCGCGAGACGCGCCCCTTCCGGCGGCGCGACGAGCAGATGGCCTACGAGCTTTACGCCTGCGAGGTCCTGCAGGGGGCAGGGCGCTACCGCGAGCTCATCGGGGACAACGCATGGATGCGGGAGGTGTTCCCCCAGGCGTACGACGGCCACGCGGCGGACCCGGACGCGCGACGGCCCCGCGCGCACGGTCGAGGCGCGCCCGAGGGCGCGGCCGAGCGGCTGCTGCGGGGGGCGCTGTTCGGCTACGACCGCGCCGTAAGGATGTACCTGAGCAGGCGGCCCGACGTGCTCGAGCGCGCGACCTACTTCGAGCGCATCAAGCACCCCTACGGCCTGTACGACCTGCCCCGGGACGGTGGCGTGGACTGCGACGGCGGCGACGCCACCGGGACGGGGTGATGCCGTCGTGAGGGTCCTGCTCGCCAACCCATACGTGCTGCGAGAGGACAGGCACGAGATGCGGTTCATGCACCTCTATCCCCCCCTGGGCACGCTCTACGTCGCCTCCTCCCTCATCCAGGCGGGGCACGAGGTGAGGTTCTTCGACGCGACCTTCGAGCCCTCTGCGGGGGCGCTCGCGCCCGTCATGGAATCGTGGCGGCCCGGGATCGTGGGGGTGTACACCACGTTCCTCAGCAAGGCCAACGCGTCCGCGATGGGGGACGCAGCGCGCTCGCGCGACCTCGTCGCCATCGCGGGCGGGCCCGACGCGAACGTCGAGCCCGAGGCCTACCTCGCGCACTTCGACGCGGTCGTGCTCGGGGAGGGCGAGCTCACGATGCTTGAGGTCGTCTCCGCCGTCGCGGAGGGGCGGGAGTGGAGGGGCGTCGCGGGCCTCGCGCTGCTGCGGGATGGCAGGCTGGCGCGCACGGCCGCGCGGCCCCGCGTGCAGGACCTGGACGCGCTCCCCCCTCCCGCGCGGCACCTCGTGGACATGGCGCGGTACGAGCGCGCGTGGAGGTCCCGCCACGGTGACTTCTCGACCTCCATGACCGCCTCGCGAGGGTGCCCCTACGGGTGCAACTTCTGCTCGCGGCCCATCTTCGGTCCCCTCTACAGGGCGAGGTCCGTGGCCGCCGTGGTGGAGGAGCTCGCCTCGCTCGGGGCGACCTACCGCCCCGACCGCGTCTGGTTCACCGACGACATCCTCGCCATCGACAGGGAATGGATCCTCTCGCTGTGCGAGGCCATCAGGGGCGCGGACCTGGGCATGGGGTACCACGCGCTGTGCCGCGCCGACCTGATGGACGACGAGGTCCTGTCGGCGATGAGGGCGGCGGGCTTCCGCCAGGTCTACTACGGCGTGGAGTCGGGCAGCCAGTGCGTGCTGGACGCCATGGACAAGCGGACCACGGTCGAGGGGCTGCGCCGCGCGAGCGCGGCCACGAGGAGCGCCGGCATCGACCAGCACTGGTTCATCATGCTGGGATACCCCGGCGAGACCCAGCGGGACGTCGAGGCCACCATCGCGCTGCTCCTCGAGATGGCGCCCGATAGCTTCTCGACGACCGTCGCCTACCCCATCAAGGGCACGCGCCTGTACTCGGACGTCGAGCGCGACCTCACGGCGTCCGCCTGGAGGCAGAGCGTGGACGTGCAGCTGATGTTCAAGAACCGGTACCCGCGGCTGTTCTACAGGTGGACCATCCTCCGGATGAGGACGTCCATGATGCTGCGACGGAGGGTCGCGGGGCCGGGCTCCGCCGCGATGCGGCTCTACGACCGGGCGTGCCGCGCGGTGTCCATCCTCCTTGCGGGGGAGCGGGGGGCCTGGGGAGGGCCATGACCGCGGTGGAGGGCGTCGCGCAGAGGTACGACCGCGGCACCACGGGGCCGCTCTTCGCCCGCTACCGCGAGATATCGGAGCGCGGGCTCCACGCGGCCTTCGCCGAGGGCCAGCGCGTGCTGGATGTCGGCTGCGGCACCGGCGTGGAGGCGGTCGCGCTGGCGAGGCGCGGCGTGCGCGTCGTCGCCGTGGACGTCATGCCCGAGATGGTGGAGGCGACGCTCGCCAGGGCCGACGCGGCCGGCGTCGGCGGCCTCGTGGAGGGGCGCGTGATGGCGGCGCGGGACCTCGGGGGGCTCGCGGACGGGCTCGGAGAGGGCGCGCTCGACGGGGCGTACTCCTCCTTCGGCGCGCTCAACTGCGAGGGGGACCTCGCGCCGGTGGCCGCGGCGCTCGGTCGGCTGCTGAGGCCGGGGGCGCGGCTCTTGGCGAGCGTGATGGGCCCCGCGTGCCTGTGGGAGATGGCCGTCTACGCGGCCACGCTCAGGCCGGGCAAGGCGCTGCGGCGCCTCAGGCCGCAGCGCGCGCCCGTAGCGGGCCGGCCGTTCGATGTGAGCTACCACTCGCTGCGCGCGCTCGAGCGCGCGTTCGCGCCCTCGTTCAGGGTCACGTCGGTGAGGGGATACGGCCTCCTGCCCCCGCCCTACCTTGAGGGCGTTGCCTCCAGGTTCCCACGGTTCCTCGACATGGCGGCCGCGCGCGACGTCGCGCCCCTGCGGCGCCTCGGGGACCATATGTTCGTGACCATGCAGAGGGTGTGAGGCGGCAGCGCGGCCCCCCTTCGCCCCCCAGCACCCTGCCCGTGTCCTACGACCGACCCCTGCCGAGGAGCGCCAGCAGGAACTCGCGCTCCTCCTCCGAGAACGTGCGCAGGAGCAGCGTCGCGGCGGCGAACACCCCCGCGCCCGCGAGGGCCGCGCCCACTGTCCACACTGGCACCGGTGCCTCCCACCACCGGCCCATCGCGACGACCGCGGCCACCATCGCCAGGGTCCCGACGGCGCTCTTCCCCACCGCGGCGACGTCGAGCTTAAGCCGCGGCTCCCCGCGCGCGAGGACGCCCGTCGCGAGCATGGCGAACAGGTAGGCCGCGAGGGTGGCGAGGGCCGCGCCGAGTATGGAGAGCCTCGGGACGGCCACGACGTTCAGGGCGACGTTGAGCGCGGCCGCGGCAGCCATCACGGCGCCGAGCGCGCGCGTCCGCCCCTGGAGCAGGAGCACCTGGCTCAGGATTGCCTGCACGCCGCATAGCACCATCGCCATCGCCGCCACGGGCACCACGACGCTCCCCTCGCGAGCGATCTCCTCGGTCGTGAGCAGCAACAGCAGCGGCCGCCCGAGCAGCCCAAGGCCCACCGCAGAAGGGATGGAGAGCACCAGGAAGCACTTCATGGCGTGGCGCAGGAACGCGCGTGCACGACCGACCCTGCCGCGGTCGTACATCTCGGCGAGCGCCGCGGGCAGCAGGAACCTCAGCGGGACCACGAGCAGCAGCATGATGCTGCCCAGCGCGTAGGCGGGACCGTAGTACCCCACCCAGGCGATGCCCGCGATGATGCCGATGAGGTACCTGTCGACCGAGGAAATCGCCCACTCGGAGAGGTCAAACGGGACCATCGGCGCACCGAACCGGAGGAACCGCCGGAGCATGCTGAGGTCGGGCCGCCTCAGCGGAGATTCGCGGACCACCGCGAAGGCCATCGCGGCCACCGTCACCGCACGGGCGGTGAGCAGGGAGAGCACCGCCCCCACGAGGCCCATGTCCATGACGACGGTCACGGCGATGAGGCCGAGCAGGAGGAGCGTCTGCAGCAGGATGAAGCCCGAGTACAGCCGGATGCGCTGGAAGGCCCGCAGGTAGTTGTAGAGCACGGAGCTAGCGCACTCGAGGGGCACGATCACCGCGGTCAGACGGATGATGTCCTCGCGACCCCCGAACAGCCACACCCCCACCTGCGGCGCGAGGGCGGCTAGCGCGGCCGCGGCGGCCATTGACACTGCCAGCACCACCGCGAGCACGGACGACAGGCCCTCGGAGACGCGCTCCTCGCGGTCCTCGGCGGCGAGGAACCGCACCATGGCCCAGGGCAGGCCCAGCCCCAGCAGGAGGGGCGCGAGGATGACCGTGACCGTCACCTGGGCGTAGACGCCGAAATCGGACGCGGGCATCGACCGCGTGAGCATCGGCAGGACCAGGATGGCCGCGACCGAGCCCACGACGTTGACGGCCAGGATGAGGGCCAGCCGACGGGAGAACAGCCCCGCCGCCTCCAGATTCTCGGAGCGCCCCCCGCCGTCGCCCTCGACCATGCCCACGACGCATCGCCTCCAGGGGGTCCCGCGCCTCGCCCTGACGCCACCGGTCCCGTCCGCGACGGGTGGGGGGCGCGTCGCCCCCTGCAGGCATCCTGGAACCTTAAGGATTAACTACGGGCGCCCACATTGGTGTCCAATGGGGGTCCGTGCCGTCCGATGAAGACACTGGTCTTCTACCTGCCGGGTGGGATGTCGTCATCCCCTGAGAAGGTCGCCCACTGCGTGTGGCGGCACCTCTACGGGGCCAAGAACGCGCTCGAGGCCGAGCTGCTCCTCCTCACGGACGACCCCGCGATGGTGGCGACCTACAGGGACGTGGCCATCCAGCCCGCGGAGGCCCGCGACCACGTCAGGGACGCGCTGTTCTACTACCCCCTCAACCTCGTGCTGGGGCTTGGCCCCTATCCCCGCATGATGATGCGGCTCAGGCGGCTGCGGGCAAGGCTCGCTTGCGACTTCCACGGCGATGTGCGGGAGGACCTCTGGAACCACATCAGGAGCCGCGAGCCGGGGTTGGCCCTCTTCACCGTGCCCTCGGCCGCGATGGCGCCCTGGATGGTCAACTGGCCCGAGCTGGTCGTGCTCCACTCGAGGTACCTCGAGCGCATCTTGCGCGCCCGGTACGCCTTCCGGCCCCGAACGGCCATCGTGCCCAACGGCATCGATTCCGCGCTCCTGGACAACCCGCCCCCGCGCGTGGAGCTCGAGGGCGAGCCGAGCGTGTTCTTCCATGGCCGGCTCTCGCACGAGAAGGGCGTGGACCTGCTCGTCGACGCCATGGCCGCGCTTCCTGCCGACCTGAGGGGGCGCGCCCACCTCCACATCGCCGGCAGGGGACCGCTCGCGCGCGCCCTCGCGAGGAGGGCCGCGGGGGCGGGCCTCGGCGACCACGTCCACCTCTTCGGCCACATCCCCATCGGGGAGCTCTACTCGAGCATCCGGTCCGCGGACATGGTCGTGTACCCCTCGCGCTACGACAACTTCCCCGTGGCCGTGCTCGAGGCCCTCGCCATCGCCGAAGGCCCGGTCATCGTGTCGAGCCACATGGGGCCCGCCGAGCACATGGGCGGCGCGCTCGCGGCCAACATCGTGGAGCCGTCCGCTGCCGCCGTGCGCGACGCCGTCGTGCGCGTCGCGGGAGGACGGACCGACGCGGACGCCGTCGTCGCGGGGCAGCGCGCCCTCGCGCGCGGCCTCACGTGGGACAGGGTCGCACCGCGCTACGTGGAGCTCTTCAACGGCGTCCAATAGTGCGTGAGGTGCCACGCCCGCGGGCGTCCGACGTCACGGCACGGTGCGCGGGACCCTGTAGAGCGAGTGGGGACCGACCGTGACGACGGGCAGAAGCACGCTGGGGAGGTCACCGATGGAGGCCCCGAGGGCCTCCACGTCCTGCCGAGTGACGCGGTCACCGGCCTCCTCTATGTACCGGACCCTGTCCGAGGAGTGCACGAGGTAGATGGGATGGTAGGTGGAGTCGGCCAGCCAGACGAGGTCGCCTCCTATGGCACCGTAGCTACGGGCGTTCAGTGCCCTGCCTATCGACCAGGTGCTCGCGTTGCGGTCGGCCATGCCCTCGAGCATGGCCGACATGCCGAACGGCGCGAGCAGGGTCGCGTCGTCCGGTGTGAGCGAGAGCACCTCGCGCGCGAAGTCGAGGTCGGTGTCGGAGAACAGGAACCTCTGCGCGCCCTCGCTTCGGTACCGCACGGCGTCGTCCGCGAGCAGCACGGGAGAGACGAGCAGCAGCGCCAGCAGGACCGCGGCTGCGCGCCGCGGGCGCAGCTCGCGCAGCGCGTGCGCGCCCATTGCGAGCACGAGGAGCCCGGGGAGGTAGATGAACTCGAGGAGCCGGATGCCCACCTCCACGGCACCGAAGAGCAAGGGATTTAGCAGTAGAAGCAGGCCCAGCGCCACGAGCGTGGAACCGATGCGCAGCCCGCATCGGTCCGCGCCAACGAGGCCCACGAACAGCGCGCCCCCCGCGAGCATGAGCAACTTCGAGGGCTGCGCGCCGATGCCCTCGTTGCCCTCCGAGGGCCTGTAGATGGTCAGAAGCGCGGTGGCGACGACCGCCAGGGCGAAGGCGAGCGCGATGAGGCTCGCGCGCCGCCATGCGGCCGGCAGGAGCTCCGGCAGAGGGCGTCCCCCGAGGCGGTCCGCAAGCCGGCCGACGACGGCGTCGAGCGCCAACCGACCCGCCAGCAGTCCCAGCACCACCGCGGCCATGAGGATGCCCGGGTCCAGCCCCCACGCGGCCCCCTGCAGGTCGTTGACGCTGCCCACCCACGCGGGCATCGTCCCCCAGAAGACCGCGGACGCCGCGACCAGGTAGGCCACCGACGGGAGGAACGACCGGCGCGGCTCGCGCAGCGTCAGGAGCATGTACATCAGCAACCCCACCACGAAGCTCAGGTGGTGTGTGAGGAGCAACGCGGTGAGCACGAGCATCGACAGCGCGCGCCGCCGCACCACCAGCTCGTTGAGGAGCAGCACGCCCAGGAGGGGCAGGCACACGAGCTCGGGGGTGTACCATTGCGTCTGGAAGAACAGGTGGTCCGCCAGTCCGAGCAGCAGCCCCCCCGCGACGGCGACGTGCGGCCCCGCCTTCCTCGCGATGACGAGGACGATTGCCAGGACGAGCACGAACAGCGCGAGCAGCGGCACCCACCTCATGAGCAAGAACGGGTCAGCCCCCAGCTCCGCCGCTGACGCGGCGAGCGCGTGCGCGCCCGGCCATGCCTCGTAGTCCAGGTACCTGCTCGAATGGTCCGCGAGCAAAGCGGGCCACGCCGATGCGGCCGTCCAGCCCCTGGCGAGCCTGAGATGCAGGTACGTGTCCGAGCCGTAGAGCCCCGCGCGCGTGAGCACGAAGGGCAGCCTCAGCAGGACCGTCGCCGTGGGCGCGAGCAGCAGCCACAGCGCGGGAGGGGGCCGTCTCACGCGGCCCCACCACCGTGAGGGGTCACCCAGGACCCGCAAGCACCACCGTCGCGCGGTCGCCTCATTCCGCGTACCTCCGGGCGCGCATCGGGTTGCCCCGCGCCCGTCCACGGCGGGTAATGAAGGCCCGACATTGATAACTCCTCCCCTCGCCCGGCCATGTCCTAACGGTCCAGCCGCGGTGACCCCGCTCGGGGCCGGGAGGCCCCGGCACTGTCTGGCCATACGTCCTGGTCTTGGGCTCCGCCGGTCCTGCGGCGCCGCTCGGCCGCGCCCGCGGGGGCCGCCACCTCGCCGCCCCCAAGGAGAGGGGCGATGGGGACGCCCCGGCGGTCGAAGGAGCGGGCCAGGTCCAGCATCCTGTCCATGTTCGTGATGCCGGACCGCTCGCGACGCAGCCGCGAGGCGCAAGGGCGACCGGGCCAGGCGTCGTGGAGCGTCCGTAGCGGGTGGCTCATCTGCGCACCCTCCCGCGCAGCTCGTGCACAAGTGGCGGCATCAGCCGCGCCATGATGGAGCGGTCGGCGCCGCCCCCATCGCCGTCCCACTCCCGCCTCCACGCACGGCACATGCCCTCGAGCGCGGCCCTCGCCTCGTCAGGCATCGTGCGCTTGAGGCCGATGCCCACCACCGTATGGGGGAAGGAGGGCGCGCCCAGCGAATCCACCATCGCGTACGCGAACGGCCGCATGAGGCTCATGAGCCCCTGTGGCGTGAATCTCCAGAAGTCGTCGGGGTGCTCATGGATGGGGAAGCCCATGACGGACGTGAGGATGACGGCCCCCTGCGGCGAGAGGACACGATGCACCTCCTCGAGGGCCCTGTGCGGGTACTCCACATGCTCGAGGGTGTCGATGAGCAGCACGGTGCCGATGGAGCAGGTCCTCACCCCGGCGTTGTGGAGGTCCATCACGACGTCGACCCCCGGCCCCCTCCTCAGGTCGACCCCGAGGTATTCCCTGTCCGCGAGAAGGGGCCTCAGGTCTGCAAGGCCCTCCTGCCCTGGCCCGTGCACCTGGAAGGAGCCGAACTCGAGCACAGGCCCGGCAAGGGGGAGCGAGTCGGCGCACCTCTCCACGAACCCCCTCACCGACGGGCGCAAGCCATCACCTCGAGCCCACGCGCCGCCCGTCCGGTCGCCCGCCAGCATGGCCGCATCCCGTGTCACCCCGTCCTCCTCAGGTAGCCCCTCGGGTTGAACGTCATCATGAACCTCTCCAGGCCGCGGTCGACGGTGAACCTCCTATCCTCCCTCAGGAACTCCTCCACCGCCTCCATGGGACCGGGTCCGAAGCCGACCTCCACGGGGTTGCCGTTCAGGCAGGTGTCCTCCACGATGAGGTAGCTGCCCCTCGTGACCAGGGGGCCGTAGAGCCTCATCTCCTCGAGCACGTGGCCCCTGTGGTGGTCCGAGTCGAGGACGACCATGACCACCCGTTTTCCCCCCGCGATGTCGCGCACGAGCTCGACGGTTGCGGGCGCGGTCGAGGGACCGACGATGTAGCGGAGGAGCCGGTGGGACGGCGCCGCGCTCGCCCTCGCGATATCGATCGTGACCACCTGCCCGCTCCCGACGAGCTCGCACATGGTGGCCATGAAAAGGGCGCTGCCCCCGTCGGCCGTGCCGGTCTCCACGATGAGGTCCGGGCGGAGCCTGTGGATGAGCTCCTGGTACGTCCACAGGTCAAGGGGACACTTGTACGTCCTCACCCCGAGCCACGTCGTGCTCCTCCAGGTGGCCTCCCCCGACGAGTAGTACAGCTCCGCGAACCGCGCGGGAACGGAGCCGGCCTCGTCCACGGTGGGGCCCTGGCCCGCGGTCGGCCCCTGGTCGCGCCCGCTCTGCCGCCTACGCATCCTCTCGAGCATTCTCCACCCCCCGGGCTGCGGCGCTTTCCGCGCTGGTGAGCGACGTCTGCCTCGTCGCGGGGAGGCCCTGACGCGCCCCGGGCACCGGCTCCATCATCCCCCGGAGCTCGGAAAGGCTCTCGAGGCGGCGCACCTTCAGGGCCCTCCTGCACCGCAACATCTCGGGAACCTTCCCGAAGAGCCCGAACCTCCTCGCGAGCCGCAGGCACGTCAGCCTCTCCTCGCCGGTCGAGGTGACCATGAACCTCGCGACATCGAAACCGGCGCGCAGCAGCATGCGGACGAGCAGGTCCGCGGGCGCGTGCTTCAGGTAGCAGTAGACGCCGTTGCGCAAATTGAGCACGCCCTTGAATGGCGCTCCGGACGCGCCCTCCCAGTGGTGGACCCTGGCGGTGGGGACGTACATGCACCTCCAGCCGTGGAGCAAAGCCCTCCACGAGAGCTCCACGTCCTCGTAGTAGGCGAAGAACCCCTCCTCGAACAGGCCGACCTGCTCGAGCATCCGCACGTTGCAGAGCACCGCGCACCCGTACACCGCGAAGACCTCGCGCGGCATGTCATGGCGCCCGTCGTCGGGCTCCCCGTAGCCGATCATGAACGTCTGCCCGTCGGGGCGGATGCCGATGCCGATGCCCGAGACGGTCCCCGGCCTTCGCATCATGAGCACCTTGGGCTGCCACATGCCCACCCCGGTCGCGGCCTCCGCGGACGCGAGCATCGTCTCGATGAAGCCCGGGGCGACGACCACATCGTTGTTGAGCAGCAGGACGTAGCGGGGCCGCATCGCCTCCATCGCGTACCTCATGCCAAGGTTGTTGCCGCCCGTGTAACCGAGGTTCGTGGCGCTCCTGAGCAGGATGATGGCGTGCCCGTCGACGGGGTCGGCGCGCCCGCCCGGTGAGGGCTCGACGAACGGCAGGCCCCCGCCGTGCCCATCCGTGCAGAACCGCCTGATCGCATCCACCGAACCGTCGTCCGAGCCGTTGTCGACGACGACGACCCCGAGGTCCGGACGCCCCTCGCGCAGGAGCGATTCCAGGCACTCGATCGTGCTCCTCGAGCCGTTCCAGTTCACGATGACCGCGACAACCCCTGCGCCCAAGCCCTGACCCCACCGTCCGGGGACCGGGGCCCGGCGCTCCAGGTCCGATGCAGGTGCGCGCCGTGCCGCAGGCCAATGCCGCCCTCGTGGCATGCGACCTTGTGTGGCGCGACCTCGGGAGCGGCAGCCCCCTTCCCGGCCCTGGGCGAAACACCCTGGTGCGGGGATAAAATACTTACGGCCGGGGTGACCCCCGGCCGCAGGCACCAACGCTGGGGGCCCACACGCCCATGCGCCGGCTCTCACCGCAGCATCCTCTCGAGGGGGCGGAGCGTCACGTCCCAGTCCAGCTCCTTGGCCTGGCGGTAGGCCTCGTCGCTCCTCCTGCGCCACTCGCCCTCGTCCGAGAGCGCGGCCACTGCCTCCTGGAAGTCCCCCTCGTCGTAGGTGACCGTCCCACGGATGAGCTCGAGCCCCGTGCGCCATCTTGGGGCGAGCACGGGCAGCCCGTGGGCGATGTACTCGAGATGCTTGGCCGAGAAGCCCGCGCACCGCAGCGGGTCCTTCGAGCAGGTGACGAGCCCCAGCTGGTAGCGGGCCAGGACGCCGGTGTTGGGGGCGTACCCATGGTAGTCGAGTCCCCACCGCCCCGCGGGCGCGGGCGACCCCCACACGTCGACGTGCGTCGCCCCCGACCGCGCAAGGGAGGAGAGCAGTGGAAGGTCGACCCAGTAACCGCCCAGGAAGCCAAGGTACACCGTGCGGGGCGGGGTCGCGAAGCTGGCCCGCCGGGAGGAGGGGTGGCACCCCCAGTCGAGGACGGTGAGGTTGGGCCCGTCGTACACGTGCTCGCGCACGTGGTCGACGTAGCTCCGCCAGTGGAACGTGACGTAGGTGCACGCCCCGTAGATGAGGCGCTCGACCTCGCGCAGCCGCTCGATGGTCTCGGGCGGGTGCTCGCCCGAGTACATGAGCTCGCACACGGGCGGCGTGGGGCAGTCGAACAGCGTGACCGCGCCCATGTCGTGGGCGAGCACGAGCGCGTGCGGGAACGACTCGCACACGACGGCCTCGTAGTGCCTGCCCTCCAGCACCTTGCGCCATATGATGTCCGCCCACTCGCGCATGGGCCGCAGCAGCTCCTCTGGCCCCCCGACGCCGGCCCTCCGGAGCGCGACCTGGAACGGCTCCTTGACGCGCAGCAACCGGCGGTAGGGGAACATCTCGAGGTCGACAAGGTGGACCTCGTGGCCGCGTGCGGTGAGGAACCGCTCGAGCTCGCGTGGCCTGACCGCGTTGGCGTTCGCCTGCCCGGTATAGAGGATTGCGACCTTCATGGACGACCGGACCCCTCGCGGACCGTGCCCAACGCCGCGCATGGCGCGGCATGTCGGCACGGCCACACGGCGTCTGGATTAATAACATTGCGGCCAAGGGCACCGCGGCCCCGCCGCGGCCACCAGGGCACGGTGCCGCCCCCTCACCGCAGCGGGCCCGCGAGCCGCTCGTACACCTCGACAGTCCGGTCGACCTGCCTCGTCAGGTCGAACTCCCGTCGCGCCCTGTCGATGGCCGCCGCGGACATCTGGCGGGCCTTGCCGGGGCCCTCGATGACCGAGGAGATCGCGCGGGCGAGCTCGTCGGGGCGGCGCGGGGGCACGAGCAGCCCTGTCCTGCCATCATCGACGAGGCTCCTGATGCCGGGTATGTCCGAGCCGATGACCGGTGCGCCGCACGCGTTGGCCTCCATCACCACGAGGGGCATCCCCTCCCACAACGATGGCGCGACCACGGCTGTCGCGATGCTGTAGGCGGTCACGAGGTCCTCGAGTGGGAGCCTCCCGGCGAACGTGACGCTCCGCTCCAGACCGAGCTTGGCGCACCTGCGCATGGACGGCCCCATCATCGGGCCGTCCCCGACGATGACGAACCGGGCCGCAGGGTGCTCGCGTGCCACGAGGTGGATGGCGTCGAGGAGGTATGGCACCCCCTTCTGGTCCACGAGCCTGCCGACGAAGAGGAAGGGCGACGCGCCCGCTTCCAGGCCGAGCCTCCCCCGGAGGTCGCTCCGCGCATCCTCGGTGGCGCGACGGAAGGTCCCGAGGGGGATGCCGTTGGGGATTATGGTGATGCGCTCGGCCTCGACGCCCCACCGGACGAGCAGGTCACGGTCGTCCGCGGTCAGGGCTATGACGCGTTCGAGCGCGCGCAGTATGAACGCCCCCTGCGTCGCAGCCCTGATGCGCTTGATGAGCCGGCCAACGGCAGTGGGCTTGTCGAAGTCGCCATGGAACGTGAGCACGCTGGGGACATCGCTGAGGTAGCTGACCAACGAGCCCACCGTCGTGCTGTAGAACATGTGCCCGTGGATGTGGAGGATGTCGGTGTTGCCCAGACGCCCGATGCACCTCCTGAGCAGCGACGGGAAGATTGCGTCGTTCCCCAGCTCGAACGAGCGCATGCGGCACAGCCGCACGCTGGGCGGGAGGGCGTCGCGTCCGGCCCGCGGGCCATCACCGATGGAGGAGGTGAGGACTTCGATGGCCATACCGCGCCGCGCGAGCTCATCGGTGAGCTCGCGGACATGGTTCTCGAGCCCTCCGACGTGCGGGGGGTAGAACGGCGTGATGTGCACGACCCGGACCATGACCTCGACCCTGCCGGCCTCCGCCCCCTGCGGGCACTGGGGATGCTGGTCCCCCCACCCAGTGGGCGGCGGCGCCTCGGATTGGGCTTCGGACTTATATCTACCTAGCTCCCCACCACCGCGGGGCGGCGGGGAAAGGCAGAATAACACGGCGAGCGCTGCCGCTCCCCGATGGGCAGACCCCCCGGCGCGACCCGCCCGCTGGCCACCATCCTCGCCTCGATGGCGCTGTTCGGGGCGAGCCCGCCGCTCGCCAAGCTCCTCGTGGGCGAGATGGGCCCGGTGGCGCTCGCCGGCGTGCTGTACCTCGGCGCCTTCGCGGGCATGGCCGTGGTGCGGGTGGCGATGCTGGCCGCCCGCCCCGCACGCCGCGACGGCGGTGCGGGGGGCGGCACCGGCGATAGCGGCGCCCGATTGCGCCGCGCGGACGTCCCGTGGCTCGCGGGCGCGACCGTGTCCGGTGGGATAATCGCGCCAATCGCCCTCATGGCGGGCCTCGAGAGGACGACCGGCTTCACGGCGTCGCTGCTGCTCAACCTCGAGGGCGTGGCCACGGCCCTCATCGCGGCCCTCGTGTTCGCCGAGCACACCGGGCCCCGCCTCTGGGCCGCGCTCGCGTTCATGACCGCGGGGGGCGTGCTGCTGAGCTGGGACCCCGGGTCGGGGTCCTTCAGCCTCGCCGGCCCGGCCCTGCTGGTGGTGGCAGGCGTGGGCTGGGGCGTGGACAACAACCTCACGCGCCGCATCTCGGACCGCGACCCCGTGCAGATATCGATGGTCAAGGGCCTCGTCGCGGGGTCGGCCTCGCTCGCGCTCGGGCTCGCGGTCGCGGGCGGGGGCGTGCCGTCCGCGACCGGGACGGCCTACGCGCTGCTCCTGGGCGCGCTGAGCTACGGCCTGAGCCTGGTCCTGTTCGTGCGCGCCCTGCGCGCGATGGGCGCGTCGAGGACGGGCGCGTTCTTCAGCATGGCGCCCTTCGTGGGCGCGGGCGTGTCGCTCGTGGTGCTGCGGGAGCACCTCGGATGGGCCATGCTGCCCGCCGCCGCGATTATGGCCGCGGGGACGGCCCTCATCGTGCTAGAGCGGCACTCGCACGCGCACGCGCACGAGGGCACGGTGCACGCGCACGAGCACGTGCACGGCGACCTCCACCACGGCCACGAGCACCCGGCGGGGACCCCGGAGCCGCACACGCACGAGCACTCCCACGAGCGCGTCGTCCACGACCACCCGCACTGGCCGGACACGCACCACAGGCACGAGCACGGATAGGGCCGGAGCCGCGAGGGGCCACGGGCGATGACAATGGCCCGCGCGCGCCAGGCGCGCGCCAGGCGCGCGCCGGCGATGGACCGCTGGACGCGGCCATGCAGCGCACGGGGCCGTCCCAAGGGCGATGATTCCCTCCCGTCCATGAGAATTACGGGTGAGGATGGGGTGGCTAGTATGATATACCGTCACCGGCCTTGGCCCGTGCGATGGCCGGTGCCGAGGCTGCCCTACTCGTAGACATCCCCGTCACGATAGCCGCGGTCGCGCTCGTCCTCGTCCTCTTCCGCAGGACGCGGCAGCCCATGGTCATCGGATACATCATCGCGGGCGCGCTCATCGGACCCTACGTGCCACGGATGCTCGCCATCGGGGAAGTGCGGCTCATCGACGTCACGACCGAGCTCGCCATCGTCGTCATCATGTTCTCCGTGGGGCTGACCTTCAACCTCGGGAGGCTGCGGAGCACCGGGCTCGTCTCCTCCTTCACGGGCGTGTTCGCCATCGCCGGGATGATCGTCATCGGCCTCGCCACCGGGCTGGCCTTCGGCTGGTCCCGGATGGACTCGCTCTTCCTCGGCGCGATGGTCGCCATGAGCAGCACCGCGGTCGTGACCAAGGGCATCCTGGAGAGGCGCGCCCAGGGCGAGAGGGGAAGCCAGATAGTCGCGGGGATCCTCGTCATCGAGGACCTCGTGGCGGTGTTCCTCCTCACGACCATGACCGGCATCGCCGTCACGGGCGAGCTCAGGCTCCTGGGCCTGGCCATCACGCTCGCCAACATCGCGGTCTTCGTCGGCCTCTTCATCGCCTGCGCCTACCTGGTCGCGCCCCGGCTGGCGGCACATGCCTCGTCGTCAGGGTCCCGGGAGGTCTACCTCCTCACGGCGCTGGGGCTCTGCTTCGGCTTCGCGCTCCTCGCCCACCTCGTCGGGTTCTCGATGGCGATAGGCGCCTTCGTCGCCGGGGCCGTCCTGGGCGGGTGCCCCGACAGGGCGCGGTTCGAGAAGGAGGTGTGGCCCGTCAAGGACGCGTTCTCGGCCATCTTCTTCGTCAGCATCGGGATGCTGGTCGACCCGAGCGTCGTCGTCGAGCATTGGCTGCCCATCACGGTCATCGCCGTGGCGTTCGTCGCCGCGAAGCCGGCCCTCGCGTACCTCGGGGGGCGCATCTTCGGCGTGGACAGGAGGACCGCTCTCAGGGTGGGGCTCGCGATGGTGGCGATGGGGGAGTTCTCCTACATCATCGCCAGGCAGGGGCACGCGACGGGGGTCACATCCGACTTCCTGTACCCCGTCATAGTCGTCGCCTCGGTGCTCACCATCCTCATCGGCGCCTACATCAACATGCACCATGAGGCGGTCGTGTCCTTCATCGCAAGCAGGGCGCCGCGCCCCACCAAGGGCATCGCAGCGGTAGCGTCGCTCCTGCTCCACAAGCTCTAGCGCCCCCGTCCCTCGCAACCCGGCGCGCCGCGCCCACCCCCCTGGCCTGCCCCGCCCGATATGCCGGGAGCGGTCGACGACCGCGCGGATGGCGTCGCATCTCCATCGGGCTGGGACCCATCGTCCCAAACGACGATTTCCACGTTCGCGCGCTCCCGCCTCCAGGCCTAACGCACTCAGAAAGGATAATAATACCCTCGGCCAATGTCATGGCCAGTCGTCTGGGGTGTACAAGTGTGGACTTATAGGGCTCTGCTCCTGGTCACGGCCTCTGTCTTGATGGCGCCGTGGGCCCCGATGGCATTGCACCTTGACCCCGATGGCCTTACATACATCGACACGGGCGCGGTGCCTGGAGACACCCCGGCCCCCGCCCTGCCCGCGCTGGACGGCGCCGCGCTCGGCTCCCTGACATCCCATCTCATCGAGGTCGCGGGACCGGCCGAGGAGGGGGGAGCCGTCTACTGCGCCATGGGCTCCGGCATGTGCGCGCGATTCGATGCCAAGGGCGTCACCTACTCCGTCGGCGGGGCGTCGCCTGGCGACCCGCGCGCGGTTTATACCATGTCCTTCGACGGCGCGCGGTCCGTCGCCCCGTCGGGCTCGGGTCCGCTGGGACACCGCACCAGCTTCCTGCTCGGGGACGACCCGGCGTCTTGGGTCCATGGGGCTCCCGACTTCAGGAGCGTCGTCTACTACGAGCCCTACGACGGCATCGACATAGCGTTCACGCTGATGGGCGGACGGCTCAAGTACGATATCCTCGTCGCGCCCCGCGCCGACCCCGACGCGGTGCGCTTCGCCTTCGATGGCGTCGATGGCCTGTGCGTCGACCCCCTCACCGGCGACCTCGTGCTCCGGACCGCTGCGGGCGAGGTCAGGGACTCGGCCCCCGTCGCGTTCCAGGAGGGGCGCGCCGGCCGCGATGCCGTCGGGTGCGGCTTCGCGGCCCTCGACGGCGACCGCGTCGGGTTCCACGTGCGGGGCCGCGACCCCACCCTCCCGCTCACGATAGACCCGAGCCTCAATTTCGGGACCTTCGTGGGCTCGTCGGAAGATGAGTTGGGGAGGGACCTGAGAGTGGACTCGGCCGGGAACGTCTACGTGGTGGGCTACACATCCAGCTCCGGGTTCCCGATAATGCCTGGTGCCTACGACAGCACATGGAATGGCGACGCCGACGCGTTCCTGCTCAAGCTCAAACCGGACGGCTCGGACCTGCTCTCCTCGACCTTCATCGGGGGCTCGGGCGATGACTGGCAGATGGGGATGTTCCTCCTGGGCTCGGGCGAGGTCCTCATGGCGGGGGAGACCCTGAGCACGGACTTCCCGACCAAGAACGCCAACGACCCCACGGCCAACGGCGACCACGAGGCCTACCTGCTGAAGGTCAACGCCGCCGGGGACGACCTGGTCTTCTCGACCTACTTCGGCGGGAGCGGGCGCGACCGCGGCTGGAGGGTGGGACAGGACGCCGCGGGCGACGTCTACTTGTCAGGGACGACATGGGATGGCATTCCCTCGACCGCCGGGACCTACCAGCAGACCTTCGGCGGCAACTATGACGCGTTCCTCACGAAGTTCAACGCCAGCGACTACAAGCTCATGTGGGCCACCCACCTCGGCGGCGCCGGGATGGACGCGGCGGAGAGCATGGTCGTGACCGCGGGCGGGGACGTCTACTTGACCGGCCAGACCCAGAGCGGGATCACCGCGAGCGCGGACGCCTACGACCGCTCGCCCAACGGCGGCCTCGACGTATACGTCGCCGAGCTCTCCGCCGACGGCGCCTCCCTGCTGCACGCGACCTACATCGGCGGCTCCTCCGATGACCAGCCCTTCTCGATGACCATCGACACGGAGGGTGAGCCCTACGTGTGCGGGCACACGCAGAGCAACAACTTCCCGATGCTCAACGCGCTCGACAACACCCTCGGCGGCAGTCGCGACATCTTCGTGTGCAAGCTCGATGCCGACCTGACGGCGCTCCGGTACTCGACCTACATCGGGGGCTCCGACGAGGATATGGCGATGGGCATCGCCATCGACGTGGCGGGTTACGCGCACATCACCGGCAGGTCGATGAGCGACGACTACCCGGTCACCGCCAACGCGCTGTACAAGCAATGGGCAGGCGACAACGACGCCATCTACGCCAAGATCGCGAAGGATGGCAGCGCCCTGCTCTTCTCGACCTACCTCGGCGGCACCCAGATGGAGCAAGGGGCGGCGATAGCCCTCCGCGGGGCGACGGGCGTGGTCATCTGTGGGTACACCTACAGCCCGTCCTTCCCCACGAAGACCGGCTCCTACGACACCAGCCACAACGGGGGCATCGACGCCTTCGTCATCTCCGTCAGCCTCGGGCTTCCGCCCGCATGGCTCGCGCTGAGCACGCTGCACGCCGTGGAGGACGTGCCGCTGAACGTCTCGTTCCGCGACAACGTCACGGACCCCGACACCCCCATCGACGACCTGAGCATCACCTCGACCTCGCCCTTCGTGGCCGCCATCGACAAGCTCAACGTGACCTTCACCTTCCCGAACGGGGTGCTGGCGGCGAGCGTGGGGCTCAGTCTGACCGACGGCTCCATGGACTCGCTCGGGGTGGTGAACTTCACCGTGGACCCCGTCAACGACGCCCCGCAGTGCACCATCCCCGTCGAGTGGACGGCCGTCGAGGACGAGCCGAGGACCATCAACCTCACCGCCAACATCGTGGACCACGACAACGACACCTCCGAGCTGAGCATCGATGTCTCCGACCCCTACGCGACGGCCCGGGGGCTCGAGCTCACCGTCCTGTTCCCCGAGGGCATGCTCGAGCACACGGTGCACATCAACGTCACCGACGGCCTCCTCCGCACGCCCGCCTCGATGCACTTCACCGTCACGCCCGTGGACGACCTGCCCACCATCGACCCGCTCGAGCCGTTCACGGCCATCGAGGACATGACGAGCGTGCTCAACCTCACCCCCTTCCTCCACGACATCGACACGCCCGTCGAGGAGCTGCGCGTCCTGGTGCGCGAGAGGAACTGCACCGTGCAGGGCCAGGAGCTCCGGTTCCTCTTCCGGCTCGGCGGCTTCAGCGTGACGGTCCCCATCGAGGTCGCCGACGCGCACGGCCGCGCGTACGCGACGCTCACGGTCACGGTGGAGGAGAGGAACGACCCGCCCATCGTGCACGGGGTCTCTCCCAAGCTCTTCGTGGAGAACGAGCAGAAGACCATCGACCTCGGCCCCTACATCGAGGATGAGGACACGCCGTTCGAGCAGCTGACCCTCTCGTGCGACGACCCGCACGTCGTCAGGGTCGAGGGCATGAACCTCACGCTGCTCTACACCCGATGGATGCCCGAGCACACGGTCTTCTTCAACGCGAGCGACGGGCTGCTGAGGACGGAGGGGGGCTTCGAGGTGCAGGTGGAGGAGGTCAACGACCCACCCGTCGTCGCGGGGCTCATCGGCATGCCATCGCCGGTGCTCATCGTCATGAACGAGGACGAGGAGAGGTGGTTCCAGCTGGACGTGACGGACGAGGAGAGCACCGTGTTCAGGTACGGGCTCGCAGCGGGCTCCTGGGACGGTGTGTCGGTCTTCCAGAACGGCTCCGTCAGGGTGACGGCCCCCTTCAAGGAGGTCGGCAACTTCACCGCCACCGTCTCCGTCGACGACCAGAACGGCGGCGTGGCGACGCTCCTGCTCGAGGCCCGCGTCGAGAACGTCAATGACCCGCCGAGCATGCTGTCCGTCACGGAGCCCGCCAACCACACCATCGTCGAGGAGGGGACGAACGTCACCTTCGCCATCGGTGTCTACGACCCCGACGCAGAGTTCGGCCAGGTGCTCCGCGCGACATGGACATCCAACGTCTCCGGGACGCTGAGGGAGCTCACCACCCCGTCCTCGCTCAGTTTCACGACGGACGCGCTCGCGGTGGGGTCGCACCTCGTGACGGTCACCGTCAGCGATGGCCAGTACGCGGTCTCCGCCTGGTTCGACCTTACGGTGCTGGAGAGGTACGTGCCTCCGCCGCCACCTCCCGAGGAGCCGTCCTTCCTCACGGGGTCGGCGGGCATCGCCTTGGCGGTGGTCGTCCTGGCCATCATCGGGGTCGTGGTGGCCGTCGTAGTCATCGGCAGGTCCCGGAGGAAGCCCCGGGAGGAATGGGTGGAGGAGGCCGAGGGGGAGGAGGAGGCGGTGGTCGTCCCGCTCGCGCCCGCCGTGCCGTCCTCGGCGGGGGGCCCCGCGGGCACCCCCGCGAGGCCCATCGCGATGGAGGGCGACCTGGCGCGCCTCAACGTCAGCCTGTCCAACGTGGTGGCCCAGCTCGAGGCGCAGCGCGCCTCCGAGGCGTCGGTCGCCCCCGCGGCGGCGCCAGCCCCGCCGGTGGCCGGACCCGCCGCTCCGCTCACCGAGGAGGAGGAGGCCGACCGCGAGCGGACGCGGGAGGTCCGTGAGGTGATGAGGGCCCTGACCCAGCTTCCCCAGGGGCTGCCCACGTCGCTGAGCGGGTGGGACATCGCCGAGCTCGCCAGGACCATCGTCGATGGCGAGGGGGGCGAGCTCCCGGACGGCGCACCAGTGGTCAGGATCAAGGGCCATTGGTACAACTCCGACAGGACCAACGTGGGCACCTTCATGCGGGAGAGCAGGGGCCCCGGGGAGGCCGCGACCGCGACGACTCCAGAGGAGGAAAGCACCAAGAAGCTGACGCAGCTGGAGAACCTGCTCCTCGAGGGACGGATATCCGAGGATACCTACAGGGAGCTCAAGCACAAGTACGAGGAGTGATGGGGTTGGGCCAGATGACGGGCCGGGGAATAGGCCGGGGAATGGGCCGGGGCATTGGACTGGACGTGGACGCCGGCGGGGGCGTGCCGTCGATGTGCCGCTCGGCGCTGGTGGGGTTCCCTGGAGGCACCCGCGAAGGCCGTGCCCGCGAACGAGGATGGCGCGCGGCGGTCCCGCTGATCGCAATCGCCCTCCTCCTCGCGCCTTTCGCGTGCCTCATGTCCGCCCTCGCTGGGTCAACGGCCCTGGCGCAACCGCCGGCCACAACGGCCTCGGACGCCCCGCTCATGGGCCACGCCGCCCCCCACCCGAGCGCCTCCGAGGTCATTGAGCGGCTCTCCCCCTACACGGGGCGCTTCATCGGGCTTGGCGCGAGCCCCGCCGGGGGCGTGGACGGCTTCCTGGCGATGTGCGGTCCGATGACAGCGCGTCTCGACGGGGAAGGCGTCTTGGTCCGCACGGGGGCCCCGGAGGGGGGACAGGGCGCGTCCGAGCTGCGCGTGAGGTTCCTGGGGGCGAGCGGGGCGCGACCCTCGGGGGAGCGCCCCCTCGGCAGCACCACGAGCCTCCTGGTCGGGAACGACCCCTCCCGCCACGTCGCGGGGGCGCCCGACTACGCCGTGGTGACCTACAGGGGCCTGTGGCCAGGCGTGGACCTGGTCTACCGCATCGAGGGCGGGGCGCTCAAGTACGACGTCCTCCTGGAGCCTTACGCGGACCTCGCCAGGGTCCAGCTCTCCTACGAGGGGGCGCGGGAACTCGAGGTCGACGATGCGACGGGCGACCTCATCGCACGGACGGACGGGGGCGAGGTGAGGGACCATGCGCCCGTGGCCTTCCAGGAGGTCGGCGGCGTGCGCCACCCCGTGGGCTGCGCCTTCCGCCTCCTCACCGAGTGCGCGGTGGGCTTCGAGGTCGAGGGGCGCGACGAGACGCTTCCCCTGGTCATCGATCCCGCCATAGAGCACTCAACTTACCTGGGCGGGACGGAGGTCGAGAACGGCATCAAAGTCGCCCTGGGCAAGGACGGGACCGTCTACGCCATGGGCCACACGCAGAGCCAGGACTTTCCCATAACCCCCATCACCTACGACAACCAGGTGGCCGGCCAGGACCTGTACGTGTGCGCATTGACCTCGGACCTCTCGAGGGTCCTCTACGGTACCTTCATCGGCGGCTCCGACACCGACTACTGCTACGGCATGTACGTCGACCCCTCGGGCGCGGTCTACCTCACGGGCGAGACGAGGAGCACCGACCTCCCGGTCTCCTTGAGCGCCTATGACCGGACCTACAACGGGAACACCGACGCGTTCGTCCTCAAGCTCAACGCGAGCGGGAGCGCGCTGGACTACGCGACCTACCTCGGGAGCATCAGCGATGACCGCGGCTGGAAGGTCGTGGCGGACGGCAAGGGCGAGGCGTGCGTGGTCGGCACCACGTGGAGCATGGCGTTCCCCACGACAGCGGGCGCCCTCGATCGCAGCTGGAACGGCGGGGTGTACGACGCATTCGTCGCGAGGCTGAGCGCCCCGGGGGACAGGCTGGTCTTCTCGACCTTCCTGGGGGCCGAGAACTACGACGCCGGCGAGGCCATCGCGCTCGGCCAGGACGGCAATATCCTCGTCGCGGGCACGACGCGCAGCATGGGATTCCCCGTGTCCGCGGACGCCTACGACGAGTCCTACAACGCACGGTTCGACGGCTACGCCCTATGGCTGTCCGGAGACGGCTCCGAGGTCCTGCGCTCGACCTACATCGGGGGCTTCTACGAGGACACCATCCTCGACGTCGCGCTCGGCCCGGACGGCTCCGTCTACCTCACGGGGCACACCACCGGCAACGACTACCCCACGACCGAGGGGGCGTTCTGCCGCACGCTGACCGGCGAGAGGGACATCATCGTGAGCCGGCTCAGCGCGAACCTCACGACGCTGCTCTCCTCGACCTACATCGGGGGGAGCCTCGACGACTACGGCATCGTCCTCGCCGTCGACGCCCGTGGGAGCGCCTACGTGGTGGGCCAGACCGCGAGCGCCGACCTCCCGACGACCGATGGGGCGATCGACCCGGTCCAGAACGGCGCCCTGGACGGGCTGCTCATCAAGCTGAACTCCTCGTGCGCCCTCGAGCACTCGACATTCCTTGGCGGGAGCAAGTTCGACCGCACGAGCAGCGTCGCGCTTGACCCCGCGGGCAAGGTCTACATGACGGGCTGGACGTCCAGCGGCAACTTCCCAACGACGGCCGGCGCCCACCAGACGCAGCTCGCCGGCTCCTCGGACGCCTTCGTCATGAGCCTGGTCCTGGACCTTCCGCCCAGATGGCTCGCCCTCCCGTCGCTCGAGGCGGTGGAGGACGTGCCGCTCACGTTCGACTTCTCCCCCTACGTGGCGGACCCCGACACGCCCCTCAGCGTGCTGACGGTGTCCTCCCGCTCCCCCTACGTGGTCGCGTCCGCCGGCCGGACGCTCACCTTCCTCTTCACTGAGGGCGTCACCGCCGCCGCGGTCCCGATAGGCGTCTCGGACGGCTTCTCGGTGGTGCCCGCGGTCGTGAACGTCACCGTCCAGCCCGTGAACGACCCGCCAACGTGCGACATCCCCCGGGAGTACACGGCGACCGAGGACGTGCCCATGACGGTCAGTTTCGGCCCGCACGTGAGGGACGTCGACACCCCGTTCGACCAGCTGCGGCTACGCACGAGGGACCCCTACGCGTCCATCGACGGGCTCGACCTCACGGTGCTCTTCCCGGAGGGGGTGCGTGAGCACTTCCTCACGGTCGAGGTCTCGGACGGGCAGGCGGGCGTCTTGGTCTTGCTGCACTTCACCGTGACGCCGGTGGACGACCCGCCGACGGTGGCGGGCCTCGAAGAGTTCACGGCGGTCGAGGACCGCCCCACCCCGCTGGACCTCACACGCTTCCTCCGCGACGAGGACACCCCCATCGACGCGCTCACGGTCGAGGTGCGGGACCCGAACTGCACCGTGTCCGGGCAGGTGCTCACCTTCCTGTACCACCTGGGTGGCTTCGACACCGTCGTGGTCGTGCTCGTCTCCGACATGACCACGACCGTCCCCTTCGAGCTGCTGGTGCACGTCCAGGAGGTGAATGACCCCCCCATCGTGTCCGCGGTGCCCAACCTCCTGGCGAGGGAGGACGGGGCGGTGGACCTCGACCTCGCCCCCTACGTGAGCGACGAGGACACGCCGCTCTACCGCCTCACCGTGCGGCTGGAGAACAGCGCCGTGGTCCGCGTCACGGGGCTCGTCGTGACGCTGCTGTTCCCCGCCTGGGTCGAGGGGCAGGACGTGGGCTTCACGGTCTTCGACGGCATCTCGGGCACGGCCGGCTCATTCCACGTGCAGGTCATCGAGGTGAACGACCCACCGCACATCGTCGCCGTCGGGGACCATTACCCCCCCATATCGATATCCATGGACACTGGGGCCTCGCTCCTGCTGCCCATCATCGTCGAGGACGAGGACGACGTGCTCTTCGACTACGACCTCGAGACCGCCTGGCCCGGCGCGACGGCCTATCCCAACGGCACGCTCTCGCTGAAGGCCCTGGCGGGTTCGCCCACGAATGTCACGGTGACGCTCAAGGTCTCGGACAGGAGGGGTGGCTATGACGAGGAGCTGCTCTCCATTCACATCAGGGCCCGGACCAACTCGCCACCCGAGATGCCCGTCGTACTCTCCCCCGCAAACGGCTCGAGGTTCCAGGAGGGTGAGGCCATCGCCTTCTCGGTCCAGGTGGCGGACCCCGACATGGCGGACGGGCAGGTGCTCAGCGTCTACTGGACGTCCGACGTCACGGGGCTGCTCAGGAGCCTCACGACGCAGAACGACACGGGCTTCACGACCTCCACGCTCCCCGTCGGCGTGCACCGCATCACGGTGAGGGTCTCCGATGGCGAGCTCTTCAGGGAGGCGAGGGTCGAGATCGAGGTCGTCAAGGCCCCCACGGACGGGGACGGCGGGGATGACGGCGTCGACGATGGGGGGAGCCTCCTCGTCAGGAACTCGAGCATCATCCTCGCAATCGCAGTCGCGCTGCTCGTGGCATCGGCCATCATGCTCTACGAGGTGAGGAAGGAGCGGCGTGCGGGCTAGCGGACCAGCGGGCCGCGCCCATGGCCCTACGCTCACCCCGCGCCCGCGAGGCTGTCGAGGAGCTCGAGGTACTCCACGTTCGCGCGGTCCCAGTCGAACCGCTCCGGCACCACCGCGCCGGTGCGCGGAGCGAGGAGCTCCCTGAGGGCCGCACCGATGGAGGCGGCGTCGTTCTGGACGACGCGGGCCTGGGGGATGCCCCGGAGCTCCTCCTCCATGACGTCCCTGCCCTCGACGATGATGAGCATGGGCCGCCCCGTGCCGAGGTACCAGTAGACCTTGGAGGGGATGAGCGCCCCGCCCCGGTTGCCGTAGGCGAGCAGCACGTCCGCCGACTTCATCATCCCGATGGCCTCCCTCAGCCCCGTCTGGGGGAGGGAGATGAGCCCGGCGTCGGGGCTCTCGCCCTCGAACGCGCCCACGAACACGAGCGTGAGGCCCTTGCCCCCCGAGCGCAGGGAATCGGCGGCCTCCTTGAGCGGCCCGAGGCCCACGCGCATCGGCCAGTAGGCGCCCATGTGGAGCACCCTCGCGCCGGACCCGGGCAGGGGCACCGAGGGGGCCTCCTCGAGGGCCTCGCTCGAGAACCCGTTGCGCGCGATGCGGATGCGGTCCGCGCAACCGGGGTACCTGCGCGCGTAGTCCGCCCTGACCTTCTCGGTGGTGACGAAGACCGCCCGCGCGTGCGCGAACACGCGCCCCTCGATGGCCTCCATCAGCCACCTCGTGAGGCCGCGCACGGGGCGGCCCGGGTCCGGGTTCATCGACCATGGGTCGCCGAGCTCCACGAACATCGGCGTGCCCGAGAGCTTCGAGAGCAGGTAGGCTATGAGGGGGCTGTTGAACGGCATCCCCACACCGAGGATGTAGGCGGGCCGCCTCCTGTGGACCTCCGCCGCGCCCCTCGCGAACGGCAACGCCAGCCAGCCCAGGTACAGGTGGGGCAGCACGTGCACCCTCACGCGGGCGCGGAAGACGCGGCCCTGGACGCGCACGACCTCGGCCCCGTGCATGTCGCCGAGCGAGCCGTCGACGCCCCAGTTCTCGAGGCGTGCCGTGAGGCCCACCGCGCGCCTGTCCATGCGCTCGAGGGCCCGGAGCAGGAAGTGCACGCGGATGGACCTGGGGAAGTTGAGCGGGGGGAAGTAGTAGCTGACGATCATCGCGGGCCCAGGCGGCCCCCCCGAGCCTGCCAGATGCATCCACTCCTTCGAGTCGGAGTATCCTCCCTGGGATAATAAAGCCTTTGCGCACCTGGATGGGAGTCCCCCCGCGCGGCCGCCATCAGTCGGTGAATATCTGCTTGGCCGAGGGCCGCAGGCGGACGAGCACGTCCTGCAAGGGCGCCTCGAGCCGGGTGTGCAGGCGCATCGCGCACCTCGCGATGCCCTCGATGGCCCCGACGTCGATGAGGGCCGTTGGGTCGACGGCGTCGCCCATCACGGACAGGGCCTTCCCGTTCCGGGGGTCGACGAAGGTGTAGCTGTGCGCGTACCGGTCGACGGCGGCGCGGTAGTAGTCCCTCTGGGCGTCGTGCAGCACCACGAGCCCCCTCTCCGTGAGCAGGCCGTGGGCCTTGTCCATGCACGCCTCGCGCGCGCGGCCGTCGACCATGATCAGGTCGAACCTCGTCCCGAGGCCGCCCGGGTAGTCGACGTAGCGGCGCAGCTCCTCGTAGGTCCCATCCTTCTCGGGGCCCGAGAACGGCTGCCTGTCGGGGGGCACGTGGACGAGCTCGACCCTCGGGTCGTTGACGATGCCCCCCATCATGCCGTGCCACTTGGCATCGTGCTCGACCGCCACCCACCGCACGAGGGGCGGCGAGAACCTGGGGAAGTACTTCGTCGAGTACCCGGACCCCCACTCGAGGCACGTCGAGGGCCTGTGCCGGCCGAGGAGGCCGACCATGATGTGCCGCTCTATCGAGGTCATCCAGGGGTAGGGGGCGAACCTCTGGGTGACCCACTGGAAGGTGTTGCGCGCCCTGTCGAACGCGACGAGGCGCAGCGCCAGGTAGCAGCGGTCCTTGCCCATGCTTCGATGTCCCCCGGTGCCCTCACTCCCGTCCGCCCTGGCCTGCCACGAAGTCCGCCGACCGCAGCAGCGTCTCGAACTTGCCCGCGTCCGACCAGAAGCCCTTGACCTCGTTGCCCTTGGCCGTGCCGCGCTTGACGTAGACGTTGTTCACGTCCGTTATCTCCAGCTCGCCCCGCGCGCTGTACCCGGTGCGGTCGATGACCTCCCGGATGGCGGCGTACACGTTCGCGCGGTAGAGGTAGAGGCCCGTCACCGCCCAGTCCGACCTGGGGCGCTTGGGCTTCTCTTTGATGTCCACGATGCGGCCCGACCGGTCGAGCTCGGCCACGCCGAACCGCGCGGGGTCGTCCACGCGCTTGAGGAACAGGTAGCACTCGCTCCCGCGGTCCTTGGCGAAGGCCTTGACGTGCCTCCCGAAGGTGTCCTCGAAGATGTTGTCGCCCAGTATGACCGCCACGTCGTCGTCGCCGACGAAGCCCTCGGTGAGCGAAAGCGCCTCGGCGATGCCCCCCGCGCGGTCCTGGTAGACGTAGGTGAACCGCACGTCCCTCCCGAAGTCCTTGCCGCTGCCCAGCAGCCGCACCATGTCGCCCACGGACTCGCCGCCGAGGACGACCATGATGTCCCTGACGCCCGAGCCGAGCAGCGTGCGCGCGACCTTGAAGACCATCGGCTCGTCGTACACAGGCAGCAGGTGCTTGTTCGTGACCTTCGTGAGCGGGCTGAGCCGGCTACCCGTCCCGCCCGCGAGGATGACGCCTTTCATTTATGAGACCTCCCTTCGTCGCCCCCTCCTTGATGCCTATGAGGGCCTTGGACTCGCGTGCGTAGAAGTTGGCCACGTCGTCAGCGTAGGTGTCCATGTCCGCCTCGAGCGCGCGCTCGAGCTTGCCCGTGCTCAGGCAGCTCATCGGCGGCCTTTGGGCCTTGAGCCCGGCGTCCTCCAGGCGCGTGGGCACGAGCAGCGACTCGTCAAGCCCGAACGTGGAGGCGAGGATGCGGCCCGTCTCGAGCCGTGACAGGCAGTCCTTCGAGGCCAGGTGGTAGAGCCCCGTGAGGTCCTGCTCCATCACGCGCGTGAACAGCATCGCGAACGCGCCCGTGTAGGTGGGCGTCACGCGCTGGTCGCTGAAGAGGTGGACCTCCATGCCGTCCCTTAGGGAGCTCACGACCCACGTGGCGAAGCTGTCGCGGCCCTCGCGCGGGGCGGGGCCCCAGACGGACGAGAGCCGCAGCACGAGCGCGCCCTTGCGCGCCAGGGCGGCGCCCTCCCCGAGCAGCTTGGTCCTCCCGTAGACGGACCTCGGGGTGGGCGGGTCCGTCTCGAGGTAGGGGCGCCCCTGGGAGCCCGAGAAGATGTAGTCGGTCGAGACGTGCACGAGCTTGGTGTGCATGCCCTCGAGCGCCTGGACGACCCGGACCACTCCCCTGTGGTTGAGCTCGTCCGCGAGCGCGGGTTGCTCCTCGCACGCGTCCACCCCGGTCATGGCCGCGCACATCAGCAGGATGTCGGGCCGCGTCGACTTGATGACCGAGGACACGCTCTGGGGCGACAGGATGTCCATCCTGACCGCCTGGACCCCCCCCATGGTCAGGGGGTTGTCCCGGTAGGTGCCGACGACCTGGAAGTCGTGGCGCATGAAGTGGCAGACGTCGTGGCCCAGGAGGCCCGACGCGCCGACGACCATCAACTTGTACAAGGCACCCTACCAGCGCTCGAAAGATATTTCCCCAGTTATAACCCTATCCTCTCTTGGTGATAGGTTGAGGCTCATCGAGGGCGTGAAGGTCAAGCCCCTCCGCCCCATCCACGACGAGCGCGGCTGGCTCATGGAGGTCCTCCGCTCCGACGACGATGAGTTCTTCGAGCGGTTCGGCCAGGCCTACGTGACGGTGTGCCATCCAGGCGTCGTCAAGGCGTGGCACGCCCACGAGCGCCAGACCGACCACTTCTGCTGCCTCCAGGGCAAGGCCAAGGTCGTGCTCCACGACACGCGCGAGGGCTCGCCGACCAAGGGCGTGACCAACGAGTTCTTCCTGGGGCCTGGCAACCCCGCGCTGCTCAGGATACCCGCTGGCGTCCAGCACGGGTTCAGGGCGGTGGGGGGGGAGGACGCGATGATACTCAACCTACCGACCAACACCTACGACCACGCGCACCCGGACGAGCTGCGCCGGCCTTTCGACGACCCCGAGATCGGCTACGACTGGGGCGTCCAGCACGGCTGAGGTGGGGGTGGGGGGAAGGGAGGGATGGAGGAGGGGAGGGAGGTGGCGGGATGACGTCGCGCAAGGTGCTGGTCACGGGCGGCATGGGCTTCATAGGCTCCGCCTTCGTGCGCCTGCTGTGCCGGGAGCGCCCCGACTGGGAGGTCGTGGTCCTCGACAAGCTCACCTATGCTGGCAACCCCGAGAACCTCCGCGAGCTGGTCGAGCGCGGCGAGGTCGCCTTCTTCAAGGGCGACATCTGCGACAGGCATGCCGTCGAGCCCCTGGTGAGGGGGGCGGACGTCGTGGTCAACATGGCCGCCGAGACCCACGTGGACCGCAGCATCATGTACGCTGGCGACTTCGTGACCACAGACGTCTACGGCACGTTCGTCCTGCTCGAGGCCGCGCGCGCGCACAATGTCGGCCGGTTCGTCCAGATCTCGACCGACGAGGTCTACGGCGACGCCCCCGGGCGTCCGAGCCGCGAGGACGACCCGCTGATGCCCAAGAGCCCCTACGCCGCCTCCAAGGCGGGGGCCGACAGGCTCGCGTTCTCCTACCACGTGACCTACGGGCTGCCCGTGGTCATCACGCGGTGCGTCAACAACTACGGCCCGCGGCAGTACCCCGAGAAGCTGGTGCCGCTCTTCGTCACCAACGTCCTGGAGGGCAAGCCCCTGCCCGTCTACGGCTCGGGCACCAACACGCGCGAGTGGATACACGTGGATGACCACTCGCGGGCCCTCGTCGCGCTCATCGAGGCAAAGGGCGTGGAGGGCGAGACTTACAACATCGGCACGGGCGTGGAGCTGAGCGTGCTGCAGATGACGGAGAAGATCGTCGAGGTGCTCGGCCGCGGCCGCGAGCTGGTCAGGTTCATCGAGGACCGGCCCGGCCACGTGGTCCGCCACGCCGTGGACTCGGGCAAGCTGCGCGCTAGGCTCGGCTGGGCCCCGAGCCTCTCGTTCGCGGAGGCGATGCGCGACACGGTCTCCTGGTACGAGCGGAACGAGACGTGGTGGCGGCCCATCAAGTCGGGCGAGTTCAAGCGGTACTACGAGGGCGCCTACAAGGGCCTCGGCGGGTGAGCCCCCGATGGACGGCGCGTCCGACCCGCCTGGCGTGGGAGGTGTCTGAATACCGGACCCGCACCACCCCGACGTGCCCGCGACCCCTGGCGCGCCCGAGGGGGCGCGTGCGACGCCACCGCCCGCGCGCATGCACGCCTTCATCCTCAACTACAACAACCATGACGACACCAGGGTCTGCGTTGAGAGCCTCCGCTCTGGCGCAGTGGACGTCACGCTCGTCGACAACGGCTCGACGAACGACAGCTCCGAGCGGCTCGCGCACGAGCTCGGCATCGAGCTGCTGAGCACCGGCTCCAACCTGGGCTACGCGGGCGGAATGAACTGGATCATGCGCCATGCCCAGGAGGTGGGCCTCGCGCGGTGCCTGCTCGTATCGACGGACGTGGTCTTCCCACCGGGCTCCTTCGACGCCCTCGTTGGATGCGCGGGGGCAGGCGCCTTCGCCGTCATGGCGCCCGTGCACACCTCCAGGGACGGGCGCGAGGTGCTGTCCGCGGGCAAGCACCTGTCCCCTGGGCGGGGCGAGGCATGGCACGACAGAGTCGTGCGCGGCGATGGGCCCTACGAGGTGGAGGCGCTCGACGGCGCCGTGCTGCTCGTTGACATCGGGCGCGTGCTCGGTGCGGGCGGCTTCGACGAGCGGTACTTCATGTACTGGGAGGACATGGACCTCAGTGCGCGGCTGCGCTCCAGGGGCGAGCGGGCGCTCCTGTGCCCCGGGAGCCGCGTCGTGCACGGCGTGTCCGGCACGGTCGGCCGCGACTCGCCGCTGCAGGTGTACTACTCGGCCCGGAACCGGCTGCTCTTCCTCCGCGCGCACTGCGCTCCGCACACGGCCGCCTCGGCCGTGGCATTCCAGGCCGCGTGGGCGATGCCCGTCTTCCTCGCGCACCTGCTCCGGACGGGGCAGCGCAGGGCGGCCCGTGCCCTGGTCAGGGGCTTCCTCGACGGGCTGCTGAGGCCAGGGGACCGGCCCCCCGGCGGGGACCCCCTCGCCGCAAGGGGATGACGACATGTCCCGGAGGAGGCCCGGTCGCGGCCTCCCCCCCCCCGGCCCCGACGGGTCACGCGCGGGCGCACATCCGCCCGTCGGCCTGGCCACCCATCCCGCGGCAAGGGGGGGTACGGCGCACGTCCCTGAGCAGTTCGGCGCATAATGGATTTATAGTGGGTGCGTGGTAGTGGGCGCTGCGGGGCGGAATCCCTCTTATTCCCACAACCCCCCAACCACCCCCAACCCCCAACCCCCCAACTGGGTCCATCCGACCCGGAGGCGTTCCGCCCCCCAGCCCGTCCGCCTGGAGGCGTGCGGCGGGCCCATCGTCGGGAAGACCATGTCAGAGCCGGAGAGCAGGAGAGTCAGGCTCAAGGTCACCGGGATGACCTGCGCCATGTGCGTGCAGACCATCGAGGGTTCGCTGCGGGAGCTCGATGGGGTCAGCGTCGCCTCCGTCAACCTGGGCACCGAGACGGCCACGGTCGATTACGACCCGTCCAGGGTGAAGCTCGCGGACCTGGAGCGCTCGGTCGTCGACGTGGGCTACGGGGTCATCCGCGACCGCGCGCGCATCCGCGTGGGCGGCATGCACTGCGCGACCTGCTCAACGACAATCGAGGAGGCCCTGGGGGCGCTCGAGGGCGTGACCTCGGTCGCGGTGAACCTCGCCACGGAGAAGGCCACGGTCGAGTACAACGGCGCGCTCGTCACGCTCAAGGACATGCGGCGCGCCATCGAGGGCTCGGGCTACCAGTACATAGGCGGCGAGGAGGAGCTCACCGAGGAGCAGGAGCGCGAGGCGCTCGCGCTGGACCTCGCGGCCAAGCGGAACAAATCCGTCGTCGGCATCGGCGTCGGCGTCGCGCTGATGGCCTGGATGCAGCTGATGGCCGCGATGGGCGAGATGCCCATGTGGGCGCCCTGGGCGATGCTCGCCGTCGCGGCGCCCGCGTTCGCCTACACGAGCCACACCATCTTCTCAGCGGCCCTCTCGGCCCTCCGGTTGCGCGTGCTCAACATGGACGTCATGTACGCCATGGGCATAGGCGTCGCGTTCGTCGCTAGCCTGGCTGCGACGGTAGGCGCGCTCTCGGAGGACTTCCTGTTCTACGAGACCTCGCTCATGCTCGCCGGCTTTTTGATGATAGGCCGCTACCTGGAGGCGCGGGCCAAGGGCCGCACCTCGGAGGCCATCAAGAAGCTCGTCTCGCTACGGCCCAGGAACGCGCGTGTCGTGCGGGACGGCGCCGAGCTCGAGCTGCCCATCGAGGACGTGCGCGCGGGCGACCTCCTCGTCGTGAGGCCCGGGGAGGCCGTGCCCACCGACGGCGAGGTCGAGGACGGCCAGAGCCACGTCGACGAGTCCATGATAACGGGCGAGCCCGTGCCGCCGCTCAGGTCCAAGGGCGACGCCGTCGTGGGCGGGACCCTCAACAGGAACTCGGTGCTGCGCGTCAGGGCCACGCGCGTGGGCAAGGACACGGTGCTGGCCCAGATCATCCAGCTCGTGGAGGAGGCGCAGGGCTCGAAGCCCCCCATCCAGCGCGTCGCGGACCGCGCCGTGGCGTGGTTCATCCCGGTCATCCTCGCCATCGCCATCGGCTCCTTCGCCGCATGGCTGCTCCTCGGGGACGAGACGCCGCTGTTCGCGACCAAGGTGCTCATCGCCATCCTCGTCATCGCGTGCCCGTGCGCGCTCGGCCTCGCGACCCCCACGGCCATCACGGTGGGCGTCGGGCGCGGCGCCGAGCTCGGCATCCTCATCAAGAACGGCGAGGCGCTCGAGGTGCCCGAGCGGCTGACGACCGTCGTGTTCGACAAGACGGGCACGCTCACGCGCGGCAGGCCCGTCGTGACCGACGCCGTGGCCGTCGCGCCCGCCCAGGAGGCGGAGCTCCTCGCCCTCGCCGCGGCCGTCGAGCGCGGCTCCCTCCACCCCCTCGCGGAGGCCATCGTGGCCGAGGCGGACAGGCGCGCCCTCGGGCGCAGGGAGGCCAGTGGCCTGGAGACGCACGAGGGCAAGGGCGTGTCCGCCGACGTGGACGACGCGCGGGTGCTCGTCGGCAGCCACGCGCTGCTCCACCAGGAGGGCGTGGACGTCGCCCCCCTGGCCGAGGCGGCCAGCCGGCTGGAGCGCGAGGCCAAGACCGTCGTGCTCGTCGCCGCCCGCGGCAAGGCGGTCGGCGCCATCGCCATCGCGGACGAGGTCCGGCCCACCTCGGCGCGAGCGGTCGAGGAGCTGCGCCGCATGGGCATAGAGGTGGTCATGATAACGGGCGACAACCGCGCGACCGCGGAGGCCATCGCGGCCACCCTCGGCATCAAGCGCGTGCTCGCGCAGGTGCTGCCCCAGGACAAGGCGGCGGAGGTGCGCCGCCTCCAGTCCGAGGGCAAGGTCGTGGCGTTCGTCGGCGACGGCATCAACGACGCGCCCGCGCTCGCGCAGTCCGACGTGGGCATCGCCATCGGCGGCGGGACCGACGTCGCCATCGAGAGCGGGGACATCGTGCTCATGAAGGACGACCCCATGGACGCGGTCGCGGCCGTGCAGCTCTCGCGCAAGGTCATGCGGCGCATCAAGGAGAACCTCTTCTGGGCGTTCGCGTACAACACCGCGCTCGTCCCGCTGGCCGCGGGGGCGCTCTACCCGATGTTCGGGCTGTCCTTCCGGCCCGAGCTCGCGGGCCTCGCCATGGCGATGAGCTCGGTGACCGTGGTCTCGCTCTCGCTCATGCTCAAGCGCTACACCCCGCCCGTCAAGGCGCACGGCGCAAGGTGATGGGGATGGCGATAGACCCGATTTGCATGATGAGGGTCAACGAGAGCACCGCCAAGTGGACCTCGGACCTCAAAGGCGTGCGTTACCACTTCTGCGCCCCAGGCTGCTAAAGGACGTTCGACCAGGACCCGGCCAAGTGGGCCAAGTAGGGCGCGCTAGTACTCGAGGGGCGTCTGCTCCCTTTGCTGTTGGTTGGGGTCCTGGTACTGCGGGTACTGCTGATAGGGGTACTGTTGGTAGGGATACTGCTGATAGGGGTAAGGCTGGTACGGGTGCTGGTACTGAGGTGGGGGATAGTAGTAGCCAGGGGTGTAGGCCGGCCGCTCCGGCTCGTTCCTCAGCACGTAGTAGATGATGAACCCCACGAGGCCCAGGACGGCGACGATGAGGACCCAGAGGACGGGCTCCTTGCCCCTGGACTTGGCGTCGCGGTAGACCCAGATGAGCATCCAGACCCATACCACGGCCCCGACAAGGGCGAGGATGACCATGACCACGGCCAACGCCATCATCTCGTTCTGCCAGAGCACCATCGCCATCGACATGGTCCTTGACCCCTCGACCGCCCGCGCCACGGTCAGCGCGCCTCCAATCCTCTCCTGGGAGCATCAATCTTGCTGTCGTCCGCGCCGCCGCGGCCATCCAAGGCGCCACAGTAGGGTTCATGAACCATTGCGTCCATCCCTGCGGCACGACCCGGTGGGAGGATGATGACATGGATGCGAGCCTGAAGGGACTGAGGCCAGAGCTGGTGTGGCGGCACTTCGACGAGCTGCGCAAGCTCCCGCGGTGCTCCAAGCACGAGGAGCGCGCGAGGGCCTACGTCGTGGGCGTGGCGAAGCGCCTGGGGCTTGAGCACGAGGAGGACGCGGCGGGCAACGTGCTCGTCCGCAAGGCCGCGTCGAAGGGCATGGAGCGAGCACCAGGCGTGGTGCTGCAGGGCCACCTCGACATGGTCTGCGAGAAGAACTCGGACGTCAAGCACGACTTCACCAAGGACCCCATCGCCCTCCGCAGGGACGGCGACTGGCTGCTCGCCGTGGGCACCACGCTGGGCTCTGACAACGGCATCGGCTGCGCGATGGCCCTCGCGGTGCTGGAGTCGAAGGACCTGGTGCACGGCCCGGTCGAGGCGCTGTTCACCGTCGACGAGGAGACCGGGCTCACGGGCGCCTTCCACCTCAGGCCGGGCCTCCTCAAGGGCAGGCTCATGCTCAACCTCGACTCCGAGGACATGGGCGTCGTGACCATCGGCTGCGCCGGCGGCGGCGGCACCAACATAGAGCTTCCCGTCAAGATGGCCCGGGTGCCCAAGGGCTCGGTGCGCGCGCGCGTGACGGTGAAGGGCCTGCGCGGCGGCCACTCGGGAGTCGACATCCACGAGTACCGCGCGAACGCCATCAAGCTTCTCGTGCGCCTCCTCTGGTCCGTGGCGAGGGCGCACGAGCTCGCCATCGTCGACATCTCCGGCGGGGACAAGCACAACGCCATCCCGCGCGAGGCGTGGGCCGAGGTCGCGCTGGGGAAGGAGGCGTTCGGGGCGCTCAAGGCGCTCGCGAAGGAGCGGCAGGCCGCCGACCTGTCGGAGTTCGGGACGCGCGACCCGGGCATCAGGCTCGCGGTCGAGGAGGCGGGCGCGGCATCGGGTGAGGCGCTCGACGCCCCATCATCGAGGCGCGCGCTCCACCTGCTGCAGGCCCTCCCGCACGGCGTCGAGAAGTTCTCCCACGACATCCCCGGCCTCGTCGAGACGTCCACCAACCTGGCCTCGGTCAAGCTCGAGGGCGGCGCGCTGCGCGTGCACCTGAGCACGAGGAGCTCGATCGCCCCCGCGCTCGAGGCGCTGCGCGCACGCATCGAGGCCATCGCGGTGCTGGCGGGCGCCAAGGTCGAGCAGGCGGAGGCCTATCCCGGCTGGAAGCCGGACCCTTCCTCCAAGCTCCTGGCCGTGACGAGGGCCGTCCACAAGGAGCTCTTCGGCAAGGAGGCGGAGGTCATGGCCATCCACGCCGGGCTCGAGACCGGCATCGTGGGCGTCAAGTTCCCCGGCATGGACATGGTCTCCATCGGACCCACGCTCAAGAACCCGCACAGCCCGGACGAGCGCGTCGACACCACGACCGTCGAGCAGTGCTGGCTCTGGACGGTCGCGCTCATCGAGCGCCTGGCGCGCAAGGGCACCTCGGCCTAGGCACGATGTGGTGGGCGGGGCACGGGCCGCGGTCACCTCAGGTGGTCGCGCAGCCACCCCAGGACGGTTGAGTACCAGACCTCCTGGTTGGCCGGCCTGAGCACCCAGTGTCCCTCGTCGGGGAAGTAGAGGAGCTTGGACTCCACCCCCATGACCTGCAGCGCGGTGAAGAGCGACAGGCCCTCCGACGGCGGGCACCTGAAGTCCTGCTCGCCGTGGACGACGAGCGTGGGCGTCCTGAACTTGGCCACGTGGAGGTGCGGCGAGAACCGCAGCGAATCCGCACCGGCCTCGTGCGGCATCCCGCCGTGCTCCCATCTCTCGAACCAAAGCTCGTCCGTCGAGTAGGCCATGGTCTCGGCCTGGAAGATGCCGTCGTGCGAGACGATGGCCTTGAACCTGTCGGTGTGCCCGAGGAACCAGTTGACCATGAAGCCCCCGAACGAGGCGCCCGCGGCGGCGACCCTGTCCGGGTCGATGAAGGGGCAGCGCCCGAGCACGAAGTCCAATCCCCTCATGATGTCCTCGTAGCACCGGCCGCCCCAGTCGAGCGAGATCTGGTCCTGGAACCGCTCGCCGTAGCCCGACGAGCCCCGCGGGTTGAGCTGCACGGCGACGAGCCCCTGCGAGGCGAACATCTGCACGCACCACCTGTAGTGGAACTGGTCAAGGAAGGCCGACTGGGGACCGCCGTGGACGATGAGGACCGCCCCGTACCTCCTCTCGGGGTCGAACCGCGGGGGCCTGACGACCCACCCGTGGACGGGGTCGCCGTCCGCTCCCTCGTACCAGAACTCCTCGATGCCGTTCATCTTCGCGCGCCCACCGAGCGCGGCGCCGTGGCGCGTGAGCCGCCTCGCCCTCGCGCCCGCGTCCATGGGCATGCCCTTGGGCCGCGCCCCAGGGGCGATGAGGGGCTCCATGCCCCTCCCCGGGGTCACGCGCCAGAGGTCCGCGGGCTCGGTCGTGCTGTCGCGGACGACGAGCATGTCGCGCGTCCCGTGGATGAGCTGGAACTCCTCGTTGGTCGTGCCCTCGGTGAGCTGCACCACGGGGCCGCCGGCGACGGGGACGCGGTAGACGGAGACGCGACCGCGGTCCTGCGCGTTGAAGACGATGTGCCGCCCGTCCCCGGTGAACTCGAGCATGTGCGCCGACCGGTCGAGGGCCTCGGTCAGGACGCGCGTGCGGCCGGTGCGCCGGTCGAGAAGCTTCACGCGCCTGCGGTCCGCCTCGTAACCCGGGCGGGCGCAGCCCAGATAGGCCAGGTACCGGCCGTCGGGGCTGTAGACCGGGTCGGAGTCGCACGCCTTGGTGTCCGAGACGCCCCTCGCCCTGCCCACCCGCCTGATGCCCGAGATGCGCTGCACGAAGACCGAGTTGCTCGTGCTGAGGGTGACGACCCTGTCAGGGTTCTTGACGTAGGCGAGCTCGCGGCCGTCGGGGGAGAACACGAAGTCCCGCACCCCGCCCAGGCTGATGGGGGGCACGTCCGCGTCGCCGGGCGTCGCGTCTGCCATCTCCCCGGAGCCCGCGTCGACGATGAAGACGTGGCCGCGGTGCATCTCGCGCCACTCGTCCCAGTGGCGGAAGAGCAGCTCGGTCTCGATGCGCGCGGACGACTTGTCGTTGGGCAGGCCGTACGCCTGCTGGTGCGTCGGCTCGCCCCTGACGCCCCTGGCGTGCGGAGAGACCACGACGCGCCTCGAGAAGGCGATGCGCGTGCCGTCGGGGCTCCAGAGGGGCTGCCCTGCGCCACCAGGGCCGTCCGTCACGCGCCGAGCCTCGCCGCCCTCGAGGGGCAGCACCCAGACCTGGGGGCCCTCCTCGCGGTCGCTCGTGAAGGCGATGCTTCTGCCGTCGGGCGACCACGCGGGCGCGCTGTGCGAGCCCGGGCCAGGGGTGAGCTCGCGCGACCTCCCGGTGCGCAGGTCGAGCATGCGGACGGTGCTCCGCATCTTGTTCTCCTTGACGGAGCCGCGCGCGGTCACGTACGCCACGTGCCGCCCGTCGGGCGAGACCGCGGGCGCTGAAACGCGGTCGACATCGAGCAGGTCCCTGAACCTGAGCGGTCGCTTCCCTCTGGCTTTCCGGGAACCCTTCCTAGCGGCCATGGGGACGGAAGCGCCCGGGGCCGTTAAGACCCTTTCCCCTTCCGGCCC
>CAYGVT010000022.1:0-1563 GCA_964353355.1 uncultured Thermoplasmata archaeon | reverse complement strand
CAAGCGGTTCGAGCGGTGCCCCTACTGCGGTTCGGACGTCGACGTCTAGATACTGTCGGACCTCATCGACGCGCTGAGGTGACAATCGAGACCGTACATGTCAGGATCGAGACCGGCCTAAGGGGCGGGATCTGTCGCCATGAAGGACGAGATGGAGCTGTTCCTGGAACAGCTCATGGGATACAGGGTCGATACCGATTGCCTCTCCATCGCCACGAAAAGGGCGGTCGATGAGTATCAGACCCTGGTGACAGGAGGCAGGAAGGAGGAGGAGAATCTCCGATACAAGCTCAAGAACGCCTCCTCCCATTGGCTGGTACCGGTCTGCACGGTGGTGTGCGTCGTCGGGTTCTCGGGCTCCCTGGTCGGTCTCATCCCGTTGTCCGGTTATAGGATGTTGGGCGGTGCGTGTCTGACGTCCGCGATCATCGCGCTCCTGCTTTCGATGTACCTGTCCAGGTCCGCTGGACGTTGGCACGCGGCAGAGGTACAGAGGCTGGAGGGCTCGTTGGATGCGATGCATGCCCGGCAGAGCGCCGCGCATGCGGACCTCATGAAGGCCGTCGAGGGCGACCTCGAACGGGTCCACCAGCAGAAGGTCAGGCCGACGGTCGAGTACCGCGAGACGATCAGGGAGGTCACCGTCGACATCAACCGCCTCTACGAGACCATCAAGACGCACGGGATGGCCGTGCCGTACCGGTGCCCGAGCTGCGGGGGCACCCTCAAGCTGGTGGGCGACAGGAGGTTCGAGGAGTGCCCCTACTGCGGCTCGGATGTGGACGTGAGGATACTCTCGGACCTCGTCAACGCTCTGAAGTGATCTGGGAGGAACGAGCGCCCCGTGGGGGCCTGTCCCGTCCGTGGACGTGATATCGAATCCGTGGCCATGCTGAAATGAGCGCGATGGGCTGTGGTCGACCATGAACGCCAGGACGGGCACGAGGAAGCAGGGCCGCATCGGCGCCCGCACCAGAGTCTGGGACCGGAGCGGCCTCTGGGGCGACTACGCGACCGGCGACGACTGCACCATCGGAAGGTTCGTCGAGATCGGCGACGGCGTGCGCATCGGCAACCGCTGCAAGATAGAGGCCAACGCCTTCATCCCGCCCGGCGTCGTCATCGAGGACGACGTCCTCGTCGGCCCTCACGCGTGCTTCACCAACGACCGCGTCCCGCGCGCGGTGGGCGGCAGGAGCGGGTCAGGGCGATGGTCAGGCGGGGGGGGCGGGCATCGGGTCGGGGGCGGTGGTGACGCGGGGTGCGCCAGAGCGAGGGAGAGTGGCCAGGTAGCAGGCGCGAGGCCCGCCGCGGACCGCGTCGGCCGGCGATGGGCCCCGCCGGTCTACGGCTCGAGGGATCCCCTCACCTCCCTGCGGACCGTCGCCAGGTCGGGCACCCGCTCCACAAGGATGCCGAGGTCGGCCTTCCACTCCCGCTCCGTGATGTCGAACCCCTCCACGAGCTCCCATGCGGATATACCGGATTCCAGACCCACCTCCTCCAATTTACGGGCCAGGAACGCACCGTCCGGTCGATGCCCCCTCCCCAGGAGGAACCACA
>CAYGVT010000021.1:0-33229 GCA_964353355.1 uncultured Thermoplasmata archaeon | reverse complement strand
GGGCGCTCCTTGCTCGGGGCGCCCTTGCCGGCCCTCGCCTCCATCTCCGCCCAGATGGCCTCCTTGTCGAAGCCCATGACCTTGGCGTAGCCGGCCTCGACCGCCTCGGGCCGCTCGGTCGAGGTGCGCAGGACGATGATGAACTTGCCGATGCTGGGGGCGGTGACCTCCTCCTGGAGGCCGCCGGAGTCGGAGAGGACCAGGGAGCAGCGCTTCATCAAGGCGAGCATGTCGAAGTAGCCGACCGGGGGGAGGAGCCTGAGATGGGGGATACCCTCCAGCCGCTCCAGCAGACTGAAGGATTTGAGCATCTTCCGAGTTCTTGGATGAAGTGGATATACTATTGGGATGGGCGAGCCCTCGATGGTCTCTACTAGTTTCCTCAAGGTGCCCTCGTCATCTACATTCTCCGCGCGATGGGCCGTGAGGAGGGCGAACTCCTTGAAATTGACGTCCTTGAGCACCCGTGACCTCTCCTCCGCCAGGGGGGCGAAACTCTCCATCGCGTCGATGACCGTGTTGCCGGTGACGTGGACGTCGCCCCAGACGCCCTCCTTCTCCAGGGTCCCCCTCGAGTGCTCCGTGGGCGCGAAGAGCAACGAGGAGAGGTGGTCGGTGAGGCGGCGGTTTATCTCCTCCGGCATCCGGTAGTCGTAGGACCTGAGGCCTGCCTCGACGTGGCCGACGGGGATGCGCATCTTGTTGCCGGCGATGGCGGCGCCGAGGACGGTGGTCGTGTCGCCCTCGACCAGGACGACGCGGGGCCGGTCGCGCCCGAAGGTATGCTCCATCGAGACCATCACGCTCGCGGTCTGCTCTATCTGGGTGCCGGAGCCGACCTGCAGGTCCACGGACGGCTTGGGGAGGCCCAGCTCCTCGAAGAATATCCAGGACAGCTCCCTGTCGTAGTGCTGCCCGGAGAAGACCAGCGAGTGGGGCATGCGGCGGCGCTCGAGCTCGAGGACTACGGGCGCCATCTTGATGATCTCGGGACGCGTGCCGACGACGACGCAGACGGTCAATACCCGAACCCCCTGACGTTGGGATGGGGATGCGCCCTGTACATCCCTCTGGCGTCCAGAACGAGTGGGCCACCCGCCTTCGGCAGGATCGTCCCCCAGTCCAGCTCCCCTATCTCCTTGTGGTCGACCATGGCCACGGCCACGTCGCACCAGTCGAGGAGCGGACGGAGCTCCCTCTCCACCGGTGCCGGGAACCTCGTCACGAGGGGGTCGTAGACCCTCACCTGCGCACCGTGGGCGATGAGCCCCTCGTAGAGGCGCTCGGTCGGGCTCTCGCGCGCGTCCTCGGTGCCTCCCTTGTAGGCCGCGCCCAGGAGGGCGACCTTGGCCCCCTTGAGCGGCCTCCCCTGCTCCTCCAGGAGGTCCTGGACCCTCTTGAGGACCGCCCAGGTCATACCCTCGTTGCGCTCGAGGGCCGACCGGACGACGCCCTCCTTGCCGAACGGGGCGTCCTGGATGAGGAACCAGGGGTCCACGGGGATGCAGTGCCCGCCCACGCCGGGGCCGGGGGAGAGGATGCTCACTCTCGGATGGCGGTTGGCGAGCGCGATGGCCTCCCAGACGTCGACGCCCATGCGCTGGGCGAGGAGGAGGAGCTCGTTGGATAGGCCGATGTTGACGGCGCGGTAGGTGTTCTCGACGAGCTTGACGAACTCAGCGGTGCGGATGGAGGTCTCGTAGATGCGGCCCTTGACGATACGGCCGTATAGATCGGATAGACGCTTCCGTGTGGCCTCCGTGTCACCGCCCACTATCCTGTCGTTGTGGACGAGCTCGTGGGCGATGTTGCCGGGCAGGATGCGCTCCGGGCAGAACGCCAGCGAGAAGTCCTCGGTGGTCTTGAGGCCAGAGGCCTCGAGGATGGGCGCGACGACGTCCTCGGTCGTCCCCACGGGGACGGTTGATTCGAGGATGACCAGGTTGCCACGGCGGAGGACCGGCACGATGCTCCTTGCGGCCGATTCGACGGCCCTAAGGTCGGCGACGCGCGTGGCGGGGTCGAAGGGGGTGGGGACGCATATGATGAAGACGTCGGAGGGGGCGGGGGTGATGGCGAGGTGGAACGTCCCTTTCTCCAGCGCCTCATGCAACCAGGCAGGTATCTTAAGCTCGGTGATGGGGCATCTGTCATCCCGGAGCTGGGCGAGGAGGTCCGAGTCGATGTCGACGCCGGTCGTGGGGGTGCCGCCGCGGGCGAAGGCCAGCGCGGTCGGGAGGCCGACGTAGCCGAGGCCGAGGACGGTGAGGCGCATCTGCTCTTGGATTCCCATTGCACGCACCTATTGGACGGATGAGTGGATAGTCTTTGTCATGCGGGGGAGGATGAGCCGCTTCTCAAGGAGATTCTCCATTCTATGGACGAGCTTCTTCGTCACATGGCCCGTCGCGTACGGGCGCTCCTTGCTCGGAGCGCCCTTCCCGGCCTTCGGTGCCAAATCCCTGCGGATGGCCTCCTTCTCGAGGCCCATGACCCTGGCGTGGCCGGCCGCGACGGCCTCGGGCCGCTCGGTCGAGGTGCGGGGGGCGATGCACGCGTTGCACTATGGGCGGTCGGTCGTCGCCTACGGGGGGACCTGGAAATCGCGGTAATCGAAAACTCTCAGGGAATCGATTGGCAAAGGTTTTTCTGTCCTCCATGCCCAATCATGCTCAGTTCTGCGGACGCTCCGCGGATATCCCCAGCCCGTAGGATTGGTAACTATGAAGTGCGTCGTCTGCCAGAGGCGCGCCAGGCCACGGTCGATCTACTGCGGCCGCTGCCGCCTCCTTGTCAGGAGGGACGAGTTCCTCAAGCGCCGCGCAGCGCTCATCGAGGCGTATGACCGGTCGGTCGACGCGTTCCGCTGTCGTTGGTCCAGCGTCGTCCTGGGGGAGAGGGACAACGCCGACCCGTTCAACCTATGCTTCGACCATCTCGTCCCTGAGAGGGCCTCGAGGCTCGTCGTCAGCTCGGAGCTGTTCAACCGGATGAAGGGCGTCATCGGGCCAGAGGAGTTCCCCAGGGTCATCGAGGAGCTCGCGTCCCACCGTGCCGGTGAGCCATTCGACAGGGGCGTGGTCCCGTTCATCTACTGGGCGGCGGCGGTGCCAACCCGCCCGTCCCCCCCGCCAGGCAGTCGCCTATGGCCGGAGGAGCGGACGCCCAGACCGTACTCGGACTGTGCGGTCTGCGGAGAGCGGTCCGTCAGGCATTCCATCTACTGCTCCCGTTGCCGTGGCCTCATCATCTTCGACAGCGACGAGCACATCCCGCACGCGGATGCGTTGAGAAGGGCCTGGGACCCCGTGTGGGGGGGCTTCGTCTGCCATTATACGGGTTTGGTGCTGGACGACCGGGACAGAAAGAGCCCCTGGTACATCCACTTCGACCATCGTATCCCCGGCGACAGGAACATGGTCGTCGTCGCCGCGGCGTGGGTGAACGCGATGAAGACGGCCCTCTCGGAGGATGAGTTTTGGGCGGTGATACTCGAGTACGACCGTTTCCTGCGAGAGGGCGGTGAGTTCGACAGGGGGGTTGCGGAGTTCGAGTATTGGAGGGGGCGGGGAGGTGCAGGAGGCTGGAGAGGGGGATGAGGAGGGAGGCGGCGAGGTGGGTGAGGAGGGCGAGGGGGGAGATGGAGCGATGAACGGGGTCCGTTGGATTCTTGATGGCGGGTGTGATGACGACGGAGGAACGCTGCGCGGCCGGCTGCGCCAGCCGCGCTATGATAGTAGATTGGGGGTGTCTTTTCGCCATTGCCGGGGCTACCCTATCCTCCATACAATCTCATCGTGCGCCTGGCGACAAGGCAGAGGGGCGGTGACCGGGGTAGGACGAATGTGGAACTGTCCGTGAATCCAGCAATGAACCCGATCGGGCCATCACGTACCTGATGCCGTTCCGGGCAAGACCATCGCATCATCGGTCGTCGCTCTCGCTCTTCACCGCCCAGCGCCCACCCTTCGCGGGACCTACACGCTTGAGCAAGCCCTTATCCTTCAGTTTCTTGATGTTCTTCTCGACGGCGGTCTCGCTGATGTCCAGGGAGGCCGCAATCAGAGGTATCGTCAGGTGGGGGTCCTCCTCGAGGAGGGATAGTATCTTTCCTTCGTTATCACCCGACCTTTCCCCCAACCTTTCCCCCAACTTTTACCCCAACCCCTTCTTGGTCGGGTGAGGCCGATGGAGCACCGCTGGAATCCTTGCCCAGCAGCACGGATGGACACTGCATGCCTAGCCTCGGCGAGCCCTCGTGAGGATGATGCGCCCCTCGTGCTGCTTGAAGGTCACGTGGTATAGGTCGAAGAGGGGGGACCTTCCCAGGAGACAGTAGTCCATGACCGTGTCACCGGCATCCTTCGGGTCCTCCACCGGGACGAGCACTGGCACGTCCTTCAGTTCAATCGTCCCGCCGGTGGACCGGAGGGTGATGTCGCATTTCCCGGTCCGCGTCTCGAACCAACCAGAGACACCACGGCTGCGATGCTTCTCCTCGGAGAGCTCGAGCCCTAATATATCGGCCACGGCGGCAGGGAGGAACGAGATGTCCGCCCCTGAATCGATGAGCAGAAGCGTGCGCATCTGTTTCGTCCAGCTGCGCAGGACGGCCTCGATCCTCGGTCTGGCCCGGAGCTTCCCCTGCCACGTCTCCTTCGCATATCTGAAGCAGACCCGTTTCCTGCGGCGAACTCCCCGATAGGCCGGTGGCATCGAGCAACATCACCAGGCATCAGAGGATGAGCGTCTCGTCGCTCTCTGGGACCTTCGTGAAGAGGGGGGTCTTGCCCGGGCACCTCTCGAGCGCCTCGGCGTATACAGCGCGCAGGTCCCTGCCATGGGCAACGATGATGTCCCCTAGCAGGGCGATCCAATCGCCCTCGTACCGATGAGAGTCGATGGACAGGTACGCCTCGAACTCTTGGGTCATGCGTCGCCTCCAGCGCGAGCCGGGTTTATGGCTCTGTTCTTGCCACTTGATATATCCAGCACCCATTATTAATATTTTACCTGATGAGCATGGTCATTCATCAACTTTATCTCTCTCGGGAGGCGGGCTGCGCGGCCGGCGCGCACACGCGTGCCAGCCTCGCAAAGAGAGGGTTCGTGGGAAAGATGCACTTGGATCTCCGATGCCACGAGCCGTTCTCCCTGGGCAGGGGTGTATGATCCCCCTACCCGAGCGTCTGCACCGCCGGCGAGTTGGGCCTGAGGAACTTCTGCCAGTACCCGCAGTGGTTGCACTTGCCCTCGTACATCTTGGTGCGCTTGCGCCACGTCGCGGGGACGCCGTGGCCGCATCGGGGGCAGACGAACCGGGCGTAGCCGATGTCACGGCCGCGTTTTGGCATATGGGGTGCCTCGGGGGGTGGGAAATGGATTTCCGTATCGGCATTGTATGAGGTCGATGATGTGATGATGATCATTTGGAGGCCGATGCAGGGGGCGCCTACCTCTTCCTCGTGAGCCGCCTCAGGACGAGCGCCTCCTTCTCGAGGGACCACTGGACCTCCTCGCCCTTGCGGAAGCCGATGGCCTCCGCGAGCGCCTTGGGGATGGTCACGACGAACTGGCCGTTCGGGAGCTGCTGGACGCGGACGCGGCGGGCCATAGTATCGTGCGGATATGATGGTGGTTCCAATATTAGGATTGCGGTGGGGGGGGGGGGGACGCCGCCGGACGGTCGGGGAGTCCCCGTGACAACACCCCGGACGACGACGGTGCTCGGCCGGCGCGCACACGCGCGCCGCCCTCGCATGTGACACGGGCGATCAATCGTAACCCCGGGAGAGCCGTCGCCGGGGTTCCCGTGAGGAGGTTCGGCGCCGTACACTGGCACCCCCCACTTTCGCTGACCCCCGGCGAGGGGGTATATATATTCAATCCGCCATCATATCCAATATGTCCATGCGAATGACGTCTTGTCCGTGCCCATCGTCCCAGGGAAGGTCCCCTCCCTGTCCTGCTCCCCCGCGTCCGGGCCCTGCAGAAGGGCGACGTGATGGAGTGGAGGCTCGAGGACGGGAAGCTGCTCCTGATACGTGCGAAGGATTGAGCCCGGAGACCCGCCCGCGGGGGCAGATGGCCCGCCGGCCCCCACGCCGGGCGCCCGAGGTGGACATGGAGTGGCCCGCCGACGGGCCTGCCCCGAGCCCGCGACCGGACCTCCTCCCGGTCCTCGTCATGACGCTCTCCGTCGCGTCCCTGGCCGTCATCCTCGCCGCGAGCGACGGGCTGCGCCGGTGGGCCATCGCCCTGCTCGCGGGCCTGTGCGCCGTCGCCCTCCTCGACGAGGCGGCCAGGTGGAGGGCCTCGCGGCCGACGGCCGAGCGGGCCCTCGAGAGGGCGGCGTGGGGGCTCTACCTCGACGAGGAGCCCCTGGCGGTCCTCGGGGGGCTGCGGGGGGTGGAGATGCCGGGGAGGGCCGGTCTGTGCCTGAGGGTGGCGGTGCGGTGCCCGGAGCGGGCGGGGAGGTGCCGGCGGGTGGACAGGAGGATGAGGTGGGAGGCAGCGAGGTGGATGAGGAGGGTGAGGGGGGAGATGGGGCGGTGGGCGTGATCGGTAGGATGAAGTACTCCGATCGCACACGAGGAACGCTGCGCGGCCGGCGCGCACGCGCGCGCCGGCCTTGCCATGATAGGGGCGGTGGAGAGGTCTCCCCGGGAGCGCCAGCGCGCCATGCGACCTCGGCGCAGAGGCGGTCCCGCCCGCACGCGGCCTCACGAGATGTCCACGAGCAGCCCGCCCGTCCTCGGGTCGGTGCGGGCGGCGAGGTCCTCGGGCCCAGAGAAGGGCCTGAGCAGGCCCAGGGAGGGGACGGAGAGCCGCCCGCCGACGGCGGGCAGGTTCCCGTCGGGGTGGGGCCTCACGAGCAGCACCCGGCGGTCGGGCGAGACGTGGACGAAGTACCTCCCGTAGGAGAGCCGTGTGGACTCGAGGTGCTCGGGCGAGGGGCGGTGGACCGGGAACGCCAGCGCCTCGGGCCCCTCCACCTGCGGCCAGGCGACGCCCCCCGAGGTGGGCGGGGCCGCGGCGGCCGCGGGCGGGGCCGCGGCGCCGGCCGTGGACGGGGGCGCCGCCCCGGCCCCGTCCCGCGCCTCGAGCTCCCGCACGCGCTCCGCGAGGCCGATGGCCTCGAGGCGGAGGCGCGCGACCTCCTCCCCGGCGCGGCCGAGGGACGCGCGCGCCTCGTCGAGGGCGGCGCGCGCCTCGTCGCGCTCGCGGCCGAGGCCGTCCATGTCGGCCTTGACAGCCCGCTCGACCTGGGCCCTGATCTGGGCGCGGGCCTGCTCGAGGAGCGGCTCCTTCGAGGTCTCCAGCAGCGCGTCGACGAGCCTCCCGACCTGGTCGGGCCTGAGGTCGAACATGAAGCTCGGGTCCACGCGGACGACGGGGTTCGCGTAGTGGATGGTGGACCCCGCGCTCGTGTCGTGCGTCGTGACCTCGCAGAAGTAGGTCTCGCCCGGCTTGATGACGGCGCCCTGCTTCCTCTTGTCGGGGAACACGATGAGCCCGTCCAGGGGGTGGCGGGCCACGGGGTCGGTGCGCATCTTATCGGGGTTCTTGAAGAAGGTGAGAAGCTCCAGCGACTCCACGACGTCGCCGAGGGCGGATTCGACCTCGGGGCCGAGAGGCGCGCCCGCGACGTCCTTGCGCGGGGGCTCCGGGCTCACGGGACCGCCTCCGGGCGGATGCCGACGACCTGGAGGACGGGCAGCGCGTCCAGGTCGTGAACGCGGTCGGCCACCTTCTGCAGGTGGTGGGAGAACGACGAGGACTGGTCGGGCGCCGACGCGCCCGTGAAGAACGCGACCTCGACGCGCCTCCCCTCGGCGCGGACGCGCTCGACGGCGGGCACGAAGTCGCGGTCGCCCGAGACCAGGATGGCCACGTCGTAGGCGTCGCGGAAGGCTCCCGCGAGCATCTCGGTGGCGAGGGCGATGTCCACCTCCTTCTGCTCGCCCTCGGCGAGGGAGACCTCCCTGGCGACGACGCGGAAGCCCAGGTACCGGAGGGCGTCCAGGAGGCGGCGCTTGGGGACGTCCACGGACCTGTCGGTGGTGTGGACGGCGTCGAAGACGTACGCGCCCATGAGGCGCCGCGGGCCCACGAGCTCCTTGACCAGGCGGTAGAAGTCGAGCCGCAGGCCTGTGGACTCCTTGGGCTGGACGGCCCCGAGCGCGTTGGCGAGGTCGATGAACACCATCACGCGGTCGTCCGGGTTCTCGGTGACGAGCATGGGGGGACCATCCTGGGGATTGGGGGGAGAATTACAGGGGGCGCGAGGGTTGAGGATTGTGTGATTTTCCTTGACAGGAGGCATATGATGCGCCCATCCAGGCACTAACCAGCGGGAGATGGGCACATCCTCTGAATCCATGCATCGACGCGCCCCCGGTAATCCTCGGGCGATTATATGGCCCCGCAGTATATAATCGTGATGGCGTGTCCGCGGGGAGGCCCCTGGCTGGCGTCTCACTCCTCCTTGCGGACGATGACGTAGACCCTCCTTCCGAGGTACTGCCGCGGGCAGTCGACCTTGGCCCCGCTGCCGAACCTGGTCACGGTCTTCTCGAAGACGGTCTCGACCTCGTCCTCGAGGTGCAGCTCGTTCTGGCGGACGGTCAGGCATCGCATGGTACCACTCGGCCGCGTGCGCATTCCAGGCGCGTGTCCCGGGTAGCGCTCCCGATGATGACACCGCCGATGTCCCATGGTCCGGAACGCGGTCCTCAAGGGAGGATTACGGGGGGCGCCGGGTTGAGGGGTTGTGTGAGAATCCATGGTGGGGTCATGACAGGTGCCCACCAGGAGCCGTAACCAAAGGATACGGGCTCCATCTTCAATTCGATGCTTCTGCGCGCCCCCTGTAATTCTCGGATGAGGATGTGACCTTCGAGTATATAATCATGGCGACGTGGGCGTGGACGCTGCTGGGCGCCGCTCTCACCGACGACGCTGCGCGGCCGGCGCGCACACGCGCGCCGGCCTTGCCAGGATAGATGCAGATGTGTGTCCCACCGGGCCTGCTGGTGCCCTCTTCCGCCCCGGACGATTCCGTCATGCGTCACGGGACGGGCTTGGGCGGCTCGTTCCATCCCCTGGCCGAGGGGATGAGGTCTTGGAAGGGCACGATCATGGCCGGGGGCAAAATAGCGGCGGGGCTGGTCGGCATGCCCCTCCTCAGATACGTAGGATGAACGGTCCGCCAGCAGATGTCGCAGTGATGTCACAGTAATGTCACAGTAGCTCGTAGTACCTCGTCGGGTCGGTCCTGCTCGCCGCCCTCTCGCGGACGAGCCCCAGCCCCGTCATCTTCGAGAGGTCGCGCTGCACGGTGCGGCGGACCAGGCCGCCTCTTGCCGGCGTGCGCCTCCATCTCCATCCAGATGGCTCCCTTCTCGAAGCCCATGACCCTGACGCAGCCGGCCTCGCGCCGCCCGGTCGAGATGCGCAGCACGATGATGGACTTGCCGATGCTGGGCGCCGTGACCTCCTCCTGGAGGCCGCCGGAGTCGGAGAGGAACAATGCCACATGGTCCGTGTGAGTGGGGAGGACGGCCAGGGCGTCCTCGCCCTGGGAAGGGATAATCGTGAACCTAATCATGAACTTAATCGTGAACCCGCTTACTTCAGTGTGTACTCGACGCTGCGTCCCTTGCCGGTCTTCTGCACAACGTCCAGCTCGACCAGCCTCTCCAGCTCGTCGAGGGCCGCCCTGTTGGAGATGCCGAACAACTCCCGCACCACGCGGTTCGTGATGGCACCGGCCTCAATCATCCGTCCCACTATCTTCATCTGCCTCTCGGACAGGGCTATCTGGCCCTTCTCCGACAGGGCCTTCACGTCCCTGCTGATCCCGATGACCCGGTCCCTGACACTGGAGATGCTGACGGCCACGCCGGTGGTGAAGTACTCCAGCCAGCCCGTGAGGTCCAGCGTCGTCTGGTCGACGGCCCTGAGCGCGGCGTAGTAGCCCCCCCGGTCCTGGTCGTAGTAGTCGTCCAGGGCGAAGAACCGCTTGACATCGAACCCGCGCTTGTACAGGATGAGGGTCGCCAATGCACGGGCCGTCCTGCCGTTCCCGTCAGCGAACGGATGTATCCAGGCGAGCTGGTAATGCGTCACCCCCGCGAGGATGACGGGGTCGAGCTCGTCGGCGCGCTCGGAATCGAGCCAATCCAAGAAACCGACGACGAGGTCCGGGACCGTGGCGGTCGGTGGGGGTGTGAACACTATCTCGCCCGTCGTCCTGTTGGCCACGACGACCTGCCGCCGCCTGAAGGCTCCCTCGTCCTTGGGGTCCTCGAGCGTTCCCTGGCTGATGGTCCTGTGAAGGGAAAGGAGGTCATCGGAAGTGAACGGCTCCCTCCTGGCGAGCGCGGGCACCTCATCGAGGGCCGAGAGGTAGTTCAGGACCTCCTGCTTGGCCTTCCTGGTGGCCATCACCTTCCTCCCCTGGGCCAGGGCCGTGACGTCCTCCAGGGAGAGGGGATTCCCCTCGATTGCGGTCGAATGGTGCGCGGTCCTCAGGAGGGCCTCCCGCCTAAGCGACACCTCCCAACGGGGAACGAGCCGCGCACTGAGCACCACGGTCCTCGCCTCGGATATCTCCGTGAGGTTCCGGACCATGCCGTGGGTGTAGGAGAACCTGGGCTCGAAGGGCTTCCCGGGTCTCGACCGTTCCGTCATGTCCAAGGTCCACCTGCGCACAAGATATTGGAGGGAGAGTATATAAAGGCCCCAACGGGGGGTCGAAGAATGTCGTGCGGGACGGATGTCGTTCGGCGAGGAGGGGCGCCTCAACGCCAGGGGCGAGACGATGTTCCCGGGGAGGAGGGTGGACCGGCGCGCGGTGGTCGCGCGCACGGACCGGGCACTGCGGTCGGCCGTGGCGGAGCTGATGGCGGGCTATCCGGTGCCGGGGGTGCTCGCGCGGCTGCAGGAGGCGACGCACCGCGGTGGTGCGATGATGGGGAAGGGAAGAAGGTGCTACGATGTGGCCGTGGCCATAAGGCCTTTCGTGTGATTTCATCCATTTTTATTAAGTTCCTCAACTGATTTTCTTCTTTTTCTGCAACGCATGGAAGAGGAGTACGCGGCTCAAGAATGGAGAATCGTGACTCCAGCATTATGGAGACATGTCAAGCTCTTGGGATGATATAGGTTTATGAGAGGGCCAGTATCGGAAAAATAGGGTTTGCAACTTAATAATATTACACTTAATCACACGGAGAGCCATAATGGGTGCCGGGGACGGACGAGAGGCGGCGGTATGGCTGCGGAGGGCGAGGGAGGAGATGGCGAGGGAGATGGAGCGATGAACGGGATCTCCGGTTCTGAGAAGGTGAGCAGGTACGTGAAGGACGAGGAGACGCTTCACGGCCGGTGCGCGCACGCGCACCGGCCTTGATGCTGTGATGGGTCGATGAGGGTGGTCACATGACCGGCCGAAGGTCCCCGGGGCCTGATGCGGATGACCATCAAGGCGCTACGCGCGCTTCCGCAGCTCCTCGGGCGTCCAGACCCTGGAACCGAGGAAACCGAAGTCCTTCTTGTTGTTCGTCACCATGACGAGGGGCGGTGTGTGGGCATGCGCGCCGATGAGATAGTCCATGGCATGGTCATGGAAGTCCCCGCCAGCGATGCCGTTCTCGGCCCCCTTCTCGGCGTGGAAGGGGGTCATCGGCTCGATCTCGATGCCCGTGGCCGTGAGCCAGCGCCTGACCTCCTCTTTGGTGCGCCCCTTGGTCCCGATGAAGAAGACGAGCAGCTCCGCGTAGGCCACGGTGGGCAGGACCTTGCGGCCCCTGTAGTCCCGGAGCCACCTGACGAAGTCGCGGTCGCGCAGGGCGCAGGTGTCGAGGATTATCGGGGTCCTGGTCATGCCTCACGCCTCGGGGATGGGACGCTCCTGACGGACCGGACGAACTCGCCCAGCCCATCGAGGTCGGGCGCGAACTCCGCGAGTATCCTGTCCTCGACCTTCCTCTCCTCCCGGCGGGCCGTCGCGATGGCCCTCAGGTCAGGGTCGGAGGCGACCCCTGGTAGAGACGCCCTGAGCTCGAGGACGATGTCGCCGAGGAGACGGTCAAAGCGCGCGTCGTGGTCCCCCAGCCGGGCGGCCCAGTACTCCAGGATGTCCTCTGGCACGTTCTCGTGCGCGCTCGGGTGCAGCCTGAGGTGGTAGCAGAACCAGAACCAGAACAGCTCCGCCAGCTCGGCCGGGAGCTCGGGAGGCACCTTGCGCCCGGACAGGGCGTGGGTCATGGCGCTCCGGAAGGCGGGCAGCCTCCCCGCCACCGCGGGGAACTCGGCCGTCGGGAACTCCTCGCATGCGTTCGTGAGGTACGTCAGCGCGACCGAGCGCTCCGTCCTGGTCGTCCCGTGGCCGTTGCGGACCAGCCTCTCCAACCGCGGGGAGAGCCTCCTGAACCGCCTCTGGAACTCGAAGGGTGCGTAGGAGTATACCTCGCCCACGGCCGCGCTCGTGCCGCCCGGGACCGCGAACCTGTTCACGAGCCCCCCGACGACCTCGCGGACGACCTCGGCATCGGGCACGCCGTGGGGCTTCTCGACGCGGTCGCCCGCCCACGATATCCTGCAGTACGACGGCTCCTCGTGGTTCCACCGCACGAAGGTGGGCATCCTCTGGCGCACCACCTCGTCCCCGTAGCGGTACCAGCAGTGCGGCAGCTCGATATCGACCCCGCGCCTCCGGAGCTCCCGGTGGGCAAGCGACATGACCTTGTTGAAGTGGAGGCCCGTGGGGTGCCTGGCGGTCAACCGGCGGTGCTCCTCGATGACGAGGAACGCCGTGAGGTTGAGAAGCGCGTTCGCGTTGCGCGCCGGAGCGTCACGTGTCATGTGGTTCACCCCCTGTCCCCACAACTGTCGGGAGGGCCTTCGTGGGGAACGTCACGGTCGTCCACCGCGCCGTCCGTCCCTGATGGCGATGTGTCAGCTGATGGGCAGTCGTTATACAAATCCCACGTAGATGAACCCTTCGCAGGAGGACGTCTTGATAGGCCTCCCGGAGGACCCTCATCGAGAGGGGTGTGGGAGATTGCCAGGAGGGTCCGTCCTCCACATCTGGGGACGGTTTTCGTGTCATTCGGGGAACGTCCTCCACCCCGCACGGGACCGATCGGCCACGCCTGAAGAATGTGGCGACGGGCCCACTTTCGCCCACCCCATGATAGAAACTTATATATATGTTATTCTATCATCATCCCCATGTCCCATGTCGAACCGCGTCCGCGTGCAGCAGCTCCCGACGGGCCTCTACAACGTCTCCATCCCCAGGGCCCTGGTGCAGGCCCTCAGGATCCGCAAGGGCGACGTGATGGAGTGGATGCTCGAGGACGGGAAGCTGCTGCTGATAAGAGCGTTGGAGTGAGGTCCGAGGTCCGGCAACGCCTGCGGGGCTGGTCACGGCCGCCCCGTCCATTCGACGTCGACGTCCTCGTCCGTCAGCCACTCCTCCAGCCGACCCCTCGTCCTTGCGTCCTTGAAAGTGAACCACCTCTCGCGGTCGTCTGGGAAATCCAGGAGCACGTCCTTGAACCTCCGGAAGGCGCCGGCGCCCCTGACGGCCACCGAGAGCATCGCTCCTAGCGTCGGATCCGTGACCGTCTCGATGAAGTCCACCATGTCCTGGTAGCCCTCGCTGGTCTCGGACGAAGGGACCGCGAGGTAGCGCGTGCCAGGTCCGGCCGAGATACGCGCGTCCAGCTCCTCCGGGTCATCGTCCCCGATGTTCGAGAGGACCTCGCCCGAATCGAGGTCGAGGTAGTGCAAGTGGTCGAGGTCATGGTCCTCGTATGCCCACTCGAGCTCACCGATGTCGACCGTGATCTTCCGATGTCTCTTCATGGTCGGTGATCTCCAGCGTCCTAGGCGCCATGCTGGACGATTTCCTCTCCTTGGATGGGGGCAACCCGCCCGTCACGCCGCGCCGGTATATCTTGTAGCACTCCTCGTGCGCGGGCGCGACGGCGCCCGGGAGGTCCTGCGGGGTGACCCCGTGGTCCGCCCTCCCGCACAGCCGGCATCGCTCGGGCGGGAGCGGCGGCGCATCGCCGAGGGCCTCCATCACGTGGCGGGGGATGCGGTCCCTCCTCGGGGCGGTGCGGCGGGGGCCGGCCGACCGGCGGCCCTTGATGGTGACGGCCAGGCCGCGCCAGTAGGCCTGGGGGCCGTGGTCGAAGAGCCACAGCAGGTCGGGGACCAGCATGCTGAGGCGCCTCACGTACTCCCTGAGGAACGGCTCGACGTCGAGGTCGCGCTCGAGGTCGTCGAGGTTCAGGAACCCGAAGAAGGACCAGTCGTCCCATCCCTCGTCCTCCGCGCCGGTGCAGAAGAGCCCCTCGGGGCCGGCGTGGACATAGAGCCCGTCCGCGGGGGGGACGGCCTCGCCGTCCGCCCGCGCGACATCCTCGAGCCACATGTGCGCGGCGCGGCTGTAGTGCCTCCTCCAGGCGCCCGAGCGGTTCAGCCCGGCCATCCACTCGCGCAAGCGCCGCTCGAGCGCGGCGGACAGGTCCCGGATGGCGCGGCGCTCCCCGGGGGAGAGCTCCCGCCCGAGGGCCGCGCGCCGGTGGCGCGCGTCGAGCAGCTCCGCCTCCGGCGGGACCGCGCAATAGTGTATGGAGCCCATTTCGATGCCCTCGACTCAAATCATCGTCGATGCGGTCGGACGACCGGGGCCATGCCCCGGCCGGCCATCGGGATTCTGGCATCACCGCGCCCATCCGGGGAACTCACGGGCGACGAGCGCGTCCATGGCGCGGACGGCGCGCCTGTCGGCGGTCCCCCTCCTCCACTCCTCGAGGACCTCCCTGAAGCAGCTCTCGGGGGCGTCAGAGGCCCAGTCCTTGAACTCCGTGCCGCCTTCCCTGTCGAACCGCCAGAGGCCCCGCAGCAGCCCCACGCAGTACTCGCGCGCCTCCCTCTCCCTGCCGAGCCTGCGCAGCCGCGCCATCTCCCCCCGGATGGGCTCGACGGCCTCCTCGAACATCTGCCATGCGAGGTCGTTGGGGTCGACGTAGCCGTGGCGCGTCTTGCCTGCGTTGTCCCACACATCCTCGACCTCGAGGCACTCCAGCTCGGACAGCACGTCGGACGCGATGCCCTCCGCGTCGATGTCGGTGATGAGGCCGAGCGCGGCCTCCTCGGCCCTCGCGGCCACGGACGCGTCCTCCCTGACGAGCGCCATGAGGACCTCCCGGGCCTCGTCTGACGAGAGGGAGTCGAGGGCCCGCTCCTTGGGCTTCCGCTTCGCTCCCACCCCGGGGCGCCCCCCCTTCGTGCGGGGTCTCGCGCTCATGGCTGGATGCAGGAGCACGGAGGGAGATAATCGTGTCGCTGTTGGCCACGTTCGAGGCGACGGGAGGGGACCCGGTTGGCCTCGTACTTGATTAGATGTGCAGAATACTTCATCTAGGGGGATCTCGGCGGCATCGGCAATCGTATTAGCCCCGAACGAATATTTATAGAACGATGCTCCACCAGACCGATGTCGCTATCAGATGTCTATTTTGCGGATGGTGCGAGGTGTGACGATGCTCCACATTCGCAGACCCCTTGCCAAAAAGTACTTGACCCTAAGCGGGAATGGAGGGCTCAGGGAAGATGCGCAGCAATCGGCTGGTCATCAGGCTTGAGAGCGTCACTGATAGCCCTCTTCAGATACCGGTCGGGAGGTTATCGGGGATCATGCAGGCGGCCCAGGATGCCGTCTTCAACCTTGGAGATTTCCTGGGGGGTTATCCATATAGGACACGTGGCGCCCCACCGGCTGATGTCAGGACACAATGCGAACTCGTCATAAGGGAGCTGAGCATGGGAAGCCTCCAGGCCGTCTTGGAGCTTGGCGATGCTCAGATGCGCCTTGATGGCGGGCTGGGGGAGAGGTCGGTTGCGACCTTGAACGAGGTTCTAGACCGATTGGGCGAAGCAGGTCCGGGCCCTGGGGCCCTTGAGGATATACTCCCAGATGAACGGTTCCGTAGACGTCTCGTCCGGTCCTTGTCAGAGATGTTTCCACGGCAATCAGAGCCCTTCCATGTCAGGGCGGGATTGGACACCACGACCCTGACGCGTCTCACGGCCGCGCACCGGCAGGCCATCGATGACTACCTCAGGATTCCCCCGAGACCGACAGACATCGAGCTGAAGGGATGCGTGATTGAGGTCCGCATCCTGGACCCGCGCCATCTGAAGATATTTGACCTGGAGCGGAGCACCGTCAAGTGCTTCTTCCCGAAGGAGCTCGAGGATACTGTCGTGGAACTATTGGGACAACCGGTGGTTCTCCGCGGGATGGGTCATGCAGATGCGACAGGTGAGATCATCCATGTTGACCTCGTACACTCGATAGAGCCCCTCGAGCACCTCACGATGGGGGAGATGAGCTGGGATGCGAGAACTCTTAGACTCGTCACCCCTCTTAAAATTCAACCAATGTTCGAGGATGGCACCTGGATTCTTGAAAACAAGGAAACGGGTATCGTGGCGGCGGCATCGAGCCTAGAGGAATGTCTCAGGGACTTTCAGGAGGAGTTCTTCTTCCTCTGGGACCAATACTCGAGCGCCGATGACAACGACCTGACAGGGGATGCGAGGGACCTCAAGAGGCTATTGCACGGGTTTGTGATGGAGTGATTGAGTGGTCGTGAACAGAACCCGTGCGCTTAGAAGGGCACTCGAGGCCAAGGGCTTCAGGGCGACTGAGACCCACCATACCTTCTACGTCCTTTGGTGGATGGAAAGAAGACATCGATCAGGACGAAGATCAGTCATGGGATATCGGAATATGGGGTCACTCTTCTAGGCCATGTCCGAAGGCAACTTGGGCTGACAAGCAGAGAACTCCAGGATTTCGTTGACTGTCCTCTCACTGGGGAATCATATGTGACGCTCCTCAGGCAGAGGGGCAGGGTAACACCCTGAATGCGGCCTGGAACCAGGGTACCTTTTTATTTATAACCATCGAGATGAGCCCCACTGGCAAGCATCCCTGCAGGGCTTGTATCCGCCCTTGCGGGATTTGTGAGCTCCCATGTGAATCTATTTGATATCGGTCCAATTCGTGTTTGAATACGTGATCAGTGGAGACCCATGACGTTTGAGCGACAAATTACAGATGCTTACTACGCGAGGAATCTCTCGAGCGCATCGACTATTCTCCTCGCGGCGTCGCCCGTCCCGTACGGATGCTCCCGGCTCGGCCTGCCCTTGCCGGCGCGCGCCTCCATCTCCTCCCAGATGGCCTCCTTCTCGAAGCCCATGACCCTGGCGTGGCCGGCCTCGACGGCCTCCGGCCGCTCGGTCGAGGTGCGCAGGACGATTATGTACTTCCCGATGCTGGGCGCCGTGACCTCCTCCTGGAGGCCGCCGGAGTCGGAGAGGACCCGGGAGCAGCGCTTCATGAGGGCGAGCATGTCGAAGAAAGGATATGCGAAATCTGGGATTGGGAAGATTGGAATGGCGACCGCGCTGAGAAATGCTAGTTATTACTGATTGCCTAATAAAACAATCTCTGGATGGTCCAGGTTCCCCAGCAGAAGGAGCCGTAGCCTTTTAATAAAGTCCGCTCCAAGGTTGAGATAAGTTGTTCCGTTATCATCTACCGGAGTAACTACTGGGACCTCGGGAATGCACAAATCGGTTCCTGTGATTGTCACCTCGGTAAGGGATTCCCAACAAGGAAACGGGCTTCCGTCCATCAGAATAAAGGTTCTTTGATCTGGATATTCCCATTTCCGGAGCTTAAGAACCTCGTAGATGTCGTTCGACATAAGGATTTCATAGTCAAATCCCGTATCTATTATTGCCTTATAGGAATGTCTGCGTCTCGGGAAAACCAATCCCGCGAAGCTCCGCAAATTGATATCCAACTTGGGAGGAGTCTCAAATGCCCATCGCTTTATTTCCGTGAGATCGGCAAGCGGGTGCGTCGCGTCTGCCATTTCTTCCCCCCCGCCCTGAATACAAGACGATGTTCTGCATTATCGGCGATATCCTTCACCGCTTCAAAGCTATCAGCCACTGCCGCGATAGCTCCATTGGCGATAACGACCACGCGACCGTTGTACCTTGTATCGATTTCCGTCCTGAATTCTTCGTAGAACTTCCTATTGAGCAATCGTTGCTCATCAATCCCCTCGGTCTGCACAGATCTGCTAGAGGGATTGGTATACTGTACCATTACTCGAGAAAGGAGCTCCGACATCGTCACATCCATCGTAGCGGCCTGCAGGGGATCATAACTGATTGGGCATGTGTCGTCATGAATTCCTCCGAGCCTCATTGCCTTGAAAGTGGAACCATTCATGACAATACCAGGAATCGCATCAAGGATGAGACGATTTCGCCAAGGGTCGCGGTCAGAAGGCCTTATAGGTGGTGGGGGCGCGTCTCGGGCCGTTGTATCATCGAAATCATGGAAGGGAGCAGCCCGAGAGCTATTATTCAACTATCATCCCTCCGAGAATTTCCTCGGCCTTCTTGATGCAATCGGCATGGTGCCTCAGGGTGGCAAGCACGGCCTTTGAGCCCTCGACGTCCCTATGAAAATTGAATGAAGCATCCAGATTCTTCTCACCTGTGGGTTTGAGGCTCATCATCGTGCGAAAGACCGAAACCGGAAATACAAGAAGGACACCTCGTTCGACAGTGGCCCCTACAAGTCGCTGGAGAGGGGCCCGATCTGGTAAGAATTCCGCTTTCAATCGAACCCGGTCCTTAAGCGTAAATGCGAAGTTGAGCCCCACGGCTTTATAGGGGGTTTCTGGTAGCGCCTCAATATATGCTGTTGATGTCGAAACCAGTTTCGCTAATTGACTCTCACGGGGCGATTTAAGCGAGATCTGCAGCTTAGTCATATCAACGAACAATGATAAAGTGGGGGTCTCGATGATTGATGTTACGGGCATGTGGATGAATCCTGTAACGCCCTCCTTTATCACACCCTTCTCCGCTAGCCATTCCTTGGACGCGATGGAGGGATTGAATGTTTCAGCGAGGACCACGATGTTCGCACCCGCGAGCTCAAATTCAATGTCGCCCATCTAAATACACCGCCGTAGTACATGCTCTTGCGTTTTTCTGTTATTTTCAGATATTGTCACTTTTCCTAAAGCGTCCTCATCTATCTGCCCAGTCTGATTTGGGTTGGTCATGGTCATATGCATTAATATCCTTTTTCGCTCAAACTATGACAAATAATAATTGCTGAATACATCAGAATTCTATAATATTTCAATATATATTGGTTTCATTGGGCCCACTTTCGCCCACCCCCGGCGTCGAAACATATATATTGGTTTCAATATTATACCTAATATGCGTGTCCAACGACGTCCGCATCCAGCGGCTCCCCCAGGGGCAGTTCACCGTGACCATCCCCAGCGCCCTCGCGGGGGCCCTCGGCATCACGAAGGGCCAGCCGGCCAGGTGGATGCTGAGGGACGGCGAGCTATTGCTCCGCCTGGTCAAAGAGAAGAAGTGAGTAACGGAGAGACCTGGGTGAGCCCTCGGGGGCAGATCAGGGCGCCCTCATTACGCCGGGCGCCCGAGGTGGACCGGGAATGGCCGGCGGACGGGCCTAGCCCGGGACCGGGCTCACGACCGGATATCTTCCCGGTCCTCGTCATGACGCTGTCCGTCGCGTCCCTGGCCGTTATCCTGATGCCGGGCGCGAGCGACGCTCTGCGCCGCATGGCCGTCTCCGCGCTCGCGGGCCTGTGCTGCGCCGTCGTGGCCGACGAGGCGGTCAGGTGGAGGGCCTCGCGGCCGACGGCCGAGCGGGCCCTCGAGAGGGCGGCGTGGGGGCTCTATTTCGAGGATGAGCCCCTGGCGGTCATCGGGGGGCTGAGGGGGCTGGAGATGCCGGGGAGGGCCGGGCTGTGCCTGCGCTTGGCGGTACGGTGCCTGGAGAGGGCGGGGAGGTGCAGGAGGCTGGAGAGGGGGATGAGGAGGGAGACGGCGAGGTGGGTGAGGAGGGCGAGGGGGGAGATGGAGCGATGAACGGGGGTTATTGGACATCTAATGGCGGGTGCGTCGACGACGGAGGAACGCTGCGCGGCCGGCGCGCACACGCGCGCCGGCCTTGCCAGGGATAGGGTGTGTTGGAAAGATGCACTAGGATCGCCGGTGCCACTAGCCGTGCCCCCAGGGCAGGGGACGTCCGACCCCCTATCCGAGCGTCTGCACCGCGGGCCCGCCGGGGCTGAGGAACTTCTGCCAGGACCCGCAGTGGTTGCATTTGCCCTCGTACATCTTGGTGCGCTTGCGCCACGTCGCGGGGACGCCGTGACCGCAGCTCGGGCAGACGAATTTGGCATAGCCTATCATGCGACCGCGCTTTCCCATGTAGGGTGCCTCGGGGTGTAAGGGGGATTCCTTTATCGGTAATTGATGATGGCGGTGATGCAGCAAGGCTGTCGGACCGGATGATCCAGCGGATCGAAATGAGGTGAATGTCGCTCATCTAGGAGGAAGTGGTCCTCCGTCGAGGCCCTCGATTTCATGGATGCGTGTCATTCTGAGCAGGGTCTCTCGGCGATGGCCGAAATGCCTTCGATCCTCCGAGACGAAAGCAACAGGTTCTTTGCATGCCCTGCCGTGGGTCTGGGCAAAGATGAGCCGGTCGACTCTCCAGGACCCATTGCTAGGCCACTTGATGGCAATCTCGCCCTCGATTCGGTCGATCTCTGGAATGTCGTCCGTGTCCGGATCCCATCTGGGGACAATCTCCTGAAGGGCCGATCTGCGATGGGCGATGGTGCTCTCCCAACGCCTGAGCGCCGTCCGCACTGCACTACCAAGACCCAAACCATCATCCGGTGACACCGTCATCGAAGCCAGCCATCGTGCGACCCTGTCCAGCTCGTCGCCAACCAGACCGGCCTGGGAGAGTGCTTCCCTGACATCCGTACCGGAGAATCCGTCGAGCACCACTGACACTTTGGCGAGATCGGAGACGAGTTGTTCATATAGACCCGTTCGGGGATTATCGTAACCGTACATCAAGGATTCATATTCCTGGTAGGCTCTGCCCACCGCGAAAACCGTTGGACCTGACCGACCAACGAACTCGCTAACGGGAACGCCTAGCCTGTCCGCCTCTTTGATACACAGCCCAACAAGGATCATGGTGTCGCATGAAAGGAGGATCCGTCATTCCTCCTCCAGTGCACGAACGGTCCTCGATTCCAGAAGGGAAGAGAGCATTTTCAGCGTTTCCTCATCGAGCCCCCCCGTATCGTCCCTCAGGTAGGCTTCCTCAAGAAGGGCGTCGAGACGTCGTTTGTATGCCCTAAGTTCCTCTTCCGACCGGGCGCGATATCCATCGAGTCGTCTCTGCGAGATGCCTTCGTTGTACTTAATGGAAAGGAAAAGGCAGAAAATGGACCAGAATTCCCACATGAGGTCTCCAACGAGCCTTACCTCAGTCATTCTGAGCGGGTGCGGTCGGGATAGTAATCCCTCGATATACACCGCTAATCGTCGGAACCCTGGTTCGAGTCTCGGTTCTAGGTCCTCGGGAAAGTCGCGCTGAAGGTCGATCAGGTAGCGCCTCAGAAGGGTATTCGAAATCTCGACCGAACCGTGTTTCATGTCTTGGACAAGGATGTTCCATTCCAGGAAAGCCCGCTGGAAATCCAGCTTGGCGGATTTATAATTCTCCCGGAGCATGTCATCATGTCTGTCGGTCCGTGGATATTGCGCACAGAATCGGTCGCAGATTCGCTCGATTTCTTCATGGACCGCGGGATCAACGTGCGGTTTCGCTCCACGGTACCGCACGGTGGACCTCATCTCGTCCTCCTCGTGGTCGATATCGATCACTCCACCGAGTTCAGCGGTATCCACGACCGCTCCATATAGGTACCATCGGTAGGGAAGCGTGAAATGCAGTTTGGTATTGGATGCCTTCGAGAATGCGAGATGGATGGAGAATACGAGCTTATTGAATTTGATCCCTGCGGCCCTGCCATCGCATCTGCGCAATTTCTCCTCGGCTATGTAGAGGGTTGCGTTGCGCACCCCGACGGGGTCGATTCTCTCTGGTCTAGACTTGGTCTGGACCCTCTTCCGCTTTCCTCCACCCTTTTTATTTTTCATTTCATTCTCCTCAGGGTGTGTCTTTGCAGGAACTACCTTTTATCTAGCCCGATTGTGGATGGCTATATAAGGCCTTTCATCTGGTTCTTGCACACTATTTGTTATTGATTACGGTTTCCAGCCGCAACGGCCCTTATGGTTACGGGCATCTGATATATCTTTTCCCATTGGGATTGGATTGTCTTTCTTTAGATTTGTTCGGGGGCAGTATATAAATCAAAGGAGAATTAAAATGCGATGCCCTCCCTCGGGCGCGTCTGATGTCGATAAAATGGAGATGAAAATGTAGAGTGTGAAGCAGGGCTGTCAGACCGTGCTTGTGCCACCCTGTCCAGTGAACAGGTTTAACGGGGTACTCTGGCGCCCCCACTTTCACTCACCCCTCAATGGTAATCTTAATATAGTATTGAACATTATACGTACCATTAAATATGTCGAACCGAGTCATCGTCCAGCAGCACCCCAGCGGTCAGCTCACCATCTCGCTCCCCCGCGCGCTCGCCCAGGCCCTCCGGATCCAGAAGGGCGACGTCATGGAGTGGCGCCTCGAGGACGGCAAGCTCCTGCTGATACGGGCGAAGGAGTGAGCCGGGGACGCCCGGAGGGGCAGACGGGCCGACGGCCCCCACGCCGCGCGCCCGAGGTCACCGGGGAGTGGCCGGTGAAGGAGGTCACTCCCGAGCCGTGCTCCGTCCCGGCGGCCTGGCCCCTCCCGCTCCTGGCGGCGGCCGTCCTCACCCTCGCTCTTGCATGCGTCCCGGACATGAGCGGCCCCGTTCTGTACCTGGCCACGTCCCTCCTCGCGGGCCTGTGCGTCGTCGCCCTCCTCGACGAGGCGGTGAGATGGAGGGCCGGGAGGTCTGCTGCAGAGCGGGCTCTCGAGAGGGCGGCTTGGGGGCTCTACTTCGAGGAGGAGCCCCTGGCGGTCCTCGGGGGGCTGCGGGGGCTGGAGATGCCGGGGAGGGCCGGCGTGTGCCTGCGCATCGCGGCGAGGTGCCTGGAGCGGGCGGGGAGGTGCAGGAGGCTGGACCGGAGGATGAGGAGGGAGGCGGCGAGGTGGGTCGGGAGGGCGAGGAGGGAGATTGGGCGGGGACGTTGACCGGGAGCGTTGGATGACCATCGTAAGAGAACGTCCGGACGACGAGGAGACGCTGCGCAGCCGGCCTCGGGCCGCCCGGTCGAGGTGCGCAGGACTGCGATGGTCCGGCGGGCGCGGGAAGCCGGTATAGCACCAGGGTCGGACGGGACAGGCATCGATAACGAGAAACGAGCCCTCCAGCCATCCTCTCAGCGCCGCCCGGCCGAAGCCGATGGCGCGCCCACGGCCTCCGGAGGCTGCCCGGACGACCTCCGTCGCCTCCTCGCGAGGAGGACGACCACCGCAACGGCCATGACGGCGATGAGGGCCATCACGATGGGCAGGACGGGCAGGCCGTCGCCGTCCCCCGGGGACAATGGATTGGAGACGGTCACGTTGCGCGCGATGACGGGGGACTCCCGCCCCCACCGGACCGCCTTGAGCGCGAGCCTGTGCGCCCCGTTGCGGACTCCCAGGGAGTCCCACTCGCAATCCCAGCTGCCGTCCCCAAGGGCGACGGTGACGTTCGTCCAGGCGCCGTCGTCGACGCTCAACCATATCGACGCGGCCGCGGTCGCGTTCCCGGACATGCCGACCCTGCCGGCGACCGATTGCGCCTCCACGGGCCCCGCCAAGAGCACGGTCACGGGCGCCGGCGCGAATGTGGCGGTGACTATGAGGGGGCCGTTGACCGTGAGCGCGCGGGACGCCTCCCCGCCATCGGACCATGCGGCGAAGACGAGGTCCTCGTAGGCGGGGCTCACGGAAAGCTCGTGCGCGCTCCCGTTCGCCCACCAGAGGACCGTGGGGGTGGGCCTCCACTCGCCATCGGCCTTGACGGGGATGCCAGGGGGCCTCGTCTCGAGCGTCACGGCGCACTGCTGCTCGAACGTGGCCGTCAGCGCGATGGGCCCGTCGAGGACGATGTCATGGGCTGGTGCCCCCCCGTCGGACCAGCCCCGGAAGGCGTCGCGCGTCCCCGCCACCTCCTGCTGCGGCGAGGGGGCCGAGACCGCGAGGGAGGTGGACGCCGCGCGCCATCCGGACCATGGCGCCGGGCCCTCGAGCCCATCGACTATCACCTCGAGGCCGGGGGGGACGGAGCCCACCGTCACGAGGTACTCGACCGAGAACGTCACGACCAGCTCCTTGGGCGCGTCCATGACGACGGCATGGGTCTGGGCCTCCCCATCGGACCAGTTCGAGAAGACGTACCGCGCGTCCAGGCCGATCTGCTGCGGCGAGGGCACCGACACGGCAACGCCAGTGGTCGGAGCGACGGACTTGGTGCAGGGGGTCATCACCTCCAGCCCGTCTACGGTGACCTTGAGCCCGGGCGGCATCGTGCGGACCGTGAGCCGGCACTGGGGCAGCGACATCTTCAGGACGAAGGCGTCCTCTCCGCCGCTCTTCTCGTGCTGGAGGGCCCCCTCCGTGACAGGGAAGCCCGGCGACCCGGTGGGGCCGGTGAGATAGATGTCCCCTGAGGAGTCCACCGCGAGCGCCTGGGCCCTATCCTCCCCGCTCCCGCCGATGAATGTCGAGTAGACCAGGCCGCTCCCGTCGGTGCCGAGGCGTGCCAAGAAGGCGTCGATTGCGCCCCCAAAGGTATCCTCGAGGGCGCCGGGCGTCACCACGAAGTCATCAGAGCCGGTATGGCCGCATACCAGGACGGTCCCTTCCCCCTCGGCTCGAAGGTCGAGGGCATGGTCGTACCCGTTCCCGTTGATGTACGTGGCGTAGGCAAGCGCGTCCCCCGAGGGCGTCAGCTTCGCCACGAAGCAGTCGGAGTGGGCGCCAATGGTCGTCTGGAACGCGCCTGGCGTGACGGGGAAGTCGTCCGAGTACGTGTCCCCGCTCACGTAGATGCACCCGTCGGGGCCGACCGCGAGCGCGGTCCCTTCGTCCTCCTGGTCACCTCCGAGGTAGGTCGCGTAGACCAATCTCGCGCCACTGGGGTCCAGCTTTGCGACGATGGCGTCGATGACCCCTCCGAATTCTGCCTGGCAGGCGTCGGCCGTGACCGGGAAATCCGACGACATCGTGCTACCGGCGACGTAGACGCTCGCCTCGTCGTCCAGGGCCAGGTGGCTGACGACGTCATCGCCGGTCCCGCCCATGTACGTGCTGTAGACAAGCGTGCTGCCGTCGGTGCCGAGCTTGGCCACGTAGCCATCGCGGAGGCCTCCGGCGTAGGCCGTCCGGTTGGCACCGGGCGTCGTCGGGAAGTCCGTCGAGGCGGTTATGCCCCCGATGTAGGCGAACCCGTCGGCGTCGACGGCGATGGAGGTGAACTCCTCCAGGTCGCCGCCCCCGAGGTAGGTGGAGTACACGAGGTCGTCCCCCGCGCCCGAGAGCTTGGCCACGAAGGCGTCCCCGTTACCCCCATCGAAGGTCGTTTGCAGAGCGCCTGGGGTGACGGGGAAGTCCTCCGATCGGGTCGACCCGGCCACGTAGGCGCTCCCGAGCCCGTCGACCGCTATCGAGCTCGCGCCATCGAAGTAGCTCCCGCCCAGGTACGTCGCGTACACGAGCGCGGCGCCCTCGCTGTCGAGCTTGGCGACGAAGGCGACGCTGTTCCGCTCGCTGGCCATGCTCTCCTGGAACGCGCCCGCCGTGACCGGGAAGTCCCAGGAGCCCGTGCGGCCGGCGACGTAGGCGCACCCGCGGTCGTCGACGGCGATGCCGTCGGTACTGTCTCCGTTGGTCCCGCCGAGGAACGTCGAATAGTGGACGAGGGGGTCTATCACCATCGGCCGCGCGGCGTCCCGTGGGCCGCATCGGAAGCCGTACGAGCAGGGGCCGCGCAGCTCGTAGGCGCACGAGACAGCGCCCCCGCCCTCTGTCCAGGCCGCGGGAGGCGCGTCCTCGAGGTCCCCGAGGCCGGTCCGGGCGCGGAGGCACCCGTCGGGCCCGAGCAGCAGCTCGTCGATGCCCTCGTAGGACATCGCGATGACGACCGGGTCGGCCCCGGGCGCCACGTGGACTTCGTACTTCAGGCCCTCGGGCCCGCTGCGGTAGACGAGGTCGATGCCCTCGTACAGGCCCTCGTAGACGACCTCGCGGAACGCCCGCACGCCGGTCCGCCACGCGGCCGGGTCGTTCCCGAGGAAGAAGTTGCTGCTGTGGCCGAGCTCACCGCGGCCGACAGGGGCGACCGCGTCGGCCCCCTGGAACGCGAGCCGGACTGCGACGCCCTGGACCCTCCCCGGGTCCCTCAGGACGAAGACCGCGCCCCCCCGCATGAATCCCACGTCGACGCCGTGGGAGGACGCGTGGAAGAGGATGCGGTCGTCATCGAGCTGCCCGGCGTTCTCGGTGAAGGCGGCGGACGCGCGCGCGAGCGTGGCGCCCCCGTCGACGTCCGGGCCAGGCGCGGGCGGGGGGGCCATGGCCGACGGCCCCTCCCCCTCGGGGGCGGGGACCACCAGGATCCGGGCGGGGTCGGGGAGGGCGAATGGAGCGAGGGCCCCGAGGAGGGCCGCGACGACCACCAGGCAGACGATGGGCCTCATGCATGTCACCATCAACTTCTGGAGTGGCACCGAGCGCGAAGGGGGGCGAAGGCCCCGACTCCGGTGTTCTGGGACCATATCCAGGTCCTTGAGAAATATCGTATCAAGAAGAGGCGGTTTCGAGGAGATTCAGTGCATTGAATTGAGTGTCTTGCACATCTAATCAAGTACGAGGACTTTATGGAGGGCGGCTAGTCGTCCTCGAGGAGCTTGAAGGCGCCCTCGTACTTCCTGACGATGTACCGGACGAGGGCGCGGTCCACGCATCTCCCGAAGTGCCACTTGAGGAACCTCTCACGCCTTGCAACAAGCTGCTTCGGCATCTCGCGGACCTCCGATGGGGTTGTGATTGGGCCTGTTCATTATCCTTTCCCCATGGTTCGCCTGTTCCAGGAACTGGGCATATAAAGGGGGCGGGATAGGTCCGGGGCTGACCGGGGATTCATTATGCCAGTGGTCCACCCCGCGGCCGGACCTCTTCCCGGTCCTCGTCATAGCGCTGGCCTTGACGTCCCTGGCCGTCGTCCTCACGCCGGGCGCGGGCGACGACCTGCGCCTCATGGCCGTCGCCCTGCTCGCGGGCCTGGGATGCACGGTCGCCGTGGACGAGGCGGCCAGGTGGTGGGGGAGGCCGGAGCGGGCGCTCGAGAGGGCACTGTGGGCCATCTACCTCGAGGAGGAGCCGCGGGCCGTCATGAGGGGGCTGGAGGGGGTGGAGCTGCCGGGGAGGGCCGGGATGTGCCTGAGGGTGGCGATGAGGTGCCTATATCAGGCCGGGAGGTGCCGGCGGGTGGAGAGGGGGATGAGGAGGGAGGCGGCGAGGTGGGTCGGGAGGGCGAGGGAGGAGATGGGGAGGGGACCGGGAGCGTTCGGACGAGAGGTTCCGGACGACGAGGAGACGCTGCGCGGCCGGCGCGCACACGCGCGCCGGCCTTGCTGGGATTGTACCATCGATTGAAAATACTTTGCGAGTCTACAAACTTTGAAAAACAAGTGGTGTGAAATCGCACCCAGTCACCCACCACAGATACCGTACGTATCGAGAAGGTGGGCAATTGATTTATTTTTCGTTCTTGCCACATCAATCGAGTACTCCCGCAGTATGTCTATCATGAACTCTGCGACGGTTATATAGCGTCTTGGCATCATGGTGGCGAATCGTTTCTTACCCAGGTCATCCGTCCAACGAGATTCGGGAATGCCTAGCTTCTCACATGCCAATTTGTCAAGTCCCGCGATGAACCAACTCTCAATCTCTGTCTTTACCACGGCTATACGGACGGGATTGAGATCCTCGTATATCTTGGCAAGGTCTGCCTTGGTCTGGGAAATGCAGATGCGCCTGAAATCAGCGACGAAGATGTATGGGTACTCCTTAGATTCCAAGGTACTAAGGTATTTGTTCAAATCCTTCTTAGATTTCTGGGTCCATTGGATAATGTGAACCCTGTCGAAAATCTTCCTGAAGCACCTCAAGAGGACCTTGTCGAAGAAAAGCTCGTCATCATCGCCTTCGACGAGTACAAAGAGTGTCCGCCGCCTCAAACCTAACCACCCAGCAGGCCATCAAGGAATAGTTCCTGGGCACCGATGTCTTGTTTTAGAAAATCCCTGACAGTCTTGATCCTATTGGGATGCACGATGACTGAGAGCCCCGACTTTTCGTCCCGTTTGATGAAGAGGAGCGACTTGAGGTCGGCATGTCTGACGACCTCCGGATTATGCGTCGTGATGATAATCTGTTTGTGCTTAGAGGCCTGCTTCATCATCGAGACAACGCGCGATATAAGCTTGGGATGGATGCCGACATCCGGCTCCTCGATGATGTTGATGGGCCGTTTGTCGAAATTGAGCGCCAGGATGAGCTGAATGACACCGATCGTCCCATCGGAGAGGAGCTCGAACGGAAGCTCTCTATCCTTTGCGTAGGTCTCTTTGAACATCAGCGAGGAGACGTCATTGGAAATATCGGCTACTGAGAGGTCCGTAAGGTATGGTAGCATATAGTTGATGAGGTTGCGGAAACGTGCGAATTCGTTCTTTTCTAAGAAAAGATTGTTCAATATTTGGGGGAGGTTGGATCCGTCATCTGCAAGCATGATCTCGGTTCCGGGTTTTGAGAGCACTTGCAGGCCTCTCTTATTAAAAGCGAAAATTCCGATATCCGCCATTAATTCTTGCAGGGCGGTGGTCGAGAACATTCCGAACTCAGACAGAGTCTGATTTTTCAGAGGTTTACGAATAGGATATAGGTCGAACGCGTTAATTATAGTATTGTATTTTTCTGGTCCATCATAAGTGTATGAAATGACCTCCCCAACCTTAGAGACTCCGAAAGTCCCCTTATCGTGCGGTCCGTTTATTTTCCCGAGGTCTTTTATGAACTCACCATAATATATGAACCGGTCGGTTTCTATTTTATATCCGGCGGAGTTCTCACCCTCTTTGAAAGCGAGCTCATATCTCACTCTTTTTATCTTAAAAGATGGAAGATCCTTAAGCACAAAGGTTGTGTTGATTACGCCTTCGATAGTGATTTTAATGGGTTCTTCATAGTCACTCGTGGCATTCCTAATGAATCTGAATCCACCTTGGATCGAGAGGGCTTTCGCGAGTCCAAAAGTCGCGATGTCCCGGAGAAACCTTAAAACCTGGACGAAGTTCGACTTGCCGGAGGCATTAGGCCCGATGAGGACATTGAACTTGTTGAGCCGCACGTCGATGTCCCCGAAGCTTCTGAAGTTCGAGACCATCAGTCTTGTTATTGCCATGCCGGCTCACCGATCCTGGAGGGTCCATCAGAGCATTGTATGACTCGGTTCCTATGGTATCCGCGGGTAATGGATGGAGGGCAGATGACTTAAACGTTTCCGAAAGGAAGGCTATTGGCACCGAGCGGATACCACGATTTCAGCCATTGGCCAATGACGAATAGAGGGGATTGATAGAGGTGATGCAGGAATTCATTCGGTGGTCGGGACGGAGTACATGCCGTAGGTTGCGATAATAACGGTGCATGCGAGGGAACACGTGGAGGATGTAAAAGGATAAAGTGGATGGGCGATATGAGATGGGTTCCGGTAAAGAAGCCCCATCGGTGGCTCCTCGAGGACGGGCAGCTGCTGCTGGCCAAGACCAAGAAGTGATCATCGAGGGCATCCCGCCGCCCCCGCGTGGCGTCCTCAGCCCACGCCGCGCGCCCGAGGTGGACATGGAGTGGCCGCCCGACGGGCCTGCTCCCGGTCCAGAGCCGCAATCGGACCTCTTCCCGGTCCTCGTTTTGACGCTGTCCGTGATGTCCCTGGCCGTCGTCCTCACGCCGGGCGCGTCCGGCGGGCTGCGCCTCATGGTCGTCGCCCTGCTCGCGGGCCTGGCCGGGACGGTCGCCGTGGACGAAGCGGCCAGATGGTGGGGGAGGCCGGGGAGGGCGCTCGAGAGGGCACTGTGGGCCATCTACCTCGAGGAGGAGCCGCGGGAGGTCGCGAAGGGGCTGGAGGGGGTGGTGCTGCCGGGGAGGGCCGGGCTGTGCCTTGGTATAGCGGTGAGGTGCCTATATCAAGCGGGGAGGTGCCGGAGGGTGGAGAGGGCGATGGGGAGGGAGGCCGCGAGGTGGGTGAGGAGGGCGAGGGGGGAGATGGGACGGTGAACGGGACATCATTCGACATCTAATAACAGCGGCATCAACGACGGAGGAACGCTGCGCGGCCGGCGCGCACACGCGCACCGGCCTTGCCGGGATAGGGGAGGTAATGAGATTCCGAGGGTCTACGCGGATGTCCTGCGCGTCCTCCGCCAGTACCTGAACCCCGCGACGTCCCTGTCGAACTCCCCGCCCTCGCGCAGATAGCGGTCGTATTCGAGGACGACGGCCCAGAAATCATCTCTTTTAAGGGAGGACTTCATCTCGTTAAGCCAGAAGGCGGCGACGATGATGCTCTCCTTGTCCCCGGGGATGCCATGGTCGAAGCTGAGATACCATGGGCTGCTCGGGTCCGAGTCGTCGAGCACGACGCCCGTGAACTGGCAGATGAAGCCGTCCTTCGCCGGTGACCAGGCCGCCTTCATCGCGTTGACACGCTGCCGATAGCTGATGTGCTCGCCCTCGATGAGACGGGAGCATCGCGGACAGTAGTAGGACCAGTGGGACGGGGGATGCCCGCAGATGACGCAAGCCTCCACTTCCACGTTGGTGACCTTCCCATGTCTCCCACCCCTCCCAGAGGGGACGTGCGCCTTCCGCCTCCAGTTCTCGAAAGCGATGCAATCCTTCGCGAACGGCTTGCCGCGGTGATGGGATGCGAGTTCCTGTGTGACGCGTTTGAACTCATCCGGTGTGAGCTCCATTTTTAACCTGTTGAAGAGCTCGGAGCTCATGACGAGCTCGGAGGTCCTATCGGGTGTAAGGTGATCGAAGCATGGATGGAAGGGACCTATGCTATCTCTATCGTCCAGGACCACCCCGGACCAGTAACATCTGAAGCCATCGCATGTCCTATCGTAGGCCTCCCTCAATGCATTGCGGCGCTTGGTATTCTCCCTCCGCGTTTTAAAGAAGGTACGGCACCGGTCGCAGTAACGGTGCATGGGCGGTGTTTCGACGTCGCAGACGTAGCATCTCATGGCGACGGACTCCTGCGGGGGACCAGTGCCGACATCGCGCCCTCACAAGGACCATCCGTTCAAGGTGCGCACGGGCTTCGGTATCGGCTCGTCCGAATCCCTCAATCCCTCCTTCTGCTGGAAGTACTTCCCTAGCTCCCCTTCTTTGATGCGCTCGCGACCCGCCTTGAACTCGTCCGAGCTCTTGTAGTACTCGTGGAGCCGGGTGGCCGCGTTGAAGACCTCGCCGTCGTAGGCCTCGTTCTCGTCCCTGTACCGCTCGACGAACGCGGGGACCGTCAGGTCCTTGCAGACGGGGCACCCACAGCCCAGGTCGTCCCCGCGCTGCATCCACGAATCGAAATACTTGAAGACGAGAGACCGGTGGTCGAGCCTCCTCACCTGTGAGACGGCGAACTCACTCCTGGGCTTCGACCCATCCCCGCCTCCACCGCCCCGGAACGCGTTCAGGCGGACGCTGAAGGCGTCTATCCCCCACTTCTGGAGGAGGTGCATCGTCGAGGTCCCCTTGAAGGTCCGTGGGACGTCGGACATTTGCAGCAGGACCTTGGATTCGCGGTTCCGCCACAGATGGAGATAGTTCACCGATGCGTCCTTGATGGGCCTGTACAGCAGACCGATAGTGTTGACCAGACCGGTCCCTGCCAGCTCAAGGAGCTCGTTGAACCGTATCTTGAAGAGGGAAGCCTCGAGGCCCATGTCGAGGTAGACCATGGGCTCGCGATGCTCCGTGATGACCTCCTCCGAGAATGCCGAGGCAAGCTTACCGAACCTACGCTCCTCGGGAGGGAGGCTGGGCATCATGATGAAATCCAGGGGGCTCATCCGCTGGAGCTCCAGCAGGTACTTTACCGATTCATTGTCGATCACCGCGGTCCCGGGGATCTTGGGGAACAGTCGGCGGTGGGAGTATCCCATCTTGTCCGCGTAGAATTCGAGCGTCCTGAGGCGGGAGGCGAAGGAACCGTTCTTTCTGAGGAATTTCTCCCACTGGTCTTCCGTGAAGAAGGAGACCATCTCGGAGAGCTCGTTGTTGATGGGCGGTTCCGAGGGCAGCTTCGCCTTGTACTGGATCTCCGAGGAAGTGAGGACCCTCTGGGGCGTCCTGAGCTCCCCCCGGTCGGTCCTCACAACGAGCGCGCGGCCTCCGAACTCGCTGAGCTCGCCGTCGACGGTCACGCCCCGGATGCGCACCTAAGCCCTCCGCCTCGTCCCTCTCGGTAGGACCTTGTCCTTTATCTTGGACCTGTCGGTATATTGGGGATATTTTAGATAAACGTCCTTGAGGATGCCATCGTTGCCTAATTCGTCCAGTCCTCTGCGCCATTCGGGAAGCTGCTCTCTGAGCCCGGCGGGGACCAATCGCATGAGGGCCTCCGCGGCGTGCTTGCCCTCCGGGGTTAGATGGAATATCTCCTTGTTCGTCGAGCCGCGCCCGGTGCGCCCTACGAGCCCCTCCTCCTCGAGCTGGTCCCAGGCATCGACGAGGTCGAAGCTGTAGGGCCCGTAGTGGAAGGGGATGAACCTGGGCGTCATGATGGGCACGTCGAACCGGGGGAGCACCTCCCTGACGAGGAGGAAGGCCTCCTTCATGAAGCTGATGGCGCCCCTGACGGGCTGGTCGGTGGCCGCGAGGAGCAGGAGCGACACCTCAGCAGGGGTGAGCGGCCTGGCCTCGAGGGCCGCGATGAGCTCGCGGACGCACCTCGACGCCTCCTCGCCGTAGAACGTCAGCAGGCAGTTGGGGCACTGGTAGCCCTCGAAGACGCCCACCTCCCTGCCGGAGATCTCCAGGGGATACGAGCCGTGGTTCAGCTGCGATTTGCCGCATCGGGAGCACTGCATGGCCCTTATCCCCTCCTCGAACGCCTGCGCCGCCGAT
>CAYGVT010000020.1:0-8197 GCA_964353355.1 uncultured Thermoplasmata archaeon | reverse complement strand
AGCGGGGGAAGCAGATCAGCCAAGGGCGCGGAGATCACCCAGACGCTGATGAGCGTCTGTCAAACGTTCCGAGTACAGAAGAAAGAGCTCTTAGTACATGGGCCAGCTATCCTCAACACTTCACATGGCTGACCTCTTACGCACCACGACAAGGGTTATCTCCCGAGGCGCGCTTACCTCGGGAGAATGGCGCAAAGGACCGAGGACGCGGACGGCGAGGAGGCCGGCGAGGCCTCGACGGCGGCCCAGCTGGAGGGCCCGTTCCTGGTCATCCCCTCGGTCTCCGTCCAGAGGGGACGCGTCGTCATCGTCAACCGCGGGCGCTACGAGGCCCTGAGCGACGCGGACGACAAGCCGATCACGCTGGACGACTTCGTGCGCATGTATCTGGCGGACTACAAGACCATCTGCGTCCTTGACATCGATGGCATCGAGAGGGGTCGCCCCCAGCTCGGCCACGTCCGCCTCCTCGGCCAGGGTAGGAACGTGTGGTACGACCCCGGCGTGCGCGACATGAACGACATGGCCGACGCGTTCATGGCGGGCGCGACCCGTGTCATCCTGGGCACCAAGACGCTCGCGTCCAAGGACGTTCTGATCGAGTGCCACGAGGCCTCCTCCGACTACGTCCTGGGCCTCGACTGGACGGGCGACCACATCATCAGCAGGGACGCCGAGATGTCGCAGGCGGACCCGCTCGACCTCCTCGCCGAGATGAAGCAGCTCGGCGTGCGGCGGGTGCTGTTCACGCAGCTGGGGCGCGTCCGCAAGGGCGCGCGCATGGACGATGCGCTCGTGCGCGAGATGGTCGCGCGCTCGCGCAGGTTCTACATCGGCGGCTCCGGCTTCGACATGGCCACCGCGGAGGAGATCAGGTCGTCGTCCCTGGGCGTGCGGGGCGTGGTCGTGAGCGTGCTCGACTTGATCCGCGGCGACATCGTCGAGGAGGGTGGCGACGAGGTCGAGGGGGGCGGCGTGGTCGTGGACAACGTCAAGGGGTGATGCGGTGGAGCGCCTCAAAGAGATCGTCGCATTCCTCTACAACCGCTCCGGCAAGGAGGAGATGAGCGCCCAGGAGCTCCGCCTGGCCATGGCGATGGACCTGCGTTGGTTCACGCCCAAGGAGGCCGAGGAGGTCGTGGACATCTTCCTCAACAAGCGCCTCCTCATCAAGGGCCCGGCCGGCGGCCTCAAGCCGACGTTCAACTACGGGAAGCTGTCGCTGCCTCGCGACTTCCATCCCTCCAAGGAGCTGCTCGCGCGCGGCGGGGGCGAGACCGAGCCGCTGTTCGTCCAGATGGTGGGCCACATCGCCATCAAGGCGGACCTGGAGAAGCGCAACGTCATCGCGCTCATCAACCGCAAGGCCGGCGAACTTGGCATCGAGGTCGAGGCGGCAGCGATGCTCGTGGGCTCGGACCTGGGCGTGGGCATGGCGCCGTTCGCGGACGATGCGCTGGCCGCTATCGTGGAGAAGTCGAGGCCAGCCGAGGCGCCCAGGACCGCCTGAGCGGAGCGCCTGCCCCCATGTCACGGTGCCGCATCCCCTGGTGCGCGCTGTTGCTGGATGCACATACCATGACACGTCGAAGGCGCAGCGTTCGTTCCCGACCCGTCGGATGCGGGTCCTCGTCCTCGCGCGTCGCTGTGCGAGCAGACGTGTAGTTTCACTTCCAACAGCCGCGCACGCCCCATTCGAAGCGTCCAATCGGCCATGAGACATCGGGCGCGGACCTATCGGATGTCGTTGGCCAGCAGGTCGGATGGGGCATGTAATGCACCGCGGTATGCACTTGATGCCCGGCAGGCACGGGCCTGACCTCCACATGAAACGCACCCCTTCATACCGGGGCGCGTCGCATGCATGCGGATGTCATCGCTGCCAGAGCGCAAGGACGGATGACGTGCCTCGGACATACGGTCCCTACTGGCATGCCCCACATCTCACCACCAGCTACTCGGATGACAAAATATTTATATTCGCATACCAATCGCATTACGCTCGTATCGCGGACACATCGCGCTCAAGTGAAGCGGCGCGGCGTTCCGCGCGCGGGCAAGGGACCTAGGCGGGAGGTCGGGCCGAAGGACCGGGCTCCCCGCGGGACGGAAGGTGGGAAGCGATGAAGGAGGCGAGCACGCAACGATGCATCCGTCTACCGCAGACGGTCGACGCGATGCTCGACGACCTCGTGCAGGAGGGCGTCTTCCACAACAGGACGGAGGCCATCGTCGAGGGCGTCCGTCGGCTGTTCGAGGACTTCGCCCGCCGCGAATCCGACGTCGCAATCCGCCTGAGGCTACCCGTGGGGGAGTACAACAACCTCAAGCGCCTCGCCCAGCTGCAGGGTGGGTCCGAGGAGCTCTGGGCGCAGCGGCTCATCGCCGCGTACGCCATAGAGCAGGCTCGGAAGATCTCCGAGGAGGCCGCGGAGTGGGACGGCATCTTCAAGCAGAAGCGGGCGCTCGAGGAGTTGACCGAGGGGGTCAAGGGGCTCTCCCGGTAGAGGTGTCCAGGTAAGCTCCTGGTCGGGTCGGAAGGGATGGGATGCGCTCGTCCACGGACAGCATGGGCTCCAGCCGTGCCGAGGCCCCACCCCCCGCCGGGTCTGGGCGTGGCAGAGGCGTCGGTCGGCTAGGCGGTGCAACAACATGGGCGACAAGGGGCAGGATGGCGGGGCGAGGCGTGTGCGCATACAATGCGTCGGGGTTGGGGGCGCGGGCTCGAACAGCATCCATAGGCTGAGCGAGCAGCGCATCCCGGGGATCGAGTGCATCGCGGTCAACACCGACTGCATGCACCTCGCGTTCGTGGACGCGGACGCGAAGCTCCTCATCGGAAGGGGCATCACCCGCGGCTTCGGCGCGCGCGGGTCGGTCGAGACCGGCCGCGAGTGCGCGCTGGAGGCGGAGTGCGTCCTGCACGACTACATCGGCAAGGACGCCGACTTGGTCCTGCTGTCCGTGGGCCTGGGCGGCGGCACCGGCACGGGCGCCGCGCCCGAGGTCGCGCGCATCGCGCGCAAGAACGGCGCGCAGGTGCTCGCCATCGCGACCCTCCCGTTCTCGGTCGAGTCCGCCCGCCGCGCGCGGGCGTGCGACGGCCTCGAGGTGCTGGGCCGCGAGGTCGACGCGCTCATGGTAATGGACAACGACAGGCTGCTCGAGGTCGCGGGCGAGCTCGCCATCGACGCGGCCTTCAACCTCGTCGACGAGGCCATCGCGGGCGTCGTTCGCAGCATCGCGACCGCGGCGATGGAGCAGGGGGTGCTGCCCCTCGACGCTGGCAGGTTCAAGGAGGCGCTGGCCCCGAAGGAGGCCACGACAACGCCCCACGCCGAGTCCGCGAGGGCCGTGCCCGCGTCGGCCGCCCGCGCGGCCATCGCGCACGCCATGGCAGCAAGCCTCTGGCAGGGAGGCCAGGGCAGCGTGGTGCTGCCCGGCGAGGCGCCACAGGTGGTGCCGGTCACGATAACGTCCGTTATGGTAGGTGTCCCCCCGATTGTCGAAACCCCCCCCGGTACGGCAGAAAGGATGATTGTCACGACACCACCAGGGACGGACACAACGGCCCGCGGGGCGGGCGCCAGCTAGCCAGGTGGACTTGGCCAGGTCTGAGCGCACCGCCCCGGGGCCTGCATCTCACGGGTCCTGCCCCAGGGGCGTCGGCTGGGAGGTCGGCGCCCCTGACAATTGGGCGGGCCCCTGCTCTCGCCCAGGCGGCGCAAGGGGAACGTATTTATGCAGACTCCATAGTTATTCATGGCAGGTGGGCCTCTGAGGGACGTGCTCGTCGTGGCGTCCGCGAAGGACGTCGCGGCCGTGAACATCCGCGACCGTATGATAGAGCGCGGGGCCTTCGTGCAGGGGGGGCAGTTCGACGGCCACCCCATGCACGCAGGCCACGGGATGCATCTGGTCACCATCGCCGACGACGCGCTCTACCGGAACAACGTGGATTCCGAGTTCTTCCAGAGAACGGGCACAAGGCCCGAGGGCGTCATCTACCTCTCGCGCCACAGCGCCACGTCCGGCATGCCATCGCTCACGGTGCATCCCATCGGCAACTTCTCGCACGCGCTCTACGGCGGCTACTTCCGCCAGCTCGTGCACGCCTTCCCGGGCGCCATGACCCAGGCCCTCCGCGCGATGGACGCCCTCGCCCGCGAGCGGGGGCTGCCCCACAAGGTCAGCTTCGAGGTCACGCACCACGGCCCCTACCTCAACACCCCCACCTTCTTCATCGAGATAGGCTCGGACGAGTCGGCCTGGCCCGACCGCGCGGCCGCCGAGGTGGTCGCCTCGGCCGTCCTTGGTCTCGACGCGGAGGGCGTAGGCCAGGTCATGCTGGGCGTCGGCGGGGGCCACTACGCGCCCCGCCACACGGAGCTCGCGCTGCGCAAGGCCGTCTCCTACTCGCACATCATCCCGGGGCATGCCATCAGCAGCATCGGCGAGCGCATCATGGAGGAGATGCTCGACTACACGTGCGAGGCGAGGCTCGTCTACTTCCACCGCAAGACCATTCGCGCGGAGGAGCTTGACCGACTGACGACATTCTTCGAGTCGATGGGCATGCGCTCCGTGCGCGAGCGCGACCTCCCTGACCTCCCAGGCGAGCACGCACCCCCGTGCAGGCCTCCGGAGGCAAGGCGTGGGGTGGGCGGGCCCGCTCCCTGAGCCTGGTGCCCACGGACGCACCCTCCCCGTCCGAAAAGCCTTATAAGCACCCAGGGCCTCTTACCCACGAGAAGGCGCGTTCCCAGGGGCCGCGCCCAGGACGTGATGGTACGCTCAAGTCATGCAACGAGCACGGCAGCTTCAGGGGGGAGACGTGCCCCACGTGCGGCGACGAGGGCAAGTTCCTCATGAGCGAGGAGGAGATGAACAGCCTCAGCCGCATCCTCGCGGGGGTGCTGCGGCACTTCCCGGAGAAGTTCGACCTCGACATGGACCTCAACGGCTGGGTCGACATCCGAGACCTGGCATCCGCCATCAAGGCCCGAAAGCGCAATCTCCACTGGCTCCGTCCCCATCACATCAGGGCCCTCGCCGAGACGGACGGGAAGGGCCGATACCAGGTCGTCGAGAACCAGATCCGCGCCACCTACGGCCACAGCGTGGACGTCGAGCTCGACCATCCCTCCGACGAGGTCCCCCAGAGCCTCTACTACCCGGCCACCCAGGAGGAGGTCGACATCCTCCTGGAGAACGGCATCACCCCGACGGACCGGCGGTACGTGCACCTCTCCAAGACCTTCGAGGACGCCTACAACGCGGGCGTCCACCGGACCGAGGACCCGCAGATACTCGAGGTCGACGCCGCCGCGGCCATGCTCGCGGACGTCTACATCGGGCAGGCTGGGCCCACCGTCTTCGTGGCCCGTGGCGTGCCCCCGGACTTCGTCAGCCGAGCGCTGACCCCAGAGGGGTTCGTGCCACCCCCGCCGCCGATCACCGATGCCCCTGACCGACGGGAACGGATGGGCGACGAAGAGGAATGACCGGCGACCCGTCCCGGGCGGCGGTCGGCCACCGTTCGCGGTGACGTCCAGGGTGATGTCCATGACCATGGCCATGGCCAAGCCGCGAACAGGCAGGTGCCCAGAAGGCGTCCCAGGGGGATACTGGCATAAGGCCTGAACGGGTCGGACGGCGGGCGCTACGCGATTTCAGTTGACGTAGTACAAGCCCGTGTACTCGAAGCGGTCCCCGACCACCTTGACGAACTCCCCATCCTCGGAGAGCCTGTAGGTCTGGGATTCGTTCATCGCCTTCTCCCACCATACTATTGGCGTGGGGTAGAAAAGGGATGCCTAGGTTGTTCTCCGAATGGTGAACGTTCGCCCGCCCGGGCGTGCTGGTGGAACTTCTCATCCGGGGAGAACGGCGCACAACCCTTATTCTGAACATGGATATTGGGTTCTTTTCGAAGGGTTTGATACTCACTCGATTATGATATTCTATTTTACCCATTTTCTGGGGTTTCTACCTCACCAATAAAAAGAGGGTGGGGGCCTTGCGGCCCCCGGTGCGGCCCTCACTCGGCCTCTAGCACCTCGCCCTCGCCCGCATCGGCATCGAGGGCGGCCTCCGCCTCGGTGATGACTCCGGCCTCTAGCGCCGAGTGCATGAGGGCAGGGTAGTCGAGGGCCACGCCCTTGGCGTCGATCGTCCGGCTCAGCCTTGAGTGGCCCGCCTCGCCCTGCCACTGGGTATGATAGGCGTCGAGCACCCTGTAGCCCTTCGCGACCCGGTAGAGGGTCCAGTCATGCCACCGGTTCTGGTTAGGCCCCTCATGCGAGTGGTTGCTCGCCTCATGGATCTCGCGGCCACAGAACCGCATGGGCACCGTCGCACCATCAAAGCCTATGCGCACTACCTGGGGCGGGTACTCCCCGCCCTCCGCATTCGTGTCGGTCATTCATTCACTCCACCGGGCACCCTGCCCGGCAAGCTCCAACAGGGGCGTCATAACATTTATAACTTTCGTGAATGTTGCGACTGTCATGGCAAACGCAAATAATGAGAACCCCGATGCTGCCGACGTGCCCCGCCCTTACAAGAACATCGCCATCGAGCTGGACGTTTACAAGGAAATCAACCAATTCCGGAACGGGGGCGAGAGCTGGTCGGACGCCTTCCGCCGGTGGCTCGAACAGCGGAAGATTTCCCGGTAGGCGGGGGGCGCGTTTTACACCGCGCGAGCGGTCGGGAAAACCATGGACCGTCATGGGCCGCCATTATTATGCGAAAATGTTAGCGTAGGCACGAAAATGCGCAAGAATATGTGAATAACATGCATAACCTATGCAAAAAACATGCAAAATGCATGGTAAAGACACGGGAGGGTCATGGGAGAGCGCGAGAGCGTGTCGCCGTGTCGCCCGTGTCGGTGATTCTAGGACTTTTCCATGCGCGCGCGTGATAAAAAAGATATGGAAATAGCTACACGCCCTACACGGTGACACGCCCCCCCTCCCCTTCGGTGAGGGGCGCGCTCCTCATCGCCGCGCATCAATCCAATTATTTCCACAATCGCTTTAATCTCTCTCTATCTTCGCCGGTAACAACGGACAATACCTGAGGCCCGCTGCCTTCGACTGAAAGATAGAGTTTTTCCCAGAATGGATGGTCAAATATATCGAAATATGCTTTCACACGCAATTCAATATCCCCTGAAAACGCTAAATGGTCAGCTAGACCAAACCACTTGAATCTAAACCCCTCACCACTTCCACCGCGCCCGCCGCCGATTTTTATGAGGCCATAATCTTCTAACCATTTCGTTGGTTTAGTCAAGGTTCGGGGGGACTTGATTCGGGTGGCTCTCATTAGGTCTGGGGTTCTGATGCAGAATCGTGCGTAACCTATATCATCGCTGGTCATTGCCTCCCAAACCAATCGAGCCTCATGCCATATATTGAAAAAATCTTTAGGTCGATTCATTCGACTGACAAGATCGGGAATCGCCTCTTCGATTTTCTCTATCTGTGTGGCCTTGATAGCATCAAAGACCATCTTTGATTGCACCGGACGCTCTTTCTCAAAGTAGGGGTCTAGATTATACTGTACTTGGCCCCAGGGGTCATTCCAATGGGTTTGACTAATCGTAAACTTATGTAAGTATTGCTTGGCTCGGGCAAGCTCTTCGCGGGTTGCCATTAATTCGTCGAAGAGTACACCGATATCATTTCTAATCTGCGGTCCAGAGGTTCGCGATTTGTCGTGCATTATTTTTTGATGAGGTTTCAAGGTGTCGATTGGCATTTGCCATTTCCTGAGCCAGTATTTTTCGATTGACTCCGAATGGTATATCCTTCCGGATACATATACATGCCGATGATAGACATGAGCGTGTCAAAGCGGTTCGCGTTGGTCTTGCCCGACGGTCTAAAAGAACGCCTTCGGGTTTGTGCCGAGAGGTCTGGTTTGACCCGGGCAGCGGTCATGAAGGCGGCCTTGGATGAGTACCTCAGACTACATGGACACTAGCCCAGGCCGTGGCCCCATGGAGAGCGTAAGCCCCACCCCGGCAGCGGCCCCCGAAGGCAGCGGGCCGCTCAAGGTGTACCAGTGCAAAGTATGTGGGGTGTTGGGCCATAATGCCGACCTCTGCGACGGGTGCCACCGTGCCACGCCCTTGGAGCCATGGTACCCCGAGTCGCACTATACCCCGGAGAAGGTGACGGAGATA
>CAYGVT010000019.1:0-31728 GCA_964353355.1 uncultured Thermoplasmata archaeon | reverse complement strand
TCTTCGACCTCATCGAGTACGTGCTCAGGCGCATCCTGGGCGAGGCGGGGGCGCTATCCGCGGACAAGCAGGAACAGCTTGCGGGGCTGATGAGGGAGCTGGTGAGATAGGCCGGATGTGTCCAGAGCGCAAAGGTCCAGTTAATACTCACCCCCAATCGCCATCCATGCACTTCCTCGACACGCGGCTGCGAATACAGCACGACTGCCCGTTCTGCAACTTCTCGGTGCAGTTCCCCGAGGCCGAGATGGTGCTGTGGTACAGCCGGGAGTCCGAGGTGCTGCAGATAACCGCCCCCGACCGCACGCAGCTCCAGGAGATGCTGACGGCCGCGCGCAAGCACCTGGGCGCGTGCGACATGTTCGAGGACGGCACGTCCGCGCTGCTGCTCACGTGCGAGTGCGGCTACCCGAGGTTCAGGTCCATCATCTCGATTGCCAACGACACCGGCTGCATGCTCATCCCGCCACACACCTACCTGGGGGGCTGGGAGACGCACCGCGTGCTCTCGACCGGGACCGAGCCCCTCAAGCGGTTCATCGAGGAGGTCGAGAAGGACGGGCGCGTCGAGATCATCTCGCACCGCGGCCGCGACGCCCTGAGCGCGCTCCACGACCTCAACGTCGTGCCCGTGCACTTCTTCGAGGGCCTGACGGACCTGCAGATCAGATCCGTCGTGGCCGCCTACGAGTCCGGTCTGTTCGAGGTCCCCGCCAGGACCAAGATGGACAGGGTCGCCAGGGAGGTCGGCCTCTCGAGGTCGACCTTCGGCGAGCACCTGCGCAAGGCCCAGCTGCAGATGCTGCGCAACTCCTACCCGTTCCTGAAGCTGCGCGCCAGCGAGCATCCCCGGAAGGAGGGGTGAGCCGCCCCCCGGCCAGGGCCAGGGGCCGCCCGGTGCGTCGGGACCCCCGGTGCACAGCACCGAAAAGGGTATCTACCATCATCCAGATGCCAGGTGCCGCCGCCACGGCCCCCGTGCCGGGGCGGCGACGTCAAGAGGGTGAAGCGATGAACCACCGCGCCGCGCTCGTGCTGCTCGCATGCCTGCTCCTGTCCCTCGGCGCCGTCCTGCCCCCGGCGGAGGACGTCGCGGCCTTCGACTACCTCGGATGGACGGTCGAGAACGTCGAGACCGCCAACGCCGGGCTGTCGGCCGACCTCGCGGTCGATTCCGCCGACCGCATCCACCTGGTCTACCCCGCCGCCTCGCCCGACTGCGTCAAGTACGCGGTCAAGCAGGGCAGCACCTGGAGCAGGCAGAGCCTGCAGACCCAGACGGGCTCGGTGTGGCACACGAGCATCGACCTGGACTCCAAGGGCCAGCCCCACATCGCGTTCACGGTGTACATCAACGAGCAGTACAAGCTGAAGTACGCCACCTGGAACGGCGAGGCGTGGGAGTACTACAGCATCGACCCGAACTCCCAGGTCGGCTGGAGGGCGGACCTGGCCGTCGACACGCACGACCGGCCGCACGTGGCCTACCGCGACGCCACCACCGGCAACCTCAAGCACGCCAAGTGGACCGGCAGCGCCTTCTACATCGAGGTGACCGACCACGACGACAACGTGGGCGACTACGTCTCCATCGACACCGACAGCTACGACCGCCCCTCCATCGCCTACACCGACCACACCAACGACACGCTCAAGCTCGCCTACTACTCGCTCTCGGGCTGGCAGTTCAAGAAGGTCGACCCCGGCGCCGACGGCACCGGCAGCTACTGCTCGCTCGTCGTGGACGAGGACGACAGGGCGCACATCTCCTACGCGTACTACCCCGACGCCACGCTCAAGTACGCCCACGACACGGGCGCCGGGTGGGACCTGCAGACCATCGAGGGCGCGACGGGGTCTGGCTACTACACGGCCCTGTCCATCGACCACAAGGGCAACCCCCAGATAGGCTACAAGACCTCCGGCCCCGACAGGATCAAGCACGCCCGGTGGAACGGCACGGCCTGGCAGAAGGACGTGGCCGACGAGACCGCGGGCTCCATCGTGTGGCTCAGCATGGTGACCAACCTCACCGACTACCCGCACCTGGCGTATGCCTACCTCGAGCTCGGGAAGATGGTCCACACCTTCCCCTTCCGCAACGAGGATCCCGTCAGGCCCGCCGTGCCCGTCGGCATCTCCAAGGGCGCCAAGGACGTGACCTACGCGTACTCGGCCACCATCATGGACCCCGACGGCGACGACGTGAAGGCCGTGTTCGACTGGGACGACGGCACCACCACGGAGTCGCCGTCTGTCGAGTCCGGCACGGCCGTCTCCGCGCAGCACTCGTGGCCGTTGTCGGGCACCTTCGACGTGCGGGTGCGCGCCGTCGACGAGGAGGGCGCGGTGTCGCCATGGAGCGAGCCGCTGCACGTCAACATCAACGACGCGCCCGCGGCCCCGCCAGCCCCCGTCGGGCCGGCGAGCGGCCAGGTCAACATCGCCTACGCGTTCAACGTGTCGGCCGTGGACCCGGACGGCGACGACGTGCGCATCATCATCGACTGGGAGGCGCCCGCGAGCGGCAACGTGAGCTCCGGGGTGACCTCGGAGTCGCTGTTCGTCGACTCGGGCACGCTGGTCACGCTCAGCCACACCTACGACGAGGCGGGGGACTACCGCGTGCGGGCCATGCGCGTCGACGTGTTCAGCGCCGTGTCCGACTGGGGCACGGCGCTCGCGGTCCACATCACGCGGCCGCCCAACGCGCCCGACAAGCCCGGCGGGCCGGAGCTCGTGCTCGTCGACCAGCTGGCGGACTTCAGCTTCAGGACCATCGACCCCGACGGCGACCGGGTCAAGTACGTCATCAGCTGGGGCGTCGCGAGCGAGAACGCGACCGAGACGGAGCTCAACGACCAGGGCACGTGCGTCACGGTCCCCCGCTACTGGATCGCGGGAGGTGTCTACCTCGTGCGCGCGATGGCCGTGGACGCCTACGGCATCCCGTCGAGCTGGGGCTTCGCCCTCACGGTGAGGGTCAACACGATACCCGCCGTGCCCATCGACCTCAAGGGCGTGAACACCATCCTCGAGGGCAGGCAGATCACGTTCACGCTCTCCGCCCCCGACACTGACTCGGACCTCGTCAGGTTCGTGTTCGACTGGGACGACAGGAAGGGCGCCTCCGGACAGCCCAACGAGACCGGCCAAGTGGCCTCGGGCGCGACCGCGACCCTGGTCCACAAGTTCACGAGGCCCGGCACCTACCAGGTGCGGGCCAGGACCATCGACGCCTACGGCGCCGAGTCGGACTGGTCCGAGAAGTTCCAGGTCAACGTGGAGTCGGAGACCACCTGGATGGAGGCCAACTGGCCGTACGTGGTGCTCGTCCTCGTCGTCCTGCTCATCGTAGCCGCCATCGTCATGTTCTACAGGCGGGGCAGCAAGGGCGGCGAGACCGACATGGCGGCCATCATCGCCATGGAGGAGCAGGCCCGGATGGAGAAGATGATGGAACAGCAGCCTTGATGCTGGCGGAGGGCCCGGGCCACGACCTGCAGCGGATGGCCGGACCGACGATGCCCGGCCCGGCACGCAAGGCCCGCGGTCGCTCCCCGCATCACAGCAGCAGGGGCACCCGCGCGCGGTAGTCCTCGAACCCGGGGACCCCGAGCAGCTCGCTCTCCTCCCGCCGGCACAGCCTCCAGTACATGCAGATGAGCACGGGGGCCATCACGACCACGAGCACGGTGGGCCACCCCACGATCCACCCCGCGAGCACCAGGACGAAACCCAGGTACTGCGGGTTCCGTGTCGCCGAGTATATCCCGTCAGTGACCAAGGGCCCTGACCGCAGACGGCGCCACAGCGTGACCCAGCCCAGGAGCACGAGCGCGGTCCCCAGCAGGATGATGGCGGTCCCGTAGACCATGGGCACGGTGAGCGCGAGCCGCACGCCCAGCACGTCCGCGTGCACGACCGTGCCCATGTGGGCGGGCGCGAGGGGCTCGAGCGAGGGCGCGACGAGCGCGACGAGGAGGGGCACGCCGTACATCTCCACGAACAGCGACACGAAGAACGCCACCACAAGCCCGCCCTCGCGCCAGTCCACGCGGCGCCTGAACGAGAGGGGCACCAGGAACGCCACGAAGGCCGCGACGTTGAGGGCCACCAGGGGCCAGTCGCCCGTGACCATGCGGTCGAGGATGGCGCCCGAGAAATGTCCCCGGAAGTGCTCGAGCAGCTCCCGCGGGAAGAGGAACATCGAGAGCAGCAGCCCCAGCACGAGCGCGCGCAGCATGTCGGTGGGCGTGAGGAGCCGACGCGCGCCGGAGGTCATCGACCGCCCACGGGGGGATGGATAGTAAAACCTTTCCCCCGGCGGTCGCACGGGACGCCAGCACTGGCCAGGTTATCATTCCTGCGACTGGGGAGCAAAGGCCAATAAAGGAGGTGCCAGGAGATGAACCGTGATAACCATGCTGAGCGCTCTTGTTCGCCCCGAAGGCCGATGGGCCGTGCGTTCCGCCATCATGGTCGTCGCGCTGCTCACCCTCGTGCCGTCGATGGGGCCGGGAACCGACGCCGTGCAGCCCTTCGCCGTGAACGTCATCACGTTCGACCCCAACACGACCTACCAGACGATGGGGGCATGGGAGGCGACCGCCCAGGCGGGCCAGGAGACGAGCCCGGCCTACGCCAACTACAGCGCGCGCGTCATCGACCTCGCCCTCACCGACCTGGGCATCGACCGGCTGCGGGTCGAGGTGCGCGCGGGCGTCGAGAACCCGGAGGACTACTGGACGATGTACATGGAGGGGCAGGTCGGCTACATGTTCTGGCGGTCCCACCGGTACGTCGCCTCCAACGACGACGCCGACCCCGGCAACATCAACTGGAGCGGCTTCCACTTCTCTGAGCTGGACAGCACCATGGACAAGCTGGTGGTGCCCATGCACGAGCGCGCGCAGGAGCTCGGCGTGCCCCTGGCCATCAACGTCAACTACGTGGCCTTCACCGGCCAGAACGCCTTTGGCCTGCCGTACGTCCACGACGACCCGGCCGAGTACGCCGAGTGCGTGCTCGCCACGTACACGCACATGGACGAGAAGTACAACCTCACGCCCGACTACTGGGAGGTCATCCTCGAGCCCGACAACGTGGCCCAGTGGAGCTCCGGCACCACCATCGGCCGCGCCATGGTCGCCACCCAGGAGCTGCTCGCCGAGCACGACTACACCGTGAACTTCATCGCCCCCAGCACCACCAGCATGGGGAACGCCGTCACCTACTTCGACGCCATGGCGGCCGTGCAGGGCGCGCTGGGGAACCTCTCGGAGCTGAGCTACCATCGCTACAGCGGGGTGTCGGACGCCAACCTCAGGGCCCTCGCGGACAGGGGCGCCCAGTACGGCGTGGACACCGCGATGCTAGAGCACATCGGCTCGGGCTACCAGGACCTCTACAGGGACCTGACCCTGGGCAACGCCTCCTCGTGGCAGCAGTACACGCTCGCGAGCCCCAGCATGAACGACAACGGCGGGGCCTACTACCTCGTCGACACGAGGGACCCCTTGAACCCGGCCGTCGTCAACGCGAGCCGCACCAGGCTCCTGAGGCAGTACCTCCACTACGTCGAGGGCGGCGCGGTCAGGGTGGGCGCATCGTCGAACAATGCGTCCTTCGAGCCCGTGGCCTTCGTGAACCCCGGAGGCTATCCCGTGGTCGTGGTCAGGGCCACCGCGGCCGGGGCCTTCTCTGTCGCGGGCCTGCCCGCGGGCACGTACGGTGTGTCCTACTCGACCAACGTGCAGTACGACGTCCACCTGGACAACGTCACCATCGGCCCCGACGGGACGGTGGACGCGTCCATCCCCGCGACCGGCGCCCTCACCATAACCGCCCTCAACCTGGCCCCGCGCCTCGTGTCCAGGTCGCCGGACGGCGACGTCGTCATGCGCGAGGGCGAGAATGCGACGTTCGAGGTCGTGGTATGGGACGAGGGCGGCGCCGACCTCTCCTACCAGTGGTCGATCGACGGCGCCTACTACCCCGTGCTCGGGGACCCCAACCTCACGTATGCCCCTGGCTTCGCGGACGCGGGCGTGCACCTCCTGGCAATGAACGTCACCGACAACGGGACCCCGCCCCTGGGCGTCTCGGCCGTGTGGAGCGTGACGGTCCTCAACGTGAACCGCCTGCCGGTCATCGACAGCGCGAGCCCTGCCACGCCGCTCGAGCTCAACGAGACCGCGCTTGGCAGCAGCACCTTCTCGGTCGTGGCCTCCGACCCGGACGGCGATGCGCTGTCCTTCGCGTGGTACCTCGGGGCGGACCTCCTGGCGAACGGGACCGGAGCGAGCTACGCCTTCCCCTTCGACCACGAATCGGCGGGCGTGTACGACATCGAGGTCGTGGTCAACGACACGCTCGACGAGGTCTCCCACGCCTGGAACCTCACGATCCTCGACGTCAACCGCCCCCCCGCGGTGACATCGTCGAGCCCGGCCGCCGAGACGTGGGTCGATGAATCGCCCACGGGGGCCGTGGCGTTCACGGTCGTGGCGACGGACCCGGACGGCGACGAGCTCTCGTACGCATGGTACGAAGACGGGGCCGACCTGGTCGCGAGCGGTACCACGTTCGCCCTCGCGCACGGGTACGACTCCGCGGGCGACCACGCGGTCAGGCTGGCCATCAGCGACGGCAACGCCACCGTCGAGGTCAACTGGACGGTGCACGTCGCCAACGTGAACCGGCCGCCGGTGATATCGTTCACCGAACCTGATACCGAGACATGGTGTGACGAGCAGGGGGTGGGCCTCCTGCGTCTCCACGTCGTGGCGCAGGACCCCGACGACGACACTCTCACGTACGACTGGACAATGGACGGCGAAGACCTCGGCGGGACGGAGCCTGACTCCCCGTGGATCGGGTTCGGCTACGACTCCTCGGGCGACCACACCTTCGTCGTCACTGTCAGCGACGGGCTGGCCTCGACCAGCTGGACGTGGACGGCCCACATCCGCAACGTCGACCGGCCGCCCACCATCGTCTCGCACGAGCCCGCGACGGTCGCGCCCGTGCTGCCGGGCGTTCCCGTCAACTTCACGGTCGTCGCGAGCGACCCCGACACCGACGCGCCCGCGCTCACCTACGGCTGGTACGTCAACGGCACCAAGGTCGCGTTCGCGACCGGGCCCTACATGACCTTCGTGGCGACCGCGAACGAGCGCGGGAACCGGACGGTCATGGTCGAGGTCAAGGACTCGGACGGCGCGCAGGCCACCTTCGCGTGGAACGTCAGCATCCTGGCGCCCCCGCCCTCAGGGGACGGCGACGGGGACGGGACCGCCGACGGCGACGGGGAGAGCGATGGCGACATCGAGCCCGAGCGCGAGATGTGGCTCGGTCTGCTCCTCGTCGCGGCCATCGTGCTCCTGGTGTTCCTCATCGCCATGCGGCTGCTTGGCAGGGACGAGCCGAAGGCGTGAGCCGGAAGAAAAAACCCCGGTGAACGCGCTGGAACCGGCCCTGACGATGGGCAAGACACCGGAGTACGACGGACGACGCCCATCACCCGTCCGATCATCCGGACTCTTTCCTGCCCGCCCGAAGGCGGGCGACCACGGCAATGACCACACACAAAGCCAATAGGACCAATGCGATCAACATGATCGGACCGATGGCAAATGGAGATGGCTTGGAGGGAGGGACCACCTGGGGCTCCACCACCTCGATTGTCACCCATGCTGACCGACTCTCATCGTCGTCAGTGACCGTGCAGGTGATCCGATGGACGCCGACGGGCAGGTCGTCCACCGATATCGTCTCGTTCTCGCTATGGGTCGTCGAACCGAGAGCACCGATGATGTCGGATGACCAGGATATCGTCAGGATGTCCCCTGCGGGGATATCCGGGTCCCAGACCTCGGCGGTGAGGTTGACGGCTTCCCCTGCGACGTACTTGGTCTGGTTCATGGGGGAGAGGATGATGGGCGAGAATGGCGGGTCATTGACGTTCAGCACCCTGATTGTGATGTTCGTCATGGTGAGAAGTTCGCCATCCGATACCGATATCCCTATCACCATGTCCGGCCTCCATTCCTCGAATCTCGCCTGAAGGACCAGCCCATCCACCGATATACCCTCGTGATCGCAGGTCAATACGAGGCCCGAGTCGGGATCGTTCAGGTCCTCGATATAATCGGAAAGGTCGAACTGCGAATCCGTTTCCTCGGTCACGGTCCAGATCTGGACCGCGCCGATGACCGGGGGAGGGTTGACCGATATGACCTCACGGTAGGCCGAGGTATTCGGATTGCCCACCCCGTCCACCGCGTGGTACCGATAGCGCATGACGCGGTCGCCCACAGGGAGGTCCCTGGGGATACCGATCGTGAACGTGAACACGCCGTTTCCTTCCATGGCCACGGTCTGCGGGTCCTGGTCACCATACCTGTACTCCAGAAGGACCTCTCCGAGGTCGATGTTGTCCCAGACCTCGACAACGAACATCAGGTCAAGGCCCACTATCGGCCTCTCGTCCGTCCTGTCCTCGATCCATGGCGGGTCATTGTCCCGTATGACCAAGACGACCTCCACCGACTCGACGTGATTGCCCGAGGTGTCCGAGACATTGAACGCATATCGGATCCCTCCCACGTAGTCGATGGGGACCTTGATGACGATGGAGTAGATGCCGTTCCCCGTCTCCGTCACGTCCATTGCCGTCATGGCCTCGCGCGTCGGTCCCGTCCCCTCCCTCGAATGGACAACCCAGACCTGTCCGATCCCGATGTTGTCCCGGACGGATATCGAGAGCCGCAGACCATCACCGGTCGTGCCATCATTATCGGAAAGGTCCTCGAGGACCTCTGGCAGGTCGTTATCGATGACCTCGGCCCACAATTGGTCGGTCCCGTTCCAGTTCCCGTGGACATCCAATGCCAGGATGCGATAGTTCAGGGGTGCGAGGTCGTGACCGACCATGATGCCGCTGAGGATGTACGTTCCGTTACCGATGCCCGTCACGTCTCGCGGGACCATCGTCGCATTCGTGGCGATGGTCGTATCGTCACCAAACCAGTAGATGACACAGACCCGGTCCACACCGAAGACGTCCTGCACCGTGGCCGAGAACTCGAGTTCGTCCCCGGTGGTCGGGTTGATGGCGTCCGTGTGGACCTCGATGACGGGCCCGTCGTCGTCGATGATGTCTATGTCCATCACCATGGTCCTGTTCCAGTTGCCCCATGTATCATTCGCCTCGAAGTAGTAGTGCAGACCGGCGATGGAATAGGAAGGAAGGCTCACGGCCAGCAGATAGGTGCCGTTCCCGACCAGTTGCCCCTGCTCGCGGGCCATCGTAAGGTTGGCTGGCGCTCCCCCGGTCCTCCAGTACACGACCCTGACATCCGAGACCCCTATGTTATCGGACACGCCGATACGGAAGGAGAAGTCGTCCCCGGTCGTACCAACGGCATCGGAGCCATCGGGGCCCAGTTCCGTCCTGTCATCATCGAGAACGTCAATGCTCTGAGTCTCACTTATTTGCCAGTTGCTGGACAGGTCGACGACCTTCAGGTGGTAGTTGAAAGTCGCTGTGCTGTTCGATGCGAGTGTCATGTTCAGGACGTAGGTCCCGTTCCCGGAGGCGCCCGTCAGGTCCATCGGGACCAGCGTGGCGTTCGCGGCCTCCGGATAGGCCACGCCCTGCCAGTATTCGAGGAAGACCCCTCCCACCCCGATGTTGTCCGTCGTGTTCGCGAGGAACTGCACCAGGTTGCCGGTTCCTCCCTGGGTGGGGGCAATGAATGCGAGGGAGGGCAGGTCATTGTCCAGCACCGTCACGTTCCTGTCGGCGCTGGTCCTCGTATTGCCCCATCTGTCCACCGCGATGAACGCGTAGTTCAGCTGCTCGATGGAGTACTGGGGGAGTGTGATGGAATAGGACCAGATGCCATTGTCGGGCGTACCGGAGAACCGGGCCATGTCGAGCCGGGGCCTTGCGGTGGAGCTCCCATACCACATGACCAGGGAGACCCTCGAGACGGCGGAATCGTCCGTGACGGCTATCTTGAAGGTCAGTGCCTCACCGGTCGTCCCTGTCCTGGGAGTGCTGTCCTGTCCGAAGACCGGCAGGTTGACCTCCTTGACGGTGATGGTGAACTTGACACTGGCGCGGTTGCCGGCCGCATCGTAGACGATCAGCTCGGCGGAGTAGATGCCCGCCACCTGGAAGGTGTACGAGGCGGTCTGGCCGGTAAGGGTCACGGGGTTCCCCTGATAGGTGAAGCTCCAGATCCAGTTGACGATCCCGATGTTGTCCGTGGCGCTTCCCACGAGGTGGGCAGTCTCCCCCACCTTGATCGTGATGTCCTTGACTGCCGCCACGTCTGGCGGGATCCAGTCGACGAGCTTCACGAGCGGGTAATTATCGTAGTTCGTGGGGGAGCCCGCCAGGCCGTAGGACTGGTTCCAGACCGTGCCATCGTTGTCGGCGTCGGGATACCTGGTGGTGTACTCGGACCAATAGTTGCCCTTCTTGTCCAGGTCCCACTTGGTGCTCGTGCCCGAGTCGTCCCTGCACTGGGGGTTCTCGACCTTGCCGCTGCTCGCATTCTTATTATTGTTGATGAAGGAATTGTTGTGCACCACATTGGAGCTACCCCCCACCCATAGAGCGTAGCTGGTGGCGTTCTCGACCTGGTTGGTCCGGAACGTGCAAGATGTGCTGCTGTAGAGTCTGACGGCATTCCCCTTCGTCACATTGATGAAGTTCTTCTCGATGGTCACGTTCGTGCAGCTCTCGATGAACATCGCCCTGTCCACATCGGTGTAGGTGTTGCCGCTCACCGTCGAATCCTTGGAGTTGTACATGTAGACCATTATATCCTCCATGCCAAGGAATGTGCAATCGACGATTTTCACCAGACTGGAATCCTGTACATGTACCGCTACCCTCGTGGTGTTCTTGAACCCGATGTCCTTGAGCGTGACCTGGCTGCTCTTGTAGACAATGATGGGATAGCTCGTCCTCGAGAAATTCAGCTTCTCGATTGTGTATCTCGAACAGTTGACGAGCAGCACCTGACCGTAATCGCCCTGGGCAAGGATCCCCGTCGCGTTCTGCCTGTAGATGATTGGCTTACCGTTCAGGGTGTTGGAATCGTTCCAGAGCTGTGTGTCCACGGTCTTGAGATTCCCGCTCACGAAGACGCCGGCCCCATGGAACTCGTTGTTCCTGACCCACGAGCGTTTGGAGTTCCCGATGAAGAGGGCTTGGTCGGTCGTGTCCCATGGAGAGTCCCCGGGGTTCGTGACCGTCACATTGTTGTCGACTATCTTGATTTCATGGGATTGTCCGACGCTGATGGCCCTCGGCGTTGAATTCGTCATGGTGTTATTGACGATGCTCACGGCATCCGCGTACCACATGTAGATTTGAGTGTCATTGAGCGTGTTGTCTGCAAGGATACTGCGTAGCGGATCGTGTTGAAATTCAATCTTGGTCCTATGGTGCACCGTGTTATTGGCAATCCGGCAATCCACGGAATGCTCGACCATGAGCAGGGTGCGGATGGGACTGTCGAATTCGTTCGCGGTGACGTTGATGCCCTTGCACCAGCCGATGTACATCCCGTAGAAGGCCCAGCTGATATTCAGGTTGGACACCGAGACGTTCGTGCAGCTGCCAAGGATGATCTCACCGTACTCACCGGAAACAGCGGTGTCGTTCGTGCTCGACAGATAGAATATCGGTTTCCCGTCGAGCTTGTTCGACTTGTCAATGTGATGGCTATCATAGGCGAGTTGACTATCCCACGGTGGGATGTCGATGCCGGTCCGGACGAACGTGTTGTTGCGGAGCGTGCAGTTAGAGGAACTGAGCTCGAGGCCTTTCGCTCCCGCTGTGATTCTGTTGCCCTCGAGGGTCACGTTGTCCGACCATCCGAGCTCGATTGCCGTATCATCGGCTGATATGATGTTGTTCGAGAACCACGGCTCGCCCCCGGGGAAATAATTCGCGGAGATACCGGTCATGTATTCGGATATGTTGTTGCCCACGACTTGACAGGAGACCATGTACTCGAGCAGGAGGCCCGTGGTGCCTCCGGGCGTAGCCTTGACGGAATTGTTCCCGAGGAGGAGCTCGCCCCCGACCGCATGGACCCCATACTTGTCGTTCCCCCGCAGGGTGTTGTTGGTGATGTTCCCCGAACCACAGAACGAATAAATCCCGATATTATTATCCTCGATGGAATTTCCCGTGATGACGACATCTGAGTACGAGACGCAGATGCCGTAGTCGGTATTGTTGTGGATCCGATTCTCCATGATGGACACATGCTCGACGTAGGACAGACTGAGCGCAATTTTCCTGTACGCGTGATGCAGCGTATTGTTGCGAATGACGATGTAGCATGTCGTGCGCGCCAGTCCTATCGCCGCGTCGAAGCCCGATGCGTTGATGTCGTATCCCTCGATGATGTAGGGATTGGACGCGGTACCGTTACCAGCCCACCCCTCAGCGACCGCCATGTCGCGCACCTCGGAGTCGCGGACAAGGTCTATGACGGGGTCGCCGGTCGGGATGGTGTCCCCTACATCCCTATCTGTGTCGGTCGTGAGACCCGCGGCAGATGATGGGCACACACTTGAGAGCGTCATCGACAGGAGGGCCGCAATAGCCAAGACCGTCACTAATCGATGATTTCTTCGAGCCGACCTCATCTCTCACACGACCTATCGCAGATGGGACCTGCTCGATGACAACGATGAGACGATATAATAATCTTTTGAAAATCGCCAGTCATTATTTGAGAAAAGGAGATTCAAACGATTCCGGCACCAGCTGCCCTCGGACGAGCACCTCCAAGGGCGTGGTCCTGGCCCACTCGTGGCGATAATGGGTCTCGATGTGTCATTCCGTATCTGTGTTGATGCCGAAATCCGACCTTGCAGGCGTCAAATCCGGAGCATTGCTGATTCTCATGAATAATGTCACACCATGTGCTCTCCCAGTGGCATCCCCGTCCTTATGGCCGGACAGATACCCGTCACCCGCCCAGGGGCTTGCGGTGGACTGTGTACCTCCGCACGGCCCTGAACCCCATGCCCTCGTAGAGGCGCGTCGCCCCGGAGGGGTTCTCGGAATCCACCCCCAGGTTGGCCACCGTCATCCCGCGCTCGCGCATCAGGGCCATGTTGCGCGCGAGCAGCGCGCGCGCGAGCCCCCTGCGCCTGTAGGGGGGGAGCACCGCTATGTCCTCGGTGTAGCCCACGAGACGGCCGTTCTGCCCATTCTCCTCGTGGTCTATCCAGCCCAGGACCATGCCCGCGGGCTCGTCCCCGTCCCACGCGACGGTCCAGAGCGAGGGGTCGGTCATGGGGCGGCCAATGAAGCGCTCGTAGTCCGCCTCGGTCTGCTTGACCTGGCCCCACGCCTCGCGGTCGGCCTCGACCAGGGCCGTGAAGACGCGGCGGTGCTCGTGGGGGCGGACCGGGCGCACGGTGAGCCCTTCGGGCAGGGGGGGCTCGGGGATGGGCTGTGTCAGGTCCCGCTCCATCTCGAGGAAGTACCTGACCGGGCGGTAGCCGAAGTCCCGGAGCACGGCGAGCCTGGGGAGCTGCGAGTCCGTGGCCCAGACGCTCAGCAGGGACGGCGGGGCGCCCGAGGGGCGTCCGGCGTCGATGCGCGCGGCGCGGTCCTCGAGCCACCGCTGCATCGCGTGCATGATGCCCCTGCCGCGCCACTCGGGGACAAGATGGGTGTAGTTGTGGTAGAGGCGCCCACCCGTCTCCTCGTCGCGGCAGGAGACCAGGCCCCACCCGACGACGCGCGTCGCGACCTCGACCACGAGCACGTCCCTGGAGGGGTCGAGGCCGGGCGTGTGGGCAAGCTCGTTGGCGAGCTTCTCGACCGAGTAGTGCCATGTGACGGAGTCGGCGAGCTGGCTTGCGCGGCTCACCCGGACGAGCTCGGGCAGGTCCCCCTCGCCGCGGCAGGTGCGCATCACCAGGCCCTCGATGGCCGGCAGGCCGGGCGTCCCCTCCGTCTGCCTTGATTGCTCCTCGGTCATATCCATCGACACCGTTCCGTCCGCCATCTCGCCCAGAGGGTGCTTCGTCATCCTATCTATCGGTCCTGGTCTTCCGCCTGTCCAGCTCCTCGACGAGCCCCTCGGGCGGGGGCCGGCAACCGCACACCTCGCGGTGCTCGAGGTGCCACTCGATGCGCTGCTCCAGCGTCGGGTTCCTGGGCATGCGGTGGGCCTTGTGCCACTCCGCGTTGACGCCCTTCATGGCGCGGCGAATGCGCCCAGGACGGATAATCGTTGCGATTCGCGGACGCCAAGGGCACATTCACAGGCCCCTCCCCGAAAGTGGGATATGGACGGTCGCCCCTCCCTCCCCCGTCCAAGGGTGGTGCTTGGCGTGGTAGAGATAGTGGACGTGGGGCCCGAGCACGCGGATCTGTTCTGCGTGTGCCTCGAGGACCGCGAGGCCCAGGCGAAGGAGGCCGGGCCGCACAGGCGGCAGTGGTACGAAAAGGCCAAGGACAGGGGCCTGGGGGCCAAGGTCGCCGTCGAGGGCGGTCGCCCCGTGGGCATGGTGCAGTACGTGCCACGGGACCAGGTGCTCCTGGAGGGCGGCGAGGGCTCGTTCTACGTGCTTTGCATCTGGGTCCCCCCCTTCAAGGACGACAGGGGGAACTTCCAGGGCAAGGGCGTGGGCGCGGCCCTGCTGAGGGCGGCCGAGGAGGACGCCCGCGCGCGGGGCGCCACCGGCATGGTCGCGTGGGGCATCCGCCTGCCCGTCTGGATGCGAGCCTCGTGGTTCAAACGCCAGGGCTACCGCAAGGTCGACTCGGAGGGCATCGTCGCGCTGATGTGGAAGCCCTTCAAGGAGGGGGTCGCGCCCCCGAGGTTCGGCAGGCAAAAGAAGGTGCCCGAGCGCATCCCCGGCAAGGTCGTGGTCACCAGCCTCCACCATGGCTGGTGCCTGGCGGGGAACCTCACGCACGAGCGCGCGAGGCGGGCGGCCGGGGAGTTCGGCGACCGGGTGGTCTTCCAGCACATCGACACCTCGGACCTGGCCGTCGCCAGGGAGTGGGGGGAGGCCGACGCGCTGTTCATCGACGGAAGGTCGGTGAACATCGGCCCGCCGCCCACCTACGAGAAGCTGAGGAGGCTCATCGCGCGCAGGGTCGGTCGGCTGTGAGTGCGGCCGCGCCCATCCATATGGGCATTTGACACAGGGGAGATGCTAGCCAGGGTCACCGTCCCAGAATATCCGCCCGTCCCTGAAGTTGACGAGCATGTCGTCGACGTCGGGCCATCGCGGCACTGTTATCTCGGCGCGCCCGACGTCCACGGGGAGGTTCTGGAACCACACGAGAGGCACGTTGAAATATTCGTCGCTAGCATGGACGATGGCGACGGCACACCTGTCGGTCGACATCTCGCTTGACGTCGGCCAGAGGCCGACCGCGTTGTATTGGCCGTATAGCTCCTCGAGAGCACCACCGAGGGAGGGCTGTGGGCTGCGCTCCCTGGCCTCGCCACCGACGATGGTCCAGTGGTACTCGCCCCAGCGTGGGGAGCCCGTCAGCACCACATCGATGCCGTAGCACGCATAGGCCCGGGCCCCCCCGGTGAACGTGCTCCCCTCGATGAGGGCGGGCATGAACCTCGCATCGCCCAGGACGCCCGAGCCGGGGCCGAAAAACCGGTTCCCCCAGGCTGACAGTGAGAGGGCCGGGACCAGTATGTAGCCATCCCCAGGTTGCGTCGAGAGGTTGCCGGGCAGTATAAGGTAAGATCCATTCCTGAAGGAGCATCCGCTCATCTCGAGGTCGTACTGGCCGGGCCAGGACTCCCATCCATACCACTCGCTGAATATCTCGGGCGACAGGGCCGAGAAGGATGCGGAATCCAGCAGTACCGTGGAGCCCTCCGATACTACGAGGGGGAGGTTCTGACCTGTCCCCACGAGGCTCGTGTCCTTCAGCGTCAGACCACCCCACAAGAGCACGATGGTCCAGGAGCCGGGGCTTGTGAACGAGAGGCTCGAGCCCTCTATCGCCAGCGAGGACATCTCGCAGTAGACATAATCCACATCCCCGAACACGCTCATGCGGAGGGCCGTGACGTTCGAACCGACACCCGTGAAGCCCAGCGAGCCGCACCGGATATCCTCGAGGTGACCGCTCGCATTGTAGACCTCGAGCCGGAGATTTGAGCATTCGATGTCCTCAAGGCTGAACGTTCCGTTCCCCCTCATCAGCAGGTCAAGGCCGGAGCTCCGTGAGCCCTCGCCCGATAGGCGGATGCTCGACCCGTCCCCGAGCACGAATGCCAGGGACGGGCTGAGGACCGATGCGCCCGCATGCTCGACGACGATGTTGATCATGTCGAGGCTCACGCCCGGGTCGATGAGCACGATCCCCTCGCCCCGGCAGACCATCCCGGCCAGCTCGTCCGATGTGATCCCGTCGTCGACCCTGTAGACGTCGAACGAACCGTTCCACACCTCGAGCTCACCATCCAAGACCGTATTCCAGACCGAGAGGGAGACCTTGTGCGAGCCCGGGGAGACCGTGAGATTCCGCCGGACCAACGCTTTGTGGATACAGAGCGAGTCCTCCTCTGAGACATTTCCCGTGAGGGCCAGCCTCTGGGGGGGCTCCCCGTCCATGGCCAGGAGCAGCGACCCCGGGTCCTCGAGCGCAAGGCCAAGCGCGTTGAGCGTGATCTCGACCGAGATGTTCAGCACGCCCGGGCCCGCAGGCCCCTGGACGCGGACGGTCGCGGGACCGATGTCGGGGTACAGCAGGGGCATCATCTCCCTCGGTACGTAGCTCCTCGGCTCCACCCAACCCATCTCCACGGTCCTCGAGGAGGTATCGATGTCGATGGAGGCGAACTCGCGTTTGGCGTCCGAGCTGAGCACGAGCCTCACGCTCGTGTGCCGCTGCACGGCACCTGTAGCGTCCACCGTCACCGTGGGCAGGTGGAGGTAGCTCGGCATGTCTGTGTAGACGCTGTCAAGATAGACCATCCGGAGGATCGACAGGTCCGTCAAGGTCGATGTCAGTATCCATCCCACGGTCATGTAGTCTAGGCCCGCCATCTGCTCCAGACGGCACAGGCCGGTCCTCAGGTACTGGTATCCCTCGCATGCGAGGAACTCGTTGGACGCATCGATGTCCTCCCAGTCCCCGAGGGGCGTGAATGGGTCCCTCTCCCAGATGGCGCACTTCGCAACGCCCCTGAACGTGCAGTCCTCGAGGCGCGCCACCGCGAACCTGAGCTCGAGGCCGACCTCGCCGCCCTCGAACGCGCATCGTGCGATGAGCAGGGGGCTGACGCCAAATGTATCCGCCACGCTGAGGCCCCAGAGGTACTGCCCCTCGAACGTGTCCTCGTCGTCGAAGAGCCACCCGGGCACCGCGCGCTCCCTGCTCACGAACCGCGTGTCCTCGATGGACCCCGGGCTCCTTGTCATCGTCATGAGGTGCGCGTCCCCCTCGATGACGCACCGCTCGATGGCCACAACCGAGTCGATGAGGTTGATGGGCACGTTGAGCACGCGGGAATCGAGGATGGTCAGGTCCCCCATGACCTCCAGGTCTGCGCCCTTGGATGCCATCAGGTAGTTGAGCTCCTGCACGTACTCCTCAGGCCCCGCATCCACGTTGTCCCACGAGAGGTACCTTGGGAGACCGGCCGGGGCCGCCAGCGTTGAGCCGTGGACCTCCAGGTCGCCGTAGGACCTGACGAGCGGTGCCCACAGGGCGTCCCGCCATGTGGCATCCATGAACGGGACCATGAAGTGGTTGGTCCATCCATCCTCGAAGAGGAGCCCCGTCGGGAAGCTGTCCCACAGCCGGCCACCGCCGGCCTCCTGCACTGTCAAGTTGGACACGAGGATTGCGCCGAGGTCGTTGTTCCAGGGCGTGATGACGACCCGGCACACGCCACCACGCAACGTCGAGAGGTCGACCTTGCAATGGACCCACTCGCCGTACCCCTCCCCAGCGCGCCCGAAGCGCGCGACCTCCTCGAGGGGGTCCGCGGCCGTGCGCTGCACCAGGACCAGCAGGTCCGTCCTCTGCCGCCTCCAGCTCACGTCGAACGAGAGGACGGGCCTCTCGGTGTCGACGAGGTTCACGACCCTTGCCATCCAGGGGGGCGAGCCTTGGATATGGACACCCGAGCCGTCGTAATTGCTGAAGTAGGCCGCCGTGGCAAGCTTGGGATTCTGGACGACGCGGACAGTCGAGTTGCGAAGGACCAACGTGCCTGCGGCCCTCACCCAGAACGGGCACCCGTACAGTACGAGGTCCTCGAGGAGGACCGTGATGTTGCAGTCGACGAGCTCGAGGCGGCCGCCGCCCTCGATGGAGACCGGGCGCCTGAGCGGTCCTGTCACCCCCCGCCATGTGGTCGTGTTGAAGACCTGGACCGTCTCGCCGTCCAGGCGCTCAGGCAGGTCGGCAGACGGTTCGGGCTGGTCCTGAACCGGTAATATGTACCTGGTGGAGACGGTGACCAGGATCGCGACGATTAGGATGGTGACCATCGCGAGGAGGCGCCGGTTCCTCTTCGTCGCCCCTCCTGATGATTTGCCCCTCGTAATCACCATGCGATCTCCTGACGACGACCCCAATTCATGTCACCATCGCATCCAAGACCCCTCGCGCAGGGTCTGGCCCGCTCGCCTTCGCATCTATCCGTCAGGAGGTAGGTAAGCCTTCCGATTCGGGTCGCGAGATGCCAATCCTCCGAGAGATGCGAGACTCCCACCGTGCCCAGCATCCCGCGGTCCTGCGGTCACCACGTGGGCGGGTAGGGCAGGCGGGCGCGCACGTCGGCCTTCCCCGCCTGCAGCCACTTCCATACGGGCGTGTGGTTCACGCCGTCCTCCTCGCCCTCCTTCGTCCTCGTGAGGATGATGGGCTTGGCGACGCTCCCGACCTTGGGCCCCTTGAACTCCCTCAACCCCTCGTACTCCCTCCCCGGGATCTCGTCCGAGTAGCAGACGTTCATGGGCGTGATGGTCCCGGGCCAGGGGCCCACGATGAAGTCGATCTCGTGGCGACCCCTCCAGTACTCGGGGGTCTGTCCCCTTCTCAGCAGCTCCACGCATACGACGTTCTCGACGAGCCGACCAAGGTCCCCCGTGCGACTGGTGGACGCCACACCCCTGAGCCCGGTGTCGATGCAGTAGTACTTGTACGCCAGTCTGCGCCGCATGCTCGGCTTCGTGGTGTAGCTCAGGGGAGGCACGGGCGTGAGGAGCATGGCCTCGGAGAGGTACAGGATATAGGACTTCACCGTGTTGACCGATGGTCCGGCGTCATCGCTGATGTTGTTGAGGGTCAACGGCTTGCCAACGTTGGAGAGGATGAAGCTCAGCACGGCCTCCAGGTCCGGGGCGCTCACCCCGTGTGGGTGCACGACCTCCCGATAGAGCAGGGTGTCGAGGATGTGCCGGAGCGTGCCCCAGAGGTCCTCCCCCGGCCTCAGCACCGCCTCGGGGAAGCCCCCGGTGGCCAGGTAGCGCTCTAGCCAGTAGATGGCCCTGTCCTGCCTCTCAGAGCCCACCAGGCCCTGGAAAGTCTCGTTGTTGAACCTCAGGAACTCGGGGAACGTGAGCGGGGTCACAGGCACCGTGAAGTCCCGGCCGACGAGGAGCCGCGCGAGCTCGGTGCGAACGAGTAGCGACGACGAGCCGGACACGATGAACTTGAACGGCCTCTTCCGCTCGTACTCCCGCAGGACCCACCGCTGCCATCCCTGGGAGACCTGTACCTCGTCGAGGAAGACGTATCTCCTGCCCGTGGGTCCCTTCGCACGGGTGTACGCGGATAGGATCTCGCCCAGGTTCACACCTATGAACTCGGGGTCCTCGAAGTTGACCCAGAGGACGTTCTCCGGTGCGATGCCGCTCGCCAGCAACCTTTGGGCGAGCTGGTACATTATGGTCGTCTTGCCCGAGCGCCGCACGCCCACGATGCTGATTATCTCCTCGGCGTCCATCAACCGTGCAATCGGGGCCGTCTGGTCGCGCGGGATCCCGACCAGGCGTGCGGGGATCTCCCCCGATGACCACCAGGGGTTCCATCCGTCCAGGAGGTTGGGTTCCATCGATACATGAATATTCCTTCCTCTTTATATAGTTGTTCATTTGATTGCATAAAAAATTAATTATTTTATTAAATTCAATGAACGAACACCATACCAGTTTCTTATCCAATCCTACCATCGGATCACTCCGATGATGCAAGGACACCTACTGATGGATTGCATGAAGACATCGTCGAGAGAGGACAGTATGCCTTAGAAGCTAGTTATATTCAATATAATGAGCGAATATTTGCTCTTTTTATTCATTATAATGAACAAATGTGGTCACCCCGGGATTCCCACCATGGATCCGACGTGCCAATGGCATGCCATGCAGCCCGTCACCATGATCAGCTTGACACTGTACGGCACGGGTCGCGCATGGGGGGTGGACGAACTCAGACGACTCCGCCCCAGGCATCGTCATCCCGTGAGCACAGGTGGCAGGACGTACCTCCTGCCGCTGGAGCTGTGGGTGGGCAGGGCGGGTCTGACCGACGGGCAATCGGCCCTGTGTGCCCTGGACGCGATACGCCCAATGCACGGGGAGTCCCCGTTGCTCCGACCCCGCCATCGGGTTCACACCCATCCCCTTCCGCCTGCAAGGTTAATTAGCACCCCCGACGTTCCCGGCCGCATGAAGCTCTCGAAGGGCGCGATCATCGGCCTCGTCGTGCTGGCCGTCATCATCATCGCCGTGCTCGTCTTCGTCGCGTGGGCCATCAGCAGCTACAACGGGATGGTCAACGAGAACGAGAAGATCGACAGCCAGTGGGCGCAGGTGACCAACCAGTACCAGCGCAAGATCGACCTCATCCCGACCCTCGTGGCCACCGTACGGGAGTACAAGGAGTTTGAGAATAGCACGCTCACCAACATCACCGCGCTGCGCAGCCGGTGGATGAACGCGTCCTCGGCCGAGGACCAGGTGAACGCATCCAATGAGCTCGATAAGGCCATGGTCTACATCCATGTCACTTATGAGGCCTACCCCGTGTTGCAATCGGATGAATTATTCAAGTCTCTGATGACCGAGCTCGCCGGGACCGAGAACCGCATCACGGTCGAGCGCATGCGCTACAACGAGGCCGTCAAGGACTACAACGCGCACATCAAGCGGTTCCCCGCGTCCATGGTCGCGGGCTGGGGTGACTTCGAGGAACGCTCCTACTACGTAAGTCCCAATGCCGAGGCGGAACCGGGGAGCTGAGGCCACGGGCGGAGGCTCCAACGTGAGGCTCCCGGGCGGTCGCATCATCATCCTCGCCCTCCTGCTTGTGGGCGCCGCCTTTGCCCCATCCCCCACTGCGACCGCTGACTATCCCACGCTGCAGTACTGGGTCACCGACCTGGTCGGGGTGCTGTCCGAATCCGAGGTCGTCGACATCGAGGACAACTGCATCGAGGTCTTCGATGCCACGGGCGCCCAGATGGCGGTGCTCATCGTCAACACCACTCAGCCCGACGGCATCGACCTGTTCGCGGTCAAGACGTTCGAGCAGAACAAGCTCGGACAGGCGGGGCGCGACGACGGGTTGCTCATCGTCATCTCCACAAGCGAGTACCTGTGGCGCATCGAGGTGGGCTACGGCCTCGAGGGCGTGCTGCCGGACTCGCTCGTGGGCAGCATCGCGGACGCGCATCTGGAGCCCTTCCTCAACCAGAGCGACTTCTACCAGGGGCTGCTCTACACCACGGCCTTCCTGGGCCAGGAGATACTCGACCACTACACCGGCAAGCCCCCCGAGCAGGACGACAGGAGCCACCACCCCATCAGCTGGCTGCCGTGCACGGCGTGGCAGCTCGTGCTGCTCTTCCTGTTCCTCGCCCTCGCCGTAGGCACCAAGGGCCGCATCCTGTGGTGGCTGCCCTCCCTGCTCATGGGGCGGGGCGGCAGCGGGGGCGGCGGCGGCCGCTCGTGGGGCGGAGGAAGGTCAGGCGGCGGTGGGGCGCGCGGGAAGTGGTGAACCGCTGTCGACGGATAGGTTATAGATATCGATGGCCCCGTGGGATTTTCTCAGGTCAATCGGTGCTCATCCGGTGGGGGACGGCCCCTTCCTCCAGTTCCCGTCTGATCTCTTGGAGCCTGAGCTTCAACGGCCCGAGCTCGTCGATTGCGACCTTCCATACAAGGTCGAGGTCCACACCGAAATACCCATGTGCGAGGATGTCCCGCATCCCCGCGATCCGCTTCCATGGGACGTCCAGGTAACGGTCCTTGACATCCGAGGGCAGGTTCTTCACAGCCCTCGCCGATTATCTCGATCCTCCGGACGACGATGTCCTGCAACTGCCTCGAGGCCATGAAATCGTCACGTGACACGCCCTGGATGTCCTCCTGGATGAAGCCGATGGATTCGATCACATGGCCGACGAAGATGCCAGGGGCCTTCCTCAAAGGATCGCCCTCTGCTCGGCCAGGATGCGGTTTCGCAGCAGCGGGTGGAGGGAGGCATAGGTGACGACATCCACCTGCCTTCCCAGGAGCTCCTCTAGCTCGATCTTGAGCCCCGCGAGGTCCAGGAGGCTCTTCTGGCCCTTGAACTCGACGAGGAGGTCGATGTCGCTGTCCTGCGTCCCGTCACCCCTCGCCATGGAACCGAAGACGGCCGCCCTCGCCACGTCGTACCTGCGCAGGACCGGTGCCGCCTTGCGCCTGATCTCCTCGATGTCCATCTCATCTCACTGGGCCCTCGGCCGAACGCCCTTTGCGTCACGGGGGTTGGCTTCCCCCCTACCGTGCCGGAGGTGGCCTGCCCGAAGGTTTGGACCTTATGCAGAGTCACGCTCGGGGGCTCCGCACTGGCCTCAGCGTCTGGCCGATGGCTTGAGGAGGAGGTAATGGGCAGAAATACTTTTCTAGTGGGGGAATCAGCCATTAGGACCCCACGGGTCCGTCGATCGGATGTCATCTGGTGGTGCATCGAATTCTCATCGACAGGGCCTCGGACGATGAACCCGAGCAGGTGGTGGCGGGGGCAGCAGGTTGTGGGGCGGGCGGCCGCTCGTGGGGCGGCGGGCGCTCGGGCGGCGGCGGGGCGCGCTGGAAGTGGTGATGCGTCAACCGAATTCTGGCTTCTCCGGTTCCAGCAACCACAGGTGGAGGGGGACGTGCCTGACCCCCCGGACCGTGTCCTCGAGCGACCGGGTGATCATGAGTGGAGGCCCGTGGGGCGGGCGGACATGCCTCCTGAACGATTCGAGACCGATGTACTCCCTCTCGGGGACCCTGTCCGAGTAGCAGACGTTGATGGCGGTCAGCTCTGACGGGAGGAGGCCCGTGACGAAGTCGACCTCGCCCCTGTTCCTCCAGTACAATGGCCGCCTATGGCCATGCCCGAGCCTCAGGCAGACCAGGTTCTCCGCGAGCCGGCCCTCGTCAGGCGTCGGCCGACGCGCGACAGCGTTCCGCAGACCCGTGTCCATGCAGTAGTACTTCGTCGGCAGCCGCATCCGGACCTTCGGCCTCGTCTTGAACGTGAGCGGCTCCACCGGGATGATGAGCATCGCCTGCTCGAGATGCCAGAGGTAGGTCCCGACGGTCGCCCCGTCCATGGAGCACGCATCGGCCAGCGACCTCTGGGACTGGAGGGTGCCGATGTTGGAAAGGACGTAGAGGGCGAGCCGCGTCAGCTTCTCGGGGTCGACGCCATGGCGGAAGATGACATCACGGTACAGGATGGAGTCGAGGTACCTCTCGAGGGTCTCGGTCGGAGAGGCGTCACGCTCGAGGACGGCCTCCGGGAAACCGCCGATGCGCATGTACTCGTCAAGCTCATGCATCGCACCCTCGCGGTGCATCGGCTCCGCGACCCCATCGAACGTGACACCCCTGAACCTCAGGAACTCGCTGAAGGATAGCGGAGTGATGAAGTACTCGAAGACCCTGCCCGTGAGGAGCGTCGCCCACTTGGACATGATCACGGAGAACGACGAGCCAGTGACGATGAACTTCTCGTCGTGCCTGCGCTCGTACTCCGAGTAGACCCACCGCTCCCACTCGGGCGACATCTGGACCTCGTCGAGGAAGATGTACATCCGGCCCTGGGGCACCATCCGCTGCCGGTAGGCCGAGAGGATCTCGCCTATGTTCGTGCCGATGAACCGGGGGTCCTCCAGGTTGACCATCAGGATGTTCTTGGGGGGAACCCCCGACCTCAGCAGGTCGTCGATGAGCTGGTACATCATCGTTGACTTGCCGCACCTCCTAACCCCTACGAGCGTGAGCACCTCCCTCATCTCCATGGGACGGCCAAGCTCGGCGGTGAGGTCCCTCTTGACCCCCCTGAGGTGCTCCGGGACCTCTCCATCGTTCCACCAGGGGTTCCATCGGTCCAGGAGGTCGCTCTCCATGATGGGGTCAGAGAGGGCTCACTATCTATATATAGTTGCTGAATTTGTTCTTCAATCTTTAAATATAATGGTCGAAGATATTCATCAACTATATATACCACCCTCCAAATCCCCATATCCAAGAGGTTCCCTTTACAATGTCATACGCGGCACCCCCACTACCACTATAAAGAGTCGTGTGTGCTGGTCTTCGGTCAACAGGATCCCCGGGTCGACCGATGACCCTGCGCTCATCGTACGGTCCCTGCCGGGGCGGAGGGGCGCGCGGGAAGTGGTGAGCGCGCCATGTGGATGCGCGGGGGTCCCGAACCAGCGACTGCCGCCATGTGGGGACATGCCGGATGTCCTTGGCCGCGTCGTGGATGGACCGCGGGGCCCTCGATCACCGGCCGAGGCGTCGGGCGCGCACGGATTCCCTCATGTCCGCCATATTGTTATCAGGTACTCGGTACAATGTGAAGCCCAGGCCGATTCCGATGAGGATTCTCCTCCCTGGGGTGAAAGGGTTCGTCGGGCACGGCCCGACGAAGTGAGATAGTTGACCAGCGTCCACTCATGTCGTGCTGGCTTTAACTTCTGGAGCGGATAGCTGAAAAACCTTCAGATACCTGCAGGTGTCCTATCTCGCCGTCTATATCTAGTCGCCTGTCCGAGTCCATCCCGTGGAGCCGGACCATCGCGCATTCGCGTGGAGGGCAGCCCTGGCCTTACTCGTTTTCCTCTTCATGCTGCTTTCATCGGTCACCATCGACATCGCCTGGGCACACGAGACGGACGTCCCTGAGCCTCTGTTCCGTGAGATGACGTACAGGATGCTCGTCGATTCCGAGGATGCTGTCAAGGGGCTCACCCTCATCGCACCCTACATGGGGTACAAGGTCACCCTCATCGACTACGACGGGGTCGTTGTCCATACCTGGCAGAGCGACCGCAAGACGATGGGGACGGCCCTGTTGCTCGAGGACGGGACCCTCCTCCGGGGCAGGAGCGGGGCGAGCGGACAGCCCAACGGAGTGCATCTGCTCGACTGGGACGGCTCGGTGCTCTGGGACTACACGCCGCCGGCAGAGTACAAGTGGCACCACGACATCGCGCCCATGCCTAACGGTAACATCCTCGTCACCGCGGTAGTCTCCTACACGTACGCCCAAGCGGTCGATATGGGCCGTGATCCCGAGAACACCCAGTCCTCTCTGCTTGTGGATTCCGTCTTGGAGATAGAGCCCAACGGCCCCAGCGGGGGCGTCATCGTGTGGAAGTGGAACCCGCTTGACCATCTCATCCAGGACTTCGATTCCGAGAAACCCAACCACGGCGCCGTCAAGGACCACCCCGAGCTAATCGACCTCAATTACCCGCTGGAATCCCTGCCCGATTGGTTGCATACCAATGCCGTGTCGTACAACGCCGTGCTCGACCAGGTCATGACAACGAACCTCCACTTCAATGAGATTTGGATGATCGACCACAACACCACCATGGAGGAGGCGGCGGGGCACTCGGGCGGGGCTCGCGGGAGGGGCGGGGACCTCCTCTACAGGTGGGGAAACCCCCTGGCCTACGGTGCGGGCGATGCCAGCGACCAGATCCTCTACGGCGGACACGACGGCCACTGGATCAGGCCGGGTCTCCCTGGAGAGGGGAACATCATCGTCTTCAACAACGGGGTGAACTCCTACATGACCCGTCCCGAGGGCAGGATATCGACCGTGGAGGAGATGGTACCCCCCATCAACGCCACTGGTGGCTACGACCTTGTCCAAGGTTCGGCCTATGGTCCCTCCGACTCCGTCTGGCGCTTCACCGCGAGTCCACCTGAAGGCTTCTTCGCAAATGCCATGGGCGGGGCCGAGAGGCTCCCGGACGGCAACACCCTGGTGTGCGGGGGCTCGACCGGATACAACTTCGAGGTCAAACCGGACAACGACGTCGTGTGGGAGTACAGGTCCAGTGGCCCTTTCAGGGTGAACCGCTACTACCCACCGGTCCTCGCCTTGGACCAGGACCTGAATGCCACCGAGGACGTGTTGCTGCGGGTCGATATCTCCCCGTTCATATCGGACCCCGATACAGACCACGAGGACCTCATGATCGACGTGGACTCGCCCTACGCCAGCGTCTCTGGTCTTGAGCTGCTGCTGCAGTACCCTGAGAGGATCACAATCGATGTCATCAACCTGACCGTGAGCGATGGGATATTCTGCGTGGGGTGGGACGTGCGTGTCAACATAACACCGGTCAACGACCCGCCCCTCCTGGCGCACATACCCGACATCGCGGCGACCGAGGATGTGCCCTTCATCCTGGGCTTGATGCCCTACGTCTCGGACCCGGACACTGGCATCAATCAGATGAACATCACGGTGGACTCATCGTTCGTCACGGTCGAAGGGGGGATTCTGCGGCTCCTATACCCCAACGGGGTCCTCACCGACAGGGTCCTTCTCCGGGTGAGCGACGGGGAGCTGGGGGATTGGACCGAGATACTCGTCAACGTCACTCCCGTCGACGACCCTCCGGCCGTGGACCGCATCCAAGACCAAGGAGGCGTCGAGGACGTGCCCTGGACGATCGACCTCGGGATGTACATCCGGGACATCGACAGCCCCATCGAGGACATCTCGGTGGAATCGGACTCGCGATACACCGGCGTCTCGGGCCTGGACCTCTCCCTGCTGTATCCAGAAGGTGTGACCAGCGATGTGGTGTCCCTCACCGTCAGCGATGGTGAGAGCGCCACCGTCGTCGGGTTCAATGTGACCATCGAGCCGGTCAACGACCCTCCGGTGATCGGGGACCTCCTGCCGTTGACCATCGAAGAGGACGAGCTGTTCTTCCTAGACATCGGCCCTGCCATCTCCGATATCGACACGCCCAAGGAAGGACTCACCCTCAGGGTCGAATCCCCGTTCATCGAGGTGGGAGGCCTCGTCCTCAGCCTCCTCTACCCCGACGGGGTCCACCATGACGAGGTGGTCATCGAGCTGTGGGACGGGGCCCTCCACGTCAACACGACACTGGTCGTCGACGTCGAGCCGGTCAATGACCCGCCGGTCATCGAGGACCTCCCGCCCTTGACCGTCAAGGAGGACAAGTCGGTCTCCCTGGACCTCGGGCCAGCCATCTCCGACATCGACACGCCCAAGGAGGGACTCACCCTCAGGGTCGAATCCCCGTTCATCGCGGTGGAGGGCCACACCCTCCGCCTCCTCTACCCCGACGGGGTCCACCATGACGAGGTGGTCATCGAGCTGTGGGACGGGGCCCTCAATGCCAGCACGACCCTGGTCGTCAACGTCGAGCCGGTCAACGATCCACCTTGGTGGGGCGTGCTGCCCAGTATAGCCGCTGTCGAGGATGTCGAGGGCCAGTTCCACCTGGCCCCGTACGTGAACGACATCGACACGCCTTTTGGGCAGCTGTCGGTCGAGGAGACCTCATCCTACGGGTCTGTGGAGGGTGGCGTCTTCCGGTTCATCTATCCCAACGGAGTGCTCAACGAGACGGTCACTCTCACCCTCACCGACGGCGAGTTCCGCTCCGTCCTCCGGTTGAACGTCACCGTCTCCCCGGTCAACGACGCACCGGGGCTCTCTGGAGCACGTGCGGACCCGCCCGGGGGCAGTGCCGGGACCCCATTCCGCTTCACCGTGGTCTTCAGGGACATCGACATGGGTTCGGACGTCCCGGTCGTCGAGGTCGAGGTAGATGGCGTCAGGTACAGCTGCTCCAGGGATGTCCTGAGCACGGGGCCCTACAGCGAGGGGGCGGTCTTCGTCCTCGAGAGGGACCTGGGCCCTGGCACCCATGTCTTCCGCTTCACCGCGGACGATGGCGATGGGGGCGTGGCGACCACCGAGACCTACCAGGTCGTCGTGGGCGAGATGCCGGACAAGATCCCCTCGACGACCATCATGATATCTCTGCTCATCATCGGCGCCGTGGCCCTCGCGGCAGTACTCCTGATGAGGAAGAGGAGGTCGTCCGGGCCCACTGCCTGAGGTGCCACGGCAGATGTCGACCCGGCCCTGCTCTCTTGCACGAGGTTCTGTCCTGCCAAGCCATCTATGTTCGACCTATTGCATCCCTTCCTCGACCATCATGACCCTCCGCCTCTTCGATGGAGGTATCGAGGGCACCGCGTCGAGTGCGCGCGGAACCCCTTCGGCCTGTCCTGGGCGCCCATCCATCGTTGAGGACCGGCGATCCTGATTGGGACTCCCCTCCATCTTGTGAAAGGGTTAGACGGGCACGGTCCGATGGTGTGGAATCGTATGACCTCGGTCTCGTATATCGTGCTAGCGTATAATATTATGAGCATTTAGGCGAAATAACATAAGATACCTGCAGGTGTCCAATCCCGTCGTGTATATATAAGCTCACCGTGCTCGGACCACCCCGTGGAGCCAATGCACCGCGTGCTCACAAGGAGGGCAGCCCTGGCCACGCTCATCTTCCTCGCCATGCTGCTCCCGCTGGCAACCGACGGCAGCGCCTGGGCATCCGATACGGACATCTTCGAACCTCAATCCCAGGAGATGTCGTACAGGATGTTCGTCGATTACCAGTACGCTGCCAAGGGGTTCACCCTCATCGCCCCCTACGGGGCGTACAAGGTCCACCTCGTCAACCACGAGGGGGTCGTCGTCCATACCTGGAACAGCAACCGTAAGACTGTGGGGACTTGTGAGCTGCTCGAGAACGGGACCCTCCTCCGGGGCAGGAGCGGGGCGAGCGGACAGCCCAACGGAGTGCAACTGCTCGACTGGGACGGCTCGGTGCTCTGGAACTACCAACCGCCGAATGAGTTCGAGTATCACCACGACATCGAGCCCATGCCCAACGGTGACATCCTCATCAACGCGGGCGTCTCCTACACGTACAACGAAATGATCGATATGGGCCGCGACCCCTCGATCACCTTGGGGTTTATGTTTGTGGAGCCCATCGTTGAGATAAGGCCCAACGGCACCAGCGGGGGCGACGTGGTGTGGATGTGGAACCCGGTGGACCATCTCATCCAGGACTACAATTCCGAGAAGCCCAACCACGGCGTCGTCAAGGACCACCCCGAGCTCATCGACATCAATTACCCGTCGGAGTCCGAGTCCGATTGGCAGCACTCCAATGCGGTGTCGTACAACGCCGAGCTCGACCAGGTCATGATAACGAACCGCAACCTCGATGAGATCTGGGTCATCGACCACAACACCACCATGGAGGAGGCGGCGGGGCACTCGGGCGGGGCTCGCGGGAGGGGCGGGGACATCCTCTACAGGTGGGGCAACCCCCAGGCCTACGACGCGGGCGAAGAGAGCGACCACGTCCTCTACGGGCCCCACGACGGACACTGGATCGGGCCCGACCGCCCTGGAGAGGGGAACATCATCGTCTTCAACAACGGGGTGAACATCTACACGACACGTCCTGAGGGCAGGATATCGACGGTGGAGGAGCTGGTGCCCCCCTACAACGCCACCGGTGGCTACGACCTCGTCCCAGGTTCGGCCTACGACCCCTCCGAACCCGTCTGGCGCTACACCGCCGACCCCCCCGAGGACTTCTACGCGAATGCCATGGGCGGAGCCGAGAGGCTCCCGGACGGCAACACCCTGGTGTGCGGAGGCTCGAGCGCGTACAACTTCGAGACCAATCCGGACAACGAGATCGTGTGGGAGTACAAGGGCACCAGCCTCTTCAGGATGAGCCGTTCCTACCCACCGGTCCTTGACATGGGCCATGTCCTGAATGCCACCGAGGACGTGCCGCTGAGCATCGATATCTCCCCCTCCATATCTGACGCCGACACAGATCATGAGGACCTCGTGCTCGAGGCCGACTCGCCCTACGCCAGCGTCTCTGGTCATGAGCTCGGCATGCTGTATCCCGAGGGGGTCAGGACCGATATCATCAACCTGACCGTGAGCGATGGGCTCTTCATGGTGGGCAGGAACATACGCGTCAACATCGTACCGGTCGACGACCCGCCCCTCCTGGCGCACATACCCGACATCGCTGCGACCGAGGATGTGCCATTCATCCTGGGCCTGACACCCTATGTCCTCGACCCGGACACCAGCATCAGTCAGTTGACAATCACGGTGGACTCACCTTTCGTCACGGTCGAGAAGGCCAGGCTGAGGTTCCTGTACCCCAACGGGGTCCTCACCGACAGGGTCCTTCTCCGGGTGAGCGACGGGGAGCTGGGGGTCTCGACCGAGATACTCGTCAACGTCACGCCCGTCGACGACCCCCCGACCGTGGACCGTATCCAAGACCAAGCAGGCGTCGAGGACGTGCCCTGGACGATCGACCTCGGGGAGCACATCCAGGACATCGACACCCCCATCGAGGACATCTCGGTGGCAACGGACTCGCGATACACCGGCGTAACGGGCCTGCGCCTCACCCTGCTGTATCCCGATGGTGTCGGCAGGGACGTGGTCTTCCTCACCTTCAGCGATTGCGAGAGCGACACCGTCGTCGGGTTCAACGTCACCGTCGAGCCGGTCAACGACCCTCCGGTCCTCGGGGACATCCCGCCTTTGACCGTCAGGGAGGACGAGCCGTTCTCCCTGGACCTCGGGCCAGTCATCTCCGACATCGACACGCCCATGGAGGGACTGACCCTCAGGGATGGCTCCCCGTTCATCGCGGTGGAGGGCCTCAACCTGCGCCTCCTCTACCCCGACGGGGTCCACCATGACGAGGTGGTCATCGAGCTGTGGGACGGGGCCCTCAATGCCAGCACGACCCTGGTCGTCGACGTCGAGCCGGTCAATGACCCGCCGGTCATCGAGGACCTCCCGCCCTTGACCGTCAAGGAGGACGAGCCGTCCTCCCTGGATCTCGGTCCGGCCATCTCCGACATCGACACGCCCATGGAGGGGCTGTCCCTCCGGGTCGGCTCGCCGTTCGTCGCGGTGGAGGGCCACACCCTCCGCCTCCTCTACCCTGAAGGGGTCCTGCACGATGAGGTGGTCATCGAGCTGTGGGACGGGGCCCTCAATGCCATCACGACCCTCGTCGTCAACGTCGAGCCGGTCAACGATCCTCCCTGGTGGGCGCCGGTGCCCGGCATGGCCGCCGTCGAGGACGTCGAGGGCCAGTTCGACTTGGCCCCTTACATGAGAGACATCGACACGCCCCTCTGGCAGCTGGCGGTCGAGGTGGCCTCGTCCTACGGGTCGATGGGGGGAAGCGTCTTCACCTTCCTCTATCCCGATGGGGTGCTCAGCGAGACGGTCACCTTCAACCTCACCGACGGCGAGTTCCGCTCCGTCCTCCGGTTGAA
>CAYGVT010000018.1:0-5807 GCA_964353355.1 uncultured Thermoplasmata archaeon | reverse complement strand
CGTCGCGCATCCTGCCAGAGCCAATGGGGGCCGCCGGGGTGGCGCGGGGGTGGCGAGGGGGGTGGGCGGAGGGATGTGGCGCGGGGGGGGTGGGGCGGAGGGGCGTGGCGCGGGGGGGGCGATGAGCATGATGTTCATGTGCTTCTGCTATGGTCTGCCACTAGCTGCATGCAAGAAGGGATATTGGAGCGGTTTATCGATAGCCCTCCCAGAAAGGAAGATATAGGCCCAGCGACAATCGTCGATGAGGTGAAAATAGGAGGAATTGATGCCACCTTATAATGGCAATGGCGCGAAAAGGGATTTTTCGAAATGCTCTGAAAGGAGATGGATTAGCATCCATGTATCTCTATGTAGCGAGGAACGCGCCTGGCTCTCGATATTCATTATCGCACTCTGTATCCCCAGTATATTGCTCATTGTATGCTCGGATGCCCAAGCTGAGATTACATCATCATGGCCTCAATGGGGCTATGATTCGAATAACACCAGGCGTGCATATATCCATGGCGAGTTTGATTTCAATGACATTTCCGAGGTATGGAACGGGACAATCGATGATGAGGTAATTGCATCAGGTATCATTGCATCCGATGTGACCGGAGATTCCTATCCTGAGATTATCTTCGGAACCAAGAGCGGCAACATCTTAGTATTGTCTACCAGCACGGGCGAGGTATTGGGCGCGATGAAGGTATCGAACCGGGCTCTTCGTTCCACGCCGGTGGCATCCGATTTCGATTTGGATGGTATAACTGAACTGGTATTCGGAACAGTGGATGGTGAAATCAAATGCATCGAATGGTACAGTCAAAAGGTAGAGTGGACAATTGTCATCGGTTCGGGGATGGATTGCTCTGCCACCTTGGCCGATGTTGTCGGGGATAAACGTCCCGAGATATTCATCGGTGCCTACAACGGGACGATGTACTGCATCACCCCCGAGGGGGATATCGCATGGGAATATCCGACTGGATATCATATGTCCAATACATCGGCGGCCATAGGTGACATCTACGGTAATGGTAGCCTTGCCTGCGTATTCGATACAGGCTACATCGAATGGGGTTCGACAGGTGGTCCGCCTTCGCCATACGTTTATTATCTGGATGCAGCAACCGGAGAGATTCTTGGCAGATATCACTCACGGGGATGGGCGAGTAGCCAGGTATTGCTTGCTGACATCGATGGCGATGGCATACTCGAGACCATAATCGATGATGATAGAGTTGTGGCAATCAAAGGGATAAATGATTCCGTCCTGTGGTCATTCAATGGCGAGGAGGCCGGTTCGAGATTCTATAAATCATTCGCGTGCGGCTTTTTCAATAATTCGACAACACCGTCGATAATTGCCACATCTGGTCTCTTCGATAATGTCGTTGCGCTGTTCGATGGCCCCACTGGTCATATGACCGAGCTACGAGGGCTCAAACAACCGCCCGTATGTCTTGCTGACATGGACGGTGATGGACATGATGATGTCATCACTTCAATCTCCATCCTCCACGGTGATAATCTCAAAGGAATCACCCGATTGGGAGGTGCATGGCGCTGGAACTCTGGTTTAGTGGTTGTCGATCTTGATCTCGATGGATACGCTGAGATTTGTCGAGTGACCCCGGTAGACAATGGTACATGGGTGACTGCTTGGGATAGCCTATTCCGGCAAGAGTTCACGGCTAAGATTATGACCCCTGACGGAGAGCCTGCTGTGTTCTACGCAGGTCTCAACGACCCAATGAATCTGACCATCGACATTGGGAATGTCACATCCCGTTCGGAGATTGCGTCCATCGAAATTATCATTGATCCTGATGATGTACGAGGGAGATTCATCGCGGATGTTCCCAATGCGACGGTGCATACCGACCTAATCACTTATTCCATAATCCTGCATGAAAGTGATATACTACTAAAGGATGGAATTTATAGAATAATTCTCTCATTGTCTTTCAACTGGTCATTCGAACCTGTTGACAATCTCTCTATTTTCATCGATGTACACACGCGGAGGCCAGGTATCAAGCAGTTTTTCCTTCCAGAGGTTCTCAGGGTCGAGCATGGCGTGGTCCTCATCGGCGACCCGGAACTCGTCGGGGAGGTTCATGGAGCCATACCCCCTCATGGTTGGTGCTTCCCGCAGGAGAAGCTCGAACTTACGGGTTTGCGGCTGGTGTATCGCGGCACCGATGCCCTGGTACCGCCGGTTGAGGCCGGTCAGGTCTTGGTCAAGGATTCTGAGGGCAGGCAGTGGAGGATTCTCATGACCATCGATGGTGCAATCGTCCTCAAGCTCGAGGCCCCAGGTTTCGACGTCGAGAGCCTGGTTCTGCGAGCCTCTCCAGCGCCTGAGGTGGCGGGAGCAGTAGGATACGGGAGCAAAGAGTTCTTGCTCGGGGTGGACGGGACGCCGCCTCGAGCGACCGATGTCTTCCCTGGCGACGAGTGGTTCGGCGTGGAGAGGCTCGTGGTGGGTCTCGTTGTCGAGGACGGGAACGGCTCTGGACCGGATGCTGGCTCTGTCCGCTATCAGCTCATACTCCCAGGTTCTACACCGGCAGAGGATTGGACATCCCCCATGTCCATCGGTCTTGACCCACCGCGGCTCGTCGTGAGGACCTGGCTGGACCTACCGGATGGGATCAGCACTCTCTCATGGCGTGTGGAGGACCTCGCGGGGAACGTCGCCACCTACGGTCCGTTCCTCCTGCATATGGATACCGGCAACCTGACGTTCCGCAACCCCCTCCCTATCTTCTGGGTCACTACAACGACGCCCAAGGTCAGCATCGAGGCCGTGGAGGTCGGCGGGTCCCTTATCGACGGGTCCTCCGTGAACTACTCGGTCTCGACATCCGGCCTCGGGGGGTTCGGACCATGGATGCGGACTTCCATGTATAAATCGAATCGAACGGTCCGGCTCGAGGAGGTCATGAGCCTCGCGGAGGGGCCTGACAATTGGGTGATGTGGCGGGCGTCCGACCTGGCTGGACATATGCTTGTCTCCTCACCTCAACAAGTGCTGGTGGATACCCAACCGCCCTTGATAACCGATGTGCGGCCGGGGCCGACGCAGGTGCGGGATGGTCCGCTCGTCGAGCTCGAGGCCCATATCGTCGACCCGCTCTCGAAGGTGGACCCCTCAACGGTCTCGGTCGCCATTTCCTTGGGCGATGCGGACGTAAATCCGATGGCGCTAACATGGACCGCTATATCTAACGTGACGGCCCTTGGGGACGTCCTCGAGTGCGTCTTCATGACAGAGATGCCGGAGGGGTGCGAGAACTATGTCTTCTGGCGGGCGATGGACAGGGCGGGCAACGGCTTCCACGTATCGGGACCTCACCGCGTATGGATGAACGGCAGGCCCGAGATATCGGATGTCCTCCCTGAGGAAGAGGATGTGGTGTTCAAGGGGGATAGGTTGTCCCTTGCCATTGAGGCCAGTGACCCGGATAGTGATCCGCTCGATGTACGGTGGTACGTAGACGGGATGGAAATCGCGGGCTCCGGCCTAGACGCTGAGCACCTTGTCAACAGGACTGGAGACCTTTCAATAAAGGTGGTGGTGACTGACGGACACAACCATTCGGTGTCAAGGGCGTGGACGGTCCAGGCCATCGAGCGTCCCAGTCCCCGCCCGGATACCTTCCTTCTCGCCTTCCTCCTGCTGGTGATCATTCTTGTCCTGGTTGTTGTGTTGCTCTATCACAGATATAGAAAAATGAGAGGAACACGAACATAATCTATAATATCATATTGGTTTAAACGCGATTACATTTTATGAACCCCCCGCGCCCCACCCCCGCCGCCTCGATGCCAGCGGCCATGACCGCCCCGCGCAACCTTCGCATCCCCTCTACCAGGGATGCCTCGACCCCCTCGGCCTCGATTTCGACAAACTCAAGGGCGGAAAGGAGCACCTCCACCGCATCCCCGTCCCTCCACACGGCCAAGGCGTTGGCGAGCTCGTGGAGTTCGCGGCCCCACCCTTCGCCCAGCCGGACCACGAACACGCCTGGCACCGCCGGCGGCACCGGCTCCACTGCCTCGTTCGCAACCTCGCGCACTACCTCTGTCCCTGCTATCGCGTTCATCTCCTCATCTCCCTAAGAACCTCTTTCCTTGCCGCCCCCAACCAAAGCGCCGCCTCGTCCCACCTGCCCTCCCCGAGCGCGTCGAGGGCGATGTCGTAGCAGAGCCGCGCCCTTCCCTCCGGAAGTGCGTCCCCGCGCCGCGTGCCCTCCCGGAGGGCTCCCAGGACGTCCCCGACGTCCTCGCCGCCCTCGAGGCCCTCGATGGCCTCCGCGAGGACCCTGGCGGTCCCCAGGAGGGTGGCGCGCCTGTCATGCCTCCACCTCCTCGGCACGAGCGTCTCGCCCCTGGCGTTGAGCCGCTCCTCCTCCCGGACCATGGCCAAGGCGGTCCAGGCCACCGCAGCCGCCAGGGTGGCGGTGGCGAGGTCGAGGGCGGTGCATAGGGGCCCGTCGAGGGGGCCAGGGAACAGGGCCAGAGCGGCGGCGGTGGCGACGGCCACCGCCACCGGCACGGCGAGGGGCCAGTCGGTGGGGACGGGATGAGGAGCCTTGCCAGGGGTCAGGCTGGAGGGCTGGTCGTCGACGGGCCATTCGATGTCTACTTCTGGCGCCTGGCGGGCTTCCTCTCGCGCGAGCGCTTGAGGACGAGCTCGCCGTTCTCGAGCTTCCATTCCAGGGTCTCGCCCTTGGCTATCCCCAGGGCCTGCGCGAGCGCCCGGGGGATGGAGACGAAGAGCATGCCTTGCGGGTGCTGTTGGACGCGGACGCGGTTCGACATGATACATTAGTATGTACATGGGTGCTTATATATTTATAGCACGGCGCTGGGGGTGGGCGACTGTGGCCCGAGCCAGGGCACCGAATGTGGGGGAGCGCGGGCGGATGGGGAGGTCGGTGGGAGCCGGGCGGTGCGTAGAGCCGTTCGTGGACGGTGAGCGGGGTCCGCCCGGGTCCGTCGGGGGTAGGTGCGGGGTCGACGTTGGAGCGGGCTGCGGGGGCGGCGAGGGAGGAGAAGGGCTTGAGCCCTACTATACATGAGAAGGGAAGGGGGTGTTGAACGGGTCGAACGTTCCATCGACGACGACGCTGGCGCGGCCGGCGCGCATAAGCGCGCCGGCCTTGCCAGGATAGGGCCACACCCATGGACGCGCCATGAGCGCCGTCGCACACCTATCCAGGTCCAGTGGGGGTCGCCGGGGTGGGGCGCGGGGAGGCGGCGAGGGGGGGGGGCGGCGGTGGGGGGACCGGGTCGATGCACGGGAGGCGGGGTGGCGACGGGGGTGGCTGGGCGACGGCCAGTAAGGCAAGGAGGCGTATGGCGAGTGATTGGGAAAAGGAGAAATAGGGCGCGGGCTAATCTTCTGCTAGGTGGGAAGAAGGAGGCTCTGATGTTCCCGGGTGGCCTAGATGGATCACAAGGATATATTTCGAGATATTCCAATCTTGATTTCTCAAAAAATTGGAGTTGCATTAGAAATCCATGGCTGACCTCTTTCATGATCTGAACAGTGTTAGGAATTGAGGAGTACGGTATCTATGTTGGGTGGTCGGTTCTCTCGGAAGGAAGACCCATCTGATCTAATGCGACAAAGCAGTGGTAGGGGAATCCTACACGGTCGGCCCTTGGCTTCTGAGGGAGGCTGACCTGATTGAGGACCGTGGGATGGAGCGAAGGACCAGCATCAAGGACGCATATGAGGCGATCGATATGGAGATAGATGACATAGCAAAGGGCATGCTCAAGGACTGTACAGCGACGGCCTGGAG
>CAYGVT010000017.1:0-115312 GCA_964353355.1 uncultured Thermoplasmata archaeon | reverse complement strand
AACGCCGGTCCCAATAGCCTTTTCTATACTCATCCGTATATACTGCATCCATGTCGTGCATCCCTGGGGGTGCCCGGCGATGCCGGGCCTCCCCGGGGCCAATATATTATTTTCCTGGTACGAATCTTTTTCGGTACTTTTAGATTGGTACCGTTCTGATTCGTAAAAATGCTTAAAAGCTAAATGGCCGAATTGGAAGGGCCCATCCAGCAGATGCCTGGAGGTGAAAGCTTCTTTACCACCTGGAACATATCGGCCCCCTGCCCATGGAACCAATAGGCGTCATCTTCGGACGGGTCGACCCAGACGGCTTCAACTTGGCCGCCTCGGCCGCTAACGTGCAGCGCAACGAGTACGTCCAGGCCAACCACAAGATGTACGGGGCCGTAGTGGGCCAGGTGCTGTCCATCGAGCGCCGGACGGACGTGTCCTACGAGAAGGCCGCGCAGATCGTCGACGGGCAGAACGTGACCGTGGCCGAGCAGCTCATCGCCTACGTGGACATCATCGGCTACCGCGACGAGCGCGGCGTGCTGCAGCGCCCCCGCACGCCCTTCCAGGCGGGCGAGGTCGTCACCCGGGCCGAGAACGACATCATCCAGGGGGTCCTGGGCCTGAAGCCGGAGGGGCGGTCGACGGCCTACATCGGCCTCCTCAAGGGCTACAACCTCCGGGTCAACCTGGACATCAACGCCCTCGTCGGGCGGCACATGGCCATCCTGTCCAAGACCGGTGGCGGCAAGAGCTACACGGTGGGCGTGTTCATCGAGGAGCTGCTCAAGCGGCTCGTGCCGGTCGTGGTCATCGACCCGCACGGCGAGTACAGCTCGCTCATGTTCCCCAACACCTCGGAGGATGACGCCAAGTACATGAAGAAGTACGGCGTCAGGCCGCGGGGGTACTCCGAGCACATCGCGATGTTCTCGCCGGACACCAAGCACAACCCCAGCGCGGTCCAGCTCAGCTTCGACTCCATCAACCTGACCGAGGCGGACATCGCCGAGTTCGTGGGCGCGACCACGACGAGCCAGCGCACCATCATCGAGGACGCGCTGCGGCGGGTGCAGGAGGGCCGCCGTTTCTTCACCTTCGACCAGCTCATCGAGGCGCTCAAGGAGTCGAAGTCGGCCAACAAGTGGAACGTCATCGCCCCGCTCGAGATGCTCGCGAAGCTCGACCTCTTCTCGGAGAAGCCCACCAAGCTCTCCGACCTGGTCAAGGAGGGGCAGACCAGCATCATCGACCTCAAGGGCACCTCGGGGGACGTGCAGGAGGTCGTCACCAACCGGATCCTTCGCAAGCTCTTCGAGGCGCGCAAGATCGGCAAGGTCCCGCCGATGATGCTCGTGGTCGAGGAGGCGCACAACTTCTGCCCCCAGCAGGAGGCGGCGCGCAGCTCCGCCATCATGCGCACGATCGCCTCCGAGGGCCGCAAGTTCGGCCTGGGCCTGTGCGTGGTGACGCAGCGCCCCGCCAAGATAGACAAGAACGTGCTCAGCCAGTGCGGCACGCAGATAATCCTGAAGGTCACCAACCCCATCGACCTGAGCGTCATCGAGAAGTCCATAGAGGGCTTCACGGAGGGCATGTCCGCCGAGATACAGGCCCTGCCCATCGGCTCGGCGCTCATCACCTCGGGCTCGCTCACCCGGCCCATCCTCGTCGACATCCGCGTGCGCGAGACCAAGCACGGCGGCGAGGGCGTGAAGGTCATCAAGGGCAAGGCCAGGGACAAGGACGACATCGGCGGCGCCGAGGAGGCGCTCAAGGAGCCCGAGGCCAAGGGCGCGACGAAGAAGGGGACCGTCTGAGGTCCGAGGGGGGTCCTGATGCCTGCTGGCGGCGATGATGGTGGGGACGGGGGCGAGGAGGGTGACGTCGGGGAGGGCGACGGTGGGCCCGCGCGCGGGCCGGTGCCCTCGGTCCCGCTCTCCGCCAGGCACGTGCGCGCCTACCTCGAGAAGACCGCGGCCGCTCTCGAGAAGCTGCGGCTGTCGGCCCCCGCGCGCAGCCACCTCGAGCACATCGCCGAGGACTTCTTGGAGATGGCCGAGGCCTACTACGAGGACGGCGACCACTTCTTCGCCGAGGGCGACCTGGTGAACGCCTTCGCGTGCGTCAACTACGCGCACGGGTGGCTGGACGCGGGCGCGCGGCTGGGCCTCTGGGACGTCGAGGAGGACGACCAGCTGTTCACCCTCGCGGGCTGAGGGCGCCTACCGGCAGGTCGGAACGGGCTCAGATCACCCTGGCATTCTTCGCGAGCCTCTCCGCGGCCTCCTCCGTGAGGCCGGTCTCGCCGAGGATGGTGTAGCGGTCGCGCACCTTGTGCGCCGTCGTCATGGCCCTGATGAGCTCCTCCTTGGTGACGTTGAGCTGCTTGGCCGTCGTGGGCGCGCCGATGACCTCGAGCGCGTGCCTGACCCTCTGCCAGTCTCCCCCGTGGAGCGCCATCGAGAGGATGGTGCCCACGCCGCACTGCTCGCCGTGGAGCGCGCGGCCGGGGGCGATCTTGTCGAGCGCGTGCGAGAACATGTGCTCCGAGCCCGACGTCGGTCGGCTCGTGCCCGCGATGGACATGGACACCCCCGATACGAGCACGGGCTTGATCATTATCCACGCGCTCTCCTCGAGCGTGGGCTTGATGCTGTCGGCGTTGTCGAGTATCTGGGACGCCACCATCCTCGAGAGCGTGGCGGCCGATGACGAGAACTCCTCGCCCTTGAGGCGGTGGGCGAGCTCCCAGTCGAGCACGGCCGTGAGGTTCGAGAGCACGTCGCCGCAGCCAGCGGCGAGCAGCCTCCAGGGGGACTTGATTATGACTGAAGTATCCGCGACCACGCCCATGGGCTCGACCGCGTCGAAGGAGAGGTTGCCCTCGGGGCCCCTGATGGACGCGCGCGGGGAGGCGATGCCATCGTGCGCGGCCGAGGTGGGCACCGAGATGAAGGGGCGCGCGAGGTCGCACGCGGCGAGCTTGGCCACGTCAATCTTGCTGCCGCCGCCCACGCCGAGCAGGAAGCCCGAGTTCGTCTCCAGCACGCCCGTCTTCACGACCTGGACCGCGTCCACGGTCGCCTGGCCGATCTCGATGATGTGCACGTCGTAGCCCGCCTCGACCAGCGAGTCCGCGACCGCACGGCCCGCGACCTGCATCGTGGTGGGCCCGGTCACGACCAGGGCGGGGCCCTCCAGCTGGAAGTCGTGGCACATCTGCGGCAGGCCCTCTAGTGCCCCGTGGCCAGCCAGGATTCGGCGAGGGAACTCCATGCCCTTCGCCTTCGTGAAGAGTCCCTCCATGTCGTTCCCTCCCCCGGTGGCGGGTGCGCAACCCTTATAGGGATGCCAGGCCTCTCGCCATCCAGGTAGCGTGGGGAATGCGGCTGCTTCCATTTAAACGCTTCTGCCGCGAGCACGAGGGCTGGGCCTGGCTGACGGCCATCGCGGTGCCCCTGGCGGTCATCGCGGTGGGCTGCTTTGTATGGCCGGAGCTGTTCTGGGACCGGTTCGTGTGGAGGCACCTCTGGGCCCCCCTGGTCGCGGACGCCGAGGACCGGACCGTGGACGGGGTGAGCGAGGGCTACACCATCGTGAGCACGCTGACCTACGCCGCCTTCCTGGCACTGGCCGTCTTCGGCATCTGGCGCGCCTTCCAGCGGCCCATGGTGAGGCTGGACTCCGGCTTCCTGCTCGCGCTCGTGCCCTGGGTCGTGGTGGGAGCGGCCGCGCGCGCGCTCGAGGACGCGCACCTCTTCGCCCCCAAGGGCCCCGTCGTGTACCTGTTCATCTCGCCCGTCATCTACATCTTCGAGGGCGCGCTGGTCTTCGCCCTGGTGCTGCTCGCGTGGCGCTTCGAGCGGCTCTCCCAGAGCCATGGCTGGCGCGTGGCGCTGCTGTGCGCCGTGGGCCTGCTGGTCTCGCTCAACCTCGCGCCCGCCACCGTCATCGCGCTCGACCCGGGCCAGGTCGCCGTGAACGCGGGCTGGGGCGCGATGGCCGTGGCCACCGCGGCCGGCGCGGCCGCGATGTGGTGGCGCGCGCGCTCGACCGGACGGGTGGCCATGAAGGAGCTGCTGCTCGTCGCGGGCAGCGTCCTCGTGGCGACGACCGCGGTCTTCGTCGCGGTGTGGGCGCGCGACCCGTGGGCCGGGTCGTCGCGCGCGACGCACCCCTGGGAGGTCGCCGTCATCCTCGGCATCGCGGCCGCGTGCACGGCCGCGACCTGCGTCGGGTACGCCACCTTGTCGCGATGGTGGCCGCGGACCAGGGCGTTCCTCTCACCGGTCGCCATGATGCTGTTCCTCTCCCACTTCATCGACGGCGCGGCCACCTACAGGGGCCTCGACGCTTGGGGCTACGGCGAGAAGCACGTGCTGCCCTCGCTGCTCATCGACCTCACGGGGACCGCTGCCGTCATGCTCGTGCTCAAGCTGCTGGTGGTGAGCGCGGTGGTGTACCTCCTCGACGTGGCCTTCCGCGAGGACATGGAGCGCACTCCGACCCTCACGTGGCTGGTCAAGGTCGCGGTGCTGGTGCTGGGGCTCGCGCCTGGCGTGCGGGACATGCTGCGCATCGCCATGGGCGTGTGAGGTCACGCCCTGCGGCGCCTCGCGACCAGGGCGGCGAGGGACGCGATTGTGATGACGGTCGCCACCGCCGTGGGGCCGGGCGAGTCGTCCTTGCCGTCCCCGTCGCCGCCGTCGCCGTTGCCGTCGGGGGCCTGGCCCTTCGTGACGATGATGGTCAGGGAGTAGGCCTCCGCCATCGTGGGGTCGCCGACCGAGCGGACCCTGAACTGGGCGACCACGGTCCCGATGGTCGCGTCCTGCGAGGCGTTGATGGCTGTGGAGAGGGACTCGGCGCGCTCCTGGCCCAGGTCGGCGATGCGCGCGGGGAAGCCGAGGGTCAGGCCCTTGGAGCTCAACTCGGCTGCGTTGGTGAGCTCTATCGTGTAGTTGTCGGGGCCGTTGCCCGTGTTCCACACGCGCCACCTGTTGTTGACGGCCTTGGCCTGCTCGACCGACTGCGTGTGGTTGCTGTCGAGCCTCACGCCGTAGTACTGCTTGGCGCGCACGTCGACGGTCATGAAGTCGGTGTAGTTGAGGGGGAGCGGCGGCGGCGTGGTGGCGACGGCCTCGAGGGTCAGCTTGGCGGGCCTGTTCGCGGCCGCCTTGGGCGGGACGCGCACCTGGATGGCCACATCGATGCTGCCCGTGGCGAAGTTGGTGGGGACGGTCGCGGACTTGGGCTCGAACTCCACAGCCCAGTAGTTGTCGGCGGAGGCGTTGATGTCAATCGTCGTGCCCTGCCGCAGGTTGCCGTAGGTGACCTTGCCGGTGACGGCCACCTGCTCGTAGTCGGTCGGGCCGATGGTGACCGGGTCGGGGGTCGTGAGCGCGACCTCGACGTAGGGGATGGGGATGGGGGGCTGGGACGGCACGAGGGGCGCGACCGTGGTCAGCAGGAGCCCTAGGAGTGCCAGGATGACGATGACGCGAGCTGTCCATCGAGCCTCAGGGCCCATCGGCACGATGTAGGGCGCGGTCATGATAAAACCTTTTTGCTTATGGCTGGTGGGGGGCGCCAGGTCAGTCGTCCTCGCCCTCGAAGTCGTCCGGGTCCGTGGGCTCGGACCACTCCTCCGCCGTGAGCCCCGCGGGCTCGAGCAGCCCCTTGCCGTGCTCCTTGGCGCGGTCGCGCGACCATGACATCGCGAGCAGGACGATGACGGGCACTATGATGAAGGCCACAACAAGCCCCGCGAGCCATGAGCCGAGGGATGCGATGGGGCCGATGATCATCATGAAGAAGATCGCACCCAGGAGGATGGCGCACGCCTTCTGGAACGTCGTGACCATTGCAGCCCCTCAAGGCGCGGCTCGCGATATCAACGTTGCCCCGTGGGAGGTGAAGTGGATGCCCCAGCGGCCACCCTCGTGCCGAGCGGACGCCCTCCCGCCCATCCCCCGGCAGGGCTGTGCTCGGGACGGCCTGACAAGTACCATGGGAGGTCGTCCTATCCCTGACCTCACTTCCGTACTGTTCCACCGGCATTCTTATATACCTCCCCAACCATGACTGTAGATGCTCAAGTATACAACTAATGGTTGTATAGTGGATGAGAAGGTCGAAAAAGATGGACCAGGAGGAGATACGCCCCGTCCCAGAGGCATCGGCATCTGAGGCGCCCAAGCCTGCGGAGCTGGACGAGCTCAAGGCCTTGCAGGACCGCCACCTCCGGCTCGCCGCCGAGTTCGACAACTTCCGCAAGCGGACGGAGCGCGACGCCGCCGAGCAACGGCGACGTGCGGCGGATTCGGTCCTCCTGTCCGTGCTCGAGGTGGTCGACAACCTGGACCGCGCCCTGGGCGCCCCGTCCGCGGTCGCCGACAGCGGGGCCCTCCGCAAGGGGGTCGAGGCCATCCGCGCGCAGCTCGCGGCGATGCTCGAGCGGGAGGGCGTGAGGCCCATCCCTGCCGAGGGGCGCGAGTTCGACCCGTTCGACATGGAGGCCGTCCTCCGGACCCCCTCGACCGAGGCGCCAGCGGGGCTCGTCCTCAAGGAGCTCCAGCGCGGCTACAAGGGCGTCGGGCGCGTGCTGCGCCCGAGCAAGGTCATCGTCTCGTCGGGGCCGCCCCGTGAGGCGACCCGCGCGGCGGATGATGATGATGTGACGAATCGCGCTCAATCTCAACACATGGAGTGAGGACAATGAAGGAGAAGATAATCGGAATAGACCTGGGAACGACGAACTCGTGCATGGCCGTCATGGAGGGCGGGAAGCCCATGGTCATACCCAACGCCGAGGGCGGCCGGACGACGCCGTCCGTCGTGGGGTTCGCCAAGGACGGCACGCGCATCGTGGGCCAGGTGGCGAAGCACCAGGCCGTGTCCAACCCGGAGCGCACCATCGCCTCGGTCAAGAGGCAGATGGGCACCAACTGGCGCAAGCCCATCGACGGCAAGGACTACACCGCGCCAGAGATATCCGCCATGGTGCTGCAGAAGATGAAGACCGACGCGGAACGGTTCCTGGGCCACCCCATCAAGAAGGCCGTCATCACCGTGCCCGCCTACTTCAACGACAACCAGAGGCAGGCGACCAAGGACGCTGGCACCATCGCCGGCCTCGAGGTCGTCCGTATCATCAACGAGCCGACCGCGTCGGCGCTCGCCTACGGCCTCGAGAAGGAGGCGGGCGAGAAGATCCTCGTCTATGACCTGGGCGGCGGCACGTTCGACGTTTCCGTCCTCGAGGTCGGCGACGGCGTGTTCGAGGTGCTCGGCACCGACGGCGACACGCACCTGGGCGGCGCCGACTGGGACCAGCGCGTCATCGACTGGATGGCCGCCGAGTTCAAGCGCGAGCACGGGCTGGACCTCGGAAAGGACCTGACGGCGATGCAGCGGCTCAAGGAGGCGGCCGAGAAGGCGAAGATAGAGCTCTCGGGCCTCCCACAGACCAACGTCAACCTGCCCTACATCACCGCGGACGCGAGCGGGCCCAGGCACCTCGACATGAACCTCACGCGCGCGAAGTTCGAGGAGCTCACCCGCGACCTGCTCGAGCGCACCAAGGGCCCAATCAAGGGCGCGCTCAAGCTCGCCAAGCTCGAGCCCAAGGACCTCGACAAGGTCATCCTCGTGGGCGGTGCGACCCGCATGCCCCATGTCATCGAGAGCGTGCGCAAGTACTTCTCCAAGGACCCCTACCAGAACATCAACCCCGACGAGTGCGTCGCCATCGGCGCGGGCATCCAGGGCGGGGTGCTGTCCGGGGACATCGCCGAGGGCTCCATCGTGCTGCTGGACGTGACCCCGCTGTCGCTGGGCGTCGAGACCCTCGGCGGCATCGCGACCAAGATCATCGACCGCAACACCACCATCCCCACGCGCCGCAGCCAGGTCTTCTCCACCGCGGCAGACTGGCAGACGTCCGTGGAGATACATGTCGTGCAGGGCGAGCGCGACATGGCCGCCGACGACATCTCGCTGGGGAGGTTCCACCTCGTGGGCATACCCCCCGCGCCCCGTGGCGTGCCGCAGGTCGAGGTCACCTTCGACATCGATGCCAACGGCATCGTGAACGTCTCGGCCAAGGACCTGGGGACGGGCAAGGAGCAGAAGATCACCATCACCGCCACCTCCAACCTGAACAAGGACGAGGTCAACCAGAAGGTCAAGGACGCCGAGAAGTACGCGGAGGAGGACCGCCGCAAGCGCGAGCAGGCCGAGCTGCACAACAAGGCCGAGCAGACCGTCTACCAGTACCGCAAGATACTGGCCGACCTCACCGGCAAGATACCCCAGGACAAGCAGGACCGCGTGCGGCAGACGCTGGACTCGCTCGAGGAGGCCGTCGAGAAGAACGACTACGACCAGATGAAGGCGCGGATAGACGAGGCCAACCGTGCCTTCTCGGATGTCTCCCAGGAGATGTACGCCCACGTGGCCCAGGAGCAGGCAAAGCAGCAGGGCGGCATGGGCGGCCAGGCGGGCACTGGCCCGGGCGCGGGCGCGCCCCCCGGCCCCGACGAGGGGGCGCGGGGCGCGGGCGGCGCTGAGCGCCGCCGCAAGCCTGGTACGGGCGGCGACGCCGTCGACGCGGACTACACCATCCTCGAGGACGAGGGCAAGGAGTGAGCACGGGGGCGGTCGTGGTGCCTGGGGCGACAGGGCCAAATAGCCCCGCCCCCGTTCCCTACCTCGGGTGGTAGCAGATGGCCGCGCGCGACTACTACGAGGTCCTCGGCGTCGGGCGCGACGTCTCCAAGGAGGACGTCCGCAAGGCCTACAGGAAGCTCGCCAAGAAGTACCACCCCGACACCAACAAGGACGACCCCAAGGGCGCCGAGGAGAAATTCAAGGAGCTCTCGGAGGCCTACGAGGTCCTGATGGACGACGACAAGCGCGCCCGCTACGACCGGTTCGGCCACGAGGGCGTCAAGGCCGACTTCGGCGCGGGCGGCTTCCAGTGGCAGGACTTCAGCCACGTGGACGACATCTCGGACATCTTCGGGTTCGACTTCATGGACGGCTTCTTCGGCGGCGGCTCGGGCCCCCGCGGGAGCGTCTTCGACATGTTCTTCGGGGGCGGCGGGCGGTCGCGCGGCCCGCGCCAGGGCTCCGACATAAGGCTGCAGGTCAACGTGGACCTCGAGGACGTCGTCAAGGGCAAGGAGATCGAGGTGGAGATCCCCCGGCACGAGGCGTGCAAGGCGTGCGGGGGCTCGGGCGCGGCGGAGGGCACCGGGGTGCGCCAGTGCACGGCATGCGGCGGCCAGGGCCAGGTCCAGCGGGCCCAGTCCTTCGGCAACCGCAAACTGGTCACCATCACGGGCTGCCCCCAGTGCCAGGGCAAGGGGACCATCCTCGAGAGGCCCTGCCCGGGCTGCGCCGGCGCGGGCCGCACCCGCGTCACGAGGCGGCTGCTCATCCGCATCCCGCCGGGGGCCCAGACGGGCACCAGCCTGCGCTACTCGGGGCAGGGCGAGGCGGGGGACCAGGGTGCGCCCCCGGGCGACCTCTACGCCATCGTGGGCGTACGCCCGCACCAGATGTTCGAGCGCGAGGATTCTGACCTGCTCACCGAGGTGCGTGTGAGCTTCCCGCAGGCCGCCCTCGGCGACCGCATCGAGGTGCCCACGCTCACCGGGAAGGCCGAGCTCACCATCCCCGCGGGCACGCAGCCGGGCAAGGTGTTCCGCCTGCGCGGCATGGGGCTGCCGCACCTGGGCGGGCCCGGAAAGGGCGACGAGTACGTGCGCGTCGTCGTCGAGGTCCCCCGCAGCCTGGGAGCGCGGCAGAAGGAGCTGCTGAGGCAGCTCTGGGAGCTCGAGCGCGGCGGTCCCGACGGCGCCGCCAGCGGGGACGACGGCAAGGGCGAGAAGGGCGAGAGAGGGGAGAGGGGCGCGACCGGCAGGGGCAAGGGGCGCATCTTCGGCCGCAAGTGAGGCGCGCTGGCGCGGTCGCGGCCACGCCCGCTGCGCCTCCATATCCGCCTTGATACTGGCACCGCAGCCTATTTAAGCACATCTCCCCCTCACACACGCTGACCAGGAGGCTGGCCCTTGGAAGGCATCGGGATGCTCGACCAGACCATGAGGCAGCGCCGCGTGAAGCGCGTGGGCACCGTCGTCCAGGTGCTCATCGTCCTGCTCATGATAGTGCTCATAGTCCTGGCCTACCAGCACAAGGACGGCTCCGTGAGCCCCTTGTTCCTGCCCTTCCCGGCCATCATCCTGGTGGTCGTGATGTGCGGGTTTTTGATGAACGTCGTGTCCATCATCTTCAATGCGGCCGAGATCGGCGTCGTGGACACGGCCGGCAGGCGGTTCATGGTCGCACAGCACGGCATGCGCGTGGCGCGCGCCACGGGCATCATCGTGCTCATCCTGTTCATCGTGTTCTTCCTGCTCGTCCCCTACGTCGAGACCGCCATCTCGACCGACGAGCAGGAGGTCATCGACCTGACCACCATCAAGGTCGACACGTTCGACAACATCGACGAGTTCGACGCGGAGTACGCCGAGCGCGTCATCATCGAGGTCAAGAGCGGCCCCGAGGTCCACTACGCGCTCTACTACAAGGAGCCCGCGACGAACACCTTCGAGGAGAAGAACGTGTCCGTCGTCCCGAGCGGCACGGCCTGCTCCATCCCCATCAAGGACTACCCGCGCGGGGAGTACAAAGTCGAGCTGTTCATCGAGGAGACCGGCAACGGCACGGAGTCGGACACGGTATACAAGATCGAGCGCCACATCAACCCCGACCTCGAGCTCGCGCTCACGTGGTTCCTGCTCGTCATCGCCATCGCGAACATCGCGTGGACGGTGGTGACCTACGTGCTGATGCGGAAGTACGAGGTCGCGTCCGTCGGCGGCCTGGCCGACCTGCCCGAGTTCGAGTCGGAGTGACGCGCCGGGCGGCGGTAACGGACGGCGTTCCCACTCATTCGTACCCATCGGTACTCAGCACCCGTCCCGCGCCCACGATGCCCCCGCTCACTTCTTGCGCCGCATGACCAGCAGCACGATGACGACCAGGATGACGCCGACGACGATGATGCCGCCGATGACGAGCCAGTTGGGACCCGCATCGTCCCTGTCGGTGGTCTGCTTCTGGTAGTTGATGACGAGGGACTTGTCGGTCTGGTGGCCCGCGGCGTCCCTGGCGATGAGGGTGAAGGGGTTGTCGCCCTCCGCCAGCGTCATGTTGGACAAGAACCGGCCGTCCGCCGCGACCGTCAGGGGCTGCCCGTTGAGGGTGAGCGTCACGCCGGGCTCCGTCCTGCCCCTGATGACGTACGAGGGCTCGGTGGTCGAGTACGGCGAGACCGCGGGGTCCATCTCCGTGAAGGTGGGCGCGGTCGCGTCCACCGAGAACGCCTCGATGGACCTGGTGGTCTCGATGTTGCCCGCCCCGTCGGAGGAGTAGTAGTCGATGGTGTAGGTGCCGTCGCTGTACTCGAGGCCGTCGCCGAACGCCAGCGAGCCCGTGAACGTCTTCCATGTGCCACCGTTGATGCGGTAGTGGATGGTGTGGTCGCCCGCGGCCTCACCGGTGACGGTGAAGAGCACCTGGACGACCTCGGGGTAGAGCCGGCCCACGGGCGTCGCGGTCGAGTCCAGCGCGGCCGCCGTGGTCGGGGCCGTCGTGTCCGCGACGGTCACCGTGATGGAGACGGAGTCGCTCAGGCCCTTCGCGTCCTCGACCGTGAGAACGACCGTGTAGACACCCGGGAGGTTGAACGTCCACTGCGCCTGGGAGCCAGTGAGCGAGCGGACCGCGCTGTCGTAGGTGAAGCTCCACGTGTAGCCCACGACGGCGACGTTGTCCGTGGAGTTGCGGCCGTCGAACTGCACCAGGGCGCCCTGGCTGACCACGAGGCTGATGCCCGCGTCCGCGACGGGCGGCGTGCGGTCGACCGCGGTCACGGTGAAGGGGGCCGAGCTCCTCGTGCCCGAGCGGCCAGAGGTGTCGGTGACCTTGAGCGTGACCGAGTATATCTTGGCCTCCTGGAACGCACATTCGACCTGCTCGCCCTCGAACGTGGACGGCAGACCGCGCTCCTCGAAGGTCCACTCCCACCTCTCGATGGCGACGTTGTCCGTCGAGCCCGAGCCGTCGAGCGTGACGTTCTGGCCGATGTCCACCGTGATGTCACTGGGCGGGACCGCCACCGGGTCTTCGACGTCGTTGTAGGTGAACCGCTCCGTCGCGCCTGCGTAGCGCATTTCGGTGGTCCTGGTCAGGATGTTGCCCTTGTAGGTGACGGTGAGGGTGAACGGGTTGTAGATGTAAGTCTTGAGCATGCCCGAGGTCTTGTCGTACTCCACGACCTGGAGCGCCACCCACGGGACCCTGCCCTCGGCGTCGGTCACGAACTCGTAGACGCGGCCCTCGGCATCCTGGACAGTCACCGACGCGCCCGCGATGGGCGTAGTGGCGGAGTCGGACCACTCAACGATGACGTTCAGGAACTGCTGGTAGTAGAAGACGGACGCCTCCATCTGCACGCGGGCGTTGTCGAAGTTCCCGTTGGTGGATATCAACGAGGAGTTCTCCATCACGACGGGCTTGTACATCGCGTTGGTGCTGACGGTGGAGTTGAAGAGCTCGACGTGGCTGTTGTGGGGGAGGTTGAGGTCCGCGGTGGCGTTGTTGTCCTTGAGCGTGCAGCCCTCGGCGGTGAGGTAGGCCCCGTCGACGAACACGCCCCGCCCGTTGCCCGTGACCACGCACCTGACCAAGGTCAGGTCGGACAGGTCCTTCACGATGATGCCCTCACGGCCGTTGTCCTCGACGCGGCAGTCCTCGATGATGGGCTCGGCCCCGTTGTCAACGTAGATGCCCACCCAGTCGTTGTCGTGGACGGTGCAGCCCTTGATGGTGGGGGCCACGCCGTCGATGAAGACGCCCCCGAAGCCGTTGCCGATGTCGACGTTCTCGAGGGTCGCCGCGCCGGTGCCGAGGTAGACGCCTGCCAGGTAGCCCTGGTCGTTGAAGAGCTCCCCGCAGTTGCGCACGTCGGAGTTCCTGATGGTGAGCTTGGAGCCCGCGTAGGCCTTGAGGTAGAAGTGGATGCCGGTCGTGTTGGTGGTGATGGTCGACTTGTCCGCCGGGGTGGTCGGATTGCCGTCCTTGTCGGTGACGACCAGCTCTCCGCCGTCCAGCAGCTTGACCTCCTGCAGCGCGTTGGGAGAGCCATGCAGGATGAGCCTGGCGTTGCGCAGCGTCAGCTTGCCGCCGCCCCCGATGGAGAGGTTCCCGTCCAACCTGATGGTCTGGTTGGCGTAGGTCAGGTCATCGCCCGCGCCTACCGTCCATTCGCCCTTCCAGTCGGTCGTGCCGGTGCCACCCTGGTTGGCGTCCTGGTTGAGCGGGTGCGCCGCCGCGGCGAGCACCGTTCCGATCGCGACGATTGCGAGCAGCGCGAGCGCGGCGAGCAGCGCCGCGCGCGTGCCGGGAATCCTTAGGCTGGCCATGGGATGACCTCTCGGGGCGTGGAAAGGGCCCGCCCCGTATATAAACGTTCTAATACGGATATCGAACCATCGCGCGAGATACTGGCATGTCGCATGCGCGTCACCAATCCATGGAAGGTTATTATAGGGGAAGCGCGTTCCCCCGCCTGGGTCTACCCATGATGGAGATCAGGATCCATGGCCGGGGAGGCCAGGGCTCCGTGACCGCGGCGGAGATCTTGGCACAGGCCGCATTCAAGGACGGCAAGTTCTCCCAGGCGTTCCCCGCCTTCGGCGTGGAGCGCAGGGGGGCCCCGGTCCAGGCCTTCACCCGAATCGCGGACGAGAAGATCAGGACCCGTGCGCAGATATACGAGCCCGACATCATCATCGTGCAGGACTCGACCCTACTGGGCGTCGTGAACGTTTTCTCCGGGCTGAAGCCCACCGGCACGGCCATCATCAACACGGGCAAGACGCCAGCGGAGCTGGGCATCAAGTTCCCGGGCAAGGTCCGCACCGTCGACGCGACCAAGGTCGCGCTCGAGAGGCTCGGGCGACCCATCACCAACACCACCATGCTCGGCGCCGTCTCCGGCGCGACCGGCGTCGTGAGCATCGACAGCATCATCGCCGTCGTGCGCGAGCGGTTCTCCGGCAAGCTCGCGGAAAACAACGAGAAGGCCGTGCGCGAGGCCTTCCACCTCGTAGGGGGAAAGTGACATGGCCGAGAAGCTGACCGAGGGCGCTGTGGTCAAGTCCGCCAGCAGCACCGTCAACAAGACGGGCGCCTGGCGGTCCTCCAGGCCCGTCGTCGACCTCGAGAAGTGCGTGAAGTGCTACCTCTGCATCGACCTGTGCCCCGAGGGCGCCATCTCGGCGCTGCCAGAGAAGAAGGGCGTCCAGGTCGACTACGACTACTGCAAGGGCTGCGGCATCTGCTCTTCGGAGTGCCCGCAGAAGGCCTACACGATGGTCCCCGAGGAGAAGTGAGGCCCCAGGAGGGATGACACATGTCCAAGGTATCAGGCAAGAAGGTCGTCATCGAGGGTTCGCTGGCCGTCGCGGAGGCGGTGAAGTACTGCCGCCCCCACGTCATCTCGGCGTACCCCATCACGCCCCAGACGCACATCGTCGAGGACCTGGCCCAGATGGTGGCCGACGGCGAGCTCAAGGCCGAGTTCGTCAACACCGAGTCCGAGTTCGCGGCCGCCTCCGTCGTGTTCGGCGCGTCCACCGCGGGCGCGCGCACCTACACCGCGACCACGTCCCAGGGCCTGTTCCTGATGTTCGAGGTCCTTTACAACATCGCGGGCTCGCGGCTGCCCATCGTGCTCACCTGCGCGAACCGCGCGGTGTCGGCGCCCATCAGCATCTGGAACGACCAGCAGGACTCGCTCGCCGTGCGCGACGCGGGCTGGATTCAGGTCTTCTGCGAGGACGCGCAGGAGATCCACGACTTCCAGCCCATCGCCTTCAAGGTCGCCGAGGACCCGAAGGTCCGGCTGCCGTTCATGACCATGATGGACGGGTTCGTGCTCACGCACACCTACGAGCAGCTCGAGCTCATGGACCCCGCGCTCGTCGACCAGTACCTGCCGCCCTACCAGCCGGTGGTCTGGCTCGACCCCGCGCACCCGATGACGTTCGGCGCGCTCGCGATGCCCAACGTCTACCACGAGATACGCTACATGCTCAACCGCGCCCTCATGGGCTCGGCCCCCGTCTACGCCAAGGCGGTCAAGGAGTTCAACGAGACCTTCAAGCGCGACTACTCGCCGTTCCTCGAGGAGTACCGCTGCGAGGACGCGGACGTCATAATGATGTCCATGGGCTCGCTGTGCGGAACCATCGCGGACGCGGTCGACGAGCTGCGCAAGGAGGGCATGAAGGTGGGGCTGGTGAAGCTCCGCATGCACCGTCCGCTGCCCAAGGCCGAGATCCGCAAGGCCTTGGACCGCGCCTCCGTCGTGGCCGTCATCGAGAAGGACATCTCGCTCGGCCTCGAGGGCATCATCGCCACCGACGTGCGGGCGACCTTCGCGGGCCGCGACGGCCCGAACGTGCTCAGCTACGTGGCGGGCCTCGGCGGCCGCGACGTGACGGTGCCCGAACTCAAGAAGACCCTCAAGGAGGCCGCCACGTGGAGGGGCAAGGGGACGCCCGACGAGCCCTTCTGGGTGGGCCTCAACCGCGACATCATCCCGGAGGTGTGAGAGATGACCACCAAGACCCCACCGGCCAATGTCCCGCCAGCCAACGCCCCGCCCGCCAAGCCCAAGACCCTCAAGGAGGGCTACATCCCGCCCGGCGAGCGCCTGTTCGCCCCCGGCCACCGCGGCTGCGCGGGCTGCGCGGAGCTGCTGGCCGCCCGCCTCGTCATCGAGGCCGCGGGCCCGAACACCATCATCGCCAACAACACCGGCTGCCTCGAGGTCACGACCACGCCCTACCCCGAGTCCACGTGGGGCGTGCCGTGGGTCCACTCCCTGTTCGAGAACGCCGCGGCCGTGGCCTCTGGCATCGAGGCCGCGCTCAAGGCGATGGGGAGGAAGGAGGGCGTCAACATCATCGCGCAGGGCGGCGACGGCTCGACCGTCGACATCGGCCTGGGCCTCATCTCCGGCATGTTCGAGAGGGGCCACGACATCCTCTACATCTGCTACGACAACGAGGCCTACATGAACACGGGCGTGCAGAGGTCCGGCGCGACCCCCTACTGCGCGTCCACGACGACCTCGCCGGCGGGCGAGTTCAGCTTCGGCAACGTGCGGCCCAAGAAGCCGATGCTCGAGATAGCGGCCGCGCACGGCATCCCCTACGCGGCCTCGGCGTCGGCGGCCTACCCCAGGGACCTGCAGAAGAAGGTCAAGAAGGCCCTGTCCATCAAGGGCCCCAAGTACCTGCACGTCCACGTGCCGTGCCCGACCGGGTGGTACGCTGACTCGGCCGACACGATCAAGATAGGCAAGCTCGCGGTCGAGACGGGGCTGTTCCCGCTCTACGAGATCGAGAACGGCGTGGTCACGGGCGTGAAGAAGTCGAAGGCCCGCCCGAAGGTCGAGGAGTACCTGAAGACCCAGAACCGGTTCAAGCATCTGTTCACGAAGCCCGGCGGGGCCGAGGTCATCACGCAGATCCAGGCCATCGCCGACCGCAACGCCGAGAGGCTGGGCCTGGACGAGAAGTAGGTGAGGGTCAGTTCCCTCCGGACGCGCCGGTCAGGCCCGTCACCGTGACCCCCCTGGACGATAGAGACGTGGCAACGCCAGATGGAGCGACGGTGTCAATCACCGTACCTCCATCCCCGTTGCCTGAAGAGCTCGACGGGATTGATGCACTCCACCCGGTAATGCCTGCAGATGTTGGGTATCCTTGGCCTCTCGGTGGGAGCGCTCATCCTCTCTGCCGTCACGACGCACAGGTCCCGGGTCCTCGCCAATGCGACGATGAAGGGGTCGGCATCAGGGGTCTCCTTGTAGAGGTCCACCCATCCCAGATGGGCCGCGACCATCTCCCCGACGAGACTGACCTCTTCTGCACTGAGGTCGAGGCACATTTCAGCGTGAGTCCTTGCCCAGGCGAGCAGTTCATCGTCCTTCCGCTCCAGCTCGTCCAGTACCTCCACCGGCGCCACCAATATGCCATCCCTGACGATGGTCCCGATGTCGACCCAGAGGGCGGGGAAGACATCCTCCGGGTAGTGCACCCTCCACATGTCGATGAGCGCGGAGGTGTCGATGCAGTAGCCCTTGACTATCCTTTGCTGAACCATCATTGAGCCCCGAGCAGCTCCTCTATCTTGGGAATGTGCTTCACCTTCACGTCCAGGATGTCGGCCACATCGCTGTACGTGATCCTGTCATTGCGGTATGAATCCAGCACCATGGACACGAAGGGTGCACCGTTCTGACCCACAATCTCCCTGGGGATGTTCCTGCCCCCTCCACCCCTCGGCCCCTCTGGAGCCCCCTCGCCCAACCACTTATCGTGCATCCGCTCATAGAACGCCCAGGATGTCTTGCCGAAGAGGAGCAGACGCCTCAGGACGACCTCGCGGCTCACGCGGAATCTGCTCGCCAGGTTGCGGAGCTCCCTGTTCTGCCACTCCCTCTGATGGTCCGTTTGCCTGACGAGCTCAATCCGTAGAAGTACCTCCTTAGGTACAAGGATGGCGCCTGCGAGGTGGTTGCAGAACGACTCGACCCCTTTCCCTCCACCTGAGGTCATGACACCTCGGCCATCCCGCTTCGCGACACGCGCCGGGAGGCATATCCCCCCGTCCCTCACGACGAGGTGTCCTAGTTCGTGCATGAGCGAGAATATCCTTGCGTTGATGGAGTCCCTCGAGTTCAGGACGATGACCGGATGATTCTCATCTGCCAGGGAGAAGGCCCTGGCCTCCCCCAAGGGCATCGGGAGCTGGATGACGAGAACGCCGATGGCCTCGACCGACCTTCTCCAGGCCTGCAGGGCATCCGTCTCATCCTCCCAACCGGACTGCTCCTTGAAGGAGACCCCGAGCACATCCCGCACATCGCGGGAGACCGCTTCCGCGTCGTCCGACGTCCTGCACTTGGGCAGGCGTCCGTCGTGAGGGATCATCGCGTCCCCCCTCAGTTCGTGCGAGATGGTCTGGAGCCTCCTCGCGCGCCTTATCGCGAGCCTCGTCTTCTCGGTCATTGGGAGGCTCTTCTCCCCTGGCAGTGTCCTGAAATCGGTGGGGAGCGAGGGTTCCATCGGGGGAGAGGACATGAGGAGGGCTGCCAATGGTCGCTTGTAGAGGTTGGCCAGTTTCCTCAGCTGAACCATCGTAGGCCTCTTGTTTCCTGTCTCCCACCCCTCGACGGACGCTTCGCTGACCGCCATCTGCTCGGAAACCTCAGAAACGCTCTTCCCCATGCTCGTCCTGGCCCAAGCGAGCACTTTAGGCTCGACGCGGACCTCGAAGGACCTCTTGGACATCATCATACACCTGGCAATATCCGTTCCTTCCATGCTGTCCATCGTTAAGACCTGTATATATAATGTGTTGTGGGGAAGGGGTAAGCGAATGTTGCCAGAGGGTGCAGCACAAGCCTGTGCGGAGGGGCGGCACTGACGGGGTCATTGAGCTTGCTCCCTGCCACCTGATGCTCGGCCCTCACGGTCATGCGTGGGGTATCTCAAAGGACCGACCCCAATGAAATCCTTCTACTGGCATCCGAGGTGCTGCCTATGGCGCCCCGACACGGACATACCCCTTGAGGAGGGGCTGTAGCGGCTCAGAGCACCGGCTCGTACTCGACCGCCGCGCGCTTGATGCGGTAGGCCACGTAGCCCAGGCCGCAGGCCAGTGCCAGCAGCGTGACGCCGATGCCGAGCAGGACCGGGTCGTTCGTCCACACCTGGATGCCAGCTATGCCAAGGCCAGCGCCCCCGGCGCTCTCGAGCGCGCCCGCGGCGTAGACGTACAGGTTGTACGCCGCCAGCGACAGCGCCAGGATGCTCGCGGAGAGCATGAGCGCGATCTGGACGCGCTCAGGGTGCAGGAGGTTGGCGCCCTTCATGGACAGGCGGTAGTAGACCCACTTCCTGTTGTCCTCGACCTTCTTGACCAGCCCCGCGTCCAGCAGCCTCGACAGGTGCTTGTACACCGCGGACTTGTTGACCTTGAGCTCGTTTGCCAGGTCCGTGACGGTCCGCTGCGAGGCGTCGAGCCGCTTGAGGATCTCGATCCTCGTGTCCGAGGCTAGGGCCTTGAACGACTCCTGGTCAAGGACTATCTTTCTCTGGTACACGTCCCATACATAAGAGGGGGGGCCTCTTATACCTTTCTCCGATTGGACACAAAACGGTGAACAATCCAGGCATCTGGGCGATTGTGCGCCTGGAAGTGAACGGATGCGGCCGTCTTTATATACCTCATCCTGGCATAACGGCCATCCCCAAGGGGGAAGCCTCCAATGCGCGCGGTCGTCGAGTGGGTGCGGAACGCGCCCTGGGTCATCTTCTTCGTCGTGGTCGGACTGCTGGAGGCCGTCCTCCTCGCCGGTGTGACCGTCGCCTAGACGTTCTTGCCCAGACAGGCGCGCCTCGATGCGCCCGCCTAGACGCCCTCGTCAGGCTTGACGAAGGCGTTTCCCCCCTTCTGCCATGCGGCGAGCGCGGCCTTCATGACCTTGCTCTTGCCCAGGGGGCCCTTGGTGACGCCCGCGTTCCTGAGCCGCCTCGCGAGGTCGGGCAGCACCTTGTCGCGCTTGAGGTCACCGATGTGGTTGATGGCGTACTCCGCGCCCACCAGGAACGAGCGCAGGAAGAACTCGTCCGCCTCGTCTCGCGTGAGGTGCTCGCACAGGTGCTCCCCGACGACCTTCTCGTCGGGCTCGATGTCGCGCAGGTCGCCCTCGAAGCCCATCCGGACCAGGAGCGCGCAGTTGCCCTCCTCGCTGAAGTCCAGCTCCTCGATGCGCTGGAAGGTCGCGGGGCTCATGAGCTCGGCGGCCTCGGTCAGCGAGTGCGTGCGCATGCATATCCTGCGCTCCCTGGCCGCGCACACCCGCGCGTACCGGCAGTGCCAGTAGCGTATCTCGAGGAGGTCGCGGTCCCTCACGCGTATCTTGGCGTTGCCGATCTCGTCGTAGGCGCGCGCGTCGCACATGAACGTCCTGTATATCCTCATCGCGGGCAGCGGGTGCCTGTAGGTGGGAAGCGTCCTGGCCGACCGCTCGCGCAGCATCGCGACCTCCACCCTCGTGAGCTCCGCGTAGAACCGGTGCTGGAGGCTGCGGCCCTCGTCGGAGTCGTCCGTGAGCGCGAGGACCTGGTCGTAGACGGCCTCGACCACGGCCATGATGGGCCCGTTGCCGTTGCCCGCGCCCGCCATCAACTCCCCCTCCTGTCGCCCCAGATGTAGCGGTGCAGCTGCAGCAGCACGCGCACGTCCAGCCCGTCCTCGAGCACCTTCTCGGCCAGGTCTTGCATGTCCAGACCCCCGACGGGCTGGAAGACGACCGGGCAGGGGGGCTTGTTGCGCTCCAGCACCTTGCGCGCGAAGGCGTAGTCCTCCTGGTGCGCGATGACGAACTTGAGGTCGTCGGTGGGGCGGAGCTTGGCGATGTTGGTGAAGAGGTTGCGGCCCTCCATGCCGGAGGAGGGGCACTTGACGTCCATGCTCACGCGCGTGCCGGGGCCGCGCCTGAGGCGGTCGAGGTCGATGGAGCCGTTCGTCTCCACGAGGACCCTGAGGTGGCGCGCCTCGAGCGCCTTGCAGAGCTGGGAGACCTCCTCCGCCTGCATCATGGGCTCGCCGCCCGTGACGGCCACGCGGGGCACGCCATAGGAGGCGGCCTCCTCGACGAGGTCCTCGACGGACCGCTCGTGACCGGGCTCCCAGGAGTACTTGGTGTCGCACCACGTGCACTCGAGGTTGCACCTGGCCAGGCGGATGAACACGGTGGGCAGGCCGATGTCGGCGCCCTCGCCCTGGAGGGACACGAAGGTCTCGCAGACCTCCATCATGCCCCACCCCCCTGCGCCGTCCCCGTGGCGGGGTGGCCGCTGAGGTCGGGCCGCCCGGCCCCCGCCTCGTAGGGCAGGGGGTCCACGACGCCCGCCTCGGCGAAGCCCTGCAGCCGCAGCTGGCAGCTGTCGCACCGGCCGCACGCGCGGGGCGTGCCGCGGTAGCACGACCACGTGAGCTCGAAGGGCACGCCCAGCTCGACCCCGCGGCGCACGATGTCGGCCTTCCCGAGCCGCAGGATGGGCGCGACGACGTCGATGGGGAGGCCCTCGGCGCCGCGGCGGGTGCCAAGGCGCGCGACCTCGCGCATGGCCTCGATGAACTCGGGCCTGCAGTCCGGGTATCCGGAGTAGTCGATGCAGTTGGCCCCGATGAGCACGGCCTCCGCGCCCAGGGCCTCGGCCCAGGCGAGCGCGACCGAGAGCAGCACCGTGTTGCGGGCGGGCACGTAGGTGGAGGGGATGCCGGCGGACGGGATGGATCCCACGGGCCTGTCCGAGGGCACGCCCTTGGACGGGTCCGTGAGCGATGACCCCCCGAACGAGGACAGGTCCACGCGCACCACCCGGTGCTCGACGCCGTAGTGCCGCGCGACCGCCCGCGCGGCCTCCACCTCGCGGTGGTGCCGCTGCCCGTACTCGACGGTGAGCGCGTGGGGCGTGTAGCCCTGCTCGAGGGCCGTGGCTAGCACGACCGTGCTGTCAAGCCCCCCAGACAAGAGGACCACTGCAGAGCCGCCGCCAGGATGCTCGGCCATTAGGCGGGCATTACGCGGGGTAGTATCTAAGCCTTTCGAGCCGGCATGCTGGCTATATAAAGGGACCTTCATGGTCGCAAGATGGTCCATCACGTTTGTCTGGCTTGGCACTCTCATCCCTCCAGCCGGACCTCCTCGCCATCAAAGTCGATGGAGAGGCGGGTGCATGCCCGCGATAGGAAGCCGGTCCCCAGTAGCTGGTCGCCTGGGATGACCTCGGTCTCGTAGGTCTTCCCGCCCAATCGGACCACGGCCCAGTGCATTGGGAACTCGACCTCCTCGCCGGTCGCAAGGCGGAAATTGCAATGCCCGATGATTGGCAGGGCGAGGCGTGTTATCAGTTCCATTGGGAGGGCGATACCCCCATCGAATCCTGTATCGACGATGAGCTGGAGCTCACCGGTCCTTCCCAGTTCCAACGTGCCGTCGGTGGAAACGTTGGTATCGATGAAGGGGACACCGTCAATGACCGGCCCCCTGATGATCGTCCTCATACCTTGTGAAGCCCGCCACGGTGGCCATAGACGTACGAGTAGCCGATCCGTATCGAGTAGAAAATCTTCCCGGGATGCCGCGTCATCATGGCCTTGAGGCCATCGGTGAGCGTCTTCGCGAGGTAGTAGTCCCCGGTGTCTGGCTCGATTACGGCTATCATGCCCCTCTTGTCCTCCATGTTCTGGAGGCGCTCCAGCAGCTCCTTGGAGGGGCGCTTGACTCTTGGGCGTTCCATCCTCTTTTCTCCCCGCCGCCTCACCGTTGCCATACCGGATATGCGATGGTGCGCCACTGTATATATACATTGACGGGGGGTCTGTGAGAGTGGCCCCGGCCCAGGGGTGCATGCACTCGAAATGGATAAGAAGGGGAACCGTGGATATCATACCAAGTCCTTGGACGAACATGGGGTTGGTCCGGATGCTGACCTGAGGGCCATCATCATGGTCCTGAGTGAGGACGGGCGATGAGGCTGTCGGGAACGGAAGGGGCAGGGTCGCCGGACGCGAGCGAGCTGCGATGGCTCAGGGTCGCCTTCGTGGTCAACATCGTCGCCTTCGCGGTCGCCATCCTCCTCATCCAGCTCGACCCCTTCCAGACGCAGGCCAACCGCGGCTACTTTGATTCGCCCACTTCAGAGCTGGGCCCCGACCCGCACCCGTTCCTTCCTATCTCGACGCTCGATGAGGCCGTTGATATCGCGAACGGGATGCTCCCTGATATTGTGGGTGAGGAGTACATTCCGTTCGACAGGGACAATGAGTACTTCTGGGGCGAACTCATCTGGGACCACGACTGGGGCAACATCTACTACTGGGAGCTATCGCAGGATGACTGCAGCGTGTCCATCGACGCCACGACCGGGGACCTTGTGTGCTTCGACTCGAACGAGGGCTAGAAGAACGGAACGCTCACGAAGGAGGGGGCGCTCACGCTAGGGATGATGTACCTCCAGATGTTCGGCGACCTTCCAGAGGATGCAACGACGCCCACGGTCGAATCCACGGACGGTTACTCGTATGAAACATATGATTACAGTACTGATACGTTCAGCAAGATATATCGTCCCATTTGGGAGGTCTATTTCGAGCGCATCAAAGAGGGAATCCCAACGGACGATCATATCAGGGTGTTCCTGGACCCGAGCGGACATCTGGACGGCTATCGCAAGGTATGGAACATGCACCTTGGCGGCGTCATGGCGGGCCAATCGGTATCCCGCAAGGAGGCGCTCGATATCGCCCGCTCCGCGTCCGGAGGGCTGAACGTCACCTCCATCGAGCACAGGATCGTGAGGCCCATGGGCGGATGGCCGGACGGGCCGTTCATATATGGCACCGAGCCTGTCTGCGTATGGAGGGTGACGTTCGAGCATAATTATACTACCCACCTTGCCGAGATAGACATCGATGACACGACGGGAGAGATAGTGGGTGCAGATGAGTACTGTTGAAGAAGATGCTGAAGGTTTGTCCGGAGTGGGTGCAAGGAGGCGGCTACCTTCACGACCCCCCGCGCCAGGGGTCGGCCTCATCCTCAGACGCCAGTTGGCGGTCGCGTTCGCAATCAACGTCCTCCTCTTCGGTGGCTTCTTGGGCGCAATCAACGCACTCCCGCACAACCGCGAGTCGTTCACAGGGCAATGGGAACGGGACATGGACGAGGTCGACTCGGGATTGTTCTGGGAGCTGACCTATAACACGGGCGATTCCGCATTGAGACGGGCCAACGAGATGCTATCGACGATGGAACTCGGGCACGTAAAGGGCCTCGGTGAAAAGACCGTTAACCCCGTTCTCTATTGGGATCATTTTCATGGCAATGTACTCCTTTGGAAGCTCAATGATGATCGGATTGAGATATGGTTGGACGCGCAGACGGGAGAGATCGTCGAATATAGAATCACAGCCCCTTGGACCGGTTGGGTCTCTCTTCTCGGACTCCCTATCGAGGCGGAGGATATAATCGAGTGGCCCAACACGAGCGTGTGGTGGGAGGTAGCGGTCGACCAGGCGCTCGCAATCGCCAGGCAGTTCGCCCTGGTCCCGTCCGACCTAGTGCTGCCTGAGAGTGTCCTGGGCTTCCATGTGGACTTCACACTCCCTGGTGGTGACATAGATGGCGTCACAACGGAGACCGTGGGTTTCTGGAAGCTGACATGCGAACGACATTACAATGGTGTTCTGACGGAGGATTCCCTGACGATGATGTTCACCCAGGAGGGCCAGCTATATCATTACAAGAAGGACTGGTTCATGGCCCTGAAGCGCATATCAACCGATGTCCGGCTCTCCGAGAGGGATGCCAAGCAGATCGCCCTGGATGAGGTCTACTCCGTGCCATGGAAGGTCGAGGACTATACCGATTGGGCCGACACTGAGCTCGAGTTCATCTGGTCGGGCCCGCTCGTCTATGAGGGGCCTGTCCTGACCTGGGCCGTGGGCTTCTGGAGCCACCATGAGATACCTGAGCAGGTCTTTGTAGATGCCAACACTGGCGAGGTCCTGAGATCATATATCTATCAATGAATGGCTGCGACACGCCCTGTACATCTAGCGATTCTGATGTAGCGCCTCCCACAGCCGCCTCGCCGTCCCCTCCCCCATGCCCGGCGCCTTGGCCAGCTCCTCGACGGTCGCCTGCTCGACCGCGTCCAGGCTCCCGAAGTGCCGGAGTAGCTCCCGCGCCCGCACCGGCCCGATGCCGGGCAGCTCCAGGAGCCCTGTCCTGGTCAGCGCTCCCCTGCGGCTGCGCCTGTGGAACGAGATGGCGAACCGGTGCGCCTCATCGCGCACGCGCCGGAGCAGCAGGATCGCGTCCGAATCGGCCGCGAGCTGGACCTGGCGGGACCTGCCCGGCAGGAACATCTCCTCGCGCCCCTTCGCCAGGGCGGCCACGGGGTACCGCTCGCCCAGCCCCCCGATGGCCTCGAGCGCGGCCGCGAGCTGCCCCTTGCCACCGTCTATGAGCACCAGGTCCGGCGGCGGGAGGCTCGCGCGCAGCGTGCCTCCGTACCTCCTCCCCACGACCTCGCGCATTGCCGCGTAGTCGTCCCCAGGCGCGGCCGTCCTCACGCGGAAGTGCCGGTAGTGCTTCTTGAGCGGTCGCCCGGATTCGAACACGACCAGGGAGGCCACGGCCTCGTCGCCCTGGTGGTGCGACACGTCGAACGCCTCGATGCGGCGCGGCGCGCGTCGCATGCCCATCGCGGCAGCGAGCTGCTCGGCCCCAAGGTCCTCTACGCGGTGCTGCCTGCGCAAGCCCTCGGACCGGGCCGCGGACTCGGCGTTGCGTTCGGTCAGTCGCATGAGACGCAGCGGCACCCCGCGCGCCGGCACGGCGAGCTCCACCTTGCGACCAGCCCTCTCGGACAGCGCCTGCTCGATGGCGGGCGCGTCGGCGAGCGCCACCGGGACCGCGACCCGGCCCGGCACGCCGCCGCCCCTGTAGAGCTGCGGGATGGCGATGGCCAGGGCCTCCGCGGCGGGCAGTCCCTGCCCCTGCGCCAGGTGGAGGTGGCGCTTGTCTATGACGGCGTTGCCCCGCACCTGCAGCACGAACACCACCGCGACGTCGCCCACGGACGCGAAGGCCACGTAGTCCTCGTCACGCTCGCGCGTGAGGTGCACGGACTGCTCCTCCATCATGCGCTCGAGGCCCGTGAGGTAGTCGCGCACCTCGGCCGCCTCCTCGTACCGCATCTGCGCCGAGAGCTCGCGCATGCGCTCCTCGAGGCCCTCGCGCAGCTCCCTCGTGTGGCCGCGCAGCAGGAGCTTGGCGTGCCTCACGCGCTCCGCATAGGCGGCCTCGCCGATGGCCCTGACGCAGGGCCCGGTGCACATGCCGATGTGCATGTAGAGGCAGCCCCGGGGGTTCATCCTGCGGCACACGCGCACGCCCAGCATCCTCTGGATGACGCGCACGGTCGCCTTCGCGGGGTAGGAGTTGCCGTACGGGCCGAAGTACTCCGCGTCGTCCGCGAGGCCCTCGCGCACGACCGATATCCGGGGGAAGGCCTCCTTCGAGAGCTTGATGTAGGGATACCGCTTGTCGTCGGTGAGCCGGACGTTCCACCGGGGCATGTGCTGCTTTATCAAGTTGGCCTCGAGCAACAGAGCCTCGACCTCGTTGCGCGTCTCGATGTAGTCCACCGACGCGGCCTCGTCCGCGTGCTCCGAGAAGGGCATGTAGGGCACGGGGCCCCGGAAGTGCTGGGGCGCGCGGTGACGCAGCGACAGGGCCTTGCCGACGTAGATGACCTCGCCCGCGGCGTCCCTGTAGACGTAGACGCCGGGCGCGTCGGGCAGCGCCGCCAGCTGCCGCCTCAGCTCAGGCCCTGGCCCTGCCATTGCCGGCCTCCCCGGCCGTGCGGCCGCCGTTGGCCTCCGCGTACTTACGCGCGCGGTCGCGCTCCCTCGCCAGGTGCACCCGCAGCGCCTTGCCCGTGTGCGTGTCCGTGCGAGCGACCTCCTCGGGCGTGCCCTCTGCGACGACGCGGCCGCCCTCGTCCCCGCCCTCGGGCCCGAGGTCCACTATCCAGTCGGCGCACTTGATGACGTCGAGGTTGTGCTCGATGACCACGACCGAGTTGCCCGCGTCGGTGAGCCGTGCGAGCACCTCGAGCAGCCGGTTGATGTCGTCCAGGTGGAGCCCCGTGGTGGGCTCGTCCAGGATGTAGAGCGTGCGGCCCGTCGCGCGCTTGCCCAGCTCCGTCGATAGCTTCACGCGCTGCGCCTCGCCGCCCGAGAGCGTGGTCGCCGGCTGCCCGAGGCGGACGTAGCCCAGGCCCACGTCGTGGAGCGTGCGCAGCTTGCGCTCCAGCGCGGGCACGGCCGCGAAGAACGCCAGCGCCTCCTCGACCGTCATCTCGAGCACGTCGTAGACGCTCTTTCCGCGGTAGGTGACCTCGAGCGTCTCCTCGTTGAAGCGGCGGCCGCCGCACGCGTCGCAGGGCACGTAGACGTCGGGGAGGAAGTGCATCTCGATCTTGATGATGCCCGCGCCCTCGCAGCTCTCGCACCTTCCGCCCTTGACGTTGAACGAGAACCGCCCCGGGCGGTAGCCGCGGACCTTGGCGTCCTTGGTCATGGCGAACAGGTCCCGGATGGGCGTGAACAGGCCCGTGTAGGTCGCGGGGTTGGAGCGGGGCGTGCGGCCGATGGGGGACTGGTCGATGACGATGACCTTGTCCACGCTCTCGAGGCCCTCCAATCTGTCGTGCGCCCCGGGCGCGTCGTGCGACCCGTAGAGCGCGCGCGCCGCGGCCTTGTAGAGTATCTCGTTGATGAGCGTGGACTTGCCCGAGCCCGAGACGCCCGTGACAGCGACGAACCTCCCGAGCGGGAGCTCTACGTCGATGCGCTTGAGGTTGTTCGCGGCCGCGCCCCTGACGGTGAGCGAGCGCCCGTTGCCGGGGCGGCGCACCTTGGGCGTGGGGATGCTCCTGCGGCCGGTGAGGTAGGCGCCGGTGAGGCTGTCTTTGCACTCCAGGATGTCCTGGAGCGTGCCCTCGCACACCACGTGGCCGCCCATCTCGCCCGCGCCCGGGCCCAGGTCGATGATGTGGTCGGCGCGGCGGATGGTCTCCTCGTCGTGCTCCACGACGATGAGGGTGTTGCCCAGGTCGCGGAGGTGCTCGAGCGTGCGCAGCAGCCGCTGGTTGTCGCGCTGGTGCAGCCCGATGGAGGGCTCGTCCAGGATGTAGAGCACCCCCACGAGGCCCGAGCCTATCTGGGTGGCGAGGCGGATGCGCTGGGCCTCGCCGCCCGCGAGCGTGCTCGAGGCGCGGTCGAGCGTGAGGTAGCCCAGGCCCACGTCCCGCATGAAGTTGAGCCGGGAGCGTATCTCCTTGATGACCTCCTTCGCGACCTTCTCGTCGCGCGCCCCAAGCTCGAGGCCCTCGAAGAAGGCGAGCAGCCGCTCGACCGACAGCGACGACACGTCGATGATGCTCTTCCCCCCGACGGTCACGCCCAGGCTCTCGGGCCTGAGGCGGTTGCCGTTGCAGGCGGGGCACCTGCGCTCCTCCATGTACTGCCCTATGTCCTCCCGGGACCACTCGGACTGCGTCTCCAAGTAACGGCGCTCGAGGCCCTGGATGATGCCCTCGACGGGGCGGTTCCACTCGTGCGTCATGTGGCGGCCCACGAGGCGCATGTGCACGCGCTCGTCCGAGCCGTAGAGCATCGTCTTGCGCGCCTTCTCCGGCAACTCCTTCCAGGGCACGTCCATGGAGAAGTGGAAGTGGTCGGCCAAGGCCTCGAGCCACTGGTCGATGTACTGCGACGAGGTCTCCGTCCACGGCCTGATGGCGCCCTCCCGGAGCGTCTTGGTCTTGTCGGGCACGACCAGGTCCTCGGACACGCGGCGGAACGTGCCCAGCCCCTGGCACATCTCGCACGCGCCGTGGGGGCTGTTGAAGGAGAACATGCGGGGCTTGAGCTCGGGGATGCTCACGCCGCACTTCACGCACGCGAACTGCTCCGAGTAGGTGCGCTTCTTCTTGCCCTGCAGCACCCGGACGGCCGAGCCCGAGAGCTCGAGGGCGGTCTCGACCGCGTCCGTCAGCCGCTGGCGCACGTCGGATTCGACCTCGAGCCGGTCCACGACCACCTCGATGGTGTGCTTGTAGTTCTTGTCAAGCTCTATGGCCTTGCCATCGTCGAGCCGTCTCTCCTCGCCGTCCACGCGCACGCGCACGTAGCCGTCCCGCCTCAGCTGGTCGAAGAGCGCGCGGTGGTGGCCCTTGCGGTCGTCCACGACGGGCGCGAGCACCTGGATGGCCTCGTGCGCGAAATCGCGGCGGACGGCGGCGACTATCTGCTCGGCCGACTGCCGCTCGATGCGCGTACCGCACTTGGGGCAGTGCGGCACGCCCACGCTGGCCCAGAGCAGGCGGAAGTGGTCGTAGACCTCGGTGATGGTCCCGACCGTCGACCGGGGGTTGTGCGACATGCCCCGCTGGTCGATTGAGATGGCAGGGGACAGGCCCTCTATGTACTCGACCTCGGGCTTCTTCATCTGCCCCAGGAACTGCCTCGCGTAGGCGGAGAGGCTCTCCACGTACCGGCGCTGGCCCTCGGCGAAGATGGTGTCGAACGCCAGGCTGGATTTGCCCGAGCCAGAGAGCCCCGTGACGACCGTGAAGGAGTTCCTGGGTATCTCGACCGACACGCCCTTGAGGTTGTGCTCGCGGGCGCCGACCACGACGAGCCTGTCGCGTGCCATGTCACGCGCCCCCCCGTGAGCGGTGGCGGCGGAAGGAGCCGGCCGAGCCCGCGGGGAGCCGGCCGCCCCTGCGCCTGACCGTGACGGCCCTGCGCGAGGCCTCCCCCGCCGCGGCGGCGGCCCCGTGCTCGATGCCGAGCTCCGATTCCTCTATCTCCGCGATCTTGTCGCGCAGCGCGGCCGCGTACTCGAACTCCAGGTCGGCCGCGGCGCGGTCCATCTCGCGCCTGAGCTGGTCGATGACGGCCTCCGGCCCGGCGGTGAGGTCTACATCGATGTCCTTGGCGGTCAGGGGGACGTCCCTCGCCCTGCCCACGCCTATGGGCCGTATCGGTCTCTGCTTTACGATGGTCGTCGGGGTGATGCCGTGCTCGGTGTTGTAGGCCGCCTGCTTGGCGCGCCGCGCCTCGGTCGTCTCGAGCACGCGCCGCATGGCCTCGGTGATGCGGTCGGCGTACATGATGACCGAGCCCCTGACGTTGCGGCTCGCGCGGCCGATGGTCTGGAGCAGCGACGTCTCGGACCGCAGGAAGCCCTGCTTGTCAGCGTCGAAGATGGCCACGAGCGACACCTGCGGCAGGTCCAGCCCCTCGCGCAGCAGGTTGATGCCGACGAGCACGTCGAACTCGCCGGCCTCCAGGTCGCGCAGCAGCTCCACGCGCTCGACCGTCTCGATGTCCGAGTGCAGGTATCGCACGCGCACGCCGAGCGAGGCGTAGTGCTCCGTCAGGTCCTCTGCCATGCGCTTGGTGAGGGTGGTCACCAGCACGCGCTCGCCGCGCGCGGCGCGGTCGCGTATCTCGCCCAGGAGGTCGTCGACCTGCCCCTTGACGGGCCGGACCTCGAGCCCGGGGTCGAGGAGGCCCGTCGGCCTCACGACCTGCTCAGCGACCAATTCGGAGTGCGCAAGCTCGTACTCGTCCGGCGTGGCCGACGTGTAGAGCGTGGCCCCCGTGCGGGATTCGAACTCCTCGTACTTGAGCGGGCGGTTGTCGTAGGCCGAGGGGAGGCGGAAGCCGTAGTCCACGAGCGTCTGCTTCCTCGACCTGTCGCCGTTGTGCATGCCGTGCAGCTGAGGCAGCGTCACGTGGCTCTCGTCGATGATGGTCAAGAAACCCTCGGGGAAGAAGTCCAGGAGCGTGTAGGGGGGCTCGCCCGGCGCGCGACGGGTGAAGTACCGGGAGTAGTTCTCGATGCCCGAGCAGTAGCCGGTGGCCTCGAGCAGCTCCAGGTCGAACCCGGCGCGCTGGCGGATGCGCTCGGCCTCGAGGGGCTTGCCCTGGTCCTCGAACCACCGCGCGCGAAGCGCCAGCTCCTCCTTGACCTCCTTGAGCGCCTGCTTGAGCAGGCCCTCCTCGATGATGTAGTGCTTGGCCGGCGGTATCATGGCAGACTGCCATCGCTCGATGGCCTGGCCGGTCACCCGGTCGACCTCGGAGATGCGGTCGACGCGGTCCCCGAGGAGCTCTATGCGCACGAGGGTGTCCTGCCCCGGGGGCCAGACCTCGAACGTGTCCCCGCGCGCGCGGAACCGGCCGCGGTCGAGCGCCACGTCGTTGCGCTCGTACTGGAGCCGCACCAGCTCCTCCAGCAGCCTCCTGCGCGTGAACGTCGAGCCCTCCGAGAGCGCGATGGTCATCCTGCGGTAGTCCTCGGGCATGCCCAGGCCGTAGATGCAAGACACGGACGCCACGATGATGACGTCCTTCCTGGTCATGAGGGACGCGGTCGCGCGGTGGCGCAGCTTGTCCAGCTCCTCGGAGATGTCGACCTCCTTGGCGATGTAGGTATCCGTCTGGGGCACGTAGGCCTCTGGCTGGTAGTAGTCGTAGTAGGAGACGAAGTACTCAACCGCGTTGCGGGGGAAGAACTCACGCAGCTCGTTGTACAGCTGGGCCGCCAAGGTCTTGTTGTGGCTGATGACCAGGGTGGGCCGCTGCAGCGCCTGGATGACGTTGGCCATGGTGAACGTCTTGCCCGAGCCCGTGACCCCGAGGAGGGTGACCCTCCGGGCGCCTCCCTCGAAGGCCTTCACGATGCCCGCTATCGCCTCGCCCTGGTCGCCCCTGGGCACGAAGTCCGTGGTGAGCTGGAACGTGTCCACTGCCGTCCGCCTGCTTGAGGTAGTGGGGTGCCATATATCAAGGTTGCTCCCCAGGGGTGGGCGAATGTGGCCAGGGAGCCTCCGGATGCAGCTTGGGTGGATGCGGGTAGCTTATATACGCCCGAGCCCCATCGCATCGACCATGATCCGCGGGTTCGTGGGGAGCCCTCACCGTGATGGACGTACGGCCGCCATCGTGAGGGAGGCGCTGCTGGGGGCGGAGGAGCAGGGCGCCGAGGTCGAGCTGGTCCAGCTCGCGGACTTCGACCTCGGGGGCTGCCAGGACTGCACCAGGATGGCGGCCCCCGGCGACGACGGTGGGCCCGCGGACGACTTCCCGAAGGTCGCGGAGATGCTCGACGCGTCCGACGCCGTCGTCATCGGCTCGCCGGTCTACTGGTCGGACATCACCTCGTGCACGCGCGCGGTCCTGGCCCGCAAGCTGAGGGTCGAGCTGGGCAAGGGGAGGACCGCCGGCATGCCCGCGCTGGCCATCGCGGTGGCAGGCGGGTCGGGCAACGGGCTCGTCGAGGCCCTCAAGCCCCTGTACCTGCTGTTCGAGAAGCTCCGGTGGCGCCCGCTCGACTCGTTCCCCGTCACCCGATTCAACTGGGACCGCGCGATGGCCACGGCCAACGGCGCGGGGCGCGACCTGGCGGCGATGGCGGACAAGCGCCGCCCGGTGGATAGCGACGAGCTCTGGACGTTCTACAACAACCTGCGGTACCGCAACCACGACCGCATCGACGAGCGCAAGCTGCTCGCCGAGCTCATCGTGGGCGCGCTGCCGGAGGTGGGCAAGTTCGCGCCCGTCGCGAACGACCTGCGCAAGAAGCTCGGCCGCGTCGAGACGCACTTCCAGCGCAAGCAGAAGGAGAAGGCCATCCCGCTCGTCGACGCGCTCATCACGAGCGGGACGGAGATCTACGAGACGCTGCACCCCACGAGCCTGGGTGCGAAGTAGGCCCGACATAGCGCCATCATCCAAGGTGACGCGCCCCCCGATTCGCGCAAAACGTTTTTATGCCTCGGGGGAATGGCCCCTGGAATGCACCAGACTGGAAACGAGGCATCCATGGTCGACCGCAGGGCATTGCCAGGCCGTGCCCCCCGCGGGTCCATCGCCCTCCTCGCCGTCCTGCTCGCCGTCGCGCTCCTCGGCCTCACGGTCCTATCCGCCTCGCCCCCCGACGACCCCCCGGCACGCGTCCAGTGCGTCGAGTGCCACGAGGGCTTCGTCCCCTTCACCTACTCCGTGGAGGCTCCCACTGAGGCCCCCGTCGACGAGGAGTTCGCCCTGCGGGTCACCGTCACGAACCCGGGGACGCACACCGTCGTCGCGCCCACCGCGGTGCTCACGGTCGACGACCCCGCCGGGATGTCGGTCGAGACCAGCGGCCCCCAGGTCCAGCAGCGCGAGGAGCAGGGCACGCTCGGCCTCCGCGGCTCCGCCACGTTCACGCTGGCCGTCCAGGCCGGGGCCCAGGAGGCGCGGTTCGTCCTCGACGGGAGCGGCGGTCTCGTGGACGAGCTCGGCCTGACCGTCACCGGCCCGGACGGAGGCACCTGGTCGGCCCCGGGCGCGGGGACGGACAAGACCCTCGAGCTCGACGCCGGGGCCATCGCCACGGGCGGCATCGGCGACTACCAGGTCGTCGTGGACCACACCCGGGGGGTGCGGCGCGCGACCTTCACGCTGTCGCTCGATGTGGCCTACGGCGCGGGAACGGCCATGCTCGTGGGGCCCGACCTGGAGCAGGGCGGCTCGGTCGCCATGGAGTTCACGATGCTGGCCTCGCAGAGGGGGCCCAACGGCGTCGCGGTCCTGGTGTCGGGCACCTGCGAGCACACCCACTCTAGCGGTGAAGAGGAGGCCGAGGCGTTCGAGTTCGACGAGAGGGTGCCCATCGTGGTCGGCGACGAGCTCGTCTACGGCGCGCGGAGGGACGGCGGCAGCGCGTCTGGCTGGGAGGACGCGCTCGCGAGCGGGCGCTACCTGGGGTTCGTCTCCGCCGCCCTGCTTGTGACCTCCATCCTCGCGAGCGGCCATGTCAGGGGGCTGCCCAGGCGGGGGCGCCTCCACTGCACCTCATCCTACCTCACGGTCCCCGTCCTCGTCACTCACTGGACGATGCTGTGGCTCGGTCCCTACGGTGAGACCCTCGGGGGCATCGCGACGGGCTCGGCCCTGCTCGCGTCCATCGCGCTGCTGACGGTCACGGGTGCCAGGCCCGCGCTCCTGGACGGCAAGGTGCTGGGGCTGCCCAACCGGCGGCTCCACCGGCTGCTCACCTACGCAGTCGTGGCGGTCCTCGTCGTCCACGCGGCCTCGCTGGGCACCGACCTCGCGTTCTTGCGGGGCGGCCTCTGACGGGCATCCCAGGCAGCTCCCACCATGTACCAGTGACGGGCAGGCATCCCTTTCAGGCCTGCCAAGTCCCTGAGGCGGGAAAACCTATTTATCGACCCCTCACGATACGAACCGCCCAGGGAACCTTATGGTCGAGCTTTTCCGTAAGAAGGCCGAGGCGGACGACCCGGAGAAGTGCTCCGTCAGAGGGTGCAATCTGCCGGTCAAGCGCAGCATCAGCGCCGAGGCGGTCCACGGCGCGGTGCCCAGCCTCGAGTTCAAGGGCAAGGACCCCCGCAGGGTCCGGCTGTGCAAGGAGCACTACAAGGAGTACAAGAAGGCCACGAGGGAGGACCGGAAGCTCGACCGCCTGAGCTGGGGCCACTGAGCCCCGGCCGGAGGACGTCGGATGCCAGAGATGCCGGACGACTACTTGGCGGCGAACCCGTACACCGCCGAGGATGAGGAGCCCGCCCCCGACTCGCCACGAAGGCGGCTGCCGGTCCCCCATCGCCAGGTATGGGCCGCGCTGCAGGACGGGTTGCGCACCATGCCGCGCGTGCGCGAGGCGGTCGCCTGGTCCGACAGGGGCTGGCGATGGTCCTGGCTCTACTCTTGCGGCGATGCGGACGTGGCCTTCCTCGTGCCGAGCGAGAAGGGCGTGCTGGGCGCGCTGATCGTCCAGGATCGGAACCTCAAGCCCCTCCTTGGCCACAGGGACGTGTCGGCCGCGATGTCGCAGCGCATCCAGGCGGCTGCGCCCGAGGGCGACGCGCGCATCTGCTGGGTGCCGGTGCTCGACGTCGACACCGCGCGCGAGTTCCTGCTCTCCGTGCGCGCCACCTTGGAAGTGCTGCGCGCGGCGCGCGCCTGCCCGGAGGATGCCCCGGACGCGTGAGGCGCACCAAGGCCGTCCCGTGCCGTCGGGGTGTCCACCGTCCCCACGCATGGCCATGATGGCCGGCGCTGGAGGGGTCGTCCAGGGAGAAGAGGTGCGCGGAGTGGTTGACAGCTTTCCTGTGTTCCCGAGGGCGCGAGCACCTCAGTACAGGCAGGAACGTATGCGGGCTTAACTACCGGGTTCGGAATGGGACCGGGTGAACCCCGCAGCTATGACCGTCATACCACTCCTTTGCGTCCGGCGTGATGCGCCCTGCCCTATATCAACTTTTCGACCTCTTGGGCAAGGGTCGAGAGGGGCGCGTAGCCCTCGTGGGTCCACCTGACGACGCCCTCGCGGTCGACGAGGAAGAGGGTGGGCACCCGGAGCACCTGGAAGCGCGACTGGACGTTGTCGCCGTCCACCAGGAGGGTCCAAGTCGCGTTGTTGGCCGCGGCCACGGTGCGGACCTCCTCGTCCGTCTCCCAGTAGACCACGTCCGGGGAGAGGATGGCAAGCCCCCGCGCCGAGTAGTTGGCCTGGAGGTCCCGGAGGACCACGAACTGCTCGATGCACCAAGGGCACTGGATCTGCCACACGTCGATGAGCACGACCCTCCCGCGAAGGCCCGACACCGAACCCTCCTGCCCGTCGATGTCCCTGAAGACCAGGTCGGGCGCGCGCCCGCCGACCACGGGGCCCTCTGTGGCGGGGGGTGGCAGCCCCAGCCTGGCGCGGATGGTCTTGAGGATTCGCCCCTCGCCGAGCGGCTCATCGGACCTCTCGAGCACGACTCTGTCGCGGTCCAGGACGAACACCGTCGGGAACAGCCGCAGCGAGAGCGTGTAGTTCAGGTCCCCCTGGGGCACGCCGAGGTCCCAGTCCGCGCCCGCCTCGGCGCGCATCGCTGCCATCGACGCGACCGTCGAGCGCGAGTCGACCGAGAGCGTGACCGCTGCGACGGTCGTGCCGGGGAGCGCGCGACGCACCCACTTGAGCTGGGTGTACTGCGGCATGAAGCTCCAGTTGTACGGCGAGTCCACGTGCAGGATGGTGATGTCGGCCTCGATGGCCCTGAGGGTCCTCGCCTGGCCGGTGTGGTTGGTGAAGGCCACGTCGGGCAGCCGCAGCCCCTCGGTCGTGCCCTCGTGCACGGGCGGCGGCCCGTCTCGGTCGGGCTGCTCCTCCTCGACGAGGCAGCCCGCCATGGGCATCGCCAGCGCGAGGGCAAGGATGACCGCCAGGGGCGCACGGGTCCGCATGCTCGCGGCAAGGGGGCCTCGCCGTATTTGAGGTTTGGGGGATGGTCGGGGATGATGGGGCGGGGGCCAGCGACGGGACCAGGGCACTGGGGCCCGCTTACGGCGGCCATCCCTACGCGCCCGCCAGCACCAGCCCCGCGACGAGCAGCGCGCCGCCCACGATGTGCGTGAGGACCGTCCAGGCCTGCGCGCCCACGTAGCCGGGCACGACGCCGCGACTGCGGGCCGCCACCGCCACCGCGGCCGCGGTCGGGAGGGCGACGGGCAGCGCGAGCAGGACCATGCCGGGGAGGACGCCCGCGAGGGCCGCGGCCGCGACCACGCCCGGGGCGAGCCCGAGCAGGACCGCGAGCACCGCTATGGACCTGGGCGCCCCCAGCCTGACGACGAGCGTGCGCTTGCCCGTGCGGCCGTCCGCCTCCGCGTCGGGCACCTGGTTGGCCCAGATGACGGCCACCACCCACAGCGAGACGGGCACCGAGGCCGCGAGCGCGGCCGTCGTGACGGCGTGCGCCTGCACGAGGTAGGTGCCCGTGACGGCGAGCACGCCGAACGCCGCCCCTATGACCAGCTCGCCCACGCCGCGCGCCGAGAGCGAGAGCGGCGGCGCGGTGTAGAAGTATCCCCCGCCCACGCCCACGGCGCCCATGAGCACCACGGCCCACCACAGCCCGCCAGCGGTCGACGCGAGGTAGAGCCCGACGGCCGCCCCGGCACAGAGGAGGGCGAGGCCCGCCCTCAGCACAGCGCGCGGGCGCAACCGCCCCTCGGTGAGCAGGCCCGAGCCGCCCGAGAACGGCGTGCGGGAGCGGTTGATGACGTCCGTGCCCCTCAGGAAGTCCCAGTAGTCGTTGGTGACGTTGGCGCCGAGGTGCAGGAGCGCAACCCCGAGAAGCGTCAGGGCCAGCAGCGCCCAGTCCAGGGAGCGGAGCTGCCACCACGCGACCGCGGCGCCCACCGCGACGGGCACGACCGAGGCCGATAGGAACGGGGCCCGGAGCTCGGCGAGCCAATCGCGCAACGAGCCGCCTCGGCCCGCTGCCTGCAGGACGTCGGGGGACTCCATCCTCTCCCCTACAGTGGCCGCTCGCAAAAAGGGTTTGCGTCGCCAGGCGTGCTATGCCACGGCCTTCCTGATCTCCTCGACGAACGCGTCGACCCTAGCCGTGGATTCGCCCTTTCCCACCTCGCGCGACCGGAGGCCGAGCCTGGCCAGCGGCGGCCGGCCGTACGCATCCTCCATGGCCTTGAAGGCCGCGTCCCGCTTCTCGCCCCCGGAGGTGATGAAGAAAGCGGCCCTCCTCATGCCGCGGCCCTCCTTCGCGATGAAGGACCTGACGGGAACGGACATGGTGCTTCCCCAGATAGGCGTCCCGACGACGACCACATCGTAGCTGTCCAGGTCGCTCCTGACGGGCTCGAGCTCGACCGTGCTCCCCTTCATGGCGTTCCGGCCCGCCTTGAGCCATCCCGTGACGTACCGGTAGCTGTCCTTTGGGACGATGGCCTCGATGTCGCAGCCGAGCTTCCGGGAGAGCTCCTCGGCCACGCGCTTTGTCCTGCCCGTTCGGGAGTAGTACACCACGAGGGCCTTCATTTGACGCACCCGGGGGGGTGAATGGGGCACCGGTTAATAACCCTCTCGCACGGCCCTGCACGCCCCGCACGACCCGGCCAGACCGGGAATCCATCGAAAGGTTTTTACCACTGGACGTACACTATATACGGCTCGCCAGGGGGCGAACGCTCTTGGACGCGGCCGTGGGGTCGTTGCTCGTCGCGGGCCTTACCTTCGTGGTCCTCGGCGCCATCGTGTTCAGCCCGAGGCCCGTCGCGTTGCGCTCGACATACTACCTCATCCCATTCTCGATTGTGTTCCTAGTGCTCCTCCTCGGCCCCGACCTCTTCCAGGGAGGTGTGGGCGGGCTGCCCGGACCGATCATAGCCCTGGGGATCAGCGTCTGGCTCGCGTTCGTCATCTCGTGGGAATTCCTGCTCGGTGACCTGCAGGTGGTCAACGTGGAGCGCTACGGCCTGCTCGACGCCATCAGGGAGACCCTTAGCGCCCGGAAGCTGTCCTTCACGTTCGATGCGGGCGGCGACGGCGCCCGCCGTGTGTCCATGTTCAGCGTGCCTGGCATCGAGGGCATCGTCCAGGTCGTGTACTACAGGCCGCTCCGCTTCGCGGTCGTTAGGTTCCGCAGGGCGGGAGTGCAGCGGTTCGACAGCGACGTGGAGCGCGCCATCATCAGGGCCATCGGGGACGGGCCCCCGGCCGGCCAGACCTCCTTCGCGGCCCTCAACATCGTCGTCGGCGCCGCGCTGCTCCTGCTCGCCCTGGGCCTCAACGTGGCGTAGGGCGCGGCCCCCGGCCGCCCCGCCCGGCCGCGGATTTCACGCCTGCCTGAGCGCCCACTCGTCCAGCTCGGGCCGCACGCCAAGCCTGAGGGGACGTGCCAGGTGCCGCCGCGCGTCCGTGGGGACCTCGTACCAGCCCGGTGCCAAGGCGCGCGGCCTGTCCTCGTACATCCCCGCCCTCGCGGACGCCTTCGTGCCGCACCGCGCGCACCTGAAGCCCGCGCCCTTGCCCGCGGACTTCATCGCCTTGCCGCACTCGGGGCACTTGGGGTTGCCGACCTTCACGTGCTCGGAGGCCGAGCCCATCGACAGCACACGGAGCATCTCCAGGTTGACGGTCGGGGGCGAGTCGCGCACGCTGCCGCACGCGACCACGCGGTCGCCGGGGCGCAGCGCGCGCACGGTGGCGCGGAACCGCTTCGTGGGCTCGTAGGCCGCGACGTCGAGCCGCGCATCGCCGTCCTCGAGCGCGAGCAGCACATGCCCGCCCCTGATGGTGCGGGGCTGGACCGCGACCACGCCCACGACGGCCACGCTCTCGTGCGCGCGCGCCTCGCCCAGGGGCTTGGGGACAATGTGGTCGTCCGTGCCCTGGTTGGTGCGGAACACGGCCCAGCCCTCGGCCGGCTCGGACCGGACCTTGGTCATCGCGCGCGGCAGGTCCCGGGGCTCGATGCCGCGGATGCCGAAGAGGATCGGGCAGGGGCTCGACGGGACCATCGTCGGTTCCCCGTTCTCCTCGTCGTAGCTGTCGAAGGTGCTCGGGAAGGCGCGCTGCATCTCCAGCACCGACGCGGGGTCGACCTCGCGCGAGGTGCCCCACCTCGACTTGGGGCGGTAGGCGAGCAGCTCCCAGGTGTGCGGCTCGCACGGCCACGCGATGGCCGCCGATGCGCCGATGATGCCACGCCGGCTCCCGGCGCCGCGCACGAGCGCGCGAGCCTCCCTCAGGCGCGCCTCGACGGGCGCCACCTCCAGAAGCGTGTGGAGCGCCTCGCGGTACCAAGCCTCAGGGCCCGGCCGGTCCATGACGACGATGCCTGGGTTGGTGCGGTCGCCCTCGGGCCATGTGAGCGCACCGACGACGGACCAGGCCAGGTCGAGCGCCTCCTCGCTCGGGGGCACGTCCTCGCCCTTGGGGTACATCTCGATGCGCGAGCCGCGCCACGCGCCGATTGACTTGGGCACCCCCATGGGGCGCCCGACTCGCAGCGCGAGCGCGGCGTTGCCGCGCGTCTTCCAGGGATTGGTCGGGTTGAGGCGCACGAGTCGGGGGTGCTCGATGAGGGCGAGCCCGAGCCTGCGGCGGAGCTCGAGGGCCAGCTGGAAGGCCGCGTGGGTCGTGCACCCGCCCTTGAGCGAGTCCGTGTCGTCCAAGCCGATGTACGCGGCAGTTACCCCCCGCGCCCCCGAGGGAAAGGGCGGTATATGAACCTTCCCCGCGCGCGCGCCCGCGCGCGCGGGCGCATGTGGGTGGTCGCGGCCACGGGTACCGGAGGTCGTGCCGCACCATGACATGCCGTGTAGGGGTGCCCCCGGAGCCTGGCTCGGTGGCGCGTCGGCGTTCGCCGTCTGCCAGAAGGGAGACCAGGGTCGCGCGCGGGGTTTAGCCTCGACGAAAGGGTCATGCGACATGTTTATATAGGGCTTCCCTTCTCTATTCCGTACCGACAGGGGCCCGAGCCCCTACTGGAGTATGTGCGCATGGTTGGAATCGCTGTCAAGCCGGAGGACGCGAACGTCCTCACGATTGACCAGCTATCGAAGGCAATCATGAAGTCCATCGACCGGCAGGACCTGAAGCCGGAGGCGGCCAAGCAGATGGCCACCCACGTGATGAACTTCTTCGGCTACAACGACACCATCATCGACAACATCCTCGAGCCGGAGGACCGCGACGCGTTCTACATGCTCGAGGACCTCGGGCTGCTCGTCACCGAGCGCGAGGAGACCACCCTCTACGACGGCCGCGAGTGGCGCATCCACTACTGGCTGTTCCGCAAGGACCGCATCGACGAGCTCGTCAAGGAGTGCGAGCTCGAGCGCTGCACCGACGAGGAGCTCTCGTCGGTCTACGACGAGATCCCCGAGGACCTCTGGTCCAACCGCTGAGCCGCCGTGCGCGGCCCGCGTTCCCACTTTCGCTCACCCCCAGGGCGAACCCTATTGGGGGGGGCGCGCGCTCCGCCCCCACGTGAGCGAGCCGACGCCCCCCTTGGCGGCGGGGGAGCTCTTCCCCTACGAGCCCAGGCCCCACCAGCTCGAGCTTGCCGACGCCGTCCGCGACGCGGCCGTCGAACGGGGCCACCTGGTGGTCGAGTCGCCCACGGGTACCGGCAAGACCGTCTGCGCGCTCGCGGGCGCGCTCGCGGCCACCCTCGGCGACGACGCTCTGCGCGTGCTCTACCTCACGCGCACCAACGCGCAGCAGCGGCAGGTGATGCTCGAGCTGCGGCAGCTCGCGCGGCGCCGCCCCGGCACCTTCGGCGCGGGCATCCAGGGCCGCGCCAACATGTGCTTCCTCGCGATGGGCGACCCCGACTTGGCCTCGGCCACCTCGGAGGAGCTCTCGCGCCTGTGCGCCGACCGCAAGGCGCGCACGCGCGACGCGGGCGCGGAGGACCCCCTCGCCTGCCCCCACTACGCGCGGCTGCTCGAGTGGGAGCTGCCCCGCACGGTCGCGTGGGCCCACGAGGCGCTCCCCACCGCGCCCGAGCTCATCGCCCACTGCCGCGAGCGCGGCATCTGCGCGCACGAGGTGGCCAAGGAGCTGCTCAAGGAGGCCAAGGTCGTCACGGCGCCCTACATCTACCTGTTCAGCCCCTTCGCGCGCCGGATGCTGCTCGACTGGATGGGATGCCACGAGCGCGACCTCGTCGTCATCGTCGACGAGGCGCACAACCTGCCCGACTACGCGCGCGAGCTCGCGTCGCTGGCGCTCACGGTGGAGACGCTCAAGCGGGCGCGCAAGGAGTGCGCCGTGGAGCTCAAGGACCCCGAGGTCGTCGACGGCCTCCCGCTCGACGAGCTGCTCAAGGGGCTCGAGACCATCCTGCAGGACCTCTCGGACGAGTACGTCGTGGACGAGGACGGGCTCATCCCGCCCGACGCGTTCTCCTCCGAGCTCATGGGCCGGTTCCACCTCACCTCCACGAAGGTCCAGCTCGCGGCGCGCAACTGCGTGACACTCGGGGAGATAGTCAAGGAGCAGAGGCGCAAGCTCGGCCGCCTCGGCCGCAGCTACCTGCTCCACGCCGGCGACTTCGTCGCGGCCTTCATGGAGCTCGACGCGGAGGAGTACGTCAAGCTCGTCGCGAGCCCGCCGCCCCAGAGGCAGGGCGAGCCGCGCGAGGCTTGGCTCGAGGGATACTGCATGGACCCCGCGCGCGCGTGCTCAGTGCTGCACGAGGTGGCCGCGAGCGTGCACATGTCGGGCACGCTGCGCCCGCTCGACGAGTACGTGTCGTCGATCGGGCTGCCGGAGGCGACGCGCCAGCTCGCGCTGCCCTCGCCGTTCCCCCCCGGCAACCGCGCGCTCATGTTCGCCCAGGACCTCACGACGCGGTTCGAGGACGTGCAGCGCGACCCCGGCCTCGTGGGCCGCATAGAGGACCGCACGGTCGCGGTCGCGAACGCGGTGGGGAGGAACACGGTCGTGTTCTTCCCGAGCTTCGCCCTCAAGACTCGGTTCATCCGCGACGGTGTCGCGGGCAGGCTGGGCCATCGCATCTACGACGAGGAGCGCGGCATGCCCACGGCCGACCTCGAGGGCATGCTCGACGACTTCCGCACGCCCAAGGGCGAGGGCAGCTGCCTCCTCGCGGTCGTGGGCGGGCGCGTGTCGGAGGGGCTCGACTTCCCGGGGGAGGCGCTCGAGCTCGCGGTCGTCGTGGGCATCCCCTACCCCAAGCCCACCGCTCGCCAGAAGGCGATGCGCCACTACTACGAGGTGAGGTTCGGCAAGGGCTGGGAGTACGCCGTGAAGGCCCCGACCACCCGGAAGCTCATGCAGTCGCTCGGCCGGCTCATACGCACCCCGACCGACCGTGGCGTGGGGGTCGTGCTCGACTCGCGCGCGGCCCAGTTCCGCGACATCGTGCCCGAGCTCCTGCCGTCGCAGGACGTCGCGCTTGACGCGACGCGGTTCTTCGGGCCTCCGCCGCGCGGGGATGGCCCGGGCTAGCTCGTTGGCGATGCGCTCAGGGGCCCGGGGTCAGGGGCGATGGGTCAGTTCGTGTAGACCAGCGCGGTAACGACGCACCCGTACTTGCTCTCCTTGACCTCGAGCGAGCGGATGCAGGTCTTGGTCTCGGTGAGCGTGAGCTTCCGGACCTCTGCCATCCGCTTCATCTTGATGAGCAGCTTCTTCACCGTGTACTCCTCGTCGCAGTAGCCGTGGTGCTCGGCGACGATGCCGTACTTGCCGCCCTCCGGGGTCGTGCCCCAGGCCCAGCCGATGCCGCACCCGATGTGCTCGCCCGAGGTGCCGGCCATCTTCGCCATCACGCAGTAGGTGATGGCGCCGGCAGGGATGGTGAGCGGAGGGATCTCCGCGCATTCCGCTGGCAGGATGGATGAGACATTGACTAGGTTGCACTGGGTGATGCCCGCGTCCTTGAGGGCGATGTCGAAGGCGTTGAGCTCGGAAGCTCCGTCCTGCGCGACGCCCGCGGTGACGAAGAAATTTTTCGGAACTACGAACTGCTCCATGGAGGGAGAATAATAGTTCTCGATATTTAAAAATGTCCCCACGCGGGCCTGCGTACGAGAACGTGAGAAAAATTCGTTTTCTGGGCCATACATTTCATTATCGTCCCGAACTTAAATCGCGCGCGGCCGATATCTCGATAAAACCCCCGTTTCCCGTCGAGGCGATTCCGGGTCGCGCCGCGGCGCCGTCGCGCGCCGGGGCGCGCCACGGGGACCGCGTCGACCTCGCGCCGCGCTCGTCGGCGCGCCCTCCCGTCGCAATCGCTCAATCAAAATCCTTTTGAACGGGCATGCCCATCCCTCGGTTCCCCCTGGGAGGGAGACGTTGGATACGTTGCACCTGAGATGGCACGGCCACTCGTGCTTCGAGGTGACCACCGATGACCTCGTCGTCGTCACGGACCCGCACGACGGCAAGAGCCTCGGCATCCCGGCGCCCAAGGTGCGGGCGGACGTCGTGCTCGTGTCGCACGACCACTTCGACCACGCGGCCTCGCGCGTCGTCGAGAAGCCCGGCTCGACCGTCGTGCTCCGCGAGTCGGGCAGGACGCCCGACGGCCGCTTCTCCGCGAGGGCCGTCCCCACGTTCCACGACGCCATCAGGGGCGAGAGCCGCGGCCGGAACACCGCGTTCGTGTTCGAGCTCGGCGGCGTGCGGTTCTGCCACCTGGGCGACCTCGGGCACGAGCTCGGCGAGGACGTGCTGCGCGACATCGGCCCCGTGGACGTGCTGTTCGTCCCCATCGGTGGAATCTTCACCATCGACGCGCCTGCGGCCTGGCGGGTCGTGAAGGCGGTCCATCCCAAGGTCGCGGTGCCGATGCACTACCGCGTCGGCGGGCTCTCGCTCTCCATCAACAACCTGCAGCCGTTCCTGAGCGTCATCGAGGACCCGAACTGCATCGTGCGCGTCGGGTCCGAGGTGGAGTTCACCGCGTCGGACCTCGAGGATGATCTGCTCGTCTGGGTCTTCGCCCACTGATGCGGCGACCGCAAGGCCCGCTCACAGCCGAAGCGCCATCCCGTCCCGGGCCACGCCCATGCCCCGCCGCCGCACCTCCGCGGACTCGGGCGAGCTGGGGTCGCACAGGGGATTCGTGTGGTTGATGTGCGTGTAGATGACGCGCGTGCCCCCGATGCGCGCGCGCTCCAGGCGCCCGAGGGACGCCTCCACTGGCGGGTGGGGCACCTTCCGGCCGTCGGGCGGGAGCTCGCCGTCCCTGTAGAAGGTCCCGTCGACGAGGGCGATGTCCGCGGCCCCGACGAGCCCCTCTGCCCGGCCGTCGAGCTCGTCGATGTCGGGCATGTAGAGCGCCCGCGCGCGCGGCCCCTCGACGGCCCAGGCGACCGTGTCGGTGAGGTCGTCGCGGTGGGGGACCGGCTCAGGCACCGCGACGAGGCCGGGCGCGAGCTCCACGGGCGCGGACGGCGCGACCACGATGGGGCGGAGCACGCCCCACTCGACAAGGTCACGGAAGGGCCTGTTCGCCGTCAGGAACCCCACCATCCGCGAGGTGCCGTACACCGGCAGCTCGCGCACCATGAGTCCCTCCCTGCCCAGGTACCCGAGCCCCCAGTAGTGCCCGACGTGGGCGTGCGTGAGCAGCACGCCCTTCACGGGGAAGCGGGGGCTGCTGCTGCCGGCCCCGTCAACGCGGGCTCCGAGGGCGTCCTGCAGCGCCAAAAGCTGCCTCGGCAGGTCGGGGGAGGCGTCTATGAGCCATGCGATGCCCCCCGCCCCGTCGACGAGCGCGGCGCTCGGCCCCGTGCGGGCCAGGGCAGGGTCGCGCCTCGCGCCCTCGCAGTTGCGGCAGCGGCAGCCGATGTGCGGCACGCCGCAGTCCTGTCCCGAGCCCAGCACGAGGAGCTGCACGGCCCGTTGAGGGCGCCCGCGTGGAAAAAGCCTTCGGTCGCCCTCCGATGGCGTGAGGTGCGGGGGTCGCCCCCGTGCGCTCAGAAGAGGCCCAGCGCGTCCTCGAGCCGGCCCAGCTCTATGCCGGTCGATGGGGTGCCGGTGACCGAGCCCTTCGAGTTGGCGACCGCGCACGCGCCGATCATCGGCGAGCCGTAGTTGAGCGTGCCGATGTCGACCGGCAGCGCGAAGAACGAGCGGAGGAGCTCGAGCTCCTCCTTCGTGACCTTGGGGTGCACGAGCACGCCCCGGTTCGTGGCGGTCGCGACCGAGCCGACGACGCCCATGCCCGCGATGTCGCCGCGCTCGACCGTCACACCGAGCGCCTCGGCGATGCGCTCGCCCAGGTCCTTGCCGATGCGCGGGTGCAGGAGCGCGTGCTCGTCGTTGGTGAGGATGAGGTTGCCCGCGCAGTTGAGGCGGCCCTCGAGCACGAGGACCCTCCTGCGCGCGCGCAGGGGGGCCAGCTCGCCCTCGTTGGCGATGTCGCCGACGACCGCGCCCCGCGAGTTGAGCGCGACCATGGTGCCCACGAGGTTGGTGCCGCCCACGGTCGTGCGCACGACCTCGATGCCGAGCGCCTCGCCGATGGCGCGCAGCTCGGCCTCCGTCGCGTCCATGGGGGCCAGGCAGAGGGTCTCCGAGGCGGCGCACCTCACGCCGACGTAGGGATTGCCGCCGATATCGAGCTGCCTGACTCCCAAGCTATCGCCTCGCCCCGCTCACTCCTCATCGGGGAGCTGCACGTCGACGAGGTTGCCCTCCTTGGTCTCGTGGCGCGAGACCTTCACCCGGATGCGGGGTGGGGGCTTCTGGATGCCACGGGCCCAGATGGCCTCGTTGACGAGGGGCGAGATGACGATCTCCTCGTCCGGCTCGACCTTCATGTGGCGCTCCACGAAGTGCCTGATGATCTTCATGGCGTACGGCGAGCGCTTGGTGTGCGGCACGCCGTGGACGCGCCCGAGGGGTATTACGTATATGCGTGATTCCTCAGCCAAGTTGAAACCTCCTTTGATGCGATGGGCCCCTCGGGGCTCATCGCTGCAGCTTGCTCCTGCGCCACTGGTGCCTCTTGGGGTGGCGCTGGAACTGGCGGTTGGTCCTCATCATTATCCATGCGGGCACGCGGCGGTTGCTCTTCGTCGCCTTGCCGAGCCTGATCTTCTTGGCGAGGGGCTTGTGCCTTGCCATCGGTTCACTTCCTCTGGATCTTGATGTCCCGCTTCTGCGGGACGAGGCGCGCCAGGAGGTCCCGGAGCGTCTCATCGTCTATCACCCTGTTGAGCCGGCCGCTCTGCGCGAGCATGATGAGCTGGTCCTCGACCTGCCCGGCCACGTCCGGGTAGGCCATCTTCACGCGCCCGAGCCGCTCTCGGGCCTCCGGCGTGAGGATGCCGCGCATGATGTTCTGGCGCTGGGCCTCCATGACCTCGGCGCGCTGCTGGGCCTGGGACTGGTAGTCCTGCTGCTTCTGCAGCTCCAGGAGCTTGCGCCTGCGTATCTCGTCCAGCTCCATGTCCTGGTCGCCGCCCATGCCCTCACCTCCCGCGCGCCCTCCAACCGGTCCTCTTCCCGTGCATCCTCGCGCATCCGCGCTCAGTAGTACTTCCCGAGCTCGGGCTCCTTGCTGGCGAGCTCCTTCATGACCTCGCGGGCGAGGCCGTCGAGCATCTTCTGGCCTTTCGGCGTGATCACTCGACCGCGGTTCTTGTCGGCCTGCACGAGGCCGGCCGCCTCCAGCTGCTGGAGCGCCTCGCGGACGATGGCCCTGGAGCCCTTCGTGGCCACGTTGGGCTTCACCAATCTGTCCTGCGAGCCGCCGAACTCGGCCGAGAGCCGCTCGGTCCCGATGGGGCCCTTCACGTAGACCTTCCGGAGCACGGCCGCCGCGCGGGTGTGCCACCAGTCGGGCTGGATTGGTTGCGTCTCCCGATGCAGGCCCGTCTTGACCTGGTCGACCCACGGCGGGGGCGCGATCTCCTTCATCTCCTTGAGCTTGGTCGCCGTCAGGTCTATCAGCTTCCTCGGCGGCACGTCGTATACCGTTGTCATGGAACGCCTCCGGAGCGTCCGGCGACCCGGCGTCCACCATGGGACTTTCCATGGGTCCAGATGGGGACCCCTGGGTCACGGGAAAGAGCGTAAGAGCCTTCTCGTATTTAAGGTTGTCCTTGCTCCGCGAGTACTGCCCGAGGGCATGACCGCGCGCCAGGGACACCGCGGCCGCGCTCACGGTCGCACGCCGGTCGCGACGCACGGTCGCGCCCCGGCCGCTCCCGCAGCCCCCTCGCCCGTCGCCCTGGGAGACCCCGTCCATTTCGGCGTACGCCGGAGTCCGGGTCTCCTCCGCGCGGTACATGGAGGAATCCTAAAATAGGGGAGGGGCGCATCACGCACACAGGGTCACGAGTGGAAACCGTCATCTTCTGCATCGACAGGGACAACGATTTCGGTGAGAAGCTCGGGGTAGTCGGCCCCATCGTGGGCCGCCGCGAGAACCTCAAGGCCGCGGTGGCCATGGGCCTCAAGGACCCCGAGGAGAGCGACATGAACGCGCTCTTCGCCGCCTTGAAGATGTACGACGAGCTCAAGGCGGCCGGCCGCGACGTGGAGATCGTCACGCTCCTCGGCGACACCTACGTGGGCTACAGGTCGGACCTGGCCCTGGGCAAGAGCGTGGAGGCGTTCCTCAAGGACCACCACCCCAAGAGCGCGGTCGTGGTGTCCGACGGGGCCGAGGACGAACAGGTCCTGCCCATCATCCAGTCCCGCATCCCTGTCGACCACGTGCAGCGCGTCATCGTCAAGCAGTCCGAGACGGCCGAGTCGACCTACTACGTGCTCCGTCGCGCGTTCGAGGAGGAGGACCTCGGCCGACGCATCTTCGTGCCCATCTCGCTCATCTTGATCGTCTACACGCTCTTTGCCTTCACGGACTACGGCCAGTGGGCCAAGTACGCCATCGGACTCGCGTTCGGCATCTACCTGTTCCTCTATTTCGTGAACGCGGGCGAGCTGGCGTCCGACTGGTACTCTCGCACCAAGGTGTCCATCGTCACCTCGCAGATATCGTTCTTCGGAAAGATGGTCGCGTTCGTGGTCGTGCTCGTGGGCGCGGTCTACTCGTTCGACCACACCGCGAGCGCCGAGGGCTGGGTCAAGCCCTGGGAGGGCGCGCTGGTGTTCCTCGGGTGGTTCGTGTGGTTCGCGGTCGTGGCAGCGCTCATCAACACGCTGTTCGGATTCCTCGACGCGTTCCTGCTGCGCCGCCGCATCCAGTGGTCCATCGTCTCCCAGAGCCTGGCCACGCTCGCGCTGGGCCTCATCATCTGGGGCTCGACCTACGTCATCGGCTCGCTGCTCTCCGAGGGCCCCGCCTTCGACCAGAACGACGCCATCGCCTGGGCGAGCATCGTGGCGGGCGTCGTGATGGCCGTCGTGGGCTCGGTCGCCTTCCGCAACATCCGCGACCGCGTGACCGCCCGCAAGGGCAACCTATGGCGCCCCAACGCGCGGCACTGAGGTCTGAGGCGCCACGGTCCCACCGTGGAGGTCCATCAGGGGCCTCAAGTCACATCACGCGAGCTTGCGCGCCGAGGTGAGGTAGCCCGTGTGGCCCAGCATCTCGAAGGAGGGGCGCGTTCCCTGGGGCCCCACGACGAGCTCGCGCTCGAGCGTCTCGAGCGTGCGCACCTCGGACATGCGCGCAGCCCGCATCGCGGCGTGGGTGCGCTCGACCTGGCCGATGGTGGGCGAGTAGGAGACGATGCGGCCGCCCGGCCGCAGCGCGGCCGTGGCCGCAGGCACGGCGTTCCAGGGCTCGCCCATGTCCAGCACGACCGCGTCCACCTCGCGCTCCTCGATGCCCGCGCACACGTCCGCCAGGCGCAGCGTGTGCCACCGCGAGAGGCCCGCGCGCTCCACGTTGGCGCGCGCGATGGCCGCGTGGTCCTCGCGCAGCTCGTAGCTCACGAGCCTCCCCTCGGGCCTGAGCAGCCGGAGCAGGTAGAGGCTCAGGGCCCCCGAGCCCGCGCCGGCCTCGACCACGAGGTCCCCGCACTTCACGTCCGCATAAAGCGCGATGAGGGCCGCGTCGCGCGGTAGCACGATCTGCGACCTGCGCTCCATCGCGCTCACGAGGTCCAGGTGCGTGGGGCGCACGACCGTCAGCGCTACCGACCCAACCTTGAACGTGGCCCCCTCGCCCATGCCCTCCAGCTGGGCGGTGTCAACCACCCCTAGCCTCTGGACTGCCTCGGGGCCCCCCGTCAGCCGGACCAGGTGACGCCGGCCCTTGGGGTCGATGAGCGCCACCACCTCGTCCCTCTGGAGGTTCACGGGCCTCGTGTAGGGCGGGGGGATATTATAAGCGCTTGCCTGGGAGGGAGGCCTTCGCAGGGGTGGCCCGACATCCGCTGAGATGACCCCTGGCCTTGCCATCTTCCCAGGCTGTGATAATTAACCGCAATAATCTCGTAAATATGGTAATATATATGGGAATATGTTGTCCCTCTGCATGGAGCCCCAAGCTGTAATCGACTACCTACATGGAGCCCTTGGGAGGAGCTTCTACAAGGGGGAGGCCATCGTCGACATCCTCCTTGCGGGGTTTGACAAGAGGCCCGATTGCCTCTCGCGGAGGGACTGCGAGTACCTTGTGAGGAGCGTCAAGCCCTTCCTCAAGGACCCGCGCGACGTGGAGAGCGTGATGCTGCTGCTGCGCGGCGGCAAGGCGCCCGACGTCGATGCCCTGCGCGCCACCCAGCTCCTGCCCGCGGGCACCAAGGGCGCCTAGGCGCACCGCGCGCAAGCGGTCGGCGTCCGGGCGCGCTGCGACGGTAGACGCAGTGCCCGACCATGCGCGGGCCAATGCAATCCCTTAAATCGCCCATGCGCCTTCCGGCCGACTCGACATGGGCATCGCTCAGGAGATCGTGCGCCGCGGCGGCGGAGAGCGCTGGTACTATGCGTTCCTTCCCAGCAAGATCGCCGGCGGCATGAGCTCGCCCATGATACCGCTCTTCGTCCTGGAGGTCTTCGGCCTAGGCGTGGGGGCCGTCACGCTCGCGACCGTGGCCGCGTCGGTCGCGACCGTCCCCGGGTTCATGCTCTGGGGCGAGTACACCGACAAGCAGCGCACGCGCAAGCAGCCCATCGTCATGGGCATGGCACTCACGACGCTGGCGCTCGGCATCATGGCGCTCGCGCCGGACCTGTTCGCGTTCGTGGTGGCCCAGCTCATCTACGGCTTCTTCCTCGCCGCGACGGTCCCCTCGTCCACGATGCTCATCATGGAGCACACGCCCAAGGAGCGGTGGGGCGAGGCCATTGGCCTCTTCACCAAGGTCTCGGGGCTCGGCTGGATGACCGGCATGGCCCTCGGCACGGCCTTCTTCGCCCTCGCGCCGATGTTCATGCCCATCGGATTAGCCATGCGCGTGTCGCTCCTCCTGTGCGCGGCCATGAGCGCGGCCTCGTGGGCGCTCTCGCAGTCGTGGATCGAGGAGCCCGAGGCCCGCCTCGAGCGCAGGTGGTTCTTCCATGACGCCATCGCCATGCGCTCGTGGATGTTCGAGCGGGCGCGCCACGTGCCCTCCGTGATGCTCTACGTGTTCAACCCCCGCATCATCCGCAAGGCCCGGCGGCTCTTCCCCGGCTGGGGGCGGGAGCTCGACTTGTACCTCGTGTCCTCGTTCATCCTCTTCGCGGGCATCCAGGTCTTCTACGTGCCGTTCCCGGTGATGCTCTCGCACGAGATCGGGCTCGACAGCGCCAGCATCTTCGTCGTCTACCTCGTGGGCTCGCTCACCGCCGCCGCGATGTACGCCTGGGCGGGCCGCGAGGTGGACCGGCTCGGCAACCGCGAGGCGCAGCTCATCGCGTGGGGCGCGCGCGCCGTCATCTTCCCCGCCTTCGCGGTGGCGCTCGTGCTCATGGCGTGGGGCCACGCGACGCTCGCGTTCGCGGCCGTGCTCGCGCTCAACGCGTCGACGGGCGTGTTCTACTCCGTCGTGAGCGTCGCGGGCACGACCACGGCCACGGACCTGGCTCCCGAGTACATCCGCGGCGAGGCGGTCGGGGCCTACAACGCCATCATCGGCGTGGGCATGATTTTGGGCGGCTTCCTGGGAGGCGCCATCGCGGCCGCCGCGGGCTACTACGCGGTCGCGTTCACCACAGGCGTCCTAACGGTCGTGTCGGTGGCCATCCTACTGCACCTGAGGTTCAGGTGACCCACCCACCCACCCACCCACCCACTCCCCCCCCGCCCCCGGTATGACTGGGGAAGCTTGAAATGGCGCGGCGCGCATGACCCATGCCGTGGCCGCGGTGGTGTTCGGGAACGTGGGCAAGTCCTACCTCGCGGGGGAGGTCGTCGTGCCTGTGCTCAGGGGCGTCGACCTCGATGTGGGGAGGGGCGAGGTGCTCGCCGTCCTCGGGCCATCGGGCTCGGGCAAGACGACGCTGCTCAACCTCGCCGCCGGCATCGACCGGCCGGACACGGGCAAGGTCACGGTGGGCGGCCGCGACCTGGGCGCGCTCGACGACGCCGCGCTCACCGGCTACAGGCGCGAGCACGTGGGCTACGTCTTCCAGTTCTTCAACCTCCTGCCGACGCTCACCGCGCTCGAGAACGTGGGCGTCGCGCTGGAGCTGCTGGGGCGCACCGACCCCGGCACCGCGGCGAACGCCGCGCTCGCGCGCGTCGGGCTCGCGGGCAAGGAGGGGAGGTTCCCGCACCAGCTCTCGGGCGGCGAGCAGCAGCGCGTCGCCATCGCGCGCGCGCTCGTCAAGGGGCCGGAGCTCGTGGTCGCCGACGAGCCCACGGGGAACCTCGACGAGGCCACGGCCGCGGAGGTGCTCGCCACCCTCGCCGAGGCCAACCGCGAGCGGGGTGCGACTCTCCTCATCGTCACGCACGACGCCAGGGCGAGGCGCATCGCCGACCGCGCGGTGCGGCTGCGCGAGGGGCGCATCGTGCCAGAGGGGTGAGTGGGCGCCCTGCGAGCGCGAGGCAAAGGATTAACGAGCGAAAAACGTTCCGGGGCGCGGGATGCGCTCGGGATGACGAACACGTCGCACGCCCATGCCACCAAGTGGTACTGGGCGTTCTTCATAAGCAAGATGGCGATGGGGGCGAGCTCCGCCCTCGTGCCGCTGTTCGTCATCAAGGTGCTCGGCGGGGGCGTCGCCGAGGTCACCATCACGGCCATCGCCGCCACCATCTCGACCGTGCCGGCCTACGTCCTGTGGGGGGCATACGTCGACCGCACGAAGAGGGCCCGCGCGCCGCTGCTCTGGGGAAAGGCGGGCGAGGTGGTCTGCTACGCGGCCATGGCCGCCGCGCCCACGTTCTCCACGTTCGTGGCCGCGAACCTCGCAGCGGGGTTCTTCATAGCCGCTACGGTCCCGACCTCTACCATCCTCATCCTCGAGGGCACCCCCAAGGCCCAGCGCACGCGCGCCATCGGCTACTTCACCAAGGTCAACGGCGTCGGCTGGGTGGCCGGCACCGTGCTGGGCGCGGTCTACTTCGCATTCGTGCCCAGCCTCGACATCGGCCTCGACATGGCCATGCGCATCCTCATGGGCGTGTGCGCCGGCCTCTTCGCGGTGTCGTTGGCGATGTCGGCGCGCTGGCTGCACGAGCCCAGCTTCAGGTTCGACCACAGGTGGTTCCAGAAGGAGGTGCTGCACATGCACTCGACCTACCTCGAGCGCCCGCGGTTCCTCCCGTCGCAGTTCTACTCGAGGCCTGGCCAGATCCGCCACGCCCGCAGGTCGGGCCCGAGCTGGAGCGGGACTCTCGACCTCTACCTCGTCGCCTCGTTCCTGGTGTTCGCGGGGTTCCTCGTGTTCTACACGCCGTTCCCCGTGATGCTTTCCGAGGGCATGGGCCTGAGCGATTCTGGCATCTTCGTGGTCTACCTCGCGTCCTCCGTCATGGCCGCGGCGCTCTACACCTGGGCGGGCCGCGAGGTCGAGCGCATCGGCAACCAGCGCGCTCAGCTGGGCGCCTGGGTGCTGCGAATCCTCATCTTCATGGCGTTCGGGCTGGCGCTGCTCGCGGCCGACGTCGGCCGCGACAGGCTCGCGTTCGTCCTCGCGGCGTGCCTCAACGGCCTCGCGGGGGCGATGTACGCCATCATCGCCGTCGCGGGCACGACCACCGTCACGCGCCTCGCGCCCGAATCCATCCACGGCGAGGTCATCGGCGCCTACAACGCCGTCGTGGGCGTCGGCATCGTCGTCGGGGGCGCCATCGGCGGCGTGGTCGCCGTCTCCTACGGCTGGTGGGCGGTGCTCGCCGTGACGGGGGGCTTCATCGCGCTCGCGGCGTTCCTGCTCGCCACCATCGAGATACGGGACTGATGCGCCCGGCGCCCCCACCCCGGGCCGTCCCCGCCCCATCGGCCCGGGCTATCCCGGGCGCGCAGGTGCCCCGGCCGTGCCGACGACCGCCACCCGTTCCTTCCCCCGCCTCTGCGCCGAGAGGACCCCCGAGATGACCAGCGCGGTGAAGAGGGCCTGCAGCGGCGTGAGGACCTCCCCGAGCAGCGCCCAGGAGGCCACGATGGCGACGACCGGGATGAGGTAGATGAAGTAGATGATGCGCGAGTACTCCACGCGGTCGAGGACGACGTACCACAGCAGCATCGCCACCGTCGTGGGCATGGTCGCCATGAAGAGCACTATTCCCCAAGTCCCCGCCGAGGCCGCGGCCACGGCCGCGGCCGGCGATTCGAGCAGCGCGCCCGCCACCAGGGGCGCGGTCGCGATGGGGAAGGCCGCCGCCATGAGCGTGACGGGGTCCACCTCGCGCAGCAGGTACTTGCCCACGACCCCCGCGAGGATGTAGCTCAGCTCCGAGCCCAGGACCAGCACGTTGCCCACGACCGTGGAGCCATGGAACCCGCCCTCGATGTCGAGCGCGATGCCGACGGTGCCCACGGTCGCGAGCACGCCGCCCAGGAGCTTGAAGTGCGTGTAGCGCTCGCCCAGGAACAGGATGGCGAGGAACATGCCCAGGACGGGGCCCGAGGACTGCAGCACCGAGCTAACGGAGGCGGACGTCCACTGCATGCCGATGTTCTGCGTGATGTTCGAAATCGTCGTGGACAGGAGGGCCCACAGGGTGATGAGCCCCCACTGCCTGCGCGTGAGCCTGCGCAGAGCGCCGAACCCGCCCTGGGTCCACGCGAGCACCGCCAGGAACATCGGGCATGCGAGCGCGAACCGGAAGGCGGCGAGCGTGAGGGGCGGCAGGTCCCGGAGGGCGAGCGTGATGAGCGGGAACGTGCACGCCCAGATGATGACGGTGGCCATCACCATCGCGAGGTTGCGTGGGTCGAGCACGCTCTCCCTGTCCCGTGGCACGGCGGGGATACCGCGCATGGCCGATTTTACGGTTTGGATGGGGCGCGCCCGCGCCGCAGCGTACGCGCGCGCCACACGACCGCGGCCACCAGGAAGGCCACCGCGCCCAGCACCAGGTAGGGCCCGTAGCCCGTGCCGCCGGCCCCACCGGGGGCCGGGGTGACCTCCACCTCGAGGGGCACGGTCACGCTCCTGTTGCCGTCGGACAGCACGAGCTCCAACGTGTAGTCACCAGTGTCAGCGTCGGCCAGGTCAAGCGTGACGAGGCCATCCGCGGAGACGGTCGGGCGCAGCGGACCGCCAGGGGCCGCGAGCGCGAAGGTCACCACGCCGTCCTCGGGGTCGACAGCCTGCAACCGCACCGTGGCCGTCGAGCCCGCGGCCGCCCGCACCCGGGTCCAGCCGACGGGCCCTGGCGGCAGGTCCGTCGCGCTCGTGGCGCGTAGGACCAGGGTCGTGCTCGCGATGGCGACCGTCGCGTTGCCGTCGCCCGGGTCGTAGACCGCCCGTACCGTCATGATGTTCTCGCCCGCGACGGCGGGCGTGAACGTGAACGCGCCCGTGAACGGGTCCAGTAGGAGGCCCTGGGGCCCCCCCTCGGCGATGAGCGAGACGCCCGAGGCGTCGCCCCCGTCGACGGGCTCGATGCGCACCGCGCCGCTCGCGGTCGCGCCGACGTGCACCTCGACGGGACCCGGGGAGACGAGCCTCACCGATGGTGTGTCCCTCAGGAGCCGGACGTGCAAGATTGTTGACGCGTTGTAGGTCCCGTCCGTGACCTCCAGGCGCATTTCGAATGAGCCAGGTGCACCTGGCAGTGGGTTGAGATTGAGCGACAGGCCAGGGCCCACGTCGAGCCGCACCTTCAAGGCGGCCAGCCCGATGACGGTCGCCTCCACGCGCAGCCCGTCCAGGGGCGTGTCCGGGTCCTTCAGGTAGGGCGCGAGGGCAAGCGTGCCGCCCGGGGTGCCGCGGCAGTCGATGGTGACGTTCCTTGGGATACCCGCCCACTGCGGCGGGCCCTTGACGGACAGGTCCATCTCCACTGCGTTGTTGGACCCGTTGGCATCGGGCATGCCCCCGGGGTCGACCTGGACCCGCAGGCGCCATCCACCGGGCGCGTGTGGGGGCAGCCACGTCTTGTGCGCGGCGGCCTGGCCGAAGCCCTCGATGCCGACCCACGCGTCGGGGGCGAGCGTGATGGACGGCCCGCCCTCGTAGCTCGCCTGGAACCGCACGCGGGTCTGGTTGTACTCGTAACGGCCGTGGGACTCGATGATCGCGGTGATGTCGACGGTCTCGCTGGAGCCGGGGGGGCCGTACAGCTCGCCGTCCGGGGTCCACCACCGGACCTCGGAGACCTCCATGTCGAGTGCCGTCACGGGCCTTGGCACCCTGAGCTCGACGGGCACGAGACCGTACCGCCACACGACGATGTCGAGCTCGCCCGCGTCGATGGGGACATCGAGGCCGTACCAGCCATCGGTGCCCCCGTTCGCTCGTGCAGAGCCACCTGCCCACCTCGCATCGACCAGGGCGTAGGGCACGGGCGCGCCCGCGTCGTCGATGATGCGGAGCCTCACGGCGTCGATGCCGTACTCCGCCCAGAGCCGGCCGTCGTCCTCGACGGCCTCCACGCGCATGCGACCGGGCGCGTCCCTCCACACGTTCGTGAGCGGGTCGCCGAGAAGGTTGTAGCTGAGGTAGTCGGCGGCGGTGTAGGCGTCGAGCAGCGGCGTGCGAGGCGCGCCACCGTCCGTGACCATGTCGAGGTAGGACGACTTCGTCGCCACGAGCGCGGCCCCGGGGCCGCTCACGCCCCACTCCCCGAGGTAGAACGACCAGTACGCGCGCTCGATCCACCAGTTGCCGTACGAGCCGTTGTACTCGAACTCGCCCTTGTAGTTCTCGCCGTTGCCGGCGACCATGCCCACGGCACCGCCATCGGGGTTGAGCACGAGCCTCCCGAGGGTCCTGTCGCCGGGCAGCGACACGTCGCCCACGTAGCACGCGGCGATGAACGCCCACGGCAGCATGGCGCCGTTGGCGGCCCGGTCAGCGTCGCGCCAGTCGTAGGCGGTGCTCCAGTCCCACCAGTAGTTGGTGACGCCCGTGCCGTTGTAGTGCGAGATGCCGGTCGCGTCCGTGTAGCCGTGCGCGTTCATGGAGACGAGCGCGTTGCCCCGGTCGAACGCCTCGACGAGGCGCCCGTGGTCGAGGGTGTCCAAGGAGAGGTTCCACCGCCCGCCCTCGCGGTAGGGGTAGTCGTAGAGCCAAGTCACGTTCCATCCGCCGCCCAGCGCCGCCCTGAGCAGCTCGTGCGACTCGTAGGCGTTGTCGGAGGCGGGGTCGTACCCGCCGTCGACGTCGGGCGTGTACGGGTTGTCCAGCACGTTCGGGACGTCCATGAGGCCGCTGACCAGCAGCGCCCGGCGGTACCAGTCGCCCTCGGGCGGGGAGCGCTCGTATGCGAGCAACTTGGTGACGAACTGGGACACCTGCACCGAGCTCGTGGCGGGGATGCGGCCCACGGGGGGCGTGCCGAAGGTGTAGGCCTGCGCGACCTCCTCGAGCACCTCGCCGTCCTCGCCGTAGTTCCCGTCGCCGTCCCTGTCCCACGTCCGCTCGCCGCCCACGACGTAGTAGTCGTCGGTCCACCTGAGGTTGAGGGGGTCGGACGCATCGCCGGACCCTGTGATGTCCACGAACACGCGGCGCACGGGGACGACGCCGCCGTCGCCCACGAGGAGGAGGGCCTTGAGGGGCCCGTTGGCCGCGACCGCCCTTGCGATGGCGTCTCTGATGCGCGCCGGGCCGTCCAGGCCGGTGCCGTTCGCGTAGGCGTCCTCCAGCGCCAGGAAGTGCGGCTCCGCGTTGGAGGTGCGCTCGCGCCACGTCATGAGGGGCTCGATGGCGTCGTGCCAGTCGCGCGGGGCCACGACCAGGAGGTGGGAGTAGACGGGGTCCTCGGGGGGCCCCCAGGCGGACGCGATGCCGGCCCCGTCGGTGCCCGCCAGCATGGTGGCCATGCTCGGGAGGGCGAGCATGGCTAGGACCGCGAGCGCGGTCGCGAACCTTTGCGGCCGGGGTGGGGATTCCATGGTCTGGCCTGGCCCCGGTGACTATGACCTGGGTTCTATAAAGGCTTTCCCCGATAATGCGCTGGATGGTGTCCCCTGGCGTGCGCTGGCATCACTCGGTGGCCCTCCGCCTGAAGACCTCCGTCGTCACCGCCGCCATCACGAGCATCCACACCACCAGGGCCACCGGCGGCGCCCACGTGGGCATGCCGCCCGAGAGCTCCCCCGCGACGGCACCCTGCATGGAGAGCGCATAGAGGTCCACGGGGTTCAGGTAGCTCGCGTTCCGGAGCGCCGCGCTGCTCAGGTCGGTGTACGCGTCCAGGAGCACGATGATGATGCTGAAGAGCATGAAGAAGAATATCCACAGGCCCACGCCGCTCAGCACGGCCGTGCCCGTGGTCTTGGCGAGCGTCGAGAACAGCATCTGCAGGAGCGCGAACACGCCGACGAGCAGGAACGTGTACACCAGGAACCCGACCACCACGTCGCCCGACGGCGACCTGTCCGAGGACCTCGCGATTATCCACACGCCCGCCATCGACACGAGCATGATGGGCATCATGATGGCCGCGACCACGCCCGCCCACTTGCCCGCGACGACCGCGCGCCGGCCCATCGGCCTCGAGACGAGGTAGTCGATGGAGCCCGAGAGCTTCTCGCGCGAGATGGTGTCGAAGCACATCGCGATGACGTAGATGGGCCCCAGCATCCCGATTGCGATCTGGGCCACGAGGTTGAGCACCTGGTCCGGGCCCTCGAGCGCGAAGAAGAACACGCCGCTCCTCTGCTCCGTGGGCTCGTGGCCGATGGTGCTGTGCCCTTGGAGGCCGTTCGCCGTCGCGTTGACGCTGTACTCTCCCTCCTTCACGTCCTCGAACCGTGCCACGCCGCTCGCGTCCGTGGTGGCCGAGATGACCTCGTTCAACGTGACATCCGCGCCCGCGACGGGGGTGGCGTTCGAGTCCACGACCCAGGCCACCATGTCGTCGTCCCAGTTGTCTGAGTCCAGGTCGGTCGAGCCCACGTCGATGTAGAGCAGGGGGTGGTACCAGTCCTGCCCCCCGACGAAGACCTGGGAGCTCTGCGGCCCCCCGGCGCCGCGGGGACCGCCGCCCTCCTGCCGCAGCTCCACGCGCAGGATGTGGACGGCGGTCGTCAGGTTCCGCAGCACGGCGACGCCCTGCCCGTCGGTCGTGTCCGTCAACCTGGGGTCGAGCTCGCTCTCGTAGGCGAGGCTCACGTTCCGGCCCGCGACGGGCGCGAACGTGGGGGTTCGGTACACGTGGACGACCAGGTCGTCGAGGTGCGCGTCCGGGTCCATCGCGATGACTAAGTAGGAGTAGGACTCCTCGGCCCCGATCCCGCCCTCGTCCTGCGAGAGGCTAGAGAAGCCGGACGACGCGCCCAGGAAGATGAGCGCTAGCAGGAGCACCATGACGAGCGTCCTCACGGACCTCAGGTTCGACCAAAGCTCCCTCCACGCGATGACGGAGGCGCCCCACAGGTCCTCCTTGAGGTGGAGCATGAACCCGTTCGATGATGGTGATGCGGTGTGAGGGACCTCACGCGAGGCAGCCGATGGCCCCATCGCATCAGACACCGCCCTCACCTCCGGTCACATCAAGGAAGACGTCCTCGAGCGTGGGCTCCTGCGCGAAGAGGGTGCTCACCCGTGCGCCGCCCCTGACAAGGGCCCCGTTCACGTCAGCGGGCACGTCGGCCGAGGGCTCGGCGAGCACCATCACGCCCCACTCGGCGCGGTCGGCCGAGACGACCCCGGGCACCGCCCGCAACGATGCGAGCAACGCGTCCGTCACCCCGGACGCGCGCACGGTCAGGCGGGACTTGGTGCGGGCCTTGAGGCGCGCGGTGAGCGCGTCGATGGAGTCCTCCGCGACGAGCTTGCCCCTCCTCAGGATGCCCACGCGGTTGCACAGCTGCTGGACCTCGGGCAGCACGTGCGAGGAGAGGAAGATGGTGTAGCCCTGCGCCTGGAGCGCGCGCAGCATCTCGCGGAACTCCATCACGCCCTTGGGGTCCAGGCCGGTCGAGGGCTCGTCGAGGACGAGGATGCGGGGCTCGTGCAGCATCGCGGCCGCGATGGCGAGCCGCTTGCGCATGCCGTGCGAGTAGCCCTTGACCCTCGCGTCGGTGAACCGCTCGAGCCCGACGAGATGGCTGAGCTCCTCGATGCGCGCGTCGAGCCGCGCGCGGGGGATGCGGTAGAACCGGCCGTAGAACCGCAGGAGGTCCCGCGCGCGCATCTCCTCGTAGAAGCCCGGCCGCTCTGGCATGAAGCCGATGAGCCTCCGGACGGCGTTGGGGTCGTCGACGATGTCGTGCCCCATCACGCGCGCGGTGCCGGCCGTGGGCCGGAGCAGCGTCGCGAGCATGCGGATGGTCGTCGTCTTGCCTGCGCCGTTGGGGCCGAGGAAGCCGTAGATATCGCCCTCGCGGACGTGGATGCCGAGCCCGTCGACGGCGACGAGCTTGCCGAAGCGCTTCGTCAACCCCTCGGTGACTATCATCGCGACGCACCGCCGGGAGAAGGCATGGTCGGGGGGTTCTTAAAGGCTACGATTGCGTCTGGTCGTGGGCGTCACACGGCGCGTTGGTGCGGTTCTCCTGCTAGAGCCGGCGCGAGCTCGACACCTCGTTCCGCCCCTTCGCCCGTCCCTTGGCCCTAGCCGGCCTGACCCTGGTCCTCCCTCTCCCCGAACGTGAACAGGAACAGCTGCCGCAGCTCGAGCTCGCGCTTGAGCACCTCGTCGCGGACCGTCTGCACCTTGACCGTCCCCGCGTACTTCTCCTCGAGCATTTGCTCGAGGTCCCGTCGGAACTCCGCGAGCAGGCCCGTCACGGGCTCCATCGCCGTCGAGGCCGCGAAGAACTCGATGGCCTTCTTCTCGTCGAGGACCGACAGGCGCATGACCATCTGGTAGCCCTTCGCCTTGGTCTCGCCGTAGTACCACACCTCGGCCTCGAAGGGCGGGCCCTCGACCACGAACTCGCGCACGAGCTGCACGTTGTCCCCGCCCGCGACGGACTTGCCGAGGACCAGCGCGACCTCGGGCGAGAGGTCCTTGGTGTAGGTGAACAGGCGCACGTCGGACTGGTCCAGCTTCTCCTTGATGAGCCGCCTCAGCATCGCGGTGTTGGCGTGCTCCTTCGTGAAGAATATCGGGCAGACGACGTCGGCCTGGCGGCGCTTCATCTCGAGGCGCTGCAGCTCGCCCTTGGTGTCGTAGTAGGTGAGCGTGCCGTCGATGTGCGTCTCCTGGCATATCTGCGGGTCGAACAGGAACGCGACCGTCTTCTTCTCGCCGGGCTTGACGTTGCCTAGCGTCGCGCGGTCGCCCCTGAGCTTGATGGTGGACGGGTCGATGCGCTCGAGCCTTAGCATGTCCGGGTCGTACCGCACCTCCACGGCCGCGTCCAGGATTACGTCCTTGGTCGCGTTGAGCGTCGCGACCTTGAGCCGCACGTAGCCGCGGTGGAAGTCCACCGCGCTAAGGAGCGTGACGTCGACGTAGGCCCCCGTCTTCTGGATGTCCGCGCGCGTGAGCCCGGCCGTCGGCTTGAGGATGGGCGCGACCATCCCGTCGATCCCCTTGAAGACCGCGAGGTCGCCCGTCCACTCCTCGATGACGCCCGCGAAGGAGCCCTCCACCCTCGCGAGCATCCTCTCGACCCTGTCCCTCAGCTCGCCGTCCGGCTCGCCGTAGATGACGGTCGCGACGTTGATGTGGTCGCCGCAGGCCATGACAATGGTGTTGTCGCCGTACTTGATGCTCTCGAGCTCCCCGCCGCGCTCTAGCCCGTCTTGGATGATGCCCTGGATGGTGATGAGCATGCCCGACATCAGGTCGGCGTCCTTCGTGCGGCACTCCTCGCGCGCGCAATCCACGATGAGGCGCCCGTCGCGGTAGACGACGAGGACCTCCTCTACGATGTAGGAGGGCTTGGCCGAGCCCTTCGCGCGCGCCGCTGGTGCCTCCTCGACCTCGGCGATGACCTCGCCGCGCTCGGCCGCCCTGAGCGCGGCCTCCCTCCTGGCGGAGCGCCTCATGCTCAATCCGCCAGCTAGGATGAATAGGAGCACGACGGCGAGGACCACGAGAAGCCACGCCGGGATGGCAGGCCCGTCCTCCACCACCCGCACATCGAACGTCACGGTGTCATAGAGACCCGAAGGGTCCTCGAGGTAGAGCACGATCTCCGCCTTCCCCTGGCGACCTACCATTGGCCGCAGAACGAGCTTCCCGAGCTCCACTGTCGCGGACAGCAGCTCCGGGTCGCTGACCTCGATGCGCCACGTGAGGTTCGCAACGGAATCGTCCGGGTCGCTCATGTGCTCCGAGAGCCCCGTCCTCCACGGGCCCGTGATGGTCACGTCGTCCATCGTGCCGATGATCGATGGCGGTGCGTCCTGTAGGCTCCTGACCCTCACCACGAAGGGCAGCCTCACATGGTCGTACCCATCGGTGACCTCGAGCTCGAAGGGCACGTCGACCGAGACATTATTCCCGGGGAACGAAGGTGTCCATCTGAGCATGCCTGTACGGTTGTCGAAGGAGCAGTTGGCCGGGCCCGTGAGGAGGTGGAAGTAGAGCGTGTCCTCCGTATCGGCGTCGGTCGCCTCGGCGTCCCAGCTGTACTCCGTTCCCACCTGCGCCGCCCTCGGGGGCGAGCCCTTGAACACAGGGGCCTGGTTCTTGGGCTTGGGCTCGGGGGTCACGAATATTGTCCATCTCTGGTGGACCATCGCCTCGCTGTCCGATATCGTAAGGCTGACTTCCTGGTAATCGTGCTGGGTCCGCGTGGGCCGCCAGGTGACGAGGCCGTTCGCGTCCACCGTCATGCCATCGGGCCTTGCGGCGAGCGAGAAGGTGTGGGTGTCCTCGCGCTCCTCGTCGGTGTATGCGACCTGGTAGGAGTACGTCACGTTGACCTGGCCGCCCGTCGGGGGTATGCTGGTGAACACTGGCGGGTCGTTCATCTTCAGGATGTGTACCCACACTTGGGCGCGGGTCACGTCCTCCCCGTCCGACACGTTGATGTCGAACAGATGGTCCGGGATGGGCACGTCGTAACGGGCATGGAGGACGAGACCGTCCACGTCGATGTTGGGCGCGGAGCATGTGACCGTGATGGCGGAGAGGGGGTCGTTCGGGTCGACGATGCGCGTGGAGAGGTCGAAGGCGTCATAGATGCCCTCGGTGACCCGCCATTCAAGGAGCCCCTGCACCTCCGGGGGCTTGTTCACGGGCGTCCTGTTCCACATCGGCCCAGTGGCCCATGACCGGCCGTCGGTGACGTTGACGATGTAGGTGAGCTGCCCCGTCGGATGGCGCGGGACCTCGACCCCGATGCTGAAGATGCCCAACCCCCTGGAAACCATCGTCAGGTTGTCCCCGACCATCGTCCCGCCGAGCCAGTATGTGACGTGTGCGGATGCGACGGCGATGTTGTCCTCGGCCTCCACCGTGATGTTGGTGGCTATGCCCTTCACGCACTCGCCCGTGCGGTCGGCAACGATGGAGGGAGCGACCACATCAATCGGGACCTTGGACTTTTCCGCCGAGTGCTGGACCCCACCGCTCGTGTCTATCGCGATGAACTTGTAGTGGAATGTCGCGAGCGAGTCGATGGGGAGGGCGATATCGTCGTAGCTCCACACCCCTGGGCTCTCCTCGACCATCGTCGGATAGGGGAACACTGGCGGCTGGGTTGTGTTGTACATCACCCAGACCTCGTCCACGCCGATGTTGTCCTGGACCTCGGTTGCCAGCCGCACATTCCTGCCCGTGAGCATCTCGGCGTCCGAGAGGTCCTGTCCGAACATGGGTAGGTCGTTGTCGATCACCTCGATGGACCTGGGGGGCGTGGAGGCCCATGTGCCGTTCGGTGCCATGGCCGCGAACGAGTAGCCGATGGGCGCCAGCGAGTCCGAGGGGACGACGAGGCCGTCGTGGCCATAGGTGCCATTACCACCCGCGTCGATGTCGACCGCTGTCATCGATTCGTTGCGAGCCTCTGCGGTGCGATTACCGAACCAGTGAACAACACGGACGTTCCGCACCCCATCGCCGCCCTCCACCGTCAGGTTGAAGGCGAAGGGATCGCCAGTGGTGGCCGAGGTGCCCGTGCCGTCCATGAACGTGAGCCCGTTCTGGTCCCACATGGGTCCTATGCAGCTATCCGTTCCCGCACCCCACCAGGCCGCAGGTACGGTGCCCCCAGCGGGTGCGCCGGTGACTTCGCGGACATCGCCCTTCCCGTCCGGGGGCGACGCCCCATTCGATGCCAGGAGGAGGAGGGTGATGATGAGCCCGTCGCGTGGGAGGCCTACGGAGAGAGAATCCCCCTGCGCGTAGAACCTGACCTCGGGGTTGTCGACCGGGCCGAGGTTCTCGGTGAGGAAACCCGGGAGGCCATGGAACATCCCGGACACCTCGGCCAGGTCTGGTGCGGTGGTGCGTGGGACGACCCGGGCCCCGTCCGAGGACTGCCCGTCTGCAGGGGCACCTTGCGGCAGGCTCACGAGAGTTGGCAAAGCGAGCAGGACCGCTAGAACCCCCACCATCACTGTCTTCCTCACCTGGCTTCCCTCCCTTACCTAGCAACCAAGACCCTGGGGAATAAAAAAACCTTGCGGTTATTTAACAAACGGATACCTTTGCTGTCTTAAACGATTCATAAAGGACATCCCCGTCCGAATCTAAGGCCCCACACCCTTGTCTGTGCCCTCACCGACCGGGTCAGCGTCCGATGAATCCTCCGGAGGGCCTTGGTCGTCCACCGTATGTTCCCCTCGATGCTCACCCTCGTGTTCCTCGTCGGCCCTGACCGTCCTGGCACGTTGCCATCCCGCGATGAGGAACATCACAAGCACCATGAAAAGTACACCGATGGCTATTGTCGCCACCTTGAGCAGACCCAGGTCCTCGGGTACTTGTATTCTCGCAGGTTTTGCCTCGGTCCCGTCACCAACCGCGGCTCTCGCCCTCACTGTGTAATAATAGACCTTACCGGGCTCGATGCTTGAATCAATGTACTCGGTCTCCAAGCCCAACTCGGCGACGATTTTCATCATGGTGAGGGAGTTCCCCCTCATCAGGACGTACCCTGTGATTGGGGCGCAGGGTCCCGATGGAGGCTCCCACCGTACGACGGCCTTACCGTCCCGAAGATGGACGGTGAGCCCCTCTGGCGCAGGAGGGCTTCCCCACGGGGTGGCGTTCACCACGACCTCGTACGGCCCTGACCCGGCCCTGTTCATGGCACGTACCGCGTAGAAGTACGTGATGCCGTTGTCCACGTAGACATCCTTGAGATAGGTCTCCCCTGGGTACGCGACCTCCGCCAGGTCCCCGTCCACGGTCCGCTTGAGGACGATGTAGCCAGTGACGGGAAGACCCCCTGTGGTGGTGGGAGGAGCCCATGTCAGGTTCACCCATCCATCCCCAGCGTCGACCGTCAAGCCGGTTATCGCACCTGGAGGCACCGCGACCAGCACCTCCTCGCAGTCCGTCCGCGGGCCCTCCGCACCGTACGGGTTGATGGCCAGCACGCTGTAGAAGTACGTGGCGCCTAGTTCCACGTCCGTGTCCAAATACTCGCGTGCATCCCTTAGGGGGGATGCCAACAATGGCATGAGCGCATCCTTTGAGGCCCCCCGCAGGACGACATAATCGAGGAATGGAGCGGCCCCGGTGTCCAGCGGTGGGTTCCAGCGGAGCCTGACTTGGTCGACCGCAACCGATGCCGTCAGGTTGACGGGCGCATCCGGAACGCCCAGGGGTATAGCGGGAATGGCAGCGCACCTGGGGCCCTCGCCGTTGAGGTTGACCGCCGAGACCGCGAAGTAGTACATGATCCCGTTCTCGAGCTCCCTGCGTGTGTACTCCCGCACATCGCCGAGGCTCTCCACGCGCTTGAGCGAGTCGGGGTCGGCACCGAGATAGACCCTGTAACCCGTGACCGGCATGCCGCGGTCGGTCAGCGGACCCGTCCATGTGAGGCGGACCTGCTTGTCGCCCGCCCTTAGCGCGAGACCCTGCGGTGGCCCAGGAACGCCCGTGGGTCGCGCGCTGAGAACCTCGGTAGGACGGCCCTCGCCCGGCTCGGTCATGGCGACGACGCAGTAGTAGTAGACTACTCCGCCCTCGACGGTCGTATCATTGTGGCCCAATCCCTGCGGGCTTGTGCTGCACAAAGGTGCCATCTCCTCGGGCGAGGGTCCCCTGAAGACCATGTAGCCGAGGATGGGTGCTCCTCCCGTCGATTCCGGAGGACCCCAGGTGATGTCAACCCATCCGTTCCCCGCGTTGACCTTGAGCATCGTGGGCGCGGATGCCCTGCCCAGCGCCTTCACTTGTAACGGAGTGCTCACGGTGCCATTGCCCCGCTCGTTGTAGGCCACGACTGCGTACCAGTAATAGGTCCCAGGGAGCACGCTGGTGTCCGTGAAATTCATCTGCGAGATGACAGAATCCTGTGGTATCAGGTTGGTGTCCGATGAACCTCTGTGGATGTGGTAGCCGAGGACCTCCACGCCGCCAGTTGAGCTCGGAGGGTCCCAGGTAAGGACGACGGTCCCTTCGCCAGTGCTCGCCGTCAAGTTTTGGGGCTCGGAGAGCATGCCCATGGGCCTTGCCTCCAAGGGACCGGCAGCTTCACCCGCACCCATGCTGTTTATGGCCCTAACCTCGTAATAGTACCGCTTGCCATTGGTGACGTTGGTATCCTCGTACGTGGTGTTTGCGGTGGTATTGGCCAAGAGGTCCAGCTGGTCTGGAGTGAGCCCGCGGAAGAGCGCGTACCCCAGTGTGACATAGCTCTCATTGATGTGCCTGTCCCATTCTAGTCTCACATGGGCATCGCCAGCAAGGGCGCTGAATCCTGTGGGAGCCACAGGTGGCGGGACTGGGGTCGGGTCCAGGACAAAGAGGTACCCATCCCAGTTCAGACCGCAACCGACCCTCATGAATGCACTTCGGGTGGTGGGGAAGTCCGTCGACTTTGTGAGCCCCGCCATGACCAGTTCGCCTTCCCGTTTGAGGGAGAGGCGCCGTATCGTCGAAGAATCTTGTGAATTGGTACCCGGGGAACCCATGTAGGTACAATACCTGAGGGAATAGGATATCCTGGAGAACCCCCCAACGAAGATGTTGTTATGCCCGCCAGCAAGCACGGGGCAATAGCAGCCGGTCGTCCAGGGAAGGTCGGTTGATGAGGTCTCGCCGGCGAATATGATGAGATCCCTCTCTGGATTAAAAACCCCACGATAGATACAATCATCGCCATCTCCTCCGAACAGTGTACAGTATCTGGGATAGCCATACTGGTCAAGCGCCAGGATAAAGCCGTCCCAAGCCCCATCGAGTGTTGTGTCGGCGGCATCGACGGTCACGGGGAAGTCCTTGGAATTCGTGTAACCAAGGACGTAGGCCTGTCCGATCTGTGTCACATGGAGCCAAACGGGATAATCCTCGCCATCACCACCTAGATAAGTACCGTAGAGGAGACGGCTCGCGTTATAAGTGAGCTTCATGAAGAACATGTCAGGGAGGTTTCCCTGGGGTATCCTCCTGTAGGCATTGCTGGTGGTCGGGAAGTCACCTGAGGATGTATAACCGACCAGGTATATGTCACCATATAGGTCACAGCCCACCGTTCCACCGGAGATGCACATATCTTCGGCCGAGCCCCCGATGTAGGTACAGAAGACCAGCCGCTTCAGGGAGCTGTCGAACTTGGCCAGGAAGATATCGGTGCCTTTGGACTTCGTCGTCTGGAATACGCCAGGGGTGGTGGGCAGTCCGGATGATGCGGTGGCTCCCATGATCAGGAGCGAGCCATCCTGCAGGAGCGCGGTCGAGAACCCCCCGTCGTCCTGTTCCGCACCGAAGTAAGAGGAATAGAGGAGCGACCCCCCATCCCCACTCAAAACCACAATGTATCCATCTGACAATCCCTGGTAGTGCTCCTCGAATGCATCATCCGTGACAGGGAAGTTGCTCGCGGTCGTATGCCCTACCACGAGGATCCTGTCATCTTTGAGGACGTCAATGCTATAGTCGAATGTCGCGGACAATGAATTGGATTCATCTCCCCCGTAGAAGGTTGAGAACAACATGGCCGAGAGTGTCGGGTCGAACTTGGCAATGAAGGCCTTGTACGCGTTCCATGTGCGATTGTACGCACCTGGTGTTGTGGGAAAATCGTTAGAACCGGTGTAACCCCCGACCATGATGTTGCCATCGGAATCGATTGCAGTGGAGAAGAACACCTCATCGCGCTTTGCACTTCCCAGATATGTGCTGAACCGGAGACCGGGGTCTATGATGAAAGGCCTTTGACCGAGGACATCATGAGGAACATTGAAGCCGAAGACCCCCTTTTCGGGGCGCTCGAAGCTGGCATCGATGCGTGTCTCCCTCTCACCCCTCGTGGACGTGATGATGGGCCTTGAATCCCTGATGGTGCCGATGGCGGTGCGCACGAGCATGTCGCCCGTAAGCGCCTCTACCCTCACATCGTCCACTCCCTCGTAACCGAGCCTTATGGAACTTGGGTCACCATCCGTCCCGACGAGGAACTCGTACTTCAGCATACCTTCATTGAAGTAGAGCCTGAGATCCACATCCTGATAGATATCGCTATAGCGAACCTCTGAATAGCTCCTCGCGCCCTGGACCCATCTCGAGGCATCGTTCCCGATAAAGTAGTTTGTGGGATGCGTCGCAACCGCGCAGGGGGAGGGTTCGACTGGGGCGGTTCCCAAGAAGTTGAGCTTGAACACGACCATTTCGGGATGAATGGCACTCGCTGTGGTCGTGCCCCCGTCCGGCGAACCGCACAGCGTGAGGATCAAACCTGTAGGCGTGAGGCCCACGGAGAGCGGGTCCCCCAACGCGTAGTACCTGACATCCGCATTGTCCAACTGGCCTTTGTTTTCTATGAAGTGCCCATCGAGGTTGCGGAAACCTTCCAACGCCTTTGATGACCCGCCGTCCATAGAAAGGGGTGGCGAGACAGTTCCGAGATCCACCGGGTCCTCCCCCAAGTCCGGGAGGAGCACGGATGGGACGGGCAAGATGACAAGGACGGCCATGAGGGGAGCCGTCAAACGCGCCGGTATCATCGACCACCACCCCTACCATCTGCTTTGCCACCAGTCCGATTGGCCGATTTCTCTTTAGAAGAACCATGACGTGATGGTGGGCGGGTGAACCTGTTACGCACGAGGACGACGATGACCATCAAGGTCATGACACTGAGCACCACAATGACAAGAACCCAGTAGAGGGCCGATTCTCCGGTCCAACCACCGGACATCCTCGGGGGTACCTCGATGAGCCTCGGCGTGGCAATGTCACCCTCGCCCTCGGTATTGACGGCGGAAACGGAATAGAAGTAGCTTTCGCCCAGTTCCACGTCTAGGTCCAAGAAGCTCAGGGCCGTACCGAGGGTCCTGTAGGCAACCATCCCCGATATGGTCCTGCCCCTGTATATCACGTAGCCGATGACGGAGCGACCTCCCCCTATGGCCGGCGGTTTCCATGTGAGTATGATCGTTCCCGTTTCTGATGTGACAGCGAAATCCGAGACCACGCCAGGGACCCCCGCAGGACGTGCGGTCATGACGTCCGATTCGGGTCCTTCGCCCGCCTCATTCAGCGCTCTGATGCTGTAGTAATAATCGACTCCGTTCGTGAGCTCCGTGCTCATGTCCGTGTAGGTCTCCTGTGGCGTGACCTTGAGAAGTTCCACCATAGACTGGGGGGAGAGGCCGCGAAAAATGCTGTATCCCTCGACTGCTCTTCCTCCATCGTTCTCCGGAGCGGTCCAATGGAGTGTCACTCTGCGGTCGCCGGCCTCCAGAAATAGACCTGATGGTCTGCCTGGAGACCCATATGGGATGGCCGATTCGATGGATGTCGAACGCCCTTCGCCCATCTCCGTCACCGCGACGATATAGTACTTGTACGTCCTTCCGTTGACGATCTCGTAATCCCAATAATTGAGGGCCGTGGTGGCCAATCCCTTCAGATACTCGAAAGGGGAATCCGTCATCGCACGATAGATGCGGTACTCGAAGAGGGGTGCCCCTCCTGTGTCGAGGGGGGTATACCATGAGAGCCTTACCATACCCCTCATCGGTTCCACGATGAATGAAGCGGGAGCTTCCGATTGTCCGAGAGGGACAGCGAACGAGATGTTACTCTTTGGGCCCGCCCCCAATCTATTCATTGCGCTAATGGAGTAATACCATGGATCGCCATTCGTCAATCCTGTGTGAAGGTAATACGTCGCATTCAGGTTCGATTCGATTTCCACGAGGATTTCCTTCCCCGCGTACACCTTATAACCCGTCACTGGCCATCCGCCATCGTTCGCGGGGGAATCCCATATCAGGCGTACGGACCCGTCGCCTCTCATCGCGATGAAGTTGCGTGGTTCTGAGGGCGTGCCGGTTGGCTTGACCGTGAGAGGCTCGCTAGGGTAGCCCATGCCCACCTCGGTGAAAGCTGCCACACTGTAGTTGTATTCCACTCCGTTGGTCAGACCATAGTTGGGGAGGGACCGCTCGGATGGTGACGTGATCCCGACAATCTCCATGGATTCCTCGGATGGTCCCCTGAGGATGTGATAACCAAGGATCGTGGCGCCCCCATTGCTGAAGGGGGGTTGCCATGAGATGAGAGCGCCCCTGTCGATGGGCACCAGACTAACCTTCAATGGTGCCGAGGCCCTATCCCTTGCCTTGATACCGACAATCGAGCTCTGCTCACCAGAGAATATCTCATTGAAAGCCTTCAGGGAATAGAAATAGGTCTTGCCCAGTTCGACCTCCGTGTCCTCCCACCTATCATCTGCGCCGATCAAGGCATGTTGCACGAGCTCATGGCTGTTGCCACCCTTCAGCACGACATAACCTAGCAGTTGCCCGCCACTCATGGTGGCCGGGGGCGTCCAGGTGAGCGTGACGCGTCCGTTTCCGCTCTGCGCGACGAGGTTCTGCGGCGCGCTGGGCGACCCCATGGGCCGACCATCCACCGGTCCGGCGAGGGCGCCTTCCCCCACACTATTGAAGGCCGAGACCCAGTAATAATATGTCTTCCCGTTCTGTACCGTCATGTCTTTGTATGATGTTCCCTTTGTGACCAACCACTTGATGGCATCTGGCCCCAGCCTGTCCCTGGGCGACCTGAAGACCTGGTACTTGTGAACCTTGTAGTTTTCTGCTGTCGGACTATCCCACATGACCTCAACTTGATTGTTGCCAGGCCTCGATACCAGACCGGTCGGTTTTTCCGGCGGGTCTTGGATTGGCCTCGGGTCGAGCTTGAGGACGAAACCATCGAATGTACCTCCGGCGTATGCACGGGTCGCCGCCTGCCCGGTCGTCGGGAAATCGGTGGAGGCAGTCGTTCCTGCGAGGTAGAGATAGCCCTCATCATCGACCATCATGGTGTCGCCCCATGAGAGATCGACATTATCCACCCCCGACCCACCTATGTACGTGCAGTAATCGAACTTGTAAGTTGTGAGGTTGAAACCGACGACCAGCAAATCATTGGAACCTCCGGAGTACACGGGGCAATAGCATCCCTTGGTCGTTGGCAGCACGGTTGAGCTGCTGCGGGTGTAGAAATAGATTTGATTCGTCTTCTCATCGATAGCCGAGCCGTAGACCGATTCGTATCTCGTCCCCGGGAAGTAGGTGCTATAAAGCAAGCGCGACCCGGTAGCATCAAAGACCGAGATGCCAGGATCGACATCTCCCGAGAAGCTATCGTATTGGGCATCAGGAGTGACGGGGTAGTCCGGGGAGGTCGTCTCGGCCCCGACCCAGATCCTGCCATCACCGCACACACGGAGACGGCAGCCATCGTCCTGGCCAGTCCCCCCGTACATTGTGGAGAAGATCAATCTTGTGCAATTCGGGTCGAACTTCGTGAGAAAGCTGTCGAGGTATCCTGCATGGGTCGTGCAATAGGCACCCGGTGTTGTTGGAAAGTCGGTCGAGAATGTCCCGCCCGTAACCACGATGTTCTGGTCGGAATCGACGTCGGTCTGGTAGGACATATCGTTAGATGTCCCACCGAGGTAGGTCATCGCTCGTATCTCATGGTACGTGGGGCTCAACTTCAGGACAAACACGTCATTGACGCCATTGTAGGTGCTGCAGTACGTATTGGGCGGGACCGTCCAATCGGGAGAGCTGGTCTCGCCCACGATGACGACGGCGCCTTCATCGTCGATGACGAGGTCATGCGCGACGTCCCGATCGCTTCCTCCAAGGTATGAGGCATAGACCAAGTCGCTCCCCTGTGGATTGAGGACGAGGAAGTAAATGTCTGCTCTACCCCTATGTGTCGCGTAGATGGCATCCGGCGTTGTCGGGCAATCATCGCAATATGTGATGCTCGCCAGGGCAAGGTTCCCATCGGGTGTCATTCCAGCGGACTGGGTCACAGTGCTACCACCCGGGACAGTGCTGTTCGTCCCCCCGAAAAAGGTGGAGAACAGTATCGTTGAGCCCGATGGGTCCAGTTTCGTCACGAGCCCTTTATATTGGTTCTGCGTGCGGTCGTAGGCTCCCGAAGTGGTCGGGTAGTTGATCGAGTCGGTCTGTCCGACGGCATATACTGACCCATCTTTATCCACAGCCACGCTGTAGAGGGTATCCCTCCCGGAACCCCCGAGGAACGTAGACCATGCCAGTCCAGGGTCAATGGTCATCGGGACGCCACGCGGAACCCCCTCGGGCAGGGCGAAACCCCAAGAGCCATTCCCGCCGAGCGCAAAATCGCCAGGGCAGCTCCTTGCCATACCCGCCGCCTCCCAGAGGATGACGGGCCGCTCGTCCCTGAGCGTGCACATGGGCGTCGAGACCAACATGTCGCCGGTCTCCGGGTCCGCACGGAGCCCGGTGGCACCATCGTATCTCATCCGCACCGAGCCGGGGTCCGCCCACGAGGCTAGGATGAAGTCGTATTTCAGGCGTCCATCCTTGAAGTGGAACCTGAGGTCGATGCCCTCGTACAGGCCCTCGTACCTCACCTCCTCGAAACTCCTGGCCCCGCGCACCCACTTCGATGCGTCGTTGCCGACGAATGAGTTCGTCAAGTGCGGCACCGCATGGAAGCCCACGGGCTCCACCGACCGGTCATCCTCGAACGACAGCTTGAGAACGTAGGTCTCGGAGGGGCCCTCACCGGTCGAGGTGCCATCCGAAGTGCGGTCATCTGACAGCAATAGGATGAGGCCATCGAGCGTGAACCCAACCGACAGAGCGTCCCCCTGCGCGTAGAATCTGACCTCGGGATTGTCGACCAGGCCGAGGTTCTCGGTGAAGAAACCCTGGAGGCCACGGAATATCTCGGAGACCTCGGCCAGATTCGGTGCGGTGATGCGCGGTCCGACCTGAGCCTCGTCCCAAGGCTGACCGTCCGCGGGGGCCTCATGCGGTAGGCCTACGAAGGTTGGCAATGCGAGCAGGACCGCTAGGACCCCCACCACTAGTGACTTCCTCACCCGGGCTTCCCTCCCTTACCGGGAATCTATGGCCCCAGGGTATTAAAAAGCCTTCCGGTCATATAATAAGGGGAATGCCTTGACGGTCTTTTACGGTTTTCAGGGAACCCCACACTTGGTGAAATGGCCAGTGGAATGAGACACTCCCTGCACCAAGGTCACCGCTTTCCGATGTCAATTGATTTGCCTGAGGATTTGGGGCATCCTGACAAAGACGTGCATATGTCCCAATGGCCCGATTGGAGACAGAGGGACATTCCGTCAGGTAGACCCTGCACTCATTATGGGATTGGACATCCCGCCGCCTCACGGACTGAGCCCGCAGATCTCCTGCTCGAGCGGCAGCAGGCTCAGCCCCTCGCGGTCCTTGTCGACCTGCATGATGTTGTTGGAGCGCTTCGTGCCCCTGGGCTTTGAGATGCGCGCGACCTTGCGGCACTCGTTCGGCTGGTCCCGCAAGGGGCGGATGCCGAGCGAGACCACGCCGTCGGCCATGTAGTTGTCCACCGACCTCGCGGTCTTGTCCGTCGTCTCCTTCACGATGAACCAGTCACCGAGGTGACGGGGGGCACCTCCGACTTCCTACCGCACCTTATGCAGAAGACCGCCTGGGGGTGGAGCGGCTTCCCGCATCCCGCGCATATCCGTGCGGTCGGCGCCTGTGAAGCGGGCGCCGTTGCCACGACCGGTGTCGGGGCCGGGAGCTGGACGGGCTGTGGGGTCGGTGCGGGCGTCGGGACCGGTGACGTGGGGGCGGCCGTCGCCGGCTTGGCCTCAACGGCCGTGCCACAGGACGGGCAGAACCTCGCCTGCGGTTCGAGCGGCTTGCCGCACTTTGCGCAGGACGCACCCGCAGGAGCGGGCGCCTTGGGAGCCGCCATGGCCTCCTCCGCCTTCGGGGGCTTCGGCGCCGAGGGCGGGGACTGGGAGGTCGGGGGCGCGGGGTGTTGGGCGTCGACCTTGGCCCCACAGCTCACGCAGAATGCCATCCCTGGTCGCAGCTCCTTCCCGCATCGGGGGCAGGTGCCCTTGGCCACCGCGACCTGGGGCGGCGCCTGCTCGACCGAGGGGGCCTCTTTTTGCACCTGGGGGGCCTTCGGAGGGGACGGCGGACCATGTGCGGGAACAGGAGCGACAGCCGGGGAGGGCGTCGGGACTGTCTGCTGCTGGGGGACTGCGGCAGGCGCAGGCGGGGGAGGCGGTGCCCCGGGGGCGGCCTGGGGGGGAGGCAGGACCTTCTCCCCGCATGCATAGCAGAATGCGACCCCAGGATGGAGCGTGGTGCCACAGAACGAACAGAATGCCATGCCCGACCTCCCTCCAAGGGGGGCATACTGGGCGAGGTACGTTGAAATACCTTACGATGGCCGGTCCCGGACGGCCCTTCCGAACTGACCATCGATGCCGCAGACCCCTGAGCCACCACATACGAGGGGTGCCGTCGCCACGACCGGCCGGTGGCACACTGGCGCACTGGGCGATTGTCCCCAGTGGATAGGGCCTGAGAGACGAGGGCCGTTCTGCACGTCCCGCGATTGGCCCTGCCACGCGTCGGGCCGTGGTCAGTGCGCATCGGCGCCCATGGCCTCGCTCCCGCCTGCAGGATTGCGCGAGAGCAGGGGCTCCACCACCTCGCCCATGTCGGAGAAGGTCGAGAGGTCCCCCGTCCAGTTGGCGATGGAATCGGTGTACCTCTCCTCGATGCGTTGGACCATCGTCCGCATCTCCTCGATGAGGGCGTCGTCCGGGGTCCCGGAGACGACGGCCACGAGGTTGACGAACGACCCGCTCGAGACCAGGAGGATGTTGTCGCCGTACTTGATGCTCTCCAGCTCGCCACCGTCGTGCAACCCGTCCTGGACCAGGCCCTGGACGGCGATGAGCATCCCGGACATCAGGTCGGCGTCCTGGGTCATGTGCCCTGCCGTGCCGTACCTCCCGATCAGCCGTCCGTCCCTGTACACGACGAGGACGTCCTCGACCACGCACGGAGGGCCCGTGGGGACCCATCTGCCACCGACCGTCTTGTCTCCCTGACCGGGCGCAGGCGCTGCCGCCATCGACCGAGAGCGGTGCCTGAGCGTGACCATCGCGACGATGAGCGCGACGATGACGATGATGATGACCCAGCACATGACGCCGTACACGACGTCCATCGTCCCGTCGTACTCGACCTCGACCTCTCTGCGGTCGGAGAGGCCCGATGGGTCCTCGAGGACCAACGTCAACGAACCCGTGCCCTTCTCGCTGGATTCGAGGGCGACCAGCAACTTGCGCCCGACCACCTTGGCCGAGAAGCCCGACTGGTCTTGCTGCTCGATGCGCCAGGTGAGGTTCGTGATGGGGTCGTCCGGGTCGGACATGTATTGTCCCAGGTCGATTTCGGTGTCACCCTTGGCATTGAGCCTCGTGAGGTTCCCGATGATCGCAGGGGGTTCGTCCGAGGGGTACCGCAACCGGACCGTGAAGTTGACGTAGATGGCGTCGGTGGCGTCCGAGACCTCCACGCTGAACGCTATCTGGATGGAGATGGGCTCGGTCCCCTGGGGCGGCGTCCATCTGAGCTCCCCCGTGGTGCCGTTCAGGGTCGCGCCCACGGGCCCCTCGAGGAGGGTGAACGCGGGCCTGTCGCCGTCGGGGTCCTGGGCGTCAATGTCCCAGTAGTACTCCACACCGGGCGTGGCGTCCAGGGGGGCACGGCCGAGGACCTCCGGGGGGAGGTTCAGGGGGTCCGGTGAGGCATCGGCCGCACATGTCAGGAGCATGGGCATGGCCAAGAGGATGATGACTGCCGACGGGAGGGCCCACTTCCTCATGTCAATCGCCATCCGAGTGCTGGCACCGGGGGATGGGAGGATGTCCACTAATAGGTTTCGGGCGCACGGCCATCGTCACTTGACCGGTCAGCCTCCTACAACGGTCCCCTTTGCGACTCGAGAGGGTACAAGACGACGCTCCCATTTATGGTGGAGAACATGGGAGACAACTCCGGGACTTGGGCGGGCCACTTTATTTCTTGAGTCGCCAGGCATCGATCGGATCCCGTGCTACCTCTGTGGACCCCCTTGCGGTGGGTACCCGTACGGTGGAGGGGCCGTGCCAATCGGAGGGTAGTATGGAGCGCCCATTGGACCGCTGCTGACCGGACCGCCTGACTGCATCTGCATCCCCTGGGGGGCCATCAGCTCGGGCTTGGACTGGTTCAAGGCCGACCTCGACCCCTGGCGCACCATGGATGTGGCCCTCTCCACGGGGGCCATGATCGCGGGGTGGAGGAGCGGACGCACATCCGCGGGTCTCGGGATACGGGTCGAGGCTCCGAGCACAAGTACCATCTGAAGGATGCTGAATATCACACCCCATCCGAGCCCCGCCTCGATACCGATCTCATCGTATTCCTGGGAGTCGGCCCAGCTCGCGAACGCCGCTCCCGTCACGAACATGACCACTATGGCCACGATGGGGAGGAGGAAGCCGCGACGCAGGTACTTCCACTTGCTAACGGGGTCGTCGGTCAGCATCGACCTGTACACCAGGAAGACACCGGCCAGCAGTGCGATGATTGAAAGGAGGCCAGACAGACCGAACTGTGCAGAGGCGATGGTGAGTGTCGTGTCGCTCCAAGAGGTGCTGTAGTCGGTGGTGTAGTAGTACGTGTCCGTGTACCCGTTGTAGTGTCTGTTGGATGAGCTGGTGGTGGTGCTGGAGCTGTACGAGCCCAGAGGGCCGAATAGAAGGAGGAGGGCGCCGATGATGCCCATCGCCATCGCCACCGCCAGGACCTTGTTCGCGGTGGAGGCCCTGACCAACGCGGGAAGGCCACGGGCATGGCCCCTCACCTTGGATGTCAGCCCGGAGGGCCCTCCGGCCGCTGTGGTTGCGGCCCCGGCGGGCGGCGCCGGGAGGTACGGGGGCGGGGTATAGGCCGGCGCCCATGCGGGTGCCGGTGCCTGACCTTGCACCGGGCTCACAGGGACATAGCTCTGCGGCGTGGCCTGGACGGGGGGCATGGGCTGACCCCATGGAGCCGCGGGAGGCGGTGGTGGCGGCGGTCGGGGCGCGGCCTGCTGGGGCTGAGGGGGCGGGGTCCAGAGGAGCTGGGTCCCGGAGGCTCCCGCGCCCTGGCCGCCCGTGGGCGGGGCCGCACCACCTTGGACGGGCTGTAGTTCGACCTTGCGACCGCAAGACGGGCAGAACATCGCGGTTTCGACGAGCTGGGCACCACATCCCCCACAGAACATGGGATCCACCTTTCCTCCGCCTTGGAATATAGGAAGGGTCACTATATAATCCTTCGTTCCCTCCCCAGATGCCAATCCAAGCGAGAGGGGCGGTGCAGTCGATCGGTCCCCAGGTTCTTGCTCCCATCGACAAGGGTATGGGGGGGCCGACTCGGTCTCCCGTCAGTGCTTCGCGCCCCCGGATGCGACCCGCCCCCCGATGACCATCCCCATGGCAATCGGTGACGGCCCTCCACCCGGCCCCTATGGTCAGCACCTCGACCGACCTTCTTGCTCGATGTGCACCATCTTTCGATGGCGACCCCCGACCTCCGGTGCGACCGACCCGCTCGCATCCTCGACGCAGGGACGCAGGGACGGCCCCTCGATGAGGGAGGCCCTCCCATTCGACCCTGGCCAAATTCTATCGCCTGGCAAACTATATATACCCTGCTTCAACATTACACGACCACTCGATGGAGGGGAACGAGTTGAGGAGAGGGAGTTATCGCTTGCATCGGTTCAGGCCCCAGGACGGGGGCATGGAGGCCATCACGCTCCTGATAGCCATTATCGTGGCCATCCTGGTCATAGCGACGATCGCGTACCTTATTTCTAACATCAGCAAGGACCAGATAGACAAGATAGAGGTCACCATCACGGTTATTGAAAACGCCGAGTGGAAGAGCGGGACGCTCTATCAGTGCAGCACCAGCCCCGCCAAGATCAAGTTGGAACTGAAGGTCCTCGACACCAAGAACAGCGGCGTGGATGGTGCCAAGGTCGAGATCACTGGCCCTGGATTCACAATGATACCAGCATCGACCGATAAATACGGCAAGGCGGTGATTGACGACCTCACGTTCGACCTCCCTGGCAGCGAAGGGGCCTTCATAACCATCAAGGCCTCGGGGGGCCAATCGACCATGGGTGGCGACGTGACCAAGCAGATCCCTGTGCGAGGGCCGTGACCTTTCACAGGTCATCGCGCCCCCGCAGGCCTCTCAACGTAGGGGCCGGGGTCCCTCATCTCAGCAAGGCGCTGGTCCCGAACCGCTTCGCGTTCCTGCTGTAGAAGTCGACGAGCTCCACGAGGTTCTGGGCCTTGCAGTACTCCCCCCCCCCGAGCTCGGCGACCCTCTTCAGGAGCGCCTCGTCGACGCTGCCCCCGATCCCCACGGTGTGGACCACGACCCCCTCGAGGGCCTTGAAGGCCTCCTGGACCACCCGCACAGGTGAGCGACCGACGTTGTACTCGCCGTCGGTGAGGAAGACGACCATGATGGGCTTGGGAGGGCCCTGAGCGGACCCGGCCTCCTTGGCCTTCATCATCTCTATCACGCTCTTGGCCTGCAGGAGCGCCGCCTCCATGTTGGTGTTCTTCGATTCGGCCCGCTCGATGCGCATCAGCAGCGCATCACCGATGACGACGGCGGCCTCCCGCCTCTCATCCTCCCCCACGCTGCCCTTGGAGAGGTCGTACCATGGGACCTCTATCACGGCATCGCCCTCCCTGAGGCTGTACGAGAGCGGCTCTGCGCGGTCCGAGTACGTTATGATCGCGGTCTTCTCCCCCTGGCCCCTCGCCACCTTCTCGGAGAGGTACAGCATCGCCGACAGGGCCGCCGAGTCGATCCTCCGTATCCGATCGCTCTTCTCGATGCGGGCGATGTAGTCGTGCATGGCCGGCATAGCATTGTCCGCCAGGTAGTGGAGGCTGCTGAGCATGGGCAGGACGCGGTCATCCACGACCATGTCCGTCTCGTTCATGGATTTGCTGACGTCCACGAGGAGGATGCCGTTGAACGGGACACCGACGGCGTAGAGCTCCATCTTGGCGATGTCCCCAACTATGACGTACTGGTTGTCCCGCAGGGGCGGGACCGTCTGCCGGACCTCGATGTTCACACCCATCTCGGACCATCTCAGCTTCAGCCCGCGATTGATGACCTTGCCACGGAGGAAGCCCTCGAACGCGCTATGCCCCCTCGTGACGCTCCTCCCCATGTCTGTCCTGGCGCCCATCTCGGTGATGTCCAGGATCACCGTCTCGAGCGACACGTCCATCTCGCCATCGTAACGCTCGAGGGTGTACGGATAGCCCTCGTCCATGGCGAGCGACTCGGCGAACTGCTCGCTGGCCAGGAACGAGCCCGTCTCGACGTCGCCCCTGACCTCGACCTTGGCGCCGCCGAGCTCCATGGAGTTCTCGTCCATGGCCCTCACTATGTCCCCGACGTCCACACCGAGCGTCGCAGCGTCAGCCGGGGAGAGGGCTATCTTCGATTCATCGATTGCAGCGAACTTGAGGGTGAGAGCGGTCCGGTCCATCGTTCAATCCTCCTGGGCTTCTTCCCCGCCACGGGTGCCCAACCGTGACAGCACGAGCGCCTCCGCCATCGTGGCCGCCTGGCAACCTGGCTGCCTCGATGCCGCGGCGACGAGGCCATCGGCGACGAGCTGGGACAGGGGGTCCCCGAGGGCAGCGGGCGGGAATGCGGGACAATCGATTGCCATGAACCCCATCCGACCCGTGGCCCCCAGCTGGACCGAGAGCAACGAGGTCCCGCTCTCCTCGCGCCCCGACACGTGCAGCACCCCCAGCTCGGGCAGCAGCCGGGGCTGTGGCTCGGCGGCCAGCAGCGGGACGAAGCGCACCCTTCTCATGTTCTGGGGCAGGCCCTTCAGCATGACCGCCAGGAAGAGGGCGCCATCCTCCAGGGTGCCTGAGAACGGGACTTGGCCAGGGACGGTCATCGCCGGTGGCGCTGGACGGCCGCCACCGTCCATCCCGTCGGCGCCGTTGGCGAAGAGCGCGAGCGCGTTCAGGCCCAGGATGTTCGCCACCTCGAGGGCCGTGAGGTCGAGCTCCCTGCCCAAGATGGCGCCGATGGTGTCGATGGAGTTGTTCTGGTTGAGGAAGGGGTTGTCCGACCCGTACATCACCTTCCTCGACCAGTCCCCCACTATCCCCGGGCGGAGCGCCCTGGACACGCTGGACGGGTCTGGGACCCTCGAAAGGAGGGCCGAGGCGTCCCACCTGTGGTCGGGGAAGTGGTCCCTCGCGATCCTGAAGAACTCCGTCGCTCCCCTGCCGCGCAGCCCGGAGACCTCACCGTAGACACAGGGGTGCGCTATGAAGCCTATCATCTCCGGGTCCACGGCCCACCCGAAGTGCCCCAGGATGACCCGCAGGTCGGCTATCGCCCCCACGTCGCCCTCCGACGCGAGCGCGACGATGGTGTCGTCGACGGCCTCGACGATGCGGCGGCGGTCGCTCTTCCAGTCGGTGTGCAGGATGACGGGGAGGGCATGCCTCGCCGCCGCGCGCAGGACCAGCCTGAACCCCGCCCCCTCGAGGTCGAACCCCTCGCTCTTGGGATGGAGCTTGAGGCCCCTGATGCCGTCCTCTGAGGCGGCCCTGTGCAGCTCCTCGCACGCCACCGCCCCGTCGTCCGGGTTGACCCTTCCCCACGGGATGAACCTCAGGCTGTTCGGCAGGACACCGACGACCTTGGCAAGCCGCCTGTTGGAGGCCCTGTACTCGACGACGTCGTTGGAGCGGAAGTCGTCGTGCATCGGGAACGCCACGGACAGGTCGATGGCCCAGCTCCCTTCGAAGGCCCTCCCCATCCGCTCGTCGGCGAGGGAGAGGCACCTCAGCATGGGATGAGGGGGGAACGCCTCCCCCCCCGTGATGTGGTACTTGAAGGCGTCGGAATCCCTGAGGATGGTCGCCAGACCTGGCTTGGACTCGGACCCGTACTGGACCCCCCTGAAGAAGTCGTACGAGCCGTTCGGCTCCTTGGGGTTGAGGTTCCTCGTCTGGCCCTCGCTGCCGACGTGGTGGTGGACGTCCGCCACGAGGAAGCCGTGCGACCTGCCAGAGTCGTCTGTCAACCGGAGCATCGGTCACCCCGCCCCCTGTGAGAGGGCATCGAGCGTCGTTCCAAAGGAGCCATCGCGCGCCCCATCCTCGGACAGCCAGCGATAGAAGGCCGCATTCCCCGCGAGCTGCACGGCGCGGACGTCGGGCGCTCCCTCCAACGCGCCCTCCCTGAGCCGCAGCTCGCGCAGGAGGCCCCATAGCCATCCCTGCAGGTAGGCCCCGCCATCGTCCCGGATGACCGTCACTCCTCCGGCCCTCGAGAGCGCCGCATGCAGGCCGTCCATGGGCCCGGAGACGGTGGAGGAGGCGGGGGCCTCCCGGCGGCCCCACTGCCTCACCGTGCGCTCCTCCGAGACGATCCAGGTGTCCGAGAGTATCGCCATCGGCCCTCCAGGCGCAGGGAGCGATGCGAAGGCGATGAGCGTGACCGGGCCGCCCGCCGGGGTGCCCTGTGCCAGAATCTGGAGCAGCGACGCCTCCCGCGCAAGCTCCCTGGCCTCCCAGACGTCGTCCGTCCTGGGGACCGCCACGAGCCTTGCCGAGAGGTGGTCTTCAGATATCGATATCGAGCCCCCGAGACGGCCCCCGAGACGGCCCTCGAGCCCCTCGAGCGCCTCCACCGTCCCGGGAAGAAGGACCGCCACGAGCCCCCCCGCGCCCAGGCCCCCGCACCGAACGAGCCTGGGGGCGTCGCCGAACGCCCCGAGTATGCGCTCGAGGCCCAGCTCCTCGAGCGGGGATGGCGGTGGCCGCACGGGACGGACCGCCACGGCGACCTCCTGGACCGCGGCCGTCTCGACCACCGGGGTCTGGGGGGCCACGACGGAGGGGGCCGGGGAGGCCATCGCCCGCAGGGAATCCAGGCTGGCCTCGAACCAGGCGTCCTGCCTGGTCGATGGGGGCCTGCCATGAGCCTTTCTCAGGGCCAGCAGGTCGCGGAGGTCGTCCGTGGATCCGCCCACGACACCCATGAGGGCGGTGGGGTCGGGGGAGGGGGCGAGGCGTGCCAGGACCATCGATCTGACCAGTCCCCACAGATGATCGTGGGCGGGCCTGATGTACCCGGTGTCGGCCTTCGATGAGGCGCCCAGACCCTCGAGCATGCCCACGAACCTCGTCTCCAGGGCATCGGTCGCGTTAAGGACGCGACGGACCTGCGCTGCGTCCCATGGCCCGCCCTGCGCCCCCTGCGCCGCGATGGCCGTGGCGGCGCTGCTCTCGAGGAGCTCGGTCGTCCAGGCATCGAGCACGTCCCAGATGTCGGCCTCCCTGGGGCCCATGCCGAACGCGGCCTCGTGCAGCAGGCTGACGCCCTCCAGGCAGACGATCGCCCGCATCGCCGCCACGAGCGACTTAGCATAGGACCCGGCCCTTGCCGCCCTCCGCGCTCTCACGGCCGCTCGCATGGCCGACAACGTGGCCGACTGCGCGCGTTCGAGGAGGCCGGGCAGCGCGCTGGGCCGACCCCCCCTCTCGTCCGCCGCCCTGAGCAGGCGCCCTATCGTCGTCCCGAGCCTCTCGATGTCCGTGTCCAGGTCGTCCCTCACGCTCCCCGGGATGGTCGGTGCGGCCTCGGTCCTGGCGATGGCGAGGGCGAGCAGGAGCTCGGCGATGAGGAGCCTCCGGACGAACGCCGACATCTCCGGGACGTCGATCGTCTCCGCCATGGAGGGGTCCAGATATCGCCGCAGCGCCGTGGAGTCGTAGTCGTCAAACCCATCCACCTCCAACAGGACCTTCCTGATGGCGGCGATCTGGACCGAGGCAGGCGATGGCGACGATGTGGCGAGCGTATCATCCAGGCTCCTGGAGACCCGTCCGAGGAGGGCATCGACGGTCGTCCCTGGCTCGTCCAGGTGATGGAAGCTGAAGTACCTCCGCAATCTGTCCAGCCCCACCTCGATGGCGAGCGCCCACGATAGCCCGTCCCCATCGGCGCCATCGACGGAAGGGGCCTCCCCAGCGGGCCTGGGCGGACCTCTCAGCAGGGCAACTACCGAGCCATAGTACGCGTCGAGCTGCTCGCCGACCCTGGATTGTGTCGGCCGGCCGGCCTCCGCCGTGATGGACAGGGCATGGCCCAGGTTCCTCAAGAGGAACGGCCGGCCTCGCCTCAGGACTGTGGAGGATGCCTCGAGCCCCTCCCTGCCCAGCACCGATTCAAGGCAGGCGAGCTGGAGCAGCGTGGCATGCGCGGGCCTGATCAGCGCGCCCGGCCCGACCGTCCCCCCCCCCGACTTGAGGTCCTTCACCATCAAGTTCAGGTCGGACAGCCGTGCCTCCACGACCCTGGCGGCGTTGGGGGCGTCACCTCCTTCCAGCGCGCAGGCCAGGCACACGGCCGGCCCGCGCCCTCCCCTCCGGCCTTTCTTCCGTCCCGTGCCATCGGCCCCGGCATCGCACTCAGGGCAGACGCGCGACCGGCACCTTGTGCACACTACACGTGCACTTCCACCGCAGAGCGCGCAGCCTGAGGGGCTGGTCGCACGCAGCAGGCCCAGGAGCGCCCTGGCATCGATGATCGGGCCCGTCAACGCTGCTCACCCCTGGCCTGGACGGTGGTCCCCTGTCCCAAGGGATGGCCGCAGTGCTGGCAGAAGAGCCCCGATTGCGTCGCCGCGTTCCCGCATGAGGGGCACGATGGGGTCAGTTGCGACCCGCAGCGAGGGCAGAAGAGGAAGCCTGGCTCGACCTCGTGATGACACGAGCCGCAGCTCAGGGGGTGTTCCGCGCTCCCCGCGCGCGCGTCGGTGGGGACCGGTATGTCCTCCACCTGGGCCACGATGGCTCCGCCGACCATGACGGGCTGCCCTGCCATCCCGCCCCCGTGTTCCGTTCCACCATCCCTGCGACCCGGTGCATCCGTCGAGAGGCCAGCATGGGGAGGGAGGGGTGCGCCTGCCATCTGGACCTCGGGAGGGGTCTCCGTCGTGGCCCCCGCAGGTGGCCCGGCGGGCGACGGGGCTCCTGCCAGATGGATGGCGGTCCCTCGTGCCTTCGGGGGCAGTTGGGCGTCGCCATCCGCCCCTGCCTTGGGCGACCATGCCGCGTCGGGCCCGGATGGCGAGGCGCCGGTCGTCGTCGGGACGGCCCCCCCGCCATCCGTACCGCCCGGTCCGCCGGCTCCCATGACCCCCAACCCTCCCTGGCCAGGGGCCTGGGATGGCCGCACCTCCGAGGACCAGAGGTCTGGCGCCCCCAGCGCCTCCACGATGGGGTTGTACCTGGAGTTCCTCCCGCACTTCTGGACGATCGAGCTGATGTACCTCACCAGCGCGGGGACGTCGTTGTTCATCATCATCGTTTTGTACACCAGGAATTGGCTGGGCGTGATGGGCGGCGGGATCACGCGCTTGTCCCCGCCATGGACCATGACCAAGTATGTGTCGAGGCTGCCGCCCAGGCCACCGGGGGGGACGATGGATTCCATCTCGGGGCGGATGTTCTCCAACATCCTCTTGACCGCGTCGTGTATGCGTTGGACGCTCCTTGCACCGCCCTCCCCCTCCGACTGGTAGAGCCTCGCGAAGCCAGGGTGCGCCGTCGCGAGCGTCTTGTCCTTCTTGAACCCCAGCAGCATCCCCTTCTGGATGGCCCTGTCCCTGTTCTCGAGCAGGACCTGGGGGTCGACCTCGGGGCCCTCCCCCCCCTCACGCATCTGACGCACCGCCCAGGCGCACAGCGACTGGATGATGACCGCGAGGGCGACCCTGTCGACGACCGAGAGCTGGGCGTCGAAGAACCTGATCTCGATGGTCCCGAACCGGGTGAAGGGGTAGATGTCCACGAGCCGGGCGTCGGCCGCCGATGCCTTCCTCACGGCACTCGTGAAGTGGTCCTGGCCATCGCCCTCCCGCAGGTATGGGATGTAGGCGCCCCCGATCGGGCCCAGCTGCCCTATGTTCTCCCTGAGCCTCAGTGACAGGGGGTCCGTCCTCGAGCCGAGCTGGATGGGATGCGAACCGTCCCACCTGATGGCGGGGACGTCGCCTTTGTATATCGGGGAGTTCACGGTGAGGGCGATGAGGTGCGGCACATGGGCGCGCAGCATGTTGAAGGCGGCCCTGCGCGACGCCTCGTCGGGGAGCTTGATGTGGTGATGGTCCCCGAACGAGATGCACTCGGAATAGGGCTGGGCAGGGTTCAGTCCCACGGAGATGGGGAGGACGTCAGGGTGCCTCACGCCCAAGATGGCGCATGAGATGCGCTGGAGCGTGTGGAGCCACCACAGGAGCTCCTCCACGTACACGCACGGCGGGGACACGAGCTCCAGTATGTACGTCGTGCCGGACCCATGCGCGTCCCTCCCCAGCACGTCTATCGTCACGAGCTGCCCGCCGACCATGTAGTCGACCTCCACCACCTTCCCCCTCTTGGGGTGGCTCGGCTGGGCCAGCCGGACATCGACGATCCGCTTGCTCACGTAGGAGGGGACCTTGCCCTCGTCGATGGTCCTGCGGAGCAGCTTGACGCCCTCCTCGACGAGGTCCGAGATGACCCGGGTGACCCGCTCGCCCGTCACCCAGGACCCGTCGCGGTAGACCAGTCCCATCTCCATCTCCACGCCGTGCGAGAAGGCGAAGCGGTTGGGCGCCGCGAGCCGCCTGGCATGCATCAACAGCAGGTCGGTGCCGATGGCATCGCCGGCCCGCAGGAGGTCACGGACGTCCGTGCCGATCTCCTTGAGCATGCCGGGGTCCGCGCCGATCTGCTGGAGGTCGGCCGACATTCTGGCTATCTCGCCCAATATCGCCTGCTCGTGCTCGAGCATCGCCTCGTGCTCGTACCGCTCCTCTGCCGCGGACGCATGGCCGATGCCGCCCAGGGCGCCCTGGCCCCCCTCGTCGAGCAGGCCCCCGGCGGTCCATTCGCCCTCCTCCAGGGACGTGCCCGCATGGCCCCTCGCGCCGGTCGCGGACGCCCTCAGGGTGGAGCGGACCTCCTCGAGCGCCCTGTAGGCCTCCTTGGGCCCGGACCGCTCCCTGACGAGGCGGCCCTCCTCCAGCCTGCCTGCGAGCTCGGTTCGCAGGCTCTCGCTCGAGGCCTCACCGAGGGCCCGCGCGATGGCCCGCTCCAGGCGGTCCATGCCCCGGGGCGTCGCGAGGGCGCCCAGCAGTGCGTCGTTCGCCGACTTGAGGCGTTCCAACGCGCCGTTGAAGTCCCACGAGGCGTAGAGCCTTTCACCATCCCGCATGAGCTCGTCCGCCCGGTCCACGTCCGCGCCCCCGCTCCCGCGGAGCTCGGCAAGGTACCTGACGGTCGGGGCGCGCAGCGCGCAGAACGAGGCGACGACGTCCCTCTGGGCAGTGAGCCGCTCGATGAGCTCGGTGGCCAGTGACCGTGCCTCCTCTGCACGTCCCTCTGCGAGGAGCGGCTTGAGCCTCCCAAGCTCGGCCTCGACGCCGGACCCATGCCCGACCGTCGCGGCGATGGTCGAGTACACCTCGAGCGCCTTCTTGCCCAGCTCCTCCACATGGTCGTAGGCCATGATGCGCGGGTCCAGCTCGTCTATTCCCCTTTGGGCATGCCTCATGGCGACGCCCATCATCCCCCGCCCCAGCTGGGATTCCGCTTCCTGCAGGGCCCCCTCGGCCGTGGCCGTGTCGATGCCCTTGCCCTGGGCGACGCCCAAGAGGTCGCGTAGGCTTGCCGCGAGCCTCGACGCGGTCTGCCGCTCGGTCTCCGCGGCAGACCTGTCCGGGCTCGCCTCATGGGCCAGCTCGAGCGCGCGGGCGTAGTCCCTCCTCCTCATCTCCGCGCGGGCCTTCCCGAGGGTGCGCTCGTGCTCCGAGACGTCGGTGCCGGACGCCCATAGCCTCGAGATGGTCTGCTGGGCGAGCAGCACCGCATCGCGCGCGACCTCGTACTCCCAGACGGTCTGCCTGAGCCGTACCAGATGAGGCCGTGCCAGGGCCATGGCACCCTCCAGCTCTCCCTTCTGGAGCATCGCCTCCGCCCGGTCCACGTCGACCTTCGCCAGCACGGTATCGATGCCGATCAGGTTGGCCTTGGCCGTCAGCGACCGGACCTCCAGAAGCAGGGCGCTCGAGGCGAGGACCGCCCGCTTGTACCCATCCAGCTCCGATAGAAGCTCCCTGGCCCGTCGGAGGGACTCCTCGAACCTGTCCCCCCGCATCTCCCCCTTCAGGTCATCGAGCCTGCGTTCGAAGTGAGCGATTGGATGGCCGGCTAGGTACAGCCGGTTGAGCTCCGTCTGGAGCCTCAGGACCTCCTCGCGGGCCATCCTCTCTTCGTCAGGCTCGGGGGTGGGCCGCCATGCCAACCCCTTACCTCCTTCCCTTGAACTCGAGCTTCCGGGCGAGGTTGCTGTACCACTCGGTGAGCTCGTCCAGGCTCTTCACCTGCAGGAACTCGCCACCGGTGGAGGTGGTGATGGCGTGCATGAACTCCTGGTTGACCTCTTGGCCGATGCCCGCCCCGAAGACCACGATGTCCGGCTTGGGCGCGATGACCTTCTCCACGTACTCACGGACCTTCGCCTCGTCGTCCGGGTAGCCGTCCGTGAGGATCACTATCATCTTCATCTTGTTCTGGCCCATGCGCTCTGACACCCAGAGGGCCGCCTCGAGGGCGCTGGTCATGTTGGTACCGAGCATCTCCATCGTGTTGGTGGTGGTGATGAGCTTGCGGGCGATGCCCGAAAGGTCCCTGTTCATCGTCGCGTCGTAGAACGGGGAGCCCGAGAAGTCTATCAAGTTGGCCTCGGTGCTGAACAGCACGAATGCCACGCGCTCGCCCTTGCCGCGGCCGATCTTGCCCGCCAGGTACATGATGGCCGAGAGTATGGCGCCCTCGAGCCTGCGGCACTGCCCCCCGTCCTTGAAGCCGCCGAGGAACGCCTTTGTGTCGTTGTCCTCGAAGCCTGAGCCCAGGTACTTGATCGCCTGGTCCATGTTCCGGACAGGCATGTCCTCGGTGTTCATGGAGAAGGAGAGGTCGATGAGCAGGACGCCGTCGAAGTTCGGCTCCACGCCCCAGGCCTGGTACTTGTACTCGCCGAGGATCTCGTTCGATACCACCGCGACCTCGTCGTGGCCCAGGGGCGGCTGGGTGTTCAGGATGTAGACCAGCACCCCCCCCGCGTCCCACCTGAACTTCTGGCCCTTCACGATGATTGACTTGTCCATGAAGCTGAGCAGGGCCTCCTCCTTCTCCCTCACGAGGAGGACCGCGTCCGTGTCCGACATGCCCCCGATCGGCTTGATGCCGAACGTTATGCCGGACACCGTGCGCAGCTTGCCCGAGTCGAACTTCTGGACGCTCACCTCCATCTCCTCGGAGGAGCCGATCGAGTCGACGAGGGTCTGATCGATCTCGCAGGACCCTATCGTCAGTCCGTCCGAGACCTCCACCTTGCCCACGACCGAGATGCCGCTCACGGGGTCGGAGAGGCGCACAAGGTCCCCGTGGTCCACGGCGAGCTGCACGGCGTCGTCCCGGCTCAGGAGGACCTTGCGTGAGGTACCCTCCTTCAGCGTGAGGAGCATGCCCTTGGCCGATGCGGGCGGCGGTGGCGGGGGCACGGAGGCCTTGCGCAGGAACATGATGGCGCCGGACTTGATCTTGAGGTCCCCGACAATCGTCTCATCTGGGGGCGAAGGGGTCATGTGGGTCCCCAGACAGTAGGGGTCGGCAAGGTCGTCGCTCAATCCGTAGTACATCATGAGCTTCTCCTTGACGTCACGGATGGTCTCTTTGCTGTCCACCTCCATCTTGTCGATAGTCTCGACATCCCCCGTCGGTTTGAAGTAGTGCACCTTCACTTCCATCGTCAGTCACTCCCTCCCCGCCATGCAGCGCCAGGCCCTTTATATAAGGGCCCTATGGCTTAATATCCTTTGTGTTCGGCCCTGGAGGTCGGCCAGCCGGATGGCGATGCCAGCCCGGGCCTTGCCAGCAAAAAGGTAATATGTTGGATAGTGCCTTGGAGGCACTGGATGGCCATCCGTACCTATGCGCCAGCCCATCGTCTTAGGCGCGACGATGCGGGGCTCGAGGGCCCAGTGGGAGAGCTGTTGGCATTCACAGTCGTCGTGACGGTCGTGATCCTCTTCGTGGTCTCGCTCACGGGGGTGTACGAGACCAAGGCAGACTACGACAGGAGGCTGGACCTGTACGAGGACTGCCTGTCCATCTCGACCACCGTCCTCAACCACCCTCTGCTCCTCGAGGACATGTACCGCGAGCAGGGCCTGTACAGCGGTGCCAAGCTTGCCGCGCTGAGGGGCTCCTATGAGCAGGGGGGTTCGGATGGGGGGACCGACGGCGAGGGGCTCTTCGCCGATTTCAACCGGAGCCTTCACACCGAGGGCGAGTTCGGGTGGGAGCTTTACATCCAGGACCTGACCGATTACCCGAGCCACGATGGCCTCACCTTCAGCATGGGGACGGGGGACATCGGCTACGAGGTGCAGTCGCTCGTCTGGTTGGTCGACATCTTCGTCGACATAGACGAGGTCCATGCCGCCAGGCTGACCGTGCGTGTCTGGGAGGTCTGAGCCGATGCGGCGGTCCAGGCTCGTCAGGATGGCGGACAGGGGGGCGATGTCCAGCCTCATCGACACCATCTTCCTGGTCCTCGTGGTCACGCTCGCGATACTGGGCACATGGGTGCTGACGCTGTCGACCGGCACCAGGTCGACCGTCCAGAACGACGAGTACGGGCTGCGGTACACCTCCTTGGGCCTGACGCGCTGGCTGCAGTCCACCGTACCCAATGCCACGGTCACGGACCCATCGCAGCAAGTCGTGCAGGTCAGGGACCAGAAGGTGGTGGAGCTCCTGGGCCTGGAGCTGGCGTTCCGGAGGCAGGGGGCCCCCGCCGCCGCGGACGCGGGGCTGGGGACCGTGCTTAAGGCCTCCCTCGACGCCTTGGTCCTCCCTGAGCACGGGTACTCGATGGCGGCCACCGACACGACGCCCCCGGGGGGCGCGGTGGGCCCTTCCGAGGGGATGGGCATGTTCATGCTCATCACGTCCGAGGGCGTCGGTGGTCCCACGTGGGAGGGGACCTTCCCGAAGGGCGAGGTCTACACGTCCTCCTACACGTACGATGTGCCGGCATCGCTCGCGGGCGACGCCCCCGGGACCGGGCTCCGGCTCATGGTCTCCCTCGCATGCTGGCCAGGCTGAGGTCATCCCGTCGGGACGGACCAGACGGCTATGAAGTCGGGGGGGTCGAGCCGGGGGTCCAGCACGTGCCTCACGTAGAGGATGGAGCGCCCTTGGCCCAGCTCGAGCGGGCCATCCGCGTACTGGCCGTCGACGAGCCTGAGGACAGGGCGTCCGACGAACCTCTGGACGACATCGTCGTTGGCCACCTTGTAGGCGATCCCGTCCTTTCTGTCGCCGACCCCTATGCGGAAGTAGGTCAGACGGTCCACCCGCGAGGAGTCCAGGTTCACCCTCACGAGCAGGGTGGTCAGGTTGCCGCCCTTCGCGGCCTGCCTGGCCGCGGATTCGATGTCCTGCGCGAGGGACGAGGCCGCTGTCTCGGACTGCGCCTTGGAGTACGCCCGCAGCCCTTCGAAGATGATCCCCATCGCGATCGACACGATGAGCAGCGCGATGATGAGCTGCAGCGCCATGTCGGCGGCTGCGGCGGAGTCGTCCAACCTCATGGCCCTGTGCGTCCCATCACCCCCTCACCCCACCAGCGTGTTGCCCAGGAGGAAGCTCACCGCGTAGATCAGGAGCGCCACGGGAATCGCGCGGCTCATTGTGTGCTTCCTCTCGACATTGTCGTCACCGTAGAGTATGCCGGTGGAGAAGTAGATGATCACGAGCAGGCTGAGGATGAGGTACATGCCGATAATCATGGAGAACCCCCAAAGAGGGATGGCCTTCCGTGGGTCGAACATGCTCATCTGGGAATCCCCCATGCTGCTGAGGTTCATGCCCTCGAACGTGTTCATCATCAGGAGGTACATCGAAGTCGTGATGCCAAGGCTCACGGGGCCGAAGATGACCGCTGTGTTTTGCATGTTGCTCACCTGCTCGGTCATCGCGATGCGGATGTCGCTCTCGGCCTTCTTCAGGTCCCTCACGTAGTTCGACGTCTCGATGATGATCTTGCCGGCCGTGATCGCGTCCTTGGACGTCGACCTGATGACGATGCCCATCGTGCTCCTGAGCAGCGCGGAGGGGTGATTCGTCAGGTAACCGTCGTCCCCGAACAGGATGTCCTCGGCGGGCTTCTTGGAGATCTGGAGCCTGTACGAGATATCCGTCAGTTCCCTGCCCACGTCCTCCGTGGCGAGGACCTCCCCGACGGTCTGCATCGCCAGCTCCAGTGGAGCGCCCTCGACGATCCTGCTCCCGAGCTGGAACAGTGCGTCGGGGAGCTTCTCCTCCACCTTGAGCACGTGCGCCCTCACCTTCTTCTGTTCCCTGGACGTGAGGAAGGCGTACAATGCCAAGGGGGCCCCTATGCCGCAGGCCACGGCCATTCCGAACAGGAGCTCGCTGTACCGGGTCAGGCCGCCCAGCCACCTGACGGCGGCGAAGGTGGCGATGCCGGAGACCACCGAGAGCCCCAGGTACATGAGGGTCGTCCTTGTCGTGGCGTTGGACTCGACGCGGGGCGGCCGCACCGCCTCGGGCCTCTTGGACAGGATCCGCCATGCGTAGAGGAACGACACCATCGGGACGAGGAAGTCCAACAGGAAGGCGATGTGCACCGTCGTGATGCGCATGTTGAGCATCGTCAGCATTGGAAGGATGGTGCTGATGATGAGCGGCAGGAGTATGCAGATCGAGAACATGATCATGGTGGGGCCACCGAGCCTGGCCCGGTGCTCGTCCAGGATCTGCTTGTTGCCTTGGATGATGAGGTCGTTGGCCCGCTGCAGCGTGTGCTGCCTCCCCTCGAGCGTGGTCTCGAGCTGGGCGGAGACCACGATGAACAACGCCCTCTTGAAGTTCTCGTTGAACTCCCCCCACTCGATAGCGAACGCCGTGAGCGACTGCTCGACGCTCTCGTACTTCCTCGTGTAGACGTCCCAGAGGACCCTATGGAGCCCGGTCGCCATCGGCTCCTCGACGTTCTCCGATGCGAAGTTGACGGCCTCCTCCAGGGAGGGCTTGAGCCGCATGGACATCGACAGGAAGTTCAGCACGTCGATCTGGCTCGTGAAGGACCTGATCCTGAGCCTGTGTGAATAGCTCGCGGGGTACCTCATCAGGACCAGGAGCATCAGAAGCGGGATGATCAGGACGGGGAAGAGCCCGAGGATGACGACGAGCATCGGGTCGGGGTAGCCCGAGTAGGCGTCGTCCAGGAACATCAGCATCCCGAGCAGGTAGGGGACCATCACCATGAGCGCGATGGCGAAGGTCATGAAGGCGGCGAGCATGACCTCCCACGGCTCGATTTTGAGGTTCGTGAAGTAGATGTTGCGGTGCATAAGCTCGATGTCCTTCTCGTTCATGCCGGCCATCAGCCGGCGCGTGTCCTTGACGCGCACCCGGTCGGACCAGAACTTGCAAAGCCGCGTGAACCAATGGTCCCGCTTCCCCGCGCCGAACGGCCTCCCCACCTGCCGCGCGCCCCGCGTCGTGGATGGCATCAGCCCACCTTCATCTCCCTCATGAACCAACGGACCCATCCATCGTAGATGCTCGCGAGCGGGCGCCCCTCCTTGTAGCAGGCGTCCTTCTCGGTCCAGTAGACGTTGTTGTACTTGAGCTGCGCCTTCGCCCTGAGGAGGTCCGTCCGGTCGCGGCCGTGGCGCCTCTCCTCGACGACGTAATCCACGACGAACTTGCGGATCTGGGCCCTGAGGTAGACCTCCTCGAGCACGCGGTCGAGGCCCATGCCCCAGGCGTTCGCGATCTCTGTGAGCATCGCCGACGCTTGCAGGGCGTCCGTCGCCACGACGGCGTCCAGCGTGGGGTCGTACTTCATCAGGTCCACCATCTCCAGGACCGGCTTGCCCTCCGCGTCCACCTTGCCCGTGGCCACAAGCTCTGTGATGTAGTCCATCCTGCGCACCTGCGTCGTCCCGCCGAAGGGCCTCACGAGGCCCTGGATGACGATGATGTTCGTGGCCTGGAACGACTCCATCGGGATCTTCATGTCGTGCACCACGCGGTTGTATATCGCGCTCGGGGAGTTGCCGTGGATGGTGCCGAGCACGGCGGAGCCCGCGGTGCCCGCGCGCATCGCCTCGTAGAGCGTGGCGGTCTCCGCCTTGCCTCGGACCTCGCCGAGCACGAGCGCGGACTCGCCCAGCCTCAGGGCCACCTTGAGCGCGTCCTCCGCGGTCTTCTGCCCCGCCCCGCCAAGGGAGGACATGACGAACATCGGCTGAACGTGGTAGCCCATCGCCTGCATCTGGAAGACGGGCAGCTCCAGCGTGTCCTCGATGGTGAGGATCCGCTGGTTCTGCTGGAACTCCAGCATCATGGCCCCGAGCAGCGATGACTTCCCAGAGCCCCTCGAGCCGCCGATGAGGAAGGTCCTCTGACCGTCCATGAACATCGAGATGAGCCCGGCGGCGAGGGGCGTGAGCGTGCCGTTGTAGATGAACTGCAGCAGCGTCCAGGGGTCGGGGGAGTGCTTCCTGAAGGCGAAGGCCAGCCCCTTGGGGCTCAGGGGGTGGCCGATCACCGTCACGCGGACCTTGAGGTCCTCGAGGTCGCACTCCAGGATGGGGTCCGCCTCCGAGAAGGGGCGCCCCGACTCGTAGCGGAACCTCGATAGCAGTCCCTTGGCGTCGCGCTCGGTTATCCTGATGTTCGTCCTGTATTTGCCCTGGACGAACTTGAGGCTGGGGTCCTTCGGGCTGGTCAGGGTCAAGTAGACGTCGTTCTCCTCCGCGGGCGCGTCGATGTAGACGTCTATCACCATCCCGTCGATCAGGAATACCTCCATGATACCCAGGCCCGCGGTGAACTTCGAGAGGGTCTCGGCCATGTCGTCCACCGCCTCGTCCAGCTGCTTGCTGCCGAGGACGGACGGGTCGATGCCCTCGTCGAGGACCATCTGCGTGATGAACTCGACGCCCTGCTTCTTGGCGAAGAGCCTAGCCTGGTCGGTCTTCGTCAGGTCGAACTTGTCCGGGGTGGTCTCGATGAGCTTCTGCTTCGCCCTGTCTATGAGCGACATCTGGAGCATGGGCAGCTGCTTGACGTCGTACTCCTTCGGCTCGAGGAAGTAGACGCGCTCCGAGGAGTTGGGGATCTCGTAGAGGGTGATGGTCGACCCCTGGACGGTGTACTTGTGGAGCGGGCGTGCGTTCTTGGGGGGATGGGGGTTGACCCAGGACTCGGAGAACCCCGGCCTGATGCGCTTCTGGCCGTCGAGCAGGCTGTCGATCGCCCTCACGATGCGGATGGGGTCCGTGCCGAGCTCGCTGGCGAGCACTGTCTTCTCGTCACCGGTGACGATCTTGCCGAAGGTGATGCGCCACAGCTGCCTGACGATGTCCGCCATGGTCCTCTCGATGCTGCCCACCGTCGGTATGAAGGCCTTGAGGCAGGACTGGCACTCGGTGGACCGTGAGGAGCGCGCGACCACGTCGCTCTGCAGCTGGACGAGCCTCGGGTAGAAGTCCTGCAGCGCGTACAGGAAGGACCGCTCCAGCTCCTGCAGCGTCTCCTTGCGGACGACCGGGCAGCCCTCGGCCTGGCAACGCTTGAGCCTCGACTGGTCCGCGAGGGTGGTCCTCGTGGCGCTCCCGGCCAGCTTCTTGAGGGATTGGATGTCCGAGTAGACCTCGAGGAGCCGGTTGATGACGTCCATGGCCTCCTCGGAGTACTCGGTCTCGATCGTCGTGTGCAGCCGCACCCTCGTCACGACGGTCATCGTCCCGGCCAACGCCTGGAGCACGCCATGGCGGCAGGCCGGCACCGTCAGGTTGGACGACTCGTCGCAACCCCTGCAATCGATGACCATCGACCTTCCCTCGACCCTCCACTTGGTGCACTTGGGGCCGACCGCATTCCCCTGCCTCCGGACCAACGACTTCGCAGGCATTGTCTCACCCTCCCACTCGTTGTCTATCCACCACGCTCATGTCCGATGGACGTTCCCCCGGTCGAGATGCGCCAGTGCCTATTTCTAACCTGCTGACCCGTGACCTTGCAGTGCGCGCACCGCCAGGCCATGGCGCGCTCCTCCCTCCGGGCGCGCCCGACCGGCGCGCGGGCGCCCACGCCCACGCCTCTGCGGCGCGCCCTCCCGACGGGCGCACATCGGGACGGGCCCCATCACTCCGGACCTCCACGGTCACGCACCCCCCTCACCGCTATGGACGAAGCTGTGGACGATGTCCAGGGACCGCACCTCGGGCTCCGGACGGCCGACCACCTGGTACCGGACCTCGACGCTCAGCTCGTACCTCTCCATGACGAACGACCCGCCCTTCGGCACCTTGATGACCGAGTTGCTCGCGGCCCCCCGCTGCTCGAACTCCTCGATGTCGACGCCATCGACGCCCGCCCACACGGCATCCGGGTCGTAGGTGTGGTTGACATGGACCTGGGCGACCCCGGCGAAGCCCTCCCCGAGGGTGACGACCAGGTCCGGGAGGAGCACCACGTCGCACTCGTCGCAATCGACCTCCCACGTCCCGGGCGCTGACCAGGAGTGCTGGTCGATCTCGTCGGCCAGCCTCTGGACGGCGGACTGGTCCCTCGCCCCCTCGGAGGGGTAGATGAAGGTCTGGTACCCCGACGAGACGAAGTACCTCCTCTCCGCGAGGAAGTCGTTCTCGGACCGGAACCGGACGGTCCTGAAGATGCCGTCGAGGGCCTCGAGGTCGGTCGGCGTGAGGTCGGTCACGTCGCCGGGGTAGAACAGGTGGACCTTGTGCGAGAACGTCGCGCGGCCCCACCTGTCCTCCTGGTTGATGAGGATGGCCGTCGTGCAGAAGTCCATGAAGTAGCCCTTGCCATGGACCAGGTGGGGGAGCATGACGGCCTCGCCGGCTTGCACCTCGCCGTAGGTGAAGAGCACCCTCGTCTCCCCCTCGACGGACGAGACCTCGTCGACCCTGAGCTGGATGCCGTCGCACGTCGCATCAAGCTCCTGCAGCCTGAAGCTCTCCAGCTGCAGGGAGAAGAACCCCACGAGCGACGTGACGATGGCTATCACCGCAATGGACAGGAAGAGCTTGGTCATGAAAGTCTCGACCATGCTCATCCCTCCCAGGGGGCCTGGCCGGCCGTCGCCCTGTGGCCCGCCACGCGCCCGTCAGACCCCATAGACCTCCCCCCTCATCATCCAGAGGTCCGCGCTAGCGCCGTCGTCGTCCCCGGCCCCGTAACCCGCCCCCGAGGTCCCGAAGTACCTGCCCACGGGACCGACCGGCAGCCCACGGACGCACGCCCCGAACCATGCCCGGGCACCGTCCGCACCGTCGAGCATCGACAGGCGACAGAGGAGCGGGACGTTGGCCCCGACCTCCACCGACAGCTCCGTCCCCGACCCGTGCCCTCCCCACGCCCCGGCCGTCGGCGTTGCCTCCCTCTCCCCGAGGTCGATGTCCTCCATGACCTGGGAGACGACGCCAGGGACCGGCGCACCGAACATCGCCCCGTCCGCGACGTAGGTGCCGGAGGGTGACGAGGGCAGCGATGGCCAGGCCTCGGGGACGTTGGCGACTCCCTGCCTCGCGAGGTGCGTGGACGCGGCCCCGCCGGCCCATGCCATGAGACCCCGCAGGTCCCCGCCGGCGCCCCCGGTGACCGATGACCTCGGCCCCACACCCCCGTCGGCACCGGCCTCGGGCAGCACGACGCGGTACCACACCGTCACGCTCCCCACGACGCCCTCGAGGGGCCCCGGCAGCCTGGCCACGAACCGTGCGATGGCCTCCTTGACGATGGCGGCAACCAGGTCGAGCGTCCATGGCGCCCCGTGGTCGAGCGCGGTGCGGGCGCCCTCGAACGCCTCGACGAGGCCGTAGCGGATGACGTTCCCCAATCCGGCGGCGAGCACCTCGGACGGGAGCCCGAGGCCCGCGGCATGGGCGGGGTCGTTCGACCTGCCCTTGGTGGCTGGGGCATGGGCCCAGACCGTCGAGCCGTCGAACCGTCTCTGCCATGTGAGGGGGCCGGGCTCGGCGTCGAGGAACGTGGGCGTCCTGTCGATGACGGCGTAGCCGACCCCCCCCTTCCTGATGAGCTGCAGCCCGTCGGACGCGCAGGCCCACTCCAGCGCCCCCCTCCGGCCGGCCTGGGCCGCGTCGGCCTTGCGCATGAACGTGCCACCCAGGGCGACCGTCGCGAACCCACCGGGGGCTATGGGGCCCGTGCCGCTACCCTCCGCGCCCACGATTTGCACCCTCGGACCGAGCAGGGGGTCGCGACCGTCGCCAGGGTTCAGGCTCGTGATGTAGAGCCCCGCGAGGGCCTGGGGGCTCGCCGTGGGGTTGTGAAGCTCGACCCACTGCAGGCCGCCATCGTCGTTCAGCTCCACCTCGTTGATGACGATGTCGCACCCCTTCACGTCCTCGTACCCCACCGTCAGCCCGGCGTCGATGTACGCCGTGCCGCCCATCGCCGGTACGGGGACGGAGGGCAGCGCGACCACGCTCGAGAGCTTCCAGCCGGTCTGGGCGCGCTCCTCCACCATGGGAAGCGTGATGCACAGCGCGAGGTCGTCCGAGAGCAGGCCCTTGACCTGCCCGAGGAACGGGTAGCACCTCATGAGGGGGTCGAAGTGGAACTCGAGGTCGCGCCCCTCCAGGCTCATCGAGCCGTCGACGAGGAGGTCCAACCCGCCGCCAGGGTCGACCCTCGTGTTGAGCCGGACGAGCCTGAGGTCGAACCCGAGGGACCAATCGCACTCCCCCGTGCCCATGGGGACGGAGGCCATCGTGATGGAGAGCCGGTCCCAGGACATGTCGCCCTCGGCCTCGTCGGCGGGCAGGACGTCCACCGCCATGGACCACCCGTTGTGGAGGAGCCTCAGCCGCGAGTACCCGAAGTTCTTGAGCACCATGTCCCTGAAGATGGTGCTGACCATGGACAGGCCGCCGGCGGCGGGGGAGCGGAGGTCGGAGGAGAGGGAATCGATGAGCAGCTGGAGCGCCTCGTACAGGACCTTGATGCGACCCTCGTCGAAACCCGTGACCGTGCCCGAGAGGTCGGCGACGCACTCAACGAGCTTGGTGAGCGTGTCGACGACATGCCCCAGGGGCCCGTCCGCGAACATCTTGACGGCGTCCGCGAAAGAGGTGAACGCGCCGATGTTCTTGAAGAAGTCGATTGGCAGGCGATAGTCGACGCCCTTGATGAGGGGCCAGGGCGTGTATATCGTGATGGGGACGTCCAGATTGACCTCGAACCCCCTGGAGTACGTCGTAGGCACGAGGCCGCGGTCGCCGAGCAGCTCGGCCCGCGTCGTCCGGACATCGAGCGCGAAGGTCCCCTGGACGTTTACGGTCGTGCTGGACTCGTAGGGCGTGTCCATGTAGTTCTCGTGGAACACGTAGTTGCCCGTCCAGTCCCCCTCCCCGGCAGGCACCGTGACCGTGACGCCGCTGCCCAGCAGGCCCCCGTTCCCCAGGTCCACCTGGAACGTCTCGGCGTCGGCCGCGACCGGCACGGGGCCGTCCGACGGCTGGCCCGCCCTGCCTATCGAGAAGGACGGCTCGGAGAGGTCGGTCCCGACTTGGACCTTCCTGTTCGAGAACGCCTCCATCGAGGCGATGTCCTCGAACGTCGTTCTGACCTGCAGCCGCGCCTCGTCGAGGAAGTTCGCGGTCTCGGTGGGCTGGAATCGGTCCTGTGTGCTCCGCTTGATGGCTTCCTCCAGCTCGTCCACCCTGGGCTTGAGGTCGTTGTCCAGAATCCGAGTTCGCAAATCATTCATCGCTTCAGGATAAATTTCTTTCGTGATAAAATCGATGTATAATTGCTTCCCAGGAGAATCCCCTGTTGTTACGTAATCCAGTTTATCATAGGGTATGGGCAAAGTATAGTACTCTTCGTCATTTCCTGGTCTATCATGACCACTGAGGAGACCGATTCCTGACGTGTCATGCCAGCGCCATGCCGTCCATGGGTTTGTATCGGCCTCAATATCTAGTTCATACCAGTTTTGGATATAAACATGATGATACTCCATACCTGCGAACCCGTAACATGTATACCAAAGACCTGAGAGCATATCGGTATGGAATGCTGCATTCCAAACTTCACCCTCAGGCTCGTATGTGTATCCCGAACCCCAACCCGAGATGCTCTTAGCGTAGTCTAGCACGGGTTCATCAAGATACGAATGTAGGTTGGTGAATTGATCCTCAATGAAATGATAGAATGCCCATGGCACATCTCGGGCTAATACGGCAAATTCCCTGGCAAAATCCCCTATCTCAGGACTGCCCTTCAGCGAATCGATGGTCTCCTCCAGTGCTGTATCGATATCCAGCGCGAGGTCGTCCAAGGGTCCCTTTGAGTTATCGTAGGGACTGGGTTGATGTTGATGGAGCGTCATGTCCGCGTCAACCGTGAGGATGCTATCTTTGGTGAAGTCCCCCAATAGGTTTGAATAACCATCTTTGAACCGCTGCCAGGCATCGAGCAAATCCTGAAAAAAGGAATTCCAGTACGGCTTGTTCTGTTCTCTAAGGAAGTCGATGTCCCATGTCATAGTACGTTGGGGCCAGATGATGGTGAACCATTCCGGGAAAAATGGTTCGTCATGCATGTCCTCTATGAATAACCGATATTGAGGGATATTAAGTACGAGATCCGAGGGAGGATCGCTGGTCCTGAAGCACTCCTGGTCCGCCGGGTCCGTGAGCAGGTACGTGATGAAATCATCGTAGATCCTGCCCGAGAGGAGGCCCCAATCCAGGTCCTCGTAGAGCACGAGAATGGACTGGAGGACCTCGTACCCGATCCGCCTCAGGTACACCTCGATCGTCTCGCCATCGACGACCTTCTGCGCGAAATCCTCATCGTCGAGGTAGGGGAGGTACCTATCATAGACGAACTCATCGTAGAGCCCCTGCATCGCCTCCGACAGGGTGCTGAGCACCTCGACGTTCCTCACGATGCTCTGGAACGAGTTGTCGACGTTCGAGCACACGGCCTTGGCGAGTATCCCCTTGACGTCCAGCTTCTCCGGCGTCATCCTCCTGTAGAGGAACACGATGTCCGCCGGGTCGATGGTGCCCACGCTCGTCCATTCATCGACCATCCTCGCCAGCGGCGACTGCCCCGCCGTGTCGAAGGAGGAGAGCACGAAGTCATCCAGGGCCTCGACGAAGTCGGCGTCGATGTCCCTGAACTCCTTGGCGAGGAAGAGGACAAGCGCTATCGACACCGCGATCTCCCCGTCCTCGCGGCTCAGGATGAGCCCCTCGACATCGGCGGGGTCGATGAGCGGGCTGGGCGGGCTCGCCCCGTCGATGCTGTCCCACGTCAGCCGCAGGGCGTTGTACTGGCAGATGCAGTCCAGCACGTAGGACAGTACCCTGGCCAGCGGCGTCTCCGCCCCCTGGAGCTCGCTTGCGAGCCGTCCAAGCTTGGCCCTCATCATGGGGAACGGGCTCTTGATCTCGCGGCTGAGGTTGAGGTCCTTGACCATCGTGAGGCCCGAACGGATGTCCACGAGGCGCACGCGCACATGGCCGGCGCAGACGTAATAGGCGTTCTGGGAGGCGTTGCTCACCTCGCCGTACCGGTAGCTCATCTCCTCGTCGTAGAGGGCCTCGTAGCCCCCGGCCGGCGCTCCGCCCGCGTCCCCCTTGATGATGCCCGCGGGCACGGAATCCTCGACATAGCTCACGCCCGGGAGCACGGAGACGGTGTGGCCCGACCCGTCCGGCGACCCCCCGTCGCCCCCGCCCGCGCCCCCTCCGGCGAGCTCGGCGCGGACCCCGCCCACGGTCATCGGGAACCTTTCGGCGAGATACCCGTCGAACTTCGTGCGCATGGCCTCGTTGACCCCGCCCAGGAGCTCCGCCTCCGAGGTCTCGTATGTCGCCCCCAGCCCCTCGAGCCCGGCGACCGCGTCCGAGACCTCGGTGTAGCTCAGCATGAAGAGCTGGTCCTCGAGCTGCGACTTGACGAGGTCGCCCGCCTCGTCGAGCTCCCTGGCCGCCGTCCGCTGGGACGTGTTCTCCATCTGCCTGCGGTCGATGCTCATGATGAATGCGCCAGAGACCGACACCATCATGAGCAGGACGACGGCGATGACCGCGAACGGGATGCGGGCCGCCTCGTCCCGGCGGGGGATGCCAAGCGCGCGCCTCGTCATGCCCGTCCGACCACCTCCCGACGTCCACGGCCCAAGCCGCCCATCTGCCCTATCGCCCCGACCATCGACATGGCGGGATGGGGAACCGCCATCCGGATGGCCCGTCCCAGCCCGTCTCAGACCCTGCGGAACCCCTTGACCTGCTGGTCCATCCCCGTCTGCACCTCGTAATCGGAGCCGTCCGGCCCCTTCAACTTGAAGATGATGCCATTCGCGCCGATCTCACGGCGCACGATGGTCGCCCCGGTGAGGGAATGGTTGTCCCTCAGCCACTCGAGGACGGTCTCCTCGAGGCTCCTCCTTGCCTCCTTGACCTCCCTTGCCTGGCCTGCCACCGGTGCCTGCGGCCTCACCACAGGGGCGACCGCCCTCGCCTGGACCGCCTCTGGGGCGGGCCTCGTGGCCTGGATGGCCGGCGCACGTTGGCTCTGGGGTGGTGGCGGCGTGGCGGCGATCCTCGCGTCCGCCGTGAGCGGGGCCGTGGGCCTTCCAGGGCCTACCGCGATGCCCTTCGCGGGGGCGGGGCGAGACGTCTCCGCGGCGGCCGGGGCCAGAGGCCCTGGCTGGGAGGATGGCGCCGCGCGGGCGGCGTACCTGTGGACATGGCCCCTCGGGTCGGTGTACTCCCTCGGGGAGCCGTCGGGGTTGACCTGCACCACGTGGGCGAGGCCGTCCCGGTCCTTGAAGTACATCGTCGTGACCTCGGGCGTGGGGTCCTGCCTCTCGAGCCTGGCGCCCCTCACCACGTGCACGGACTCCAACCATCTCGAAATCCTGGTCGTCTCCATGGGCATCTCGGTGACCTCCCTGCGACCTGCTCCCCCCAACTGCGGTCCGTTGGTCGGCCTTCGTGCGTCCCTCGGGCCCCTTTACCGCCCACTGCGGCCATGCCCTCGGTCACGCCTCAGGGCCATCGCGCCGACCGGTGGGCTGTGTGCCGAGCGCCCTTGGGGCCCCCGAACGTCGTCGGCATGCGGGGTCCGCCCGTCCCCTCCGGCCGTGCCTTGGTTCTCTCCCCCGAATGTCGTCATGGCCCAGCTCTTCCTACCTCGCGCTATATCCGTATGCTGGACTTGCAGCTGGGGCAGACCTTCGCCTGCCCCGCGCACTTCTCGTGGATGGCCGTGCCGCAAGAGCAGACGTAGGCGCTCGTGCCCCGCTCCATCACCGACCCGCAGGCGGAACATGAGATCCTCGTGTTGATCCTCGTGAAGCTGCCCTTCCCTCCCGTCGCCATGGCGACGCCCGCCGGGGCCGCCACCGCGACCGGCGGTGCCGGGGGCGCGGCCACCGGGGCCTGGACCGTGGCCATGCCCCCCTGCGGGCCGCTCGGGGGGCTCGGCGGGACCGCGGCCTCGAGCGTGGGCGCGGATGCCGGCGCGGTCGCCGGGCCCTTCCTCCGGGACATCACCAGCCACAGGACGACCACGAGGATGATGATGATGATCACCACGGCGAGCAGGGTCATGCTGAGGCCCCCCTTCTCCTCCTCCTTCTTCGTGACCTCCAGCTGGTAATCGGGGGTCTGGGCCCAGTTGCCCGCGGCATCCTTCGCCTTGAACTCGTAGTAGAGCGTGCCCTTGGCACCGGACGGCACCGTCATCGTGTACGTGTAGTTGCCGCCCACGAGCACCATGGACACGTTCGTGGGGAGCTGCCCCTCGTACCAATACAGCACGTAGACCCCGACCACTCCTTTGTTGTCCTGCCACGTCACATCGAACTTGTACTCCTTCCCTGCCTTGGCTGTCTTCTCCGACGCGTCCTTCCCGAGGACGGGGACGGTCCTGTCGACCGGCGTTCTCGTGTACTCCTGGGATGACGCCGTGTTCCCGCTCGGGTCGGTCGCGACGAACATGTATGTCAGTACCCTGGACTCCGATGCCGGTATCGTAAGCGCGAACGTGAACGTCCCGTTCCCGACCATGGCCTGCTCCTGGTAGGCGTCGGTGCCCCACTTGTACTTCACCTTGACCTCGGCCACACCTATGTTGTCCGAGGCCGTGACCTTGAACGTGAACCCATGCCCGTTCACTGCGACGGCATCGGAGGCGTCGGCGCCCAGGACGGGCAGCACGTCGTCCGCGACCGGGACCTCACGCTCGGTGGTCGTCTGCATGTTGCCCGCGCCATCGACCGCCGAGAACTGGTAGGTCAGAGGCTCGGTCGCGTCGTCGGGCACGGTGATCTCGTACGTGTAGGTGCCGATGCCGCCCATGGTCTTCTCGGTGTGCGCGCCCGAGCCGAACCAGTACGTGACGTTGACCAAGGCCACGCCGATGTTGTCGCTCACGACCACGGAGAACGTGAGAGTCTCGCCCGGGTGGGTCCCCGTGGGGGTGGCGTCCGTGCCGAAGGTGGGGCCGTCGTCGTCCCTGATCGGCACCGACATGGTGTCCGTCTTGTACCAGAGGTCCTCGGCATCGACGGCCGACACGAAGAACTGCAGCGCGTCGGTGGACGTGCCCGGGAGGTCGATGGACACCGTGTAGTCGTCCGTGCTCGACAGGGTCACGTTGAAATGCCCGCCCGCCCCGAACCAGTACTCCACATAGGCATTGACGACACCGACGTTGTCGGTGATGGCGGGATGGACCACGACCTTGTCCCCGGTCGTGCCCTCCGCCGGCACGCTCGTGACGGAGACATGGGGCGGGTCGTTGTCGCTGATGGGGACGGTCACATCCGATAGCTTGGCCCAGTTACCAGCCGTGTCGACCGCGGATAGGAAGTAGTTGAGCGCGTCGGTGCTGGCCGATGGGATGGTGATCTGGAGTTGGTAGGGGTCGGTGCCAGCGAGGCTCCGGTTGGTGTGCGTCACACCCCCGAACCAGTACTCAACGTGCACCTCAGAGACCCCGATGTTGTCAAGGACAGTGACCGAGAAGTCGAACGCGTCCCCCGTGGTCCCTGCGTCTGGCGAGGTGTCCGTCCCGAGCACGGGCGGGTCGTTGTCGGACACGCTCACGGTCCTCGTGGCGGCCTTGGACTCGAGCTTGTTGACGTCCCTCAGGGTGACGTTGTAGTGGATCGGCGAGGTGGAGCCTGAAGCGACGGTGATCTCCGCTCCCCACCTACCCTCGTTCACCGTACCCGCTCTTAGGGACAGGCTCAAGGACGCGGGGGTGGGGGCGTCGTCCGTCCAGTGATCGACGGTCACGGCATCGATGCCCCATGCGTCCTTCGTATCCACATTGAAAACGAGGGCATCACCCGTGGTCGCGCTGGAGGGCGTGTCGTCACTGAGGAGCTCAGGGAGCCACACATCAGCGGGTATCTTGTAGACGTAGTACGCATCTCGTGCGTAGTCGGTATTCTCATAATAGGTGGTGATGATGTAGAGATAGTTCGAGGGCATGGCGCAGGCGTAGATGAGGTCACCGCCTGTATCCTGGGTGTCCGTGCCCGACGTATCGTTGACACAGACTTGCGCACCATATGCTCTCGGTAGCATCTCTCGGGTGGTTTTATAGAAGACATATTCGACGTCCTCTAGATAGAATGTATCCATGTATTGTTTGTACCATCCTGTACGCGATGAAATGGTGACATAAATGCTCGAATCCGAATAATGTCTTATCTGGGACGTTACCATTAAAGGCGTCCCGGACCTATAGTACGTCATTATGGATAGATAATCACTCGTTTTTCCGCAAAGAGTTGCTGGACCTTTCGCGATGTTCACCTCGTCCCAGGAATTCAGGTTACCTGTGCCAGATGAGAAGAGTATCGAATCCGATCCAAGAGCAGCGGTTGCCGTCCCATATATCATGTTCTTGAAGGGCGTGAGCCCAGTTATCATCCCATGAGATGAGGCGGTATAGACCAATGTGGAAATTGTACTGTAGGTTCCACGGTAGACCGCTCCGTTGGCACAACCATAGTAGTAGTCGCTGCTGAACTGGGTGACATAGGTGCAATATGTAGGAGCGAAATTGAAGACTATATCTCCCTGACTGGATTGAGAGCCATCTCCGCTATATCTCCAGAGCATACCCGTGTTGCGTGAGATATAAAGAGTATTACCCACGACCCCAAGGAGGGTGTAGTACCTGCTCCCATCTATGGATACCTGAGCATCCCAAAAGAAATCTAATGGGTGAAACCCGCTATCATCCAGTGTGGTCACCCGCGCGTGCCCTTGACCGGTGGCATAGTCGACCCATGAGACGTACATCATGCCCTTGTAGACCACCATGGAGTTCCCCGTGTGGTCCGACGGCATCGCGCCATCGAATTGGTTGATGGGGCTCGGCAACGCTGTGAAATCCAGCTTGACGTCCCCGGCGGCGCTGCCCGAATCGACCCCGTAGACGAGAACGATGATCGCAGCGACGGTCGCGAGGCCCACGATGATACCCAACCACTCTCTTTTCATTGGCATCTCCTCCAGCTCTCCCATCCCCGTATCGGATGCCTTTAGGTTTATATATAACTTCCTGTCGATTAAAATGCACCAGTGTGAGCGAACCAGGTCACGGCAATCAGCGGTTGACGACCGTCTCTGGCGTCAGGACCCCGGGGGGTCCTCTGTGCTCCGGCCGAAGAACCCGGTGTGCCGCTTGCGGACAGCACCGAACCCGTTCCATCGGCCATTGACGGGCCGCAAGTGCCTCCCTTCGGTCAGGTCCATCGCCGACGGCGCGCCCCGGCCCCTGACAGCCGTGCATCTTGTGACACTTCCAGGCCCCCATCGATGGGGCCGCTACGCCCACGGGTGTTCATGCCGGTGCACGATGTGGACCTCCTCGTCCTCGCATCGATGGCCCGTGGGGGCCCCTTGCCCCCCTCACTCCGGCCCTGCCACCCCTGCGCGTCACGGTATGTTACCGCAGATCTCCTGCTCGAGCGGCAGCAGGCTCAGCCCCTCGCGGTCCTTGTCGACCTGCATGATGTTGTTGGAGTGCTTCGTGCCCCTGAGCTTGGAGATGCGCATGACCTTGCGGTACTCGTTCGGCTGGTCCCGCAAGGGGCGGATGCCGAGCGAGACCACGCCGTCGGCCATGTAGTTGTCCACCGACCTCGCGGTCTTGTCCGTCGTCTCCTTCACGATTATCATGAACACGCCCAGGTCGCGGATGACCTTGAAGAAATCGTAGAAGATCTTGCGGTACTTGAGCGATTCGGGGCTGTAGGACGTGAGCAGCGGGTCGATGGCAACGATGTCGGGGCTGTGCTCCTCTATCCTGTTGATGATGGTGAGGAAAGGCTCGTCCATCGACAGCTCCGACTCGCGTATGGGGGTCAGGCGGGCCTCGGCGCCCAGGCCGATGGCGCGGGAGATGTCGATGAGCTGGACGCAGCCCGATTCGACCTTGGACCAGTCGAAGAACGAGTGCCGGCCCATGTTCCGGCGCATGTTCTCGAAAGGCTCCGAGATGCCGGACAGGTAGAGCCGCCGCTTGCCGTCGCAGTTGTGGAACAGTGTCTGGAGCGCCATCGTGGACTTGCCGGTGCCTGGCTCCCCCTCGATGATGAGGATCATCGGGTTCGGGAACCCCCCCTCGATGAGGCGGTCCATGCCGGGAATGCCGGACTCGATTCGCGGTATGTCCTGCAGGAACTTCTCCCCCTTGCGAATCCCGTGGAAGGATGACCGGGGTATATATATTTTGAGAACGCCAGCTGATGGAGGGCCAGGGAGCGGGCCTTCATCTCTTCCTCACTGCTGGCCGTTCCTCGGGCTGCTCTGCCCAACCCCGCCTATCCCGTCCCGTTCCGGGGAGCCTCTTCCTCCCCCGCCCCACTCGTGGGTGGCTTCTCCTCCCCCGCCTCTCCCCCCCCCGAAGATGAGGTCGAGCAGGAGCTCCCGCTCCGCCAGCTCCCTCCGTAGCCCCTCGTCCCGCTCAAGCTCCATGCTGAGCGGCCCGGAGTAATCCCGCAGCACCACCTCGTCCAGCTCGCGGCGGAACTCCGCAAGTAGCCCTTCAGCACCCGTACCACTCTTCAGCGATTGCCCCACAAACCGTTTATAAACCCCCCCACCATAGAACACCCCACCAAGATAAGCAGGTGCCATTTATGCCCCGTCCCTTCCTAGCCCCCCTTGCAGCCGTCCTCCTCTCATTCCTGATGCTCGCACCCGCCACGCCCGCGGAGGCCGCCAGCACCCCCTCCGCCGGCAGCGGTGACGGGTCCTCGCTGACGGCCGCCAACGAGGGCGTGTCCGTGCTCCGGTTCGTGGCGCTGCCCATCGACTCGGACAGCGACCGCCTGCTCGAGGCCATCGACCTCACGGCGTCCATCAACTTCACGCGCAAGGGCGCGTTCGAGGTCCGTCTATCCGTCGGGGCCGAGGACGGCAGCTGGAGGCTGAGCTCGACCGAGAGCGCGTTCGCGACGGCGCCCTTCCCCGCCAGCCAGTACTTCGAGGCCGGCTTCGCCGCAGGGAAGCTGCTGCGCCAGCGGCTCGGCGTGGTCCTCGTGGCCCGCGTCCAGGTGACCAACGCCACCTCGGGCACGGTCGTTGCCCAGTCCGCGTCGAAGCTGGGGCCCTACTCCGCGTCCGACCTCGAGGTGCCTGATGGCGAGGTCGGTGCGACGGTCACCGGCATCGGCGAGGTGCGGGGGCTGGACCTCGACGGCAACGGCGCCCTGGACGTGCTCGAGGTTCCCGTGCAGCTCGATGTGCACCAGGCCGCGACGTACACTGTTTCGCTCGCCGCCACCTCCGGGGCCATCCTCCAGAGCGCGACGCGCACCTACTTCAACACCACCGATCTCGGAATGGGCCTGCAGACCGTCTACGTGTGGGTCCCGGGCGGGTACGTGCGCACCGTCATGGAGCTCTCCGCCCAGGCGCGCACCGGCTGGTACGAGACCAATGTCCTCAACACCACCGCGACCGTCCGCGACGCCGGCAAGTACGAGACGCCGGACCTCGGCCACCTCTTCACCGGCACCAACCGCACCGTGGGCAGGGACGCGGACGACGACGGCCTCTACGACGCGCTCGAGCTCTCGGTCGGCATCGATGTCGCGGTCGCAGGCGAGTACAGGCTCACGGCCATCATGGCCCCGGACGGCGAGTGGGTCGACGCGCCAGTGACCCTCGGGAACATCGCGCGGCTGCTCTACTCGGTGCAGTCAGGCAAAGTCGCGAGCGTCACGTGGGACGCGAGGCTCGACGAGGGTGCGGCCCGCCCCACCTTCGTCATCGACGGCCGCACGCTGTTCGCGTGGGGCCACGACGGCGATTACGGGGCAATCGTAGTGGCCGAGGGGCCGGCCACGTTCGCGTGGGGCGCCGCGCGGCTGCACCGCGTGGGCACGTTCGACCACACCCGGTTCGAGGCGCCCGAGCCCCCCATCGCGCTTATCGCGGGCCACTCGGACTCCGGCGTCCCCTCCACGACCGGTGAGGGATTCTCGGCGCTGCGCGTCGAGTACCGCGTGCGCGTCTCCACCCCTGGCAGGTTCACCGCGGTGGGCACGCTCGTCTACGACGGCAAGGAGGTCGCCTACGCCTGGACCGCTGTCTCGCTCCCCGTTGGCGAGGGCACCGTGTCGCTCAAGTTTCCGGGCGAGGCCATCCGCGACGCGCTGGTCGCGGGCACGCTCGAGGCGCGCGTGCGCATCTACACGGGCGCGCTCGCCATCGACAACTCCACCTTCGAGCAGGGCGTGGTGGGTAGCCACACCACGCGCACCTACTCGTGGCGGGAGTTCGCGGGTGGGGACAAGGGCAAGGACCCCAGTGAGCCAATCCCAGAGGAGGGCGTGGACCACGTGCTGCTCCGCACCGGCGACATGGTCGTCGTCGTCCTGCGCGACCGGCCCGACTTCGCGTTCTACGTCGCGTCCGACGAGGGCAAGCGCGCGTACATGCGGCTCCTTTTCACCCGCCTGTTCGCCGTCTCCGACACGAACGGCGACGGCGCCCCGCAGCCGGGCGAGGTGGCCTACACGGCCGACCTGCGAGCCTACGGGTGGGACCTGTCGAACGTGGAGGTCCTGGACGACGCGGTGCTCGGCCGCGTCGTGCGGTTCGAGCAGTCCGCGATCGTCGACCTCGTCGAGAACGACCCACGAGCCGAGGCCGAGGGGCGCCCGCTCCTCGCCGTCACCGGCTTCGCGCGCGTCACGCTCCGGCTCACGCTCGCGTCCCGCGACTCGGAGCTCCCCGCCAACGGCGGGACCTACACGGTCGCGGGCGGCACCGAGCTCAAGGTCGACGTGCTCATCGACGTGCTCAGGCCCGTCGCGGACGTCGACTTCCTCACGCTCGAGCAGCTGCTGCGCGACGACCGTGGCGCCTACGCCCCGCGCCCCAAGGAGGCCGTCGCATCCCCCGACGAGGCGCCCACCGTCCGCAGCTTCCGCGACCGCGAGGGGCTCAAGCAGCGCGTCGGGTTCGAGGGCGGCAAGGGCGCCCCGGGCTTCTACTCGTGGGTGAAGCGCGCCGAGGTCGGCACCGAGGACGGCACCACGGAGTCCGTCGACGTGCGCGCCGCCTACGTGCTCACCAGGGGCGTGATGCTCCTCTACCTGAGCTACCCCTACGACATCACGACCACGTCCATCTACCACGACCCGAGCCTGGGCGTCATCGGCGACGGCCTGCCCGCGCTCCCCAAGGCCTTCAGGGCCGTGTTCGACCCCGTGCTGTGGACCGTGAGCGCGGTCGCGGCCGCGGCCATGGTCTACGGCCTGCGCGGCGGCGGCCGCAGGAAGGAGGGGGAGGGGGAGGAGGATGAGGGTGATGGGGACGGTCCGCGGTCCGCGCCTCCGCAGCGCGGCCCGGCGCAGGCGACGCGACCCCCGCGGACTCAATCGCCACCCCCGTCGGCCCAGTATCAAAAGCGGCCGACCTATCCTCCACCTCAGCAGGCGCCACCCCCTCATGCGCCATCGCCCCAGCACCCACCGCGGTCCGCGCAGCCGAGGCAGGACACGGTCGAGTGGGAGTGAGCTTTCGATGCACAATCTCAATAACGCCACGAGGTCATCAACGTCAAGGAGGCGGAGGGCTTGGCAGACGTGCTCAACGTGCTCGCGGCCTGGGTGACGGTGTTCTCGCTCGTCGTCACCGTCGTGGCCGCGGTGGCCTACCGGCGCGTCCGCAACCAGCGCGTGCTGCTGGTCGCGGCCGCCTTCGCGCTGTTCACGGTCAAGGGGCTGCTCCTCACACTGTCCCTGGGGTCTGAGTGGGCGAGCGACCGTTACTTGACCGCGTCGGTGCTGCTGGACACGATTGTGATTGCGCTGCTCGCGGCCACCGTGCTCAAGCGGTAGCGCGCGAGGCTGCGCAGGAGGGAGGCGCGGAGGGCGGGCGATGGAGGGACAGGCGGCCATCGAGCTGGAGGCGCGGCGTCGCATCTACGAGCACGTCGTGGCCAACCCGGGCGCCCACCTCAGGGCCATCCAGGACGCCCTCGCGATGCCCATGGGCCAGCTCGAGTACCACCTGCGCTACCTTGAGCAGGCCGCCCTCCTCGAATCCAAGCCCGACCGTTACTACAAGCGGTACTACCCGCGCGAGATGGGCGCGACCGAGCGCCGGCTCATCTCCGCGCTGCGGCAGGAGATGCCTCGGCGCATCGTGCTCCTGCTCATCCAGTCGCCAGGGCTCGACCACAGGGGCGTGCAGGAGCGCATGGGCCTCGGCGCGTCCACGCTCACGTTTTACATGCGCGACCTGATAGACAAGGGCCTCGTGGGCAAGCGCCGCGAGGGGCGGCGGTCCATCTACTGGGTCGTCGAGCCCGACCGAGTGGTGAGGCTGCTGGTCGCCTACCGGCCGAGCTTCCTCGACCTGATGGTCGACCGGTTCCTCGAGACGTGGTTCGAGGTGCGGACGTAGGGAATGGACCTCTCGCCTCCGTCCGACCCCGCCACACTCGCCCACCCCCGCGGGCAAGCCTTTTACGCTGCATCACGCTGTCCCGTCGAGGGCCATCCGATGCTGCCGAAGGTCATCATCCACAACGCCGTCAGCCTGGACGGGCGCAACAGGGGGTTCGACGTGGACATGGGGCTCTTCTACGGGCTCGCGGCCAGGTGGAAGGAGGACGTGATGCTCACGGGCGTGGAGACGCTCACCGCCGCGCCTGGCCTGGCCGAGGACATCGAGGGCGCGACGCCGCCCAACCCCATGAGGGACCCGCACGACGGCCGGCCGCTGCTGGCGGTGACCGACGGCCGCGGCCGCCTCAGGTGCTGGGACGCGCTGCGCTCCACGCCCTACTGGTGGGACGCCGTCGCCCTGGTCTCGCGCTCGACGCCCCCGTCGTACCTCGAGTACCTGGCCAGCAGGCGCGTGCGCCACATCGTCGCCGGTGAGGATCGCATCGACCTGCGCGCGGCCCTCGGCCAGCTGGACCGGCGGTTCGGGGCCAGGGTCGTGCGCGCGGACTGCGGGGGGACGCTCAACGGCGCACTGCTGCGCGCCGGGCTCGTGGACGAGGTCAGCCTGGTCGTCCATCCAGTGATGCTGGGCGGGACCGAGGAGGCCTCGGTCTTCCGCGCCCCCGCGCTCGAGGGGCCAGAGGGCACAATCGCCCTGCGGCTGAGGTCCGTGGAGCGCCTGAAGGGCGGGATCGTCTGGATGCGGTACGGGGTCGTGAGGCCACGTGCGACAGGCAAGGCCGAGGGACGCCGTCGTGGTTGAGCCAGTATGTCACGCGTCTCAGTTCCAAGCTTGTACCAATGTTCGCATCTTGTCCTATAAACAATATAAAGGCGGCCCGCCCAAGGAATGGTCAGGAAAACGCGAGGAGGTGCCAAACATGGGAAAGGCGTTCGACCTGGGCTGGCTCGTCGTCATCACGCAGGACTCCAGGGTCTCCAAGCTCCGCCTGAGCGCCGCCATGGACATGGGCTCCTTCGCGCGGTTCGAGTATCGACAGGAAGGCTGACTCCCTCCTCCAAGGGTTCATCCCCCCCGGACCCCTGAGCCCTCCCCCTCCAGGGGTCCATCCCTCTCATACGAGGACGCCCCGCCACAGGTCCTGGACGCGGCCAATCCTCGGTCCATCCCGCTCCGAAACCTATATCACCACGGCCGATGATTGGCGCAGGCCATGGCCGCGGAGGAGAAGCCGGGGGAGCAGGCGCAGGCGCCCAAGTTCAGCCAGGCGCTCATGCGTGGGGACTTCAAGGCCCTCCTGACCAACCAGGAGTACGAGCCCCACATGCAGATGCTCATCCTTCTGCTCATCACCTACGCCGTGGGCGCTATCGCACTCGTCTTCGTGAAGTGACCTGGCCAGCACGAGGCATGTCCGCGCGCGGCACCGTCGCTCATTCTCAATGCTTGCCGATGTGCTCGAGCGCGAGCTCCACGATGCGCTCGGCCGAGCCCGTGTAGGCCCGCGGGTCGAGCGCGCGGTCGAGCTCCTCGCGCGTGAGCCTCCTCGCGACCTCGGCCTCGGCCATGAGCGCCCCCGCGAGCGACCCCCCGCCCTTCTGCGCCGACCTCATCGAGGCCGCGCGGATGAGCTCGTGCGCGTCCTGGCGGCCCAGGCCCCTCTCGACGAGCGCCATCATGACGGATTCGGCCATGACGTCCGGGCCCGCGCGCGCCAGGTTCTCGCGCATCCTCTCGGGGTACACCTGGAGCTGCCTGAAGAGCCTCACGGACCGGTTGAGGATGTAGTCCGTGAGCATGATGGAGTGCGACAGCGTGAACCGCTCCGCCGAGGAGTTCGTCAAGTCGCGCTCGTGCCACAGGGGCACGTTCTCGAACGCGGGCACGACCATGCCGCGCACGACGCGCGCGAGCCCGCAGACGTTCTCGGCCGAGATGGGGTTGCGCTTGTGCGCCATCGTCGAGGAGCCCACCTGCTTCTTGGGGTCGAAGTACTCGCCGACCTCGGCTATCTCGCTGCGCTGCAGGTTGCGCACCTCGGTCGCGAACTTCTCGAGAGAGCTTGCGATGTTGGCCAGGACGCAGGCCAGCTCCGCGTGGCGGTCGCGCTGCGTCGTCTGGAGGGTGGCCACGGGCACCACAAGGCCAAGGCCCTCGAGCACGAGGCGCTGGACCTCGAGCGCGCGCGGCCCCATCGCCGCGCCCGTGCCGACCGCGCCCATGAACTTGCCCACGACCACGCGTGGGTAGGCCTGCTCGAGCCGCTCCAGGTGGCGGTCCATCTCGATCGCGTAGACGGCCATCTTGAGCCCGAACGTGGTCGGGAGCGCCCACTGGCCGTGAGTGCGGCCGATCTGGAGCGTGGCCTTGTTCTCGGCGGCCAGGCGCGCGAGCTCGTCGCGCACGGCGCGCACGCCGCGCTCGAGGTGCGGCCAGGCCTCCTTGAGCTGGAGCGCGGTCGTGGTGTCGATGATGTCGTTGGAGGTCGCGCCCAGATGGACATAGGCGCCCGCGCCACCGCACTGCTCCGCGAGCGCGCGCACGAGGGCCATGATGTCGTGCTTGATCTGCTCCTCGAGCTCGTTGACGCGCGCGGCCGTGACGCGGCCCGACCTCGCCGCCTCGGTGATGGCGTCGGCCGCCTGCTGCGGGACCATGCCGAGCTGGGCCTGCGCGCGCGAGAGGGCGGATTCGACCTCCAGCATCCTCCTGAGACGGCCCTCCTCCGAGAAGAGCTCCCTCATGGCGTCCGAGCCGTACCTGTAATCCAGCGGGCAGACCTCCACGTCCACGCCTCCTCGCCGGGCCATGGGGCTTCCGCGATTTTTACCTTCCGCCCCGCGCGGCGATCGGTCGCACCCCCGGCCACGCGTCCCCCCCCCGCCCCTGGAAGGTTACCAGATGCCCGTTCTCAAGGAGCGCTGTCCATAGACAAGTATTAATAAGCACGGTCCCCATAAAACGCCGGCCCGTCCAGGGAGGAGAGGTGCGAGGCTTGGCCGAGGGCGCCGTGGTGTTCTACACCGTGAAGGGCAACACCCAGCGCATAGCCGAGACCATCGCGGACGCCTGCCAGCTCCCCCAGGAGCGGCTCTCGAAGGAGCGCGCGGTCGACATCGCGCCCTTCAAGTACATGTTCTTCGGCGCGCCAGTCTACAACGAGCATTTCCCCAGCGCGGTGCTGCAGTTCGCCCGCACGAGCAAGTGGGCCGGGAAGAAGGTCGCCGTCTTCTCGACGAACATCGGCTGGAAGGACAAGCGCGCCATCGAGGAGTTCGTCCAGGCCATCTCCGGCAAGGGGGCCCACGTGGTGGGCTCGCTGAGCATCCAGAACCGCGGCGTGCTCACTCAGGTGGGCTTCGGCAGGCTCACCGAGGCGGAGCACGAGAAGGCGCGCAAGTGGGCGCTGGAAACGCAGCCGAAGATGCTGAGCTCAGAAGGCATGTGGTAAGGGGGGAAGGGGTACGCTGGAGGTCGAGGCGAAGGCCCACCTCGACGACCCCGCGTCAGCGACGCGGAGGCTGCTCGATATGGGAGCGCGCGAGGTCCACACCACGGTCCAGCGTGACACCTACTACCGTCATCCCGGGCGCGACTTCGCCGAGACGGACGAGGCGTTGCGCATCCGCGAGGAGGAGGGCCGCACGACGCTGGCCTACAAGGGGCCCAAGCTCGACCCCGCGACCAAGTCGCGCGAGGAGCTGCAGGTCCCGCTGGTGGGCCCCGGCGAGATGGGCGCGCTGCTGCTGCGGCTGGGCTTCGAGCCCGTGGCCGTGGTGGAGAAGCGCAGGAGGACGTTCCACCTGCGCGGCCTCGAGGTGGACCTGGACGAGGTCAAGGGCCTGGGCACGTTCCTCGAGGTGGAGGCCTTGCACTGCGAGGACCTCGCGGAGGGGCGCGAGCGCGTGCTCGCCCTCATCAAGGAGCTGGGCCTCACGAGGCTCGAGCGCCGCAGCTACCTGGAGATGCTGCTCTCGCGCGGGGCCTAGTGTGCTGTTACTAACAGTTGCCGGTTTTTAGCGACCTTTCTGAGGATGTCATCTGGCTCTGCCGTCCAGACGAATGGCCGCGGGTTCTCTTGATATGTCGCAATGTATTCCCGGATCGCAGTGGTCAAGGCGCGG
>CAYGVT010000016.1:0-23518 GCA_964353355.1 uncultured Thermoplasmata archaeon | reverse complement strand
TGCAGAAGCTCAGGGCCGTCCAGATCGGGAGGGTCTGGAAGCTCACGGAAGTCACGAAACGTCAGAGGACAATCCTCGAGAGATTAGGAATATCAATACCGGTTGAGCCGAACCTTGTTATTAAAAAACCGGGAGTTTAGGGTGGAAAGGGCGGCAGGGGTGTGTCCTCTGGCCCGGATGATGTGGGAGATGCAGGTGCCGGGATTTGAACCCGGGCAGTGAGCTTGGAAGGCTCAAGTCCTACCAGCTAGACCACACCTGCTCCGGCGCGCCTAGCGCGGCGCCGGGTAATTATCCTTTGCCCGCGGCGCCGTCGCCGCCCCCGCCCCCGCCGCGCGCGGCTCCCTTGGCCTCGAGCGCCTCGGCCTTGGCGATGGACTCGTCGCCATCCAGGGGCCGGCCCATGCGGCGCAGGAGCTCGCCGCGGTTGCGCCACGCGTTCGCGCTCGCGGGCGCGAGCTGGATGCACTTGTCGTAGCAGTAGAGCGCCTCGTCCACGCGCCCGAGGCCCTCGAACGCCGCGCCGCGGTTGTTCCACGCCTGCGCGAAGCCGCCGTCGACCTCGAGCGCCTTGTTGTAGCACCGGATGGCGTCATCGGTGCGGCCCACGCGGTAGAGGAGCGTGCCCAGGTTGTTCCACAGCAGCTTGTCCTTGGGCTGCAGCTGGAGCGCCTGCTCGTAGCACTCGATGGCGCGGTCGGGCATGTCCAGGTCGTCGTAGGCGATGGCCATGTTGTTCCACGTCGACTTGTTGCGGGGGTTCGCGCGCGCTGCGCGGTCGAACGCGTCGATGGCGGCGTGCAGCTTGCCCACCGAGTAGAGCGCGACGCCCTTGTTGTTGAGCGCCTCCTCGTGGTCGCTCCTGATGCCGAGGGCGTGGTCGTAGCACTCGATGGCCTGCTCGGGGCGGCCGGTCTCCTCGAGGAGCGCGCCTTTGAGGTTCCACATGTCCGCGTCGTGGGGCAGCCGCTCCACCGCGCGCTCGATGGCGTGCAGCGCCTGGTCGTGCGCGCCCTCCGCGTGGTAGAACCTGGCCGCCTCCTTCCAGAACTCCGCGTCGTTGGGGGAGAGCTCCGACGCGCGCGTCATGTCGCGCACGGCCTCGTCGTAGCGGGACATGCGGTTGAGGATGTGCGACCGCCTGAGGAGCAGGTCGGTCGAGTCGGGCATGAGCTCGAGCGCGCGCGTGTAGCAGTCGAGCGCCTCCTCGAGCTCCCCCATCTGCACGAGGAGCTCACCCTTCTTCACCCACACGTCAGCGCTGCGGTGGTCCAGCTCGAGCACGCGCTTGTAGGCGCCGCGCGCCTCCTCCAGCTTGCCGAGGCCGTACAGGAGCTGGCCCTGCAGCTTCCACGCCTCCACGAACTCGGGGTTGAAGGACAGCGCCTGGTCGAGGCAGTGAAGCGCGGTCTGCACGTCGCCGCGCTCGCCCAGGAGCTTGGCCCGCTCGGCCCACGCGACGGGGTTGCGGGGGTCGCAGCTGCACGCCTCCGTGTAGGCGCGCAGCGCCCCGTCCGGGTCGCCGCCGAGGAGGCGCACGCGGCCCTTGTGCAGCCACGCCTCCGCGTCGCCGGGCTCGAGCTGCAGCGCGCTGTCAAAGCACTCCTCGGCCTCCGCGTTGCGGCCGAGCGTGCTCAGGATGATGCCCTTGTCGAGCCACGCGGCGTGGTGGTCGGGCTTGAGCTTGTGGATGCGATCGAGCACGGCCAGCGCCTGGTCCTGGCGGCCCATGTCCTGGTAGGCTTGCGCGAGGTGCATCCACACCTGCGCGTAGTCGGGCCTCGCCTCGAGCGCCTTCTCGAAGTAGGGCAGCGCGGCCTGGGGCTTGCCCACCGTCTGCAGTATGCGGCCCTTGTTGATGAGCGCCTCGGGGTAGCCGGGCTTTACCTTGAGCGCGCGCGAGACGAGGTCGAACGCCTCCTTGGACCTGCCGGCCTCGGAGAGCACGAAGGCCTTGTTGTTGAGCAGCTCCGGGCTCTCGGGCGAGTGCTGGAGGGCCAGGTCGTAGAAGTAGACCGCGCCCAGCAGCTCCTCGTCCTCCTCGACGGCCGCGCCCTTGGCCAGGGCCGCGATGGGGCCCATGAACCGCTGGCGCGCGCGCATGTCCAGGTAGGTGATGTTGCCCAGCCGCACGGCGAGCTCGACGGCCTCCTGCGTGCCCTTGAGCGCGTCGACCATCTCCTCGAACCGCATGCGCGCCTCGCGCATGAGGCGGCGGTCGGAGTCGAGCACGTCCACGTGGCGGTTGCTCACCAGGTTGGTCGGCACGGAGGACTGGCCGACCCTGCGCGCCACGTCGAGGAGCTCCGTGCGGTAGGACGTCGTCTTGGGCGCCGCCTCCTTGGGCTGCGCGTGCCGCGGCGCGCCGGAGATGACAATCTCCGTCGAGTCCGTGTCGACCATCTCCCGCGGCCGTCCGTCGAAGGCGAGGCCGCGGACCTCCATGCGTCGCTGGACCTCCTCGACGGCAGGACCCCTCTCCAAGGTCGCGCCGCAGGCCGGGCACCGCTGCGAGCCGGGCGGCAGCGCCTTCCCGCAGTCTGGGCAGCTAGGCATGGGCATCCCGGCTTTCGATGGGCTGCGCGAGTAATGAACCTTGTGGCACCGGTGCACGGGTGCTCCCCCAGCCGTGTGGGCGATGCCACCGGGTCCGGCCTCACATCATGGACTGGGCGAGGAGGATGCCGAAGAAGATGACCATCATCACCATCCCGATGGGGACGCCGTACCTGGCCCACTCCTTGCTCGAGATGTTGAGCTTCCCTGCGGAGATGATGTTGGGGATGTTGCCCGGGATGAGCATGCCCCCCGCGATGAGCATGCCCATCAGCGCGGCCACAATCTGGAACTCGGTCATCGTGGGCACTATCTCGGCCGACGCGAGCGTCGCGTTGTCGAGGATGGCCGACGATGTGTTCACCCAGTAGAGTATGGCCCAACCGAGGTGCTTGATGTACCACTCGATGATGGGCGCAAATCCCGTGCCGAGGAACACGAGGGCCATCACGAAGATGTAGACCTTGAGGCCCCTGATGCCGACGTCCTTGAGGCCCTCCTCCCTCTCCTTCACCTTCTCGACGAGCGTCTCGCGGCTTGCGTGGCCGCGCCTCAGGTACACGACCGCGAACAGACCCAGCGCCACGATGGCCGGGAGGATGTAAACGCCGATGAGCTTGAACAGGTACCAGAATCCCTCGTTCAGCTTGGTGTCGATTACGATGGTCGAGAGGGGCTCGCCCACCGGGGTGAGCGCGGCACCCAGGCCGATGGAGAAGCATGCGATGACGGTGAGGGCGGTCTCGGTCCGCTTGTCGAGCCTGAGGACGGAGATGAACTCGACGAGCAGCAGAGCTGCGATGATGGCCGTGATGAGGCTCGACACCAGGCCCAGCACCACCACCATGATGAACACCATCACCGGCAGGCTCAGCCGGGCGATGGCCCTCTCGACGGCGGCCTTGAACCGGTCGTGGAGGTAGTGGAACAGCAGCCCCGCGACGAGCACGGCGGCGGTTATCTTCAGCGGGTCCACGAGCCCTGCCTCGACGAGCTGCAAGCCCCACACGGGGTCGAGGCCTTGCCCGCCCCCGCCGGCCGAGGGCTCTAGCTTGAGCAGCACCGTGTCGAGCGAGACCGCGATGACGCCCATGACGAACAGGAACGCCTCGAGCTGGTGCTCTATCTTCTTGACGAGGAACGGCCCGAGGAGCACCACGAACAGGATGACGAACAGGCCCAGGCTCACCGACAGCACGGGGTTCTCCTGCCACTGGTCGGTGAGCACGCGCACCCTGTCGAACCTCGCGTGCGAGCCGTTGACGCCGAGCTCGAGGCGGCACTGGTGGTCGAACGGGTCGATGTCGGCCACGTGGTACCAGCTATCGGATGCATTGGTACCGGACGCGACCGTGACGGTCGCCTCCTCCCCCTCGACCCGCATGTCGACCATGTACCACTGTCCGACCGTCGCCGTCCTGGCCTCGACGTACGTCGACGTCGTCCCGTCGCGCACCGTCGTGACGACCCAACCGCGCCCACCCTCGTACCAGACGGAGACGCGGTCGACGCTCTCGTCCCGCTTGACGGAGAGGAGGGTCACTACCGCGGACCTGCCCGTCGCGTTGAGCACCGACACCTCGACCGTCGCATCGAACGAGTGGAGGGTGAGGGCCTCCCTCGACCGGACGGCGGCGGTGCCGAGCACATCGAGCGCGCTGCCCTGGATGGTGGCCCGGTCGGAGCCGTCGACCCCCTCCAGAGCCCATCGGTCGCTACCGGGCGTGGAGCCGTCAGCGCCGTTGAAGTCGTCCCTGAGGAGCGTGGCATCCGCCAAGGCCCCCCCGGAGAGCGCCAGGAGGGCTGTGAGCAGGCAGAGCGTCGTGCTCCAGGCGCGCAGTGCCATCCTTCTTGCGGTCATCGCGTCGCTCCCCTCCGCCGTCGTTCGACGTCCACTCCCCGCGCGTCCCTGCCGGCACGGTCGGCCCCCTCGACCATGGCCTGCGTCCTTGGGGGGTCGCGCCCTGCCATGCCACCGATACCTGAGTGCCCCTAGAAAAGAGTTGTACCTCCGTCGGGCGCGGGGGGCGCGCACGTGGCGACCTCAGATGATCTTCTTCAGCTTCGGGATGGCCTCGGTCCTGGCGAAGATGACCATCGTGTCCCCGACCTCGAGCACGGTGTCGCCGTGGGGTATGATGGTCTGCTCGCCCCTGACGATGGCGGAGATGATGGTGTTGGACGGCATCCCCGCGCGCTTGAGGGTCTTGCCCGCGACCTTGGAGCTGGGGGTCACGACCATCTCCAGCACGCGCGCCTCGCCCTGCTGCATCACGGCGAGCGAGAGCAGGTCCTCGCTGCGGTGGGTGTACTGGAGCAGCGTGTTGACGGTGGCGATGCGCGGGGAGGTCGCGAGGTCGATGCCGACGTTGTGCAGCAGGTCGACGAGCTCGACCTGGTCGATGAGCGCGATGGTGCTCGACGCGCCAAGCCTCTTGGCGAGCAGGCACGAGAGGATGTTCTTGCCCTGCGCGGGCGTCGCGCCGATGAACGCGTCCGCGGTGGAGATGCCCTCCTCCATAAGCAGGTCGCGGTCGGTCGGCTCGCCCTGTATGACGAGCGCGCCCCCGAGCTGCGCGCTCGCGGACTCCGCGAGCTCCTGGTCGGGCTCGAAGAGCACGACGCTCACGTCGCGCTCGAGGAGCTTGGCAACGTTGACCCCGACGCGCGACGCGCCCCCGATCATGACCTTCTGGATCGGCTCCTCCTCGCTGCCCTTCCGGGGCGCGATGTCGAGCATCTTCTGCATGTCGCGGATGGCCTCGTCGTCGCCCACCACGACGATGCGGTCGCCGGGCAGGATGGCATCCCCCCCGTGCGGGACGATGACATCCCCCTTGCGGAAGATCGCCGCCAGGTTGGCCCCGCGGGGCCAAGCGATGTCCCGGATCTGCGTGCGGATGACGGGCGCGCGCTCGCCCGGGGTGACCTGGACGACCTTGATGCGCCCCTTCGCGAAGACGTCCGACTCCATCAGTGCGGGCGGTTCCATGAGGATGCGGACGATCTTGTGGGCAGCCACCAGGTCGGGGCATATCGCGACGTCTATGCCCAGCAGCTTGAGCTTGTCCGTGGACACCGGCTTGTCGATGTAGTCGGGGCTATTGATGCGCGCGATGGTGTTCACGCCGTAGCTCTTGGCCACCGAGCACGCGACGATGTTGACCTCGTCGAAGGCGGTCACCGCGATGAAGGTCTGGGCGTCCTTGATGCCTGCCTCCTCCAGCTTCTGGGTCGAGGCCGCGTTCCCGCGCACGACGAGCGCGTCCAGGGCCTCGGCGCGGTCGGCGGCGGCGGGGTCGGATTCGATGATGGCCACCTCCCAGCCCTCGCTGTAGAGGGAGCGGGCCGTGTAGTAGCCCACCTCGCCGGCGCCCGCGATGATGACGTTCACGCCGCAGTAAGAGGAGGGGCGTGTAATGAGCCTTTCGCATCGACCTGGCCCCTCGGGAGCGCCCCCACCAGAGGCAAATCCAAAATTGATAACCACGGCCATACGTTCAAATATGGTTGTATGGGTAGCCCGGCCAGGTACTCAGCATGCCTACCGCGGGCAGGCCTGGGGAGCAGGCAAACGTCCAGTGCCCCAGCTGCGGCGCCGATGTCCCCGCTAGCGCCGAGGACTGCCCGAAGTGCGGGGTGCCCCTGGGGCCGATGGAGCTCGAATGCCCCGTGTGCGGCACCACGGTCAAGGCCGACGTTGAGCAGTGCCCGAAGTGCGGCGCGCGCCTCGACGAGGGGCTCGAGGAGGAATCGGACCTCGACTTGATCGAGACGGTCGAGTGCCCCTCGTGCGGAACGTGCCTCGAGATGGACGAGCCCGTCTGCCCCGGCTGCGGGGCGCGCCTCGAGTGGCCCGAGGGACCGGACGAGGAGGCCGCGACCGAGGATGGGTCGCTCTTGAACGGCCATGGGCTCGCGGCCGGAGATGGCATGGTCAACGGCAAGGGGCTCGTCAACGGTACCGGCATGGTGAACGGCCGGGGCATGGTGAACGGCACCGGCATGGTCAACGGGAAGGGCATGGTCAACGGCCGCGGCATGACCAACGGGAAGGGCATGGTCAACGGCCGTGGCATGGTCAACGGGACAGGCCTCACCAACGGCCGTGGCATGGTCAACGGGAAGGGCATGGTCAACGGGAAGGGCATGGTCAACGGGAAGGGCATGGTCAACGGGAAGGGCATGGTCAACGGGAAGGGCATGGTCAACGGGAAGGGCATGGTCAACGGGAAGGGCATGACCAACGGCAAGGGCATGACCAACGGTGACGGCTTCATCAACGGCAGCAGGACCGTCAAGTCCGCCGATGACGCGATGCGCCAGGGCGTCGCCGATGAGAGGGGCTTCTTCGACCAGGAGGAGGAGGAGCCCCTGTTCTCGAGCCGCCTGCTCATCCCGCCCAAGGCGCACCGCACGCGCCCCCTCCTCGTGATGGCCATCTTCGTCGTGGTGCTCCTTGTCGTGGTCGCGCTCGTCCTGGTCGTGCCCGTCGAGGAGGAGAAGGTGAAAGTCGACGGCGACTTCGGCGACTGGGAGGGCATCGCCATGTTCTCCGACCCGTCGCTGGACACGTCCGTACCGGACCTGGACATCGAGGCCTACGCCCTGCAGACGGACGAGGGCGACCTCGGCGTGTACGTGCAAGTCGCGGGCACCATGCTGCGCGGGGCAGACCCCGCGGGCGGCGCGGACACGCTCATCGTGCTCATGGACACGGACGGCAAGCCCGCGACTGGCTACACGGTCCAGGGCATCGGGGCGGACTACGCCATCGAGGTCACGGGCTGGGACGGGGACGTCCACAGCGCGGCCCTCCGGGAGTTCAGGGGCGACCGGGACGAGGGCGACTGGAACGGCTTCGAGTCCGTGGGCGCCGTGCAGGCCGCGTGCAGGGGCGAGGAGCTCGAGCTCGAGGTCACGGACGGCGCGCACCTGGTCAAGGGCGGCGGCGCGCAGCTCGCACTGCTCATGCTGAGCACGGCGAGGCACTCTGACTGGTCCCCCGTCACGGGTGCGACGCCTGGCGCCCTCATCGTGGTCCAGGCGTCTCTGGGCCGCACGGACGAATCGCTCCAGCTGGGCCAGGACCACGCGGTCCTGCGCATCACGTTGCAGGCCATCGACGCGGACGCCGAGGTCACCTCCATCACCGTGACCAGCGCGCGCGTGCCCCAGCCCACGAAGCTCGACCTCGGGCAGTGCCAGCTCGCCATCGACTCCGACAGCAGCGGCGACTGGAGCGAGTCCGACAGCGTGCTCGGCAGGGCGACGTACGGCGACGGCGCGGGCGGCGGCATAACGTTCACGCTCTCGCAAAGCCCGCTGCCGGTCGCGGCGGGCGGCGCCAAGAGGCTGTTCGTCGTCGTGGGCGTAGCCGCCAGCGCCTCCCAGGGCCTCGCGGTCAAGATGCATGTCGCGGCGAGGTCCGACGTGACCACGCCCGGGCTTCCGGTCACGGTGACGGCGGTCACGGGCATCGCGTCTTACGTCAGCGGGCCCTCGCCCACCGTGATGATAGACGGGCTCTTCGGCGACTGGCGCGCGCTCCTCGCCCCCGGCGGGAGCCTGGAGGCGCACGCGGACGCCCTGGGCGACGTGGCGAGGGCGGACGTGGACATCGGCTCCTTCGCGCAGTGCCGCGACGGGGACCGCGCGCTGTTCTACATCGCGACCGACCCTGAGGGCAGGGCGCTCGCGGGCACGCCCGTGCCCCTGCTCACCGCCCTGCGGCCGGGACCCCCGGGCCCACCGGGGCCCGTCGTACAGCCCACCACGCCCCCTGTGCTCCTGGGCGAGGACAAGGCGTGGATCTACCTCGTCATCGAGGGCGCGACGCCCACCTACGCCCAGGGAGGTCTGGGCGCGACGCACCTTGTCGAGGTGCGCGGCCAGTACGGCCTCGTGCGGTCCGCGACGATGTTCAAGCTCCTCTCCGTGACCCCCGCGGGCGTCCCATCGTGGGTGCAGATGACCAGCATGGTCATCGCGGCGGCCGGCGGCAACGAGCTCGAGGTGTCCGTCGACCTCGCGGGCCTCGGCCAGGCGACGGCCGCGCTCATCGTCCTCATCGGATGGGACAACGCGCTCGATTACGCCTCGGCCCTGCCCCTGGGACCCCTCTCGCAGGAGACGCGCACGTCCCCGCGCGCGGAGTGGGAGGACCTGCCCATCCCCGAGTTCGGGACCGTGGTCGCCCCCGCGCTCGCCACCATCGCCGGGCTAGCCGTCGCGCGCCGCGCACGCCGCGCTCGAACCCCCCGATGGGGCCCGGCCTGAGGCCCCCGGTACGCCCGGCCAGCGCGCCCAGGCCAACCTTTATATCGAGAGGACTGAATCAGCCTGGGATTAGGGCATCGTGGGCCCTGTACGTACAGCAGAGGAAGGGCCCCGAGCCCGGGCGCGCGCGCGGACATCGGGGCAGAGGAGGCGGGCCTTGTGCCCGTGCGCGGGCGCCGCGGGGGTGCCGCCACTATGGACTTGAGCGATGCGAGCGCGACGATGGACGAGGTCATGCGCCTGATGGACCCCGTCGTGGAGCGATGGTTCCGCTCCAGGTTCAGCTCGCTCACCGCCCCGCAGTCCGCGGCCATACCGCTCATCTCGGAGCGCAGGTCCGTCCTCATCTCATCGCCGACCGGCTCCGGCAAGACCATCACCGCCTTCCTGTCCGTCATCAACCACCTGTTCAGGCTGCACCAGCGCGGCGAGCTGGAGGACCGCATCTACTGCGTCTACGTCTCGCCCCTCAAGGCGCTCGCCAACGACATCCACAAGAACCTGGAGGTGCCGCTCGAGGAGATCCGCGAGCTCGCGCGCAGGGAGGGGCTCACCATCCCCGAGATACGCGTGGGCGTGAGGACGGGCGACACGTCCACCGCCGAGCGCCAGCGCATGGCCAAGCGGCCGCCCCACATCCTCATCACCACGCCCGAGTCGCTCGCGCTCGTGCTCGCGACGCGCAAGTTCTCCGAGAAGTTCGAGGGCGTCGAGTGGACCATCATCGACGAGATACACGACCTGTGCGCGTCCAAGCGCGGCGTGCTGCTCTCGCTCTGTCTCGAGCGGCTGCAGGCGCGCGTCGGCAAGCCCCTCACGCGGGTGGGGCTCTCGGCCACGCAGGCGCCGATTGAGAGGATAGCGGCCTTCCTGGCAGGCTCGGAGGGCGGCCGGCAGCGCAAGGTCGACATCGTCGCGGTCGCGCCCGAGAAGGAGATAGACCTCAAGGTGCTCGTGCCGGTCGAGGACCTGGAGCGCGCGACTTACAAGGACGCCGAGTCCGCCATGCACCAGATGCTCGTGGGCCTCGTGCGCGAGCACAAGACGACGCTCATCTTCACCAACACGCGCGCGGCCACGGAGACGCTCGTGATGAAGCTGCGCGAGCTGGGCGTGCAGCACGTCGCGGCCCACCACGGCTCGATGAGCAAGGAGAAGCGGCTCGACGTCGAGCGCTCGCTCAAGCGGGGGCTGCTGCAGGCCATCGTCTCGTCGACCTCGCTGGAGCTCGGCATCGACATCGGCTCCATCGACCTCGTGGTCCAGATAGGCTCGCCCAAGTCCGTGTCGAAGCTGCTCCAACGCATCGGGCGCAGCGGGCACAGCCTCTACCGGGTGACGAAGGGCCGCGTGGTCGCGCTCGACGCGCAGGAGCTCGAGGAGTGCACGGTCCTGGTGAGGGCCGCCCTTCGCGGCGAGATAGACAAGGTCCGCATCCCGTCGGGGAGCCTGGACGTGCTGTCCCAGTTCCTCGTGGGCCTCGCCATCGACGAGCCATGGTCCATCGACGCCGCCTACGACCTCGTTCGGGGCGCGCAGCCCTACAGGGGCACCACCCGCGTCGAGTTCGAGCGCGTGCTCGAGTCCCTCGGGGAGGTCCCGCAGCTCAAGCACCGGTCGGTCTACGCAAAGATATGGATAGACCGGGCCAACCACCGGTTCGGCGGAAGGCAGGGCGCGCGGCTCATCTACTTCACAAACGTTGGCACCATCCCGGAGGAGTCCTCCTGGCGCGTGTTCTCGGAGAAGGGCGTGCCCCTGGGCAACCTGTCCGAGAAGTTCATCGAGCGCGTGCGGCCAAAGGAGGTCTTCGTCCTCGGCGGCAAGACCTACGAGTTCATCCAGACCAAGGGCACGAAGGTCTTCGTGCGCGACGCGAAGGGGCGCAAGCCCACCATCCCATCGTGGGCTGGCGAGGCCATGTCGCGGTCCAGGGAGCTCGCATCCTCGCTCTCGGACTTCCGGGACGCGCTGGGGCGCCGCCTGGAGCGCGACACGCAGTCCGAGCTGCTGGACTGGCTCAAGGAGGACTACGGGCTCGACCGCGGCGCGGGCCTCAACCTCGTGCGCCACTACCGCGCCCAGCTCACGGCCGCCGGGGTCATCCCGTCGGGCTCGCGGGTGCTCGTCGAGGGCTACAAGGACGTCCGCGGCGACCCCAACGTCATCGTGCACACGGCGATGGGCAGGGCGGTCAACGAGGTGCTCTCGCGCGTGGTGGTCGTGCGCCTGACCAAGCGCGTGCCGGGCGTGCGCGTGCGCACGGCGCTGGACGACGACGCGTTCGCGCTCATGCCCGACCGCGAGCTGGACCTGGAGATGGTCTCCCAGGCGCTGCGGGAGGCCCATGTGGAGGCCGACCTCAGGGAGGCGCTGCCGGGCTCGGAGCTCTTCCGGCAACGGTTCCGGCACTGCGCCACCCGTGCGTTCCTGGTGCTGCGCAACTACCGTGGGCACGAGGTGCCCGTGAGCCGCCAGCACCAGCAGGCCGCGCGCCTCTACGACGACCTCGCGGACGAGCGCGACTTCCCGGTCACCAAGGAGACCTACGAGGAGTGCCTGCACCAGGCGATGGACCTGGAGGCGGGGGAGCAGTTCGCGCTGGACCTCTCGAAGGGCCGGCGCGAGGTCGTCACGAGGGCCTACTCCGAGCGCCCGTCCCCGTTCGCGCTCAAGCTGCTGCTCATGGGCATGTCGGACCTGCTGCTCATCGAGGACCGGTCGGTGCTGCTGCGCGAGCTGCACCGCGACGTGCTCGGCCGCGTGATGCCGGAGGCGGACATCACCGCGCCCCGCTACGAGCGCGAGGCCATCGAGGACTACTACCAGGGCAAGCGGCGCATGCTCGACTTCAACACCAAGCAGGGGCTGCTGGAGCTCCTGGAGAAGGTGGGCCCGCACCCGCTCGCCTCCGCGGAGGAGGAGTCCATCATGGACCACGCCACCGTCGAGCGCGCGACGGTGGAGTGCTGGCTGCGCGAGCTGGTCCGCGAGGGCAAGACCGTTTCGCTATGGATGCACCGCCTCGTATGGGCCGCGGCGTCCCACGACGCGGCGCTGCGCGCCATCTTCCCCCCGCCCCCCGAGGACGAGCTCACGGACGTGGAGCGGCGGCTGCTCGACCTGGTCAGACAGCACGCGACCACGGTCGCCATCACCGAGGCGGCCGGCAGGGCGCTCCGTCATCGCAAGGGCCCGACGGGCCCGGAGGTGCGCGACGCCATCCTGGACCTGCAGACGCGCAACGCCGTCCGGCTGCGGACGCTGCCCGCGACCGTCGAGGGCGACGTGATGGCGATGGGCGAGGGCGTAACGCCCCAGCGCCTGGGCGCGGGGATGGCGATGCCGACCGTGCCCTCGGCCGGACCCGCGCCGACCACCGCCGCCGCCCCCACCGCCACCCCCACCGCCGCCCCAGCCCCCGCCCCCGCCACCTCCGGGGCCGCCGCCGTAGCCCGCCACCTCGCCGGGAAGGGCGCCTCGGTGACCGGTCGCGAAGCCACCGCGAGGCGGGGCGTGGTCGGCTCGAGGTCCGCGAGGGCGGACGTCGAGGAGGCGTTCGGGGAGGACGAGGGCGCGGACGACGAGGAGGAGGGCACCGGGCGGGCCGCCGGGGGGGACGCGGAGGAGGACGGCGCCGACGAGGACGATGGCGGCGTCGAGGGCGACGACGTGCCTGACAGGGAGGGGCTGGGCGCGCCGGGCGACGAGGACGGGGAGGGCCTGGAGGACAGGGAGGGCCTGGTGAACGGGGAGGTCGAGGCGGAGGTCGAGGACCTCGGCCCGGGCATCGCGGAGGGCCGGGCGGTTTGCGGATACGGGACCTCCCCCGACCCGGAGGCGTGGGAGGTGCGCGAGCCCTCGTCCATGCCCATGGACCAGGCCGCGAGGTGGTACGTGCGCACCTACCTCGAGTACCGCCCGCCCGCGTCGCTGTCGCGCATCGCCTACGACCTGGACCTGGACGCGACCGTCGTGCGCGCCTCGCTGCACGACCTCGAGGACGCTGGCGAGGTCGCGACCGGTACCTTCGTAGGCGGCGAGGCGCCGCAGTACATGCTGTGGCTCGACAAGAGCACCTTCGAGGGCCTCGCCCGCGGGCGGCGCGTGGTGCGCGAGAGCGTCGTGCGCCAGTTCGTCATCGGCAAGTTCTTCAAGGGCTACTCCCGCATCGAGGACTTCTTCGAGACCTTCCTCGCGGCGGGGCTCCCGTTCGACATCTTCAACCGCGTCGACAATTTCACGCTAGACGACTGGTGGGGGCTGCAGGAGCGCGGCGAGGTCCTCCACGGCCGGTTCGTTCGCGGGCACGTGTTCTACACCACGCGCGAGCTCGCGGAGCTCTTCGCCTCCGCCTACCGCGTCGAGGACCTCGGCAAGCTCGACCTGGAGGTTCTCGACACCATCGTCAGGTCGGGCGGCATCTCGGCCGCGGGCGTCGCCAAGGCGCTCAGGCTCAGGCGCGAGGAGGCCCAGCCCTCCATCGACAAGCTCGACCGCAACCTGTACATCGTGCGCAAGTTCGTCGAGAAGAAGGCCTGGTCCTCGCGCAACCTCTACGTGCCCTTCGAGCTCGCGCGGCCAGTGCCAGGGGCGCGCAAGGCCATCGTGGAGCGCTACATCCTTGGCGCCGGCCCCGTCACCTTCGCGGCCGTGAGGTCCTTCACGGACTTCCAGTTCAACGAGGTCTTCGCCATCATCAACGAGCTTATCGAGGCGAGCACCATCGAGCGCATCCTGGTCGTGGGCGACACGTCCGTGGACATGTACGTGCACAGGGACGACCTCGACCACCTGCTGAGGACGGAGGTCAAGCTAAGGCTCCGCGACAGGCTGCGGGTGCTCTCGCTCTACGACCCGTACATCCAGCCGATGTGGGCCGAGCTCACGACCAAGTACGGCGAGGGCTGGATATTCCCCGTCGTGAAGAACGGGTCCCTGTGCGGCATGGTCGAGAAGTGGCGGATGTCGGGCGTGGTGGACATCCGCGAGATCATGCTCGACGACCCGATGCTGCTCGAGGAGCTGCTCGACGAGCTCGACAACGAGATGAGGTTCTACAAGCAGTTCGGGCTCGAGGTGCTGCGCGTCAGGCGCGTCTTCGGCCGCGCGGTGTCCGAGCTTCCGGCGCAGCTCAGGAACAGGTTCGTCAAGAAGGGCTTCCACGAGGTGCAGGGCTCCCTGGTCAAGGGCACGCTGGTGCCCAGGAGCTTCCCGCGCGAGAACCTGTACGCCTACCTCTTCCACAAGTCGCACATCGCGCCCGAGCGCAAGTTCAGGGACGTCATCGAATCCTCGCGCGCGATGGGCGGGCTGCGGTCGGACTTCGAGGCCTCGCTGCGGGTGCTGAGCTTCCGCAAGCTCAAGCGCTACGTCAAGTCGGGCGACCTGGTCGCGGGGCTGATGATACCCTCGCACCTGATGTACGCCACCCGCCGTGACATGCTCATCTACAAGCGCGCCAAGAACCGCCCCATCACGCAGGACATGGCCCAGATCCTCCGGCTCCTGGACGAGCACGACGGCGCGACCCGGCGGGAGCTGATGGACCGCTCGGAGCTGCCGCGCGAAAGGTTCGAGGTGGCGTTCAACGCGCTCTACGAGGGGCTGCACGTGGTGCGCAACACCGTCGGGCTGTACGTGCGCACGCCCGACCCGCGGCTCGAGCAGTCGGTCGCGAGGCGCATCGTCCTCGAGCGGATGATAGCCAACGTCGGGCTGGTCTCGGCCGAGGGCCTCGCGCTCATGTCCAAGCACGAGTTCAAGATCGACGAGATCAAGGACATGTTGTCCCGGCTCGAGGAGGAGGGGAAGCTCTCCAAGGGCTTCTTCGTCGATGGCGACGAGTCGCTCTACTGGATGATGTCGGCCGACCTCGAGGTCGTGCCCCGGATGACCTTCAAGTACAGCTTCGTGCTCTCGCCCTTCGACCAGCTCAGCCAGCTGCTCAGCCAGGAGATACGCAAGCGGTTCCGCATCGGTTCCTGCTTCGTCATCTTCGTGGGCACGGAGATGACGGGCGCGTTCAAGGGCACCAAGAAGGGCAACACGCTCACCTTGACCGAGTTCATCGGCGGCGACCGTGAGCGCAAGATCCTGCGGCTGTTCGAGCGCGAGTGGGGGCTGAGCGTGCGCAAGCCCACGCGCGCGGTCGACATGGACGACTGGGAGCTCATGAGGTACTGGGAGGAGCATCCCTACTGAGGGCGCCGGCCCCATCGGCGGCGACCGCCCGTCTCCCCAGGGGAGCGTCCCCGTACGGTCAGTGCCAGACACCGAGAACACTGGCTGAGATTCGGAGGCCAATCTATAAAAGGGGCGGAGTTCTTCGAGAATGCTGGAGGGCCAGCCCTTGGCAGAGCTTGAGCGCTTCATGACACGGAGGGAGCGACGGCTCCGCAGGTTGGGGATGGCGCTCTTAATCTCCGTGCTAATCCTGTCAGGCCTGTTCCTCTGGTCGTACAAGACGACCATCTGGGACAACGAGATGGCCAACCCCGACTGGGTCGAGTTCAAGAACCCGGAGGGCGACAAGCTCAGCGGATTGCTGCTCAAGCCCACGGACATCCCCGTCGAGGGCGCGCCCGCGGTCATCGTCGTCCACGACCTCACGGGGCACAAGGAGCAGCTCAACCGGCTCTCCTTCGAGCTCGTGCGCCACGGCTACATCGTGCTCGCCGTGGACCTGCGCGACCATGGCCGCAGCGGCGGCGTCACGACCTACGGCGACGTCGCCAACGGTGGGGAGGCCTACGACGTCGTGGCCGCCTACGAGCGCCTCCTGAGAGAGGCGGACGTGAACGCGGCCCGGGTGGGTCTCGTGGGCGACGGCTTCGGTGGCGCGCAGGCGCTGCTGGCCGCCAACCTGCTCATCGAGCAGGGCAAGAACGTCACCGCGGTCGTCGTCTGGGGCGTGCCGCTCAACATCACCACCATCGTCACCGATGGGAAGTACGAGGAGTACTGGAGAAACGTACAGCTCTACCTCGACCGGAGGGCCGGCGAGGTCGACTGGTCCTACGACGAGGACCTCCGCAACCGCACCGTTGACCTGCACCTGGGCGCGGCGAACTGGTCCGCGGAATCAGTCTACCTCATCTACGGTGAGATGGACGACCTTGTGCCCTCCGCCCAGTTCACGGACCGGGACGACATCGGCGAGCCCAACGCGATGTCGGGCCTCGACCACGAGCTCAGCGAGAACCCCGATGTCATCAAGGCCACCATCGTGTTCCTGCGGTCGCGGCTCGCTCCCAGCTCGCCGATGGTGGAGATCTCCTCCAACTACGACCTCGTGAGCGACCTCAATTGGGCCCTCAACATCATGAACGTCGTGGTGATGGTCCTCACCTTCCTCACGGTCTACGAGGGCGCCGTGATGAAGAAGACATCGCGGTCCTACATCCCCGAGCTCAGCAAGGCCAACGGGCTGATGAAGCTGGGCGTGTACACGCTCTTCGATATAGTCGTCTACACGGGCATCGGCCTCTCGAGCGGCTGGTTCTACTCCAGCAAGGGGGCCAACTTGTTCATGCTGCAGGAGGGCCAGGAGATGGTCCCCTTCATGGCGGCCGGCTCCTTCTTCACGATGATGGTCCTGGCCGGCGCGCTGCTCACCATCGTGGGCTTCACCTTCTGGTACCTCGAGGCGCGCATCTTCAAGAAGGACGAGGAGCGCACCGAGGAATCATGCGGCAACCTGAGGGGCATCGGCCTGGCGCTCATTGCCTTCGCCATCATCATCATCAACTTCCTCTTCGGCCAGCTGCTGCTCACCGGCGCCAACTACCCCAAGGAACTCGTCTACCTCCTGCCCACGCTCATCATGTTCGCGTTCTTCCTGGGCCACGAGCTGTGGATGCGCAAGCTGATCCACCCCAAGATAAACGCCATGCTGGGCGCGCTGTTCATAAGGCGCAGGTGGCCCTTCCAGCTCGTGTTCTTCGGCATCATGTACGCCCTCTACTGCGCGCTCATGCTCATCATGCTGGGCTCGGTCGGGAAGGCGGTCTGGGGACCGGACTTCATGAAAGTCTACGGCACGCTCGTGCTCGCCATCGGATTGGTCGCCACCATCATCTACCACAGGTCGAGGAGCATCCTGGCCTCCGTGACGTACAGCACCATCATGGCGCCCTGGCTGCTCAATCTGCTCTACCACTTCTGAGCGCACCACGGCCGCTGTCGTGGGCGAGGTGCACGGAGACACCCCAGCCAATACCTGCCTGGCCCACAAGCCTTTTAACGGGGGCGCTATATCCCCTCGCCAGAGAACGGCGCGAGGAAGGACGTGGCGATGGCGACTATCGAGGAGTCCATCATGGCGGTCGAGGAGGAGATCTCCAAGACCGAGTACAACAAGGCCACCTCGCACCACATCGGCAAGCTCAAGGCCAAGCTGGCCCGCCTCAAGGAGGAGCAGTTCGTCCGCGCCTCGTCCAAAAGCGCGGGCAAGGGCTACGCCGTGCGCAAGTCGGGGAATGCCACGGTCGCCCTCGTGGGGCTGCCGAGCTGCGGCAAGTCCACCCTCCTCAACCACATCACCAACGCCGAGTCGGAGGTCGCGGCTTACGACTTCACCACGCTCACGGTCGTGCCGGGCATCATGGAGCATCGCGGCGCCAAGATACAGGTGCTGGACCTGCCAGGGCTCATCGAGGGAGCGTCCAAGGGCAAGGGCCGCGGGCGCGAGGTGCTCGCGGTCGTGCGCACGGCCGACCTCATCGTCATGCTCCTGGACGTGTTCCGGCCCGAGCTCGACGTGCTCGTGCGCGAGCTGCACGAGGCCGGGCTGCGGCTCAACGAGCGCGAGGCGGACATCGTCATCACCCCCCGCAACAGGGGCGGCATCAACGTGCGCAGCACGGTCGCGCTCACGCTTCTCGACGAGGAGCTCGTCCACGACATGGTCCATGAGTACGGGATGATAAACGCGGACGTCGTCCTCCGGCAGGACATCACCGACGACCAGCTCCTGGACTACCTGCGCGGCAACCGCAGGTACGTGAAGGCCATCGTCGGATTGACCAAGGTGGACACGGTCGACGAGGCGATATGGCGCCCACTGATGCAACGGCTCGAGTCGCGCGGCTACCCGGTCGTCCCGCTCGCGGCCGAGAAGGGCTTCAACCTCGACATCATAAGGGACGTCATCTTCGACAACCTCGACCTGATGCGCGTTTACATGAAGCCCCGCGGCGAGGAGGCGGACCTCAGGGATCCGCTCATCATCCGCACGGGCTCGACCGTGCTCAACGTGTGCGACACCGTCCACCGCGACATCAAGCGCAAGTTCCGGTTCGCGCGCATCTGGGGCGAGAGCGCGAAGTTCCCCGGCCAGTCGGTGGGGTTCGAGCACATCCTCCAGGAAGGGGACATCCTCCAGATAGTCCAGCGGACGCAGTGACGACGCGGGCGCCGGCACGGGCGCGCGCCGTCACTCATCGCCCTTCTTGCGCTTGCGCAGCACGATGCGCTTCTCGACGACGCGGGGCTTACCCCCGTCGGCGCCGGTCGCGCCCCGCGAGCCCTCGTCCCGCCGTTCCTCGGCGTGGACGCCGGCCGCACCGGCCTCCACGGCATCGCCGGGCTCCCCGGCCTCCTCCTCGTCCTCGGGGATCTCGAGCTCCTCCATGATGCGGTGCATGAGCTCCTCGGGGTCGACCTTGGGCCGCGCCTGGCCCTCCTCCGCGGCGGGGGCGACCTCGGTGTCGCTGGCGGCCCCGACGTCCGAGGGCGCGGCCTCAGGGACGGGCGCCATCGAGACGGTCCCTGGCTCGGCCACTGGCCGGGTGGCGGGCACTGGCGACTCCGTACCCAGCGGCACGACCTCGAGGGGCGCGACGTCCAGGGGCTCCTCGTCCCCACGCCTCGCGGAAGGGGGCGCGGCCTTCGCGCCCGCCTTGGCCTTGACCGCGGCCCTGCGCGGGCCCGCGAACTCGATGAGGGGGAAGTCGTCGCCCCTGAGGGCGTGGCTCACGTCGTCGCGGGAGAGGTGGTCGAGCACCGGCTCGTGGGACGCAGCGGCGGCCGGCCTGGCGGGGGTCGCCGCCGCCGCCATCCCGCCCGCGTAGGGCTGGGAGAAGAGCGGGCAGTCATTGGCCACGCCGTAGTCGATGCGCATGCAAATCGTGCAGTACTCGTGCGGGGGCTTCACTGCGCAGTGCGACAGGGGCATGTCGTCCAGGAACTCCCGGACGTCCTTCCAGCGTGCTCCCCCGGCCGGCAAACGGACTACCTCCCGCGGGCAATGCCCCGCGGCCGATATAAACCTTATTGATTTGGCCAGGCTCCCGCACCGGGCGCATCGCTCGACGCGTCCGCGGGCACGCGCGCTCCAAACCCTAATGTAGCGCGCCCGACCTAGCCCCCCGTGTGCAGGTCCTCGTCGTCGACGGCTACACCGACGAGCCCGCAGCGCTCGGCGTGCCGCCCTACATCGCGCCGCTGCCCCGGTACATCGCGGGCGCCGCGGTCGACGCGGGCGCGTCGTTCGCGGGCTACGTGACCATCGACCAGCTGCGCGGATGGGCGGGCCGCCGCGAGGACGGCGCCCTCCGCCGCGAGCGGCGCGAGACGAGACGGGCCACGCACGGGGGGAGACGGCGCCGTGGCGTCGCCCCGGGCGGCGAGGGGGCCAGGCCCGCGCCCGGACGGCTCATGCCCCCGCGGGGGCGCTGGGACGTCGTGGTCCTGGTCGCTGGCGCCGTGGTGCCGGGCAACTACCTCCGGGGCCGGCCCGCGTCGGGGCGCGAGCTTGCAGAGGTCGCGTCCAACGCAGAGGCGACGACCGTGCTCGCGGGCGCGGCCGCGAGGTGGGGGTGGACATCGGGCGCGCCCGCGGGGGAGGACGTGCGGCGCGCCTTCGACCACATCGCCACCGCGGACGGCGACGCTTTCGTGCATGACCTGGTCGCGGGCGAGCGCGCGCCGCGCCACCGCTTGCGCACGGCCGCGGAGTGGGGCCGGTGGCCCGTCCTGGGAGCCCCCACCGTCGTGCGGCACCCGGACTTCCCGCGCCCGCTCGTCGCCGAGGTCGAGACCTACAGGGGCTGCGTCCGGCATGCCTTCGGCGGCTGCTCCTTCTGCACCACGGTCAGGGACGTCCCGCCCAGGTTCCGCACCCCCAAGGCGGTGGCCAAGGAGGTGGCGGCGCTCGCGGCCGCGGGAGCGGTCGCCTTCCGGCTGGGGGGACAGTCGTGCATATACTCCTACCGCGCCGAGGACGTGGGCAGGGCGGAGGCCCCCACCCCTGACCCGGTAGCCATCCGCGAGCTGCTCGAGGGCGTGCGGGCGGCCGCGCCCGGCCTCGAGGTGCTCCACGTCGACAACGCCAACCCCGCCGTCATCGCCGAGCACCCGCGGGAGGCCGAGGAGGTCACGCGCCTCCTCGTGCGCCACTGCACGTCCGGCAACGTGGTCGCGCTCGGCATCGAGAGCGCCGACCCCGCGGTCAGGGAGGCCAACCACCTCAACGCCACGCCCGAGCAGGCGCTCGATGCCATCCGGCTCATCGGCCGCATCGGCGGCGAGCGGGGCCCTACGGGCCTCCCGTGGCTCCTGCCCGGCATCAACCTCCTCGCGGGCCTCCACGGCGAGACCGAGCGCACGTTCGAGCTCGACATGGCCTTCCTCAGGCAGGTGCTCGCGGAGGGCCTCGTCGTGCGGCGCACGAACATCCGGCAGGTGGCCCCCGTGTGCGACGAGTTCGACGTGCGCCGCCACCACGGCGAGTTCCGGGCCTTCAAGGAGCGCGCGCGCGAGGAGTTCGACCGTCCCATGCTCCGACGCCTCGTGCCCTACGGCACGGTCCTCAGGGGCGTGTGGACCGAGGTCCATGATGGGGGCACGACCTTCGGCCGCCAGATCGGCTCGTACCCCCTTCTGGTGGGCGTCCCGACCAAGCTCGAGCTGGACCGTGCCATCGACGTCGCGGTCGTGTCGTGGGGCCCTCGCAGCGTGACCGCGGTCCCGTACCCGCTCGACCTCGACGCCGCGCCCATGTCGGTGCTCGCGGCAGTCCCCGGTATCGGAAAGAAGCGCGCGGCGAGGTTGGTGCTCGGCCGCCCCGTCAGGGACATGGCCCACCTGCGCTCGCTCCTGGACGAGCCCGTCGCGGCGGACGCGCTAGCGCAGCTTCTGCGGATGTGACCACTCCGTGGTTGGGGCGACGGGCCGATATTTCGAAGCTCGTACCAACCTTCGAACTTTGTACCATGTTATCACGTGTCATTGGGCGTGCCCCTAACCGTACCTAGGTACACTGGCTAGTACGAGCGCATCCTTCGAACCGTGTCGTATAACGCTTATAACCGATGCGGACAGAGTATGGCCCAAGACGGCTTTGAGGTGATGACGGTATGCGAAAGACGGCGATATTGGTTGTGTGCCTGCTCATCGCGAGCGCCGCCCCCGCGCTAGCGTGGGGGCCCAACGACCCCGGCGACAAGAAGGCCGACCCCGACGGGGACCGGCTCGGGAACCTCGACGAGTTCCGCTGGGGCACGAACCCGCTCATCCCCGACACGGACGGTGGCGGATGCTGGGACGGGTGGGAGGTCATGTACGGCCTGCAGCCCGCCTACGCGAAGGACGACGCGTACGACTCCGACAACGACGGATGGACGAACGTGCGCGAGTTCCGCGAGGGCACCAACCCCAGGAACCCCAACACGGACTATGACAACTACACGCTCGACTCCACCGACCCGCACCCGTTGGTCCCCGACGGGAAGGGGCCCGTCGTGGACCCTGGCACAGGCCCTGGGCCTGTACCATTCCCCGGTCCCAATCCCCAGCCCCCGGGACCCTACCCCGGTCCACCGGGTCCGATGCCCACCCCCCAGCCGCCCATTCCGGGCCCGGACCCGGTCCCCTTCCCCCCGGACCCTGACCCGCCCACGGACACCGACCACGACGGGCTTGTGGAGTTCATCGAGGGTATGTAGGCGCGATCCCCTCGACGGGAGGGGGGTGTCCCACCTCGCCCCCCCTCCCCCAATCGAACGGCGCTCCACTCTGGAGGAGTGGAGCGCGGTCTTCTCGTTCCCCGCCTTCCATCCCCATGGGGGCCCGGCTCACGATGCCCCCCCCGCCCCGCCGCCCTCCCCCGGCCCCCCGCCCTACCCCGGCCCTCCGCCCTCCCCCCCCTCCCCCTCCCCCTCCCCGCACCGGCTCCATGAACGCCCCGCGCTCCCCTACGGCGTTGGCCACCACCGCTCACTGCCCGATTTCGTGTCAAAAAGGTGAAATACGCCGCCCCCCATCGCGATGGAGATGATCACGCTGGTCGGGGTGGGCCACGTCTTCCAGCTGCGGGAGTCGGTCCAGGCCGTCGTCAGCCGCGTGCGTCCCGACCTCGTCTGCGTCGAGCTCGACCGCATGCGCTACGACGCGCTCGTGTCACGGGAGAGGGGCCGCGGGCCCTCGATGGTCTACACCATGCTCTCGTCCTTCCAGGAGCGGCTCGCGGAGAGCTACGGCTCGTCGGTCGGCGACGAGATGCTCGCGGCCGTCGAGGCCGCGCGCGAGCTGGGCGCGAACGTCGCCCTGATAGACATGGAGGCGACCGTCGTTTTCAAGCGCATGGTGGCCGCGCTCACGCTGCGGGAGCGCTTCTGGCTGCTCATGAGCGCCCTGGGCAGCGTGTTCATGACCAAGCGGCGCGTCGAGAAGGAGCTCGCGCGGTTCGAGGAGAACCAAGACGAGGTCATGCACGAGCTCGGCAAGCGGTTCCCGACCATCAAGCGGATCCTCATGGACGAGCGCGACGACCACATGGCCGAGCAGCTCAGGAGGCTGCACGCCGTCCACCCCAACATCGTGGCCGTGCTGGGCGACGGGCACATCCAGGGCATCTCCGGCCGCCTCAAGGGCATGGCCCTCGAGCACGAGGTGCTGCGCCTGTCCGAGCTGCGTTCCGACGACTTCATCAAGAAGTGGCAGGACAACCGGCTCCACCCCGACAGCGAGCTGCCCGCGGGCGCCTCGATGAGCTTCTCGTTCCACGTCGAGAGGCCGTAGGCGCAGGTGCATGAGAGGGCCCTCCCGGCAGCGCCCCGGGCCCCTCCCGGACACATTTCGGGCACCTCCCGGGACCCTCCCGGGGCTCTCCCGGGGCCCTCCCGGGCCCTCTCCCGGGACAGTTTCCCCTCGAAACGTCCGTTCGAAGGCAGCCAGTGTACCGGAGGGCCCCTGACCCCCCTTTTCGACCCCGGGATACTGGCTCGCCCCGGGACCCCCTGAGACGCTTCGAAACATGTACTAAAAAGCTTATATAGGATGGGTGCCTTTGAAAGCTCAGTAAAATACAGGGTGTGGCAATATGAAGAAGCTCGCGTTGCTTGTGGCGCTCATGTTCGTCGCCACCGCTGGGACCGCTCTCGCCTGGGGCCCGACTGACCCCACGGACAAGAAGGCCGACCCCGACGGCGACAAGCTGGGCAACCTCGACGAGTTCCGTGCAGGCACCAACCCCCTCAACCCCGACACCGATGGTGGCGGCTGCTGGGACGGTTGGGAGGTCATGTACGGCCTCGATCCGGCGAACATCAGGGACGACAACTTCGACTCCGACAACGACGGGTGGACGAACCTCCGTGAGTTCCGCGAGGGCACGAACCCGCTGAACCCGAACACGGACAACGACAACTACCCGCTCGACTCGACCGACCCGCACCCGCTG
>CAYGVT010000015.1:0-62532 GCA_964353355.1 uncultured Thermoplasmata archaeon | reverse complement strand
GAGGAGCATCGGGGCCGTCATCGCCATCGGCGACCTGTCAGGCATCCGTGAGAACAAGAGGGGCAAGGGCCGGAGGATGAACCGCATCGTGAACGCGATGCCGTTCAACCGGCTCTCCCAGCTCATCGGGTACAAGGCCGCCTGGGCGGGCGTCCCGGTCGTCCTCGTCGACGAGTCCTGGAGCTCGCGGGAGTGCCATGTGTGCGGGCAGGACGGGCTGCGGCCTACCCGGGGCCGGTTCGTCTGTCCCGCCTGCGGCGAGTGGAATGCGGACCTGAACGGCGCGATGAACATCGGGAACAGGGCGCTGGGCTACATGTCCATCGCCGGGGCGCCTCGTATTGCGCCCGTGAGGGTGGCGTCCAGCGATGGATGACCATCCAAGCGAGGCATGACATACCTTGTCATGCTAAACAAATACGTTCATCTTTATACCAAGCCCCTCTCGAGCCTGATGCTCGGCCCTGAAGGCAGGCTCGTAGGCGCGATAGATGGACAGCCGACGGAGTCGATCGTATTCGCCGTGGACATCAGGGGAGGAGGCGCCGAGTGGTACGAGGTGCCCGTCGTGCTCCATGGCGAGGGGCTCACCCAAGTGCTGGAGGGGCTCAGGGGCTGCATGCCAGGGGTCATAGTCTCGGCCCGACCTGATTGGTGAGGCACCGACCACGGGCATTTCGACCAAGGGACCCCCGGACGTAGGGTTTTTTAACGCCCCACCCCATACCACCGGGCGTACCAGGGGTGCTCCAGTGACCAACCGCACCAAGGTCAAGGACGCGGACACCGGCCACGCAATCGCCGTGGACGTCGAGGACGACACGCTCATCGAGGAGATCATCGAATCCGCAGCGGCGTACTGGGAGAAGGACCCCGGGGCCTACGTGCTCCGCGTGGGGGACCGCATCCTGCGCGGCTCCATCACGTTCGGCCAGGCCCTCATCGCCGTCGGCGACGAGATGGAGCTCATCCCCGACCCCGAGGGCGGCTGAGCGAGAAAGACCACGCCCCCCTCCCTCCCCCGCGGAGGGTCCCCATCTGGTCATGGGCACTTGGGCGGGGCCCCGCAGTGGCCGGCCCTGCCTGGGTCCGGCCTGTATCCATCTACGACGGGCGCTTGCCCCTGCCCTTGAGCTCGTAGAGGAACATCTTGTCCCAGTCGACCTTGTGGGAGAGGCGGTGGCGGCTCAGGTACTCCGAGACCCGGTTGGTGATGCGCACCACGTCGTCGGCGCCTGCCACGCGGTAGATGTATATCTCCGGGCCCCTGTCGGTGATGGGGAACACCATGCGCACGCGGTTGTTGCGGTTGTAGCCCTCGGGCTTCTGGTTCTTCTCGAGGCAGGCCATGTTCTGCTTGAGGAGCATCTGGTCGAACAGCTCGTCGTCGTTCCTCTGGCCGGTCTCCTCCAGGAAGAGCCTGAAGAGCCCCGGGAACGACCTGGCCATGTCCTTCCACTTGATGCCCTTCTTGAACCTTATGTGACCGCTGCGCGGGCCCATTCTCGCACCGGGGATGGCCATGCGCGGCGGCGAGATAAAGGTTTTCCTTAAATGTCCGCGGGCAATCCGCAGATCGCTTCGCCCGTCTGTCCGGTCGGTCCAGGGCATCGCCCGCCCTTGGCCAGGCGTACAAGGCCGCCACGGTCCCAACCCCCCGGCCCGATGTCATTGACCTCGGGTGACAAACGGGGGGCAGGATATTTGTATGCCGAGCCCTATATTCTCCGGCGCCGAGAGGCAATCTTCCATGAGCCCGCTCAAGGACCTGTTCGACAAGGAGAAGGGCGTGCTCTCCAAGGCCGAGAAGAGGCTCGCCCAGGCCGAGCGGGAGAGGGAGGCCAAGGGCGAGGACCGCGCCGCGGCCACGCTCGAGAAGCTCTTCAACTACCTGGAGGAGAACCGGGGCGCCATCGACCGCCACAGACCCGACTTCTCGCGCATCTACACCCAGCTCGCCGCGAGGCTCGAGGGGTGCGGCAAGGACGCCGAGGCCGTGCGCGCATACGACCGGGCGCTCGGCCTGGACGAGGCCAACTTCGACGCGCTCAACGGCAAGGGCACCTTCCTGCTCGAGCGCGACGCGGCCGAGGGCGCGCTCGGGATGTTCGACCGCGCGCTCAAGGTCGAGCCCCGCCACGCCATCACCCGCTACAACCGCGTGCGCGCGCTCAAGGCCCTCGACCGCAAGGACGACGCCCTGGAGGCCATGCGCGCGCTCGCCGACGACGAGCCCAAGAACCTCGAGTACCTGGAGGCCCTCATCGCCATGGCCGGCCCCGAGGTCGCGCTCATGAGGCGCAAGGCCCTCCTGCACCGCGACCGCAACGAATCCGAGCTCGCGCGCCTCGCGGTCGAGGACGCGCTCGCGGCCGCGCCCGGCGACCGGGAGCTCTGGGTGCTCGCGGCGGACCTGGCCCTCGACCGCGGCGACGACAAGGGCCAGGTCGCGGCGCTCGAGCGCGCGCTCGCGGCCGGCGGCTCCGAGCCGGGGCTCCTGCGCCGGCTCGGGCGGCTGCACATGAGGCTGGGCGAGCTCCAGCGCGCGCTGCACGCCTTCGACCGCGGCCTGGACGTGGCGGCCGAGGACGCGGCGCTGCTGCGCGGCCGCGGGGACGCGCTCGCCGCGCTGGACCGCATGAGCGAGGCCGACTGGGCCTACAGCGCGGCCGTGAAGGCGGCGGGCGACGGCGTCGAGAAGGAGCTCCTGGTCTCGGCCGCGCGCGTCAAGACCGCCCGCGGGGAGGTGGAGGCGGCCAGGGAGCTGCTCGACCGGGCGAGGGGCCTCGACCCCGACGACGCGGAGGTCATGAAGGCGCACGCGGACGCGCTCTCGGCCTCGGGCGATCACGTGGGCGCTCTCGAGGAGCTCGAGCGCGCGCTGCGCCACGACCCCGACGACATGGAGGGCTGGGCGCGCACCGTGGAGGTCCTCAAGCACGTGGGCGACGACGAGCGTCTCGTCAAGTGCGCGCGCCGCGTGGTGACCCTGGACGCGACCCGCCGCGACACATGGGTCGTGCTCGGCGACGCGCTCGCACGGCTCGCGAAGCACGCGGACGCGGTCGAGGCCTACGAGGAGGCGCTCGGGCTGCGCGCCGACGACGCCGTGACGATGGCCAAGAGGCTGGAGGCCCTGGTCGCGCAGGAGGACTGGGAGGCCGTGGAGGCGGCCGCGGCCGACCTGCTCCGGGTCGAGCGGGACCACGGCCGCGCCCTCTCGGTGAGGGCGGACGCGCTCGAGCGCCTCGGGCGCCACGAGGAGGCCATCCGCGCCGCGGACGCGGTGCTCAAGTCCTCGCCGAAGGACGTCGAGTCCCACGTGCGCAAGGGCCGGTGCCACAAGGCCACCGGCGACCTGGCCAAGGCGGCGGAGTCGCTTCTGCAGGCCGTCAAGATGGACAAGTCGCGCGAGGACGCCAAGCGGCTGCTCGTGGAGGTCTACGCGACCGCGGGACGCAACGACGAGGCCGTCGGCGTCATCGACGGGCTGCTGGCCGAGGTCCCCAACGACGCGGGGCTCTGGGAGGTCAAGGGCCGCGCGCACCTGGAGTCGGGCACGCTCGAGCTCGCGCGCAGGTCGTTCGCGCGCGCGCTGGAGCTGAGGGGGGAGGACGCGGCGCTGCTGGCGCTCCTCAGCCGCGCGCTCGCTGGCCTGGGTGACCTCGCTGGCGCGACGGCCGCCCTCGAGAAGGCCACGAGGCTCGCGCCCGACGACGCGGACGTCCAGATACTGGCGGGCAAGACGTTCGTGGCGCAGGGAAAGCACGAGCTGGCCGAGAAGGCGTTCGCCTCCGCCCTGAGGACGCGCCCGCGCGACATGGAGGCCATGATACTGCGCGAGCAGTCGCTCGTGGCGCTGCAGAGGCGGCACGAGGACGTCGTGGACGCGTGCAAGGCCATCCTCGACGCCCACCCCAAGAACGTGCAAGTTCTCGCGGACATGGGCGACGCGCTCACGCACCTGGCGCGCCTGGACGAGGCGCTGGACGCCTACATGAAGGCGCAGGACGTCGAGCCCGGCAGCGCGGACCTCGCCCGGTACGTCGCGCGCACGCTCAAGTCCCTCGGCAGGTCCGAGGAGCAGCTCAAGGCGCTGGACGGGGTCCTCGAGCTCGACGCGGCCGACGCGCCCTCGTGGACCGAGCGCGGCACGCTCCTCAAGTCGATGCGCCGTCCGGAGGAGGCGCTGCGGTGCTTCGAGGAGGTCACGGCGCTGAAGCCGGACGACCCCGCTGCGCACAACAACCGCGGCGTCGCGCTCGCGGACCTCGGCAGGTACGAGGACGCGGCCCAGAGCTACGCCAAGGCCATCGAGCTCGACGCCAACCACCTGGGCGCGATGCGCAACATGGGCGTCGCGTTCATGCACATGGACAGGCTGCCCGAATCGATCGGCGCGCTCGACATGGCGCTCGGCATCGACCCCAAGCACGCCCCCACCTGGAACGACAAGGGCCTGGCCCTTTCGAAGCAGGGCAAGCTCAAGGAGGCGCTGGACTGCTTCGACCGCGGCATCGGGCTCGACCCGCAGGACGGGGCCATCCGCAACAACAAGGGCACCGTGCTCGCGCGCATGAACAAGCTCCCCGAGGCCGTCGAGTCCTACAGGAAGGCGGTCGAGCTCAACCCCGGCGACAAGTCGGCCTGGTTCAACATGGGCATCTGCCACGACAAGCTCAAGGCCACGGACGCGGCGATCGACGCCCTCAGGCGCGTGACGGAGATGGACCCGGCAGACAAGGCCGCTTGGAAGAACATGGGCCGCGTCATGCTGGGCGCGAGCAGGTTCGAGCAGGCGGTCACGGCGCTCGACAAGTCCGCGGACCTGGACCCGAACGACCACGAGGTCTGGAACAACCGCGGCATCGCGATGGACCACCTCGAGCGGTGGGAGGAGGCCATCTCCAACTACGCCAAGGCGCTGGAGCTCCAGCCGCGCGACAAGGTCGCGTGGTACAACAAGGGCGTGGCCATGTTCCAGCTGCACCGGTACGAGGACTCCTTGGAGGCGTTCAACACCGCCCTCGAGGTCGACGCCGAGTACCACGCGGCCAAGGAGAAGCGCGAGGAGGCCCTCGACTTCATCCGCAACCGCGACACGGAGCGCTACGCGCGCGAGATACTCACGTTCGAGTACAAGCACCGCCGCGCGCCCACCAAGGAGGAGGCGTTCCGCGACGGCCACGTGCCGTTCGAGGTCGTCGACACCGTGTTCCAGTACATTTCGAAGAAGGAGACGTTCAAGCTCGAGGAACTCAAGCCCCAGGAGGTCGCGGACTACGAGCGCGCCTCCGCGAACGTCATCCAGTTCTGCCTCGCCTACAGGCCCCACACCGACGACGTGACGGTCTCGCTCTCGGAGCTGCTGTTCCACTTCCCCGACACGTCCGTCCCGCGCGCCAAGCGCATCTTGGAGTACATGAGGCAGGTGGACAGGCTGACGCTCGAGCCCGAGCGCCCGCTGCGGGCGGAGATGGAGAAGGCCGTGCGCGCCGCGCTGGAGCTGCCGCCGGAGGAGCGGACGGTGGCGGACATCTCGCGGCGGCTGCGCGCGGGGCTGCTCACCGCCAAGAAGGTCAAGGTCGTGCTGGACAGCCTGGCCGAGGAGGTGCCCGTGGGCGACCAGAAGGTCGCGCTGGAGAGCATGCGCAGGCCCAAGCGCGCGGCCAGGCCCAGGAGGGAGAAGGGGGGCGAGGGCGAGGAGGGGGAGGAGGGCGAGGAGGAGGGCGCCGAGGGCGAGGTGAAGGCCCCGGCGGCACCCGCCAGGACGAAGGCCCCGCCCAGGCCGCTCGTGTGCTCGGTCTGCAGGACCAACCCGCCCACCATCCGTCACTTCGACTGCGGCGAGTTCGTCTGCGACGACTGCATCCGCCAGGCCAACGCCACCCGCTCGCTCACGCGCAAGGAGACGATCTGCCCCAAGTGCAAGATGCCCATCGTCGAGGGCTCTACCGACGCCGTGCTCTGAGCGCGAGCGCGACCACCACGGCCACGACGACGACCACGATGATGATGACAACGAGCCACAGCATCGCCCCGCCGCCGCCGTCGCCGCCGTCCGCCCCCCCGTTGTCGATGATGAACTGGCGCGTGACCTCGTCCGAGTAGGCCTTGCCGTCGAACGCGCGCACCGAGACGGTGTGGGGGCCGTCGTCGTACTGCCGCGTGTCCAGGTAGTAGCTCCACGACGAGGTGCCGGAGGCGTCGACCCAGGGGTCGGCATCGATGCGCACCTGCACGCGGGAGAGCACGCCCTCGGGGTCGGTCGCCGTGCCCTCGAGCAGGAGCGAGCCCCTGAGCTTGGCCGGGACGAAGGTCCCAAGCGTCACCGTGGGCGACTGGTTGGGCGGCTCCGGGTTGCGCACCACGTACTGGACCCACACGCGCGCCGAGCGCTCGCCGTCGGAGGCCTCGACCCAGACCTGGTAGAGCCCGTCCGTCATGCGCCGCGTGTCCCACTGGAAGGACCACGCTTCGGTCCCGACCGCGGAGAGCCAGTCGTCCGGCCCCCCGACCGAGACCAGGACGGTCGCGACGGGCCCCTCGGCGTCCAGGGCGGTGCCCGTGATGGTCACGACGCCCTCGAGCTGCGAGTTGTTCGCGGGCGAGGTCACGGTGACCACGGGCGAGAGGTCCGGCGGCCGGACGACCGACACGTTCACGCCCACGTTCACCAGGTGGCCGTGGCCGTCGTCGACGGTGACGGAGACGAGGTGCGCGCCCTCCGAGAGCACCGTGCGCAGGACGACGCCCGTGCCGAGCCCCCCGTCGCGGCTGGAGCTCCATGTGTACACGAGCGCGTCCCCGTCGGGGTCGTTGGAGTAGCTCGCGTTGAGCTCGACCTCGGTGCCGGGCGCGATGCGCGCGCCCTCGATGGGCGACGTGACGTACACGACGGGCGGCCGGTTGGCCAGCGTCACGGTGATGTTGACCATCGCGGCCGCGCGGCCGCCGAGCCCGTCGTCCACCCACAGCAGGACGAGGTGGGCGCCCGCGCCCAGCCTGGCCACGACTCGCTTCTCGTACCCGATGTCCCCAGACAGGGCGGACACCCACTGGTAGGTGAGGTTGTCCCCGTTGGCGTCCCTCGTGCCCTCGGCGTCGAACACGATGTCGTCGTCGGTCGTGTAGGCCGCGCCCTCCAGGGGCGAGGCGATGACGGGCACGGGCGCGTAGTTGGGGACGTCGATGCTGAGCAGCACGTGGGCCGACACGTTGTGCCCCTTGCCGTCGTCGGCGTAGCACGTCACGCGGTGCCACCCGGCCAGGTCGATGGCGACCCTGGGCCTGATGCCGGTGCCCAGCACGCCGGAGGCGTTGGACACCCAAGTGATGGTGAGGGGGTCGTCGTCGGGGTCGAACGTCCCGGTGGCGTCGAGGTAGAACTGCTCGCCCACATCGAAGTGGGTGCCGGAGGCGGGCGAAACGATGGCCAGGATGGGCGCCCGGTTGGCGAACTCGCCCACGTCCATGCGGTAGGCGTAGCCCCACCCGCCACAGAAGTAGACGGTGCGCCCCGAGGGGTGCATGCAGGCGCGCTGGAGCACCGTGAAGAAGTTCCTGAACGGGCTGCGGATGGCGTCGCCCACGCGCGTGGAGAACTTGACGATGATGTCGGGCTCCCCGAACGCGAGCCCGACCTCGCCGTCGGCGGTGAAGGCGCAGCCCCGGAAGCTCACGTTGGCGTGGCTCGCCACGAGCTGCCAGCCGATGTTGTCGTAGACCTCGATGCCGTCGTACCATTTGTTGTCGCCGAAGCTGAGGATGGGCGTCCCCACGACCATCGCGGCAGTGCCCGCCTTGTTCCACGTGACCGAGTAGAGGTTGTTGTAGCCGTTGGTCGGGGGGTTGAAGAACTGGGCGGTCATGCCGCCCGTGAAGTTGAGCGCGACGCCCGTGACGCCGACGATGATGGCGAACGCGCCGTCGGGCCTCCACGCCACGTCCCAGAGGTTCTGCCACACGTCCGCGTTCTTCCTGTCGATCCAAATGCCCCCTGTGTACTCCCACACCTGGCCCTCGTCACCGACCGCGAGCGCCGTCTCATGCCCGGGCTGGATGGCCACGCCGCGCAGCTCGCGCAGGCCCGTCCTGATGCTCGTGACGGCGCCCGTGGAGTGCTCGTACCTCAGGACGCGGCCACCGGCGCCGCACGCGAGCGCGTACGAGCCGTCGGAGGACCAGTCCACGTCGTCGAGGTCCGTGACCACCCCCGAGTCCACGCGCGAGGACCCGTGCGTCGACACCCTGGCCATGTAGCCGGTGCGGCCCACGACGAGCCCGTAGTCCCCCTGCGGCCTCCAGGCGATGGAGGATAGGTAGTCGCCGGGGTCGTAGGACCTGTAGCCCCACGCGGAACCGTCCCACCGCAGCACCAGGCCGCGGTTGCCCATGGCGAGCGCGTGCGCGCCGTCCCCCTCCCAGCCGACCCCGTACAGCGTCCGGTCGTCGGGCGCGGGGATGGCGGTGAGCGCATTGCCGTTCCACCGCAGCGCGGTGGAGTTGTCGCCCACGACGATGGCCTCCTCGGCGCCGCGGGCGAACTCGACCCCCCTCAGCCCCACCCACGATGGCATCGACGCGCCGAGCTCGTCGAAGGTGCCGGACGCGTTGTACCTGGCCGCGAGGAGTGTCTTGATGGGCGTGGGGAACTTGGCCCCGACCACGAGCGCGTACGCCCCGCCGGGCGCCCACGCGATGCGCCACAGCATCCAGTTGACGGTCAGGTCCACGCGGCGCACCAGCGAGGTCTCGTTCACCTCGAGGACGACCCCGTTGTCGCCGACCGCGGCCGCGTAGTCGGCCCCCGGCCTCCAGGCCACGCGGTAGAGGTAGCCCGAGAACCCCGCGTCGATGCGCAGCAGTGCCGAGCCGTTCCAGAACCCCACGAAGCCGCCGTCGCCCACCAGCAGCGCGCCGCCGGAGGGCGTCCAGCACACGCCCGACATGCGCTGCACGCCCGTGATGGGCAGCTGCGTGAGGTCCTCCACGACGGCATCCCACACCAGGACGGTCGAGTGGTTGCCCGCGATGATGGCCTGCGACCCGTCGGATTTCCACTCCAGGTCGAAGAGCCCCTCCTCGGTGCCCGTATTGATGTGCTCGACCTGGGAGCCGGTCCATCGGAGCAGCGTGCCGCCGCTGCCCACGACGAGGCCGTAGTCCCCGCCCGGCCTCCAGCGCATGCTGTAGAGCGTCCGGTTCGTGGGCCAGGGCAGCAGCGACTGGAACCGGTCCTGCGTCGGGTCCAGCACGATTGTGTTGGGCGCCATGTCGTCGAGCCCCAGCCCTCGGCCGACTGGCGTGGGCGACGTGACACCGGCGCCGCCATCGTCCTCCGCCAGCCCCCCGGCGGCCATTAGGGTGGCCGTGGGGACCGCGACCAGGATGGCGAGGCAAAGCGCGAGCAGGCGGCGGACGGCGGGTGCCATGGTCTTCCTCCATCGGGCCTGACGGCCCAACGCGCTGGAGAGGCCGGTTTTCGATATATAAAGGCTTTGAAACGAGCTTGTAGGGGTCGAACGGCACCAGGTCCCCCGATAGCGCGGAATTTGCCACATTCACCCACCCCCCGTGCAAAACCATATGAGGCGTCCTGACCCTTGCAGCCCTCCCCAAGGTGAAGTGCAATGGCAGACGAGGAGAACGCCATCGAGAAGCTACCTGGCGTCGGTCCCGCGACCGCGGAGAAGTTGATGGAGGCCGGGTTCACCGACCTCATGAGCATAGCTGTGAGCTCCCCGGCGGTGCTGGCGGAGACGGCCGACCTCGGCGTGAACGCCGCGGTCAAGATCATCGCCGCCGCCCGCAAGCAGGCCGACATCGGGGGCTTCGAGACCGGCGAGGCGCTGCTCGAGAAGCGCAAGCTCGTGGGCAAGCTCAAGACCAGCTCGGCGACGCTCGACGAGCTCATGGGCGGCGGCATCGAGACCCAGGCCATCACCGAGTTCTTCGGCGAGTTCGGCTCGGGCAAGACGCAGATCATGCACCAGCTCGCGGTGAACGTCACCAAGCCGGTCAAGGACGGCGGCCTGGAGGGCACGTCCATCTACATCGACACCGAGAACACCTTCCGCCCGGAGCGCATCATCCAGATGTCGGAGGGCGCGGGCCTGGACCCCGACGAGACGCTCGCGAAGGTCCGCGTCGCGCGCGCCTTCAACTCCCACCACCAGATGCTGCTGGTCGAGAAGGCCACCGAGATAGCCAAGGAGCACACGGTGAAGTGCCTCATCGTCGACTCCCTCACGGCGCACTTCCGTGCCGAGTTCGTCGGCCGCGGCGCGCTCGCGGACCGGCAGCAGAAGCTCAACAAGCATCTGCACGACCTGCAGCGGTTCGGCGATTTGCACAACGCGGTCGTCGGCGTGACCAACCAGGTCATGGCCAAGCCCGACGCCTTCTTCGGCGACCCCACGCGGCCCATCGGCGGCCACATCGTGGGCCACGCGGCCACGTTCAGGGTCTACCTCCGGAAGAGCAAGGGGCCCAAGCGCATCGCGCGGCTCATCGACTCCCCGAACCTGCCCGAGGGCGAGGCGGTCTTCTCCGTCATGGAGGAGGGCATCACCGACTAGGATCGCAGCGGCCGCCCCTCGCGCGCGAAGGCCGTCCGCTGGCACGGCCGGACCCCTCAAGCAGTCGTGTTCATGGGGACCAGATACTCGAGCCAGGTGTACTCGAAGAACAGCACGTAGTCGTTCCCGCCGTCGGCGACGTACGTGAGGAACCGACCCGTCACGTCCCCGGCCTCGAGGCACTCGACCGTCACGACGATGCCCCCCAGGTCCTTGCCCTGCTGGGCCTTGAACGGGCCGAGCTCGAGCTCGCCCAGCCGGGTCGAGGGGTCATTGGCCGCCTCCACGGTCCCCGAGACGCTGCCTGGGCCCTTGACGGAGAGCCGCAGCGTGTCAGGCTGGTTGCGGGGAGCGACGTCGAAGGGGCCCGCCGGTGGCTCGCGCGCGTCGTTGTCGACCCACTGGAGCGATACGTTGACGGACAGGGGGGCGACCCCGCCCAGCTCGGGCGTGGCGTTGACGGCCGCGGCACCCTCGGACGCGTAGCCGTCCAGGGTGATTGTGTCGGACATCTCGACCCACCTGCCATCTCCAGACCGCGGCTCGTAGACGTCGGGGCCGCCGCCGGGCCCGATGGCCACGGCCTCGACGGAGAGGGCCACCAGGAGCACCACGCCGAACACCGCCACGCGGCCGTGGAAGCCCCGCCTCCACGTTCGCACCATGGCCCCGAGGCCGAGGCGCTGGAGCAGAAGGTCGAGCCGCCACTTCATCGCGATGGACACGAAGTAGATGGTGCCTCCGTAGAGGAGGAAGGAGGCGGTGGTGGCGACCGCGACCGCGCCGAAGCTCAGTCCCGCGGGCCCCACCTCCTGGACATGCGCACCGCGATGAAGGCGATGAGCACGATGGGGAACAGCCCGCCCACGAAGATCGCCCACGCGGGATAGCCCTGGAAGCCGGAGATGGCGGTCTGGATGAGCTTGGCAATGAGCATGATGACCAGGATGAGAGGGGTCACGTACTTGATGCACACGATCCAGAACCTGCCTATGTGGAGCTCGGAGGTCTCGTTGACCTCCCTCACGAACTTCTTGGTGCTGTAGAGGTGGCCCACGATGTAGCACTCCAGGAGGCCCATCGTCACTATGCCGACCTCGTTGAAGAAGTTGTCGACTATCCACAGCCAGTGGTAGCCCCCGCCCGTGGCGAAGAGCACGGCCAGCAGCGCGCCGCCCGCGGAGGAGATGAGCGCCATGCGCTTGTAGTTGAAGCCCGCGTCCTTGAGGCCGAGCGCGACCGCCTCGATGGTGGCGAAGGCCGAATCTATGCCGAGCGTGAACAGCATCAGGAAGAAGAGCACGCCGAACAGGGCGTTGGCGCTGGGGAGCAACGAGATGGCCGTGGGGTAGGCCACATAGGCGAGGCCCGGGCCGCCCACGACCGCGTCCTCCATGGGCACGCCCTGGGCGGCCGCCATGTAGCCGAGCGTGGAGAACACCACGATGCCCGCGAAGAAGGCGAACCCCACGTCGAGGAAGCTCACGATGTAGGAGTTGTTGACGACGTCGGCCTTCCGGTCCAGCCGCGAGCTGTAGGCGATCATCACGCCCGTGGAGAGCGACAGCGCGAAGAATATCTGCGCGAACGCGGCGAGCCAGACCTCCGGGTCCACGAGCTTCGCGAAGTCCGGTCGCAAGTAGTACTCGAGCCCCACGTCCGCGCCGTTCAGACGCAGGCTGAAGAAGGCCAGGATGAGCATGAGGATGTAAGGCGCGGGCACCGTGAGCATCACCACCTTGGACACCATCTTGATGCCCCTCACGATGATGAGGTAGATGATGAGCCACGTGACGAGGACCATCACCAGCACGCTCGCCCCGATGCCGCCGAGCTGGCCGGGGCCCGGCGTGAGGTGCACGACCTCGTTGTTGAAGAAGCCCTGGGGGTCGTTGCCCCAGGCAAGGCTCGGCGACGCGAACATGTACACGAGCGACCAGGCGAGGACGACGGTGTAGTACGCGATGATGACGAACCCCAGCATGAGCGTGGTCCATCCCACCCAGCCCATGCGCTTGTTGATGCGCATGAAGGCGATGGGAGCGGACGTGCGGAACGTCTTGCCCACGCCGAGCTCGAGGATCATGAGCGGGATGCCGGACACGAAAAGCGCTATGAGGTACGGGATGAGGAACGCGCCGCCGCCGTGCTCGTACACGAGGTAGGGGAACCGCCAGACGGCACCGAGGCCGATGGCCGAGCCGACGGCGGCGAGCAGGAAGCCCAGCCTGCCCGACCACTGCTCCTCGCCCTTCTGCTCCTCGACCACCGGACGTCCCCCGTTGGCTGCGCCAGCCGATTGGCGTCCAGCGATAAGACCTTTGCTGGCGAGATCGCCGCAACGCTCATGTCCTGGCGGCGCGTACTGGGGCGTGCATGGCCACCGCACAGCCGCGCGTCCGACGCATCCCCGGGCAGGCCTTCGACAGCAACCTCTACCTGCTGGAGGGCGACCGCCCGGTGGTCGTGGACGCGGGCACGGGCGGCGCGACCGCCCTGTACGCGCGCCGCATCAGGGGCATGCTCAAGACCGGGCGCGTCGACCGCCTGGTCCTCACGCACCGGCACTACGACCACTCGGGCGGCGCGGCCGGCCTCGCGCGCGAGCTGGGCGCCGAGGTCCTCATCCACGAGGTGGGCGTCGCGGCCATGGCGGGCGGCGACGCCGAGGAGTCCGGCGCATGGCTGTTCGGCGGCGAGCTCGAGCGCGTGGACGCCCGTCCCCTCAAGGAGGGCGACACGATCGACACCGGCGCCGCCAGTTGGGAGGTGCTGCACACCCCCGGCCACTCCCCGGACGCCATCGCGCTTTGGGATGCCAAGGCCAATGCCCTCGTCCCCGGGGACACGGTGTACGCCGACGGCGGCATCGGCCGTTGGGACCTCGCGGGCGGCGACTACCGCAAGCTCGTGGCGAGCATCGAGCGGCTCTCCAGGCTGGGCGCGGACTCCATGTACCCCGGCCACGGCCCCGCCGTCGAGGGGGGCGCGACCGACCACATCCTGATGGGCCTGCGGATGGCGCGCATGTACGGAGGCCAGGAGGAGGACGGATGACCGCGCGCCTCCCCGAGGAGGAGGAGTACGAGGACGCCCGCTCGGGCGGTGCCGCGCCGCTCCCCTCGCGCTCGGCCACGCGCGCCGCGGACCCGGCCGAGGCCGCGTCCTACGCCCGGGCCATGCGCCTCGTCGGGCTCGCGATGGGCCTCGCCATCATGGTGGGCGTGATGATGGCCGTGGTGCTCGCCCTGTTCTGGATGACAGGGGCTCGGTGGCTGCTTGGGCTCAACGTCGGCATCGTCGTGCTCGCGGTCGTCGGCCTCGCCTACCTCATGTACGAGCGCGGGAAGCTCACGATGCGGCCCTGAGCTCAGGCGCGCTCCCCGTCCGCGACGACCGCGCCGTCGAGCGAGGCCCCCTCGGCGACCTCCGCCCCCTCCCCGAGCACGGACCGAGCCATGCGGGCGCGCCGACCCACCCTCGCGCGGGGCAGCAGCACCGATTCCGAGACGCGGGCGCCCTCTGCGACGACGCAGCCCTCGCCGAGCGCAGCGAACGGCCCGACCTCGCACCCCGCGCCCAGGCGGACCCCGTCCGCGATGTACGATGGCTGGACCACGCGCGCGGTGGGGTGCGCGTCCATCTCCCTGGGGCGGGGGGGCGGCTCGCGCGCGAGCAGCTCGCGGTGCGCGCGCAGGTAGTCGCGCGGCGTCCCCGCGTCCACCCAGAAGCCCTCGAACCTGAAGCCATGCAGCCCACGGTCGAGCACGCGCGGGAACACGTCGCGCTCGATGGACGCGGGAGCGCCCCTCTCGAGCGAGTCGAGGACGTCGGTGCGCAGCACGTAGGCGCCCGCGTTGATGAGGTCCGAGCGCGCCTGCCCCTTCGGCGGCTTCTCCTGGAAGCCCACGATGCGGCCGCGCGCGTCGAGCTCGATGACCCCGTACGGGCTCGGGTCCTCGACCCTCCACGCGGCGATGGTGCCCACGCCTCCGTGCGCGCGGTGCGCCCTGAGCATCGCGCCCAGGTCGAGGGACGCGACGACGTCCCCGTTCAGTCCGATGAAGAGGTCCGCGCCTAGACTGGCGAAGGCGTTGCGGAACGCGCCCCCCGTGCCCAGGGGCTCGGCCTCCTCCACCACCTCGACCTCCACCCCGAGGTCGACCTCGCGCAGGTGCGCGCGGATGGCGTCCGCCATGTAGTTGACCGCGAGCACCACCCTCCGGACCTCGCGCGGGAGCGACCGCACGAGGCGGTCGACCATGGGCTCGCCCACGAGGGGGAGGAGCGGCTTGGGACGGCTCAGGGTGAGCGGCCGCAACCGCGTGCCGAGCCCGCCCGCGAGGATGACGGCGTCCACGGTGGCGCAAGGGGCGCGAGCGCAGAAAAGAGTTTGGATGGGAGCGAAGGTAGACCAGCGAGGACCGGACCGGAACCGCGCTACGGCTTGGAGATGCTCACCACGTTCGAGCCGCGCAGGATGACCATCCCGAGGCGGCGGCGCGCGTCGTCCGCGGTCTCCTCGCAGTCCTCTAGCACAAGGTTCATGTGCTCGTCGTAGCCCGTCAGCTTGCCCTCCAGGACGCGCTTGTCCTTGAGCAGGAGGGTGATGCGCTGACCGAGCGACTTCTCGAGGACCGCGAGAGGCATCGTCATGCTGGACCCGGGCTGGGGTAGGCCAGGGGGGATTAATAAAGGTTGCTGGCCTTGGACAAGACTGAGCCCTACCTGTCGGATGACGGGTACACGACGAGCCGGGGCGGTGAGGCAGGCGATGGCGATGGCGCATGCCCAGCAAGCGACTGGAGCAGCGCGAGCCCGTCCTCGCCGAGGAACCTGCGGTTGATGAAGATACGCGTCTTGCCACCCCGTGTGCCGATGGCGAGGGTGCCTGAGCCGAGCTTGGAGACTGTTCGGACCTCGGTCATCTCCGGGTAGGGGAAGAACAGGATGGTCGTTCCGACCGGTGTGGGGACATGGAGCCCATTGCTGTACAGGCCTGGGACGATTCCCATGGCCAAGGCCTTCCTCGCGTACCGCCGATAGGCGATGAGCGAGATGGGAGACGTACTGAGGGCGACGATGGTGACGGCCGTCGCCACGAGGATCGGCGCTCCTCCTATTCCGATGAATACGAACAGCATGGCGGACAAGAAAAAGATGAGAACGAAAGATCCTCCCCATTGGGCGATGAGCATTCTATTGTACCTGTCGAACCACTCCTGCTGGCTGCGGAGCAGGAGCTCCCCACGGTCCACGGTCTCGACCTTCTTGGATTTCCCCTCGGAGATGATCCAGCTCGGCAATGTGGAATGATACGCGACGGCTGTGATAATCCTTTGGGTGGCCAGCTGCGCGCGCTCACGCCGCGAAGTCCATGACCTTGACCGACATGTCCCGCAGGTTCACGATGGGGACCTTCGCGGGGTCGGGCACGAAGTTCATCGACTTTTGGTACTTCGTCTGCGACTGCCAGGCCGAGGAGTTGATGAGCAGCGTGCCGCGGTGCGCCTCGGCGCCCGCGCCGTGGACGTGCCCGGTCACGAAGATGTCGGGGATGGTGTCGATGACGAGGTGGTCGGACGCCTCCGGGGCGATGGGCACCTTGCCGCCGTAGACGGGCGCGAGGTGGCGGCGCTTGAGCATCTCCTTCATCGTCACGAGGGGCTGCTCGTAGGTGCAGCCCTGCACCGTCTGCACGAAGTCGTCGATGCTGTGACCGTGGTAGGCCAGGACGTAGACGCCGTCGATGCTGAGCATCGCGGGGTTCCCGAGGAACCTGACCTTGCCCGTGAAGAGCTTCTGGAGGTCCCTTGGCAGCGCGGGCTGCGGCTCGGCCTGCCGCACGGCGTCGTGGTTGCCCGGGAGGAGCACGACCTCGATGCGGTCGGGCACGTCCTTGAGCAGCTCCGCGAGCGCCTCGTACTGCCTGAACATGTCGGGGATGAGCAGCTCCTCGCGCTGGCTGGGGTACACGCCGATGCCGTCCACGAGGTCGCCCGGCACGATGAGGTACTCGAGCGTGTCCAGCAGCCCGTTGGACGTGTCGAGCCGCCCGTTGAGGAAGTCCATGAACCGGTCCCAGTGCGCGTCGAGGAACGTCACCGAGCCCACGTGGATGTCGGACGCGAACGCGACGTGCAGGTCCCGCTCGGAGCGGTGGCCGTTCCTGCGCACGGGGATCTCGGGCCGGACTATCGTGTCCGCGTAGATGAGGCTCCGGTCGGCGTTGAGGTTGCCGATCACGCCCACGACCTCGTCCGTCACGATGTCGATGGGCGCGCGGCCCTGCATGCACAGCACCTTGACGGTCGCGGTCAGGTCCTCGAGCTCGAAGATGACGCCGCCCTTGGAGGTGGACGACCTCTCCTTGACCATGCCGAGGGTCTTCACGGCGCCGGTCCGGTGCTGGAGGGCCGCGATGGGGAGCGCGCCCGACATCTCCTGGCGGTTGGCGATGAGCCGCTTGAGCTTGCTGAACCTGTCCTGGAAGTACTTGGTGAAGTCCGAGGCCTGGCCCGAGCACGTCGAGTTGCCCGTGATGTCGCGCAGGACCTCGAGGCGGCACTCCCTCCCGTTGGCGGCCACCGGCCTCGCGACGGTGGGGCACGGTGCGGCCATCGCGGGCCGCGCCGGTTGCGGTAGGGCTGGTGCGGGGGCGACCTCCCGCGCGAGCGCGCGGGCGCCCGGGAGCGTGTCGGGCAGCCGCGTCGGGACGGCTCCGCCGGAGCCGGGCTCGGGCATGAGCACGACGACGGAGCCGGGCCGGGGCTGCGCCTCCAGGTGCTGGAGCACCTCGGTGAGCCCCACGACCAGGGGCGGGTCGGCGAGGCGGCCTACGGACTCGACGACCCGCAGCGAGGCGGCGACCGGGTCGGATTGCTGAAGGAGGTACCCCACGGCGCGGTCCTCGACGAGCAGGGCTCTATCCAGGAAGACGCCCAGAACCTTATCGCGCATCCCGCGATGTGCATGGAGCGGTCGGCTTTTAAGTTTTTGGTGCCTTGCGATGCACGCAGCCAGCAACGGTGGGCAGGGGGGCGTCCATGCGCAAAGGTTAAATTGCCCGCCCCGCCATGAAGGCCGCGGTGTGTTAGTTGGCAACGACCAGGGCAGTCATCCTCGCGCTCGTCATCGCGGTCCTCTCGGCAGCGGCGCTCGCCGCCACCGCGGCCGCCCTCAACGAGCCGACCGACGGTGGCAACGGCAGCCCGCTCGGCGACAACGTCCTCGAGACCGAGGGCGACTGGGTCGTCGAGCCTGGGGCCACGCTCAGCTACACGAACATCACCATCGTGCTCAACGCCAACCTCACCGTCGGCCTCGGCGGCACCCTCAGCCTGTCGGGCGTGACGCTCGTCGTCAACACGATTGGCCCTGACCCCTACCGCATCCTCGTCGAGCCCACCGGGGCGCTCGTCGTGATGGACCGCGACGGCAGCCCCCTCACGGGCGGCGACGCGAGCGTCCTCAAGTCCATGTGGGACTCCGACAGGTACATGGTCGAGGTCCAGCAGGAGGGGGTCTTCCACCTGCTCAGGTCCTCGATGTCGGACATCGGCCCCGAAGGTGGCCTGGGGCTGATGATCAGGTCGGACAGCGTGACGGTCGAGGACGCGACCTTGAGCGCGTTCGGCTCGATCCTCGTCGAGTCCGCCAACCCCCATTTCACCAATGTCGTCTTCGAGGGCCTGCTCGACTCCTCGCTCTTCTTCTCCTCGTCCGCGGCGGTCCTCGACCACGTCTCCGTCTCCGACTGCTACGTGGGGCTCAACGTCAGGGGCAACCCCTCTCCCGTCGTCACGAACCTGACGACCACGAACTGCTTCGTGGCGCTCAGCCTCGAGCAGACCACGATGTACATCAGGGGCGGCGACCTCCGGGCCGCCCCCTACGGGACGCCCGTCCGTCTCAACCTGACGTCGCACCTGACGATGGTCGACGTCACGCTCGACGAGGGCCTGGTGGAGCTCAAGGACGACCTGTCGACCCTCGAGGTCCGTTGGACCCTCACCGTGAGCGTGGTCGACCAGGGCTACGAGCCCGTCGAGGGCGCGGCGGTCGTGCTCAACGACAGCATCGCCCAGACCGTCTGGCAGGGCGCGACGGGGGCGGACGGCTCCGCGCGCACCGAGGTCCTGGACCACGTGCGGACGCTCGCCGGCGTCGACGCGCGCAACCCCCACACCATCGTCGTGACGAAGGAGCGGTACCGGGCGACCGGCGCGCTCTCCGTGACCTCGGCCATGACGCACGAGATGCTGCTCACGACCAACCTCGCGCCCGTGATCGAGCTGCGCTCTCCCCGGCCGGCCACGCGCGTCGTGGTGGGCCAGCCCCTGCTCCTCGACGCCACTGGCAGCCGCGACCCCAACGGCGACCCCCTGACGTTCAGATGGACCACGGACCTGGGCGACAGGCTGCTCTACCAGGGCCCGATGCCATCCACGACCGCAGCGCTCCTGCTCGCCGAGACGACCATCACGCTCGTGGTGTCCGACGGATACGGCGGCGTCAACGCCACGTCGGTGCAGGTCGTCGTGCTGCAGGCCAACGCGGTGACGATGACCCTCGACGAGCCGCAGTACTTCGCCACGCTCCAGGCGACCTACGGCGGCACCGGCTCCCTCCTGTTCGAGGTGGCCGAGGTCCAGCCCCCGTACGGTGCCGAGCTCATCGGCGTGTTCGTCACCATCCGCTCCACTGGCGACGTGGTCTTCGCCTCGGGCACCCTCGACATCAGGTACTCGACGGCGCTCCTCCCGTTCGGCATGAACGAGACGTCGCTCGGCATCGCGAGGGAGGACGCGGGGCTTTGGCTCCTCCTGCAAGGCTCGCAGGTCGACGTGCCCCTGCTCACCGTCTCCGCGCCCGTCGGGTCGTTCGGCGTCTACGCCGTCAAGGGGGTCATACCGCCCAACATCCCGCCCCGGCTCAGGATGCTCGAGGCCGGCAACATGGTCCCGCCACACGACGTCGGGCTGGGCGTCGGCGCCCACTTGGAGCTCCTGTTCGCGGCCGAGGACGAGCTGCCCGCGTTCGCCGTGCTCGACGTGGCGGGCCTGCCCGCCGGCCTTGAGGTCGACAGGACGACCAAGCGCGTGTGGGGCACGATGCCCGACGTGGCGGGCACGTGGGCGCTCGGGCTCACGCTCACCGATGCCGGCGGCCTCAAGGCCGTCGCGACCATCCACCTCAATGCCACGGGCGAGATGCCCCCGCCCCGGCTCTGGAGCGCGTCCATCGACCCGCCGAGCGGCGACGTGCTGACGGTCTTCGAGGCCAAGGTCCTGTACATGAGCGACCTGGGGCTGGCGCCGTCGTCCGTCTACGTCACGGTCGGCGATTCGCGCTATGACATGGTGCCCGAGGACCCGAACGACCATGACTGGGCGGCGGGCGTGATGTTCGTCACCTACCTCCAGCTCGACTACGACAACGACCCCTACGTCGTGGTCTTCAACGCCTCGGACGGCACCAGGCTCAACACGACCACGCCCATCGAGCTCCGTGTGGGCTGGCCATCGTACGCGCCCACGTCACTGGAGATCGCCATCATCCTCGCGACCGTACTCGCCATCGTGGCCATCATCATCGTCATACGCCTCACCTCGCGCCGCTACGACGAGCTCAGGACGGCACATGTCGGCAAGGACAGCGAGAAGGCCATCGAGTACATCAAGCCCGAGAGGAAGACGGTCGAGGGCCCCAAGGAGGGGTCCGAGGCGAAGGAGGGCGCGGAGGCCCCTGAGAGGCCCGCGGAGCCAGAGGCGCCTGCCACCGTCGTCAAGCCCCCCGAGGGCCCGCCCCCCCCAGAGCCGAAGGCAGCCCCCAAGGCCGCCCCCAAGGCAGCCCCCAAGACCGTTCCCAAGGACGACCTCAAGGCCGTCGACGAGGAGGTCGACAACCTCGACACGGAGCTCGAGAAGCTCGACGAGGAGATAGAGGGGGAGGAGGAGGCCCTCGAGAAGATCGACTCGGACATCGAGGGCATCATCGACGAGCTAGAGGGCGACAAGAAGAAGGCGGGCTAGGCCTCACCTGGCGAGAAGGACGCGCCCGTCGTGCCTGAGCACGCCGACCGTCTCCCTGCCCGTCAGGTCGAACCCCTTCGGCAGCACGAGCTCAAGGGTCCTCAGCGTGGCCGGGTCCAGGACGAGGACCTCGCCGGCCGAGGCCGACACGACGACCGCGTCCTCCAAGTCATCCTCGGTCCCGACCCGCACGAGCGCGGTGCGGTCGGCGTGGCTCAGGGTCCTGCGCCTCCCGCCGCCGGGGGCCGAGGTCACGAGCGCGTCCTTGTCCGTCGCGGAGAGCACGCGCATGAGGTCCCCCTCGAAGAGCACGTAGTCGCCCGACCTCAGGTCGGGCATGCGGACGATGAGCGTGGTGCGCACGAGGTCCCGGCCGTCCTTGCGCCCGCCCTGGCTCGTGGAGCTCGAGAGGGACGCGCCGAACCTGGCCGCGAGGGCGCGTGCGACCTGGGAGCCCGCGGACTGCGTCGACAGGTAGAAGTCCAAGCCCCCGCGGGGCTCCTCGACCTTGACCATGTGGGCCTCCCGCGACGCCTCCTCCAGGCGGGTCGCCTCCTCCGTGGCGACGCGTCGTGCCGTCTCGAGGTCGCGGTCCGTCGCGGGGCGTGAGCGCGCGCCCCTGAACTGCACGATGGCCTCGAAGTAGTTGCCCGCCCTGCGCGAGCAGACGTCGCAGGCCTCCAGGTGGAGCCTGACTTTTGTGGAGAGCTCCTGCCGCGCCCTCTGGGCGCCGACCTCGAGCTCCGCCTGGACGTCGACGATGAAGGTCAGGCGGTCCTCCTGGAGCACCCGCAGGGCGACCGAGCTCACGCGCGCCTCCTCGATGGCCTCGATGGCGCCCTCGACCGCGGCCGACACGGCCGAGCGCAGCTGCTCGCCATCGTCCCGACCCTCGTCTGGACGCCCCTTCCTCCCTTCCCCGGCCTTGGGTGCCGACCTCCACCCTCCCCTGACCTTGACCGCCCCGCACCGGGGGCACCTCACGAGGTCCACGACGGGGGGCAGCCTCACGATCGGGTTGTGCTCCAGGAAGCACGGGACGCACACGCCCCCGATGAGCTCGTCGTCCCTCTCGACCTCGCGGCCGCACTCGATGCAGAACATCCAAAGCCCCCAGGCGGACGCCCTATATGAAGCCTCCGATGGCCCGACGCAGGCGGGCGGGCCTGGCTCACCGGCCGCGCCGCCGGCGGGCCCGTGTAAGCACAAGCGCGGTCGCCATCGCCACGGCCGCGACCGCCGCGAGCGCGCCAGCCCCCGGCGACGGCTCATCGACGTCGGACGGTTCCGTGACCTTGACGGTCGCGGTGGCCGGCTGCGCGCCCTCGGTCGCGGTCTCGTCGCGCACGTAGAGCCTGACAGTGTACTCGCCCTTGTCCTTGTACGAGTGAGTGCCGTTCGGGAGGAACGACCAGCCCGAGTTGGTGCCGTCACCGTAGTCGTAGAACCACTGGCGCACCCTGCCGTCCGGGTCGGTCGAGCCGGAGCCCACCAGCTGCACGGGCTTGCCCACCTCGACGCTCTCGTCGCCGAGCGAGAGCGACGCCACCGGGCGCGCGTTGCCCGTGAACTGCCTCGTCGCCTCGTTGTTGGCCTCGTCCTGCTCGGCGACGGCACCTCCTGGGTCGAGCACGACCTTGAAGGAGTGCCGGCCCGCCACGACGGTCCAGTCGTGCACGAGGGTGACGTTCGAGACGCCCTCGACGCCAGGGTCGACGTCGTAGGTCCGCACGAGGGTGCCGTCGATGGCGAGGGTCACGTCGAAGGGGCCCGATGCCAGCGCGCGGATGTTGCGGACGCGCATCGACAGGGCGGCCACGTCGCCCTCCGCGGGGTAGCCGGGCTCCATCGTCATGTCGGAGCTCGTCACCACCAGGTCCGTGCCCACCACGTTCAGGCCCACTTCGGCCTCATTGTCGTCCTCCTCCGTCTCCGGTATGGCCCCGTCAGGGTCAGCGCGGACCGTCAGCCGGTGGTAACCGAGCACGGCGGTCCAACGCAGCAAGGCGTGCACGCGCTCGCCGACGTCGATGGTGGGCAGCGTCGTGCGCCCGACCTCGGTGCCGTCGACGAGCAGCGCCACCACGACGTCCATGGCGGGACCGCTGCCGTGGTTCAGGATGGCGACGTCCACGGTCGTCTCCTCGCCAGCCAGCGGGAGCCGAGGGGACACGGTGACGTTGGGCGCGTCGATGGACAGGTCGGGCGTGTCGTAGGTGAGCGTGAGGGTCCGGGTCACGAAGGTGGTGAGCCCCTGGGACCTGGCCGTGACGTCCACCCCGACCGTGCCCGAGCCGGCGAGCGAGGACGGGGCGGTCACGAGGATGCGCACGGGCGCGCCCGTGCCGCGGTCGAGCGTGAGCGATGTGGGCTCGACCGTGACGGTCCAACCCGTGGGCGCGAGCCTCTCCATCGACACGGTGTCTTTGTTGTTGCCCATGTTCTGGACGAGGCCCGCGAACTCGAGGGCACCGCCTGCCTGGATGCGCCTCGAGGGGTCGGCGACCTCCAGCGACAGCTCGTAGAGATGGATGGGTACCTGGACGGAGAGCAGGACAGAGGCCGTGGCGGTGAGGTTCCTCTCGGCCACCGCCAGCGCGAGCACGCGCTCCAGCGTGCCAGGCGCCGCGTTGTGGGGCACCCGCACGGTCACGGCGAACTCGGCGGACTGGCCCGGGTCCAGCTGCAGCATGGTCGCGGAGAGCCCCACGCCCCAGCCCAGGGTCGACGTGGCGGACAGGGCGACGCCCGTCGGGTTGTTGGACGTGCTCAGGACCGTGACGTTGAACCGTGCGGACTCGTTCTCGAGCACCACCGCCGAGTCGGGGACCGCGGTGACCTCGAGGGCGTAGGCCCCCAGGGGATGGAGCGCCCGCGTCGTCTCGTCCCTGCCGACGATGGGCCCCGTGAGGTCCCCCGAGTGGAGCTCCACGTTCACGGTGTGGTCCCCCCGAGACGAGCTGTCGGTGGTCCCGACGACCAGCATCACCTGGACTGTCGTGTTGCTATCGAGGAGATCGCTCGCGGTGAGCGCGTCGATGCGGGTGCTGGAGAACCAGAGCGAGACCAGCATCGCGTAGACCTCGGACCTCTCGAGGTCATTGTTGGTGACGTTGGTGACGACGCGGACGGAATCGTCCAGGCCGTCGTCGTCGGTGTCGAGGGCTTCGCAGGTGACGGGCCCGAGGGTGAGGTTGGACGCCTCCTGCGCGTCGGCGCCCTCGACGAGCAGCACGCTCGCGGCGAGGGCGGCGAGCGCCACCAAGGCGAGCGCCAGAAGTGGGTCGCGACGGACCACGTGGCCACCAACCCATCGATACCGCCATGGGCCGTTAAAAAGGCTTCCGACAGGCGCGCGCAAAGCCTTTTTATGCCGCCAGGCCGGTGGCTTCACGGGACGCAAGCGATGGCGCTCGAGGGCGTAACCGACGACCTGGTGATGCTCGCGCTGGCCGTGGCAGTGGCGGCGGTCATCCTCGTCGCGATCCTGGTGGGGCTCTACCTGTGGGTCCGCAGGCTGGCCCTCGAGGCCGAGCGGGGCGGCAGGGCAGGGGCGGACGGGATGGACCGGGCGACCTGGACGGATGGGGTCGATGCGGGGCCATCCGGCGAGGACGGACCCAAGCCGTCGCCCCCGACGTGAACGGGCGGTCCACTTTCACTCCCGTTTGCGGCCTTGGCGCCCCTCTTGCCAGGGTACGGCGCTCGCCGTCCCGGGAGTACGTCCCACTTTCACTCACCCTCCCCGACCCACTATTTAAAGGACGGGCGCCATCACAGTGTCAGAACCCGCGGCCCCATAAGCCGCGACCGGCTCTAACGCCATCCCAACCGGGCGGCGGGAGGCCCACCCTCCCCCGCCCGTCTTATTCTTCCCCCCCTTTCCCCCATCCCGCCCGACCCTGCCCGCGCACCATCCCGACGGCGCCCGGGCTCATGCTCGGGGTTATACTGCCAGACAGGGAGCCCATCCAACCTTGGCGGACGGGCAGGAGCGGTTCATCGAGAAGGACGGCCCCGCGCCCTACCTGCGCGTGGTGTAGGCCTCGAGGAGCCTTGTGAGCGAATCGGCGATCGGGGGCTCCAGCAGCCCCTCCTTCACCCTGGCATCGATGTAGTCCTGGGCGTCGGCGATGGAGTTCTTCGTGGCCTTGAGCAGGACGTTCGCGACGAAGGTGGGCTTCTGCTCCGCTTGCATGTCCGAGTCCCGCATGATCTCCTTGAGGTGGAACTTGAAGACGCTGGCGTGGTGGACGTTGAGCATGCGCGTGCGCTCGGTGGACGTGTACTGCTTGCGCGGTCCGCCAGGCTTCATCCGACGATGCTGTCTGGTCATTATATGGCCATCCGTTCCCTGTCTTCATCTCACTTGACGATGTCAGCGAAGCCGACGTTGCGGCCTATCTTGGTCACGCGCACCTTCACGGTCGTGTCGAGCTTCCCCCCCGGCACGAAGATGACGAACCCCTTCACCCTGGCGATGCCATCGCCCTGCGCCCCGACCCCCTCTATCTTGACCTCCAGCTCGTCGCCCTCCTTGACGGGCGGGGGTGGTCGCATCGACATGGTGAAGTCCCTCTCAGACCTCATAGGAGCACATCCGGGAGAATCTGCCCTGGTGGAGGATGCCGCGCGCCCGTGGGAACCGCCCGGTGACAATCCCTCTGGAGGACCATCCCTCTGGCGTGTGTCTCCGCGCGGTCATCACATCCTTCAATATCCTGCCAGCCAGCAGGGCAGGTCCGACCAAGGCCTTGGGATTATATAACCCTTGGGGTGCCAGGCAGGGCCAGGCCAGGAGTGCGAGGGATTAGATGCGGGAGGCAGCCCCAAGGAAGGTCGTGACCTGGAGCACCCGGCCTGTGGCCACACAATAACGCTGTCTGGGGCAGCGACCGGTGCGGACGCGCGGACCGACCCTCCCCCGCCGCACGATCCATGGGGGGTGGGGTGCGGTCCAACCCGGACGGGGCCCTCTACCAGGGGATGGCCATCCTTGCAGCCCCGTCAAGGGGCTCCTCCGCAACGACATCGTCCCCGGTACCCCTCTCGAGGAAGAGCACGATGGCCGAGCTCAGCGCCTTCGCCCCTCCGGTCTGGACCTTTTCGGTCTGGATGCGTCCGCCGAGCTGGGTTACCACCTCGATGACTATCGTGAGGCCCAGGTCAGCGAGGCTGACGCTGCCATCCCTGCGCTCTGGCCACATGAGGTCGTCGCTGCTGAAGGGCTTGACGAACTCCACCCCGCGGCCCTCGACGACGACCCTCCAACGACGGCCACCCTCTGCCAGGTGGAATGTGACATCGATCTGGACCGGGGCGGAGCGGTCCATCTTCGCTATGTAGTCGAATAGGTGGCCGAACGCCTCCTCCAACAACTGGTTCCCCCTGATCGGTAGGGCGCCCGTCGGCGCCGTGAGCCGGACATCTATGCGGCGGCCCTTTCGCAGCAGCTGTGCACGCACCGCGGCCGCCTCGACCACCTGGCGCCCATCCACGAGGGACATGGTCGGGCCACCGTCGCGCATCTCGCTGAGGCGGCCGACGGCCCTGATCAGCCTCGAGACCTCCAGGGTCTGGTCGTAGGTCCTCTCCAGATAGGACCGGGCGGCCTCCGGGATGTCATCCTTGGCGAGGATGAGCTCCATGCACATGACCACGCCCTGGTTGAGATTGTTGACATCGTGGGTCAGCAGGTCCAGGTAGAACCGTGCGCGGTTGCGCTGCTCTTTGATGTTCCTCTCCTCCAAGCGACGGTCGGTCACGTCCCTCAGGATGCAGATGATGTGGGATGGCCCGGCATGGGCGCGTCTCATGGCCATGCTCCCCTCCACATCGACCGTCCTGCCCTTCCTCGACCGCAATGTCAAGCAGAGCGCGTTCACCGGCACGCCGCTCATCGAATCCCTGAGCAGCCGCATGAAGTCCCTCCAATGGCCGGGCGGGAGCAGGTTCCAGATGGTGAGCCCTTTGGTGTCCTCGTCCGTGAGGTCGAGGGCGGTGAGGAAGGAATCGTTGAATGAGACGAACCGTCCTGACCCGTCGAGGCTCGCGACCAGGTCTGACGAATCGGCGCACTCCTCGGGGAAGTCCGCCACCGATTGGTCTACGGTCCCCGAGGTGTGCTGAGGCCCCGGACCCTCCACGGGGCCGCTCGCTCTCCACGCTATCAAGGGTGCGAGGACCCGGGCGAGCGACCCGACAAGCGGGGCACCGGACCCCTCGCCACCATCTCGCCCATGCAGGACGAGGATGCCCCCAACGACATCCCCTCTGTGGATGATGGGCGTGAGCTCCACGTGATGGTCGATGCGACCCACTGCTGGATTGCCTGATGGCACATCGGACCGCTGCACTGCCCTCGTGGCGAGCGCTCGGTCGAGGATACCATCGAACTCGCCGAGCTCGAGGACCACCCCGCCCTGTCGGGGCACTTCCACGGGGTCCCCGCTCCACGATTGCATGGGGCATACCAGACGGGTGCCTCCGGTGATGTGGCCAATGAAGGCCCGCGAGTCCTCGACCGATTCGCTGATGGATTGCGCGACGGCTGCGTACGCTGCGTCCCCCTCATGCGTGAGGAAGAAGTCCACTGATGTGGTGAGGACGTCCAGGAGCCTGAGGTCGAGGTCCGGCCCAGAGGTTGCGCGTGTCCCCTCGCCCCCGGTCCGGCCTCCGTGCAGGCGAGCGTCCAGGTGCATCGCCATCGTCTCGGCCATGGCCATCATGTCGGCCGTCTCCTCGCCACCGTAGGTGGTCTCACGACCTCCGACGAGGAGGGCGCCGATCACCTTGCCTCCATGCTTGATGGGCACCGCTACCGCCTTGGAGAGGACGAACCGGCCTCCCAGCAGCTCGACAGGCACGTCAGAGCTCCTGGACACCCCCTCCCGCAGCGCCGTGCCCCAGATGCCGGTCCACGCCTCCTTCGGGAATCTGGTCGGCCAGCTCACTGGCCCTTGCACCTTGTCCGTATCTTGGACGATCGCCGGGCACACCCAATCGCCATCCGCGGAGATGTACCCAAGGAGCCCGGCCTTGCTCTCCGTCGCCTTGAGCACCGCGCGAAGCACCATGGGGAAGACCAAGTCGTCAGGGATGGCCTCGAAGAGCTCGGCGATGCGATGGCAGGCATCCGATTGGCGGTTATCGCCCCGTCCATGGGCATCAGTCGACCCAAGGCCCTCAGTGTCAGGTCCCACCCTTGCCACCTCATCCCGCATATGGAGAGGACGCGCGTTCTCGGATGCTGACGCTCACGATAAGGCTACTTAACCCTTTGGACGATTTTTCCTGGGTGTGGAAATCAGGGTTGGGGCGCCGTCCATCCGGATGCCCACGGTATGGATGGGCCTGCCCGCGCCATCCGAGGTGACGGAGGGACGTCGGCACAACGGTGCCATGGGATGCAGGACGTGTGATGGGGGGCCATGCCAGCGCGAGGACAGCATCGTGGCGGTCCGATGCCTCATGCGGGCCACATCGCCTCGGCGACGCTGGGCCAGGATCTCCCCGGAGGGTGTTCGTGGTCTGCGCAGGTCATCGGTCGATGATCGGCCCATCTGGGGATGTTGGGCCGAACGCTGGGGGACCGAGGGGTCGGCCCCCGGGTGGGACCAGGAGCGCACCGATAGGTCCCTCCACAACGCCAGCAAGGCAAGGCTTATAACCCGGAAGACCGCTCCCAGCGTCCCCGCAGCTCCGATGGCGGCCGTGTGGTCATCGAAATGCCAGGCAAGTCCCGCTCCAGGTCCCGCCCCAAGGGTGCGCACGCGGAGGCCAACCAGCTCCTCGTCGAGAGCGGCGTGGTCTGGGTCCAGTGCCAGTTCGTGGACATCAATGGCCGGCTGCGGTCCTACTCGGTCCCGGCCGAGGACTTCCTCAGGGGCGGCGTTTGGGATTCCGGCATGTCCTTCGACGGCTCCTCGGTGGGCTTCCGCAGGGCCGAGGACTCGGACCTGCTCTCGCGCCCGGACCCGGAGACGCTCCGCGTGCTCCCCTACGGCGAGGGCCCGCACAAGATCGCGCGCGTCATGGTGGACATCGAGCACCCCAGGGACCGGACCCCGTTCACGATGGACCCCCGGCATGTCGCAAAGCTCGCGGACGAGCGCGTGCGCGCGTCGGGCTTCGACCGCATCTGGGTCCAGCCAGAGCTCGAGTTCTACCTGCTGAAGACCCGCGAGACGCTCGCGCGCGAGCAGGTCGTCAAGCGCGCCATCTCCGTCGGCCCCGCGGCCGCGCCGGACGGGCAGTCCTACGCCCCCGCGGCCGACCCCCTGCTCATCTCGGACTACGCCATCGGCCCCAAGTCGGGCTACTTCGCGGCCGTGCCCATAGACGTCACGGACGCCTTCCGCAACGAGTTCTCCTACCAGCTCGGGCTCATGGGCGTCCCCATCAAGTACCACCACCACGAGGGCGGCGGCAAGCAGGTCGAGATCGAGTTCAAGCACATGCCGTCGATCAAGGATGCCGCGGACGCTGCGGTGCTTTACAAGCTCATGAGCCGCATCGTCGCCGCCCGCTACGGGTTCGTGCCCACCTACATGCCCAAGCCCCTGCCGCAGGACGCGGGCAACGGCATGCACATCCACCAGTGGATGGAGGCCAGCGGGAAGGCGGTCTTCTACGACGCGGACGACCAGTACGGGCTGTCGCAGACCGCGAGGTACTACATCGGCGGCGTCATCGACCACGCGCGCGGCATGACCGCGGTGACGAACCCCACCGTCAACTCCTACAAGCGGCTCGTGCCCGAGTTCGAGGCGCCGGTCTACGTCGCATGGTCGCCGCGCAACCGCACCGCGCTCATCCGCATCCCCTCGCCCTTCAGAAAGAAGCACACCGGGGACTTCGAGGTGCGCCATCCGGACCCGTCGGCGAACCCCTACCTGGCGTTCGCGGTCGTGGTCACGGCCGGCCTCGACGGCATCAAGCGCAAGCTCGACCCGGGCGACCCCATCAACGAGGACGTCACGAAGATGTCCAAGCGCCGCATGCGGGAGCTCAACGTGACCCGGCTGCCCGCCACGCTGGACGAGGCCCTGGACGCGATGGAGTCGGACGACGTCGTCCGGGAGGCGTTGGGCGACGAGCTGTTCTACGCCTTCATCGACATGAAGGTCAAGGAGCTCGCGGAGCACTCGACCCAGGTGTCGAGCTGGGAGATAGAGCGCTACTTCGACATCTGAGCGCGGCGTCGCCACGACATGAGGGCGACGGCCACGACCACGACGATGACGGTCACCACGAGCACCGCGAGCAGCACCGCCCTTGCGTCATCGGGCCCCTCCGGTTCGAGCTGGAGCACCATGACGAGCACGCCCCCCCGCACGTCCTTGACCGTCGCGCCCATCGTGTCCGTCACGTTGCCGAGCCTCGCCGTCACCGCGCACGGCGTCTCGAGGTCGCCCACCCCGGTCGCGGACTTTGTGAAGTTGGCCAGCAGCACGCGCGGCGTGCGACCGTCGACGCCCGTCACCGCTCTCGACAGGACGTCGCCCGAGGCGCCTGCGACGGTCACGTTCACGCCCTCCAGCAGGCGGCCTTCCCCGTCGCGCACCTCGACCACGCACCAGACGCAGGCCACAGCGTAGGACGCGTCGTCCACCGCGATGACATGCCATGCCATGAGGTCGATGGTGCCCGTGAACCTCGGGTGCGAGCCGTTGCTCACCAGCACCTCCGCCCTCGAGTAGGGCGTGAGGATGGGGTCGTCCAGCACTGGCGTCGAGTTCCAGTAGCACTCGAAGGACGCGGCCGAGCTCTCCTCGATGCGGCACCGCGTGATGAGGCCGCCGGAGGCCTCGGAGAAGGTGGCGTGGTTGTAGTTGTCCTTGAAGGTGCACCCCTCGATCGTGGGGAACGAGCCCTGGTGGACGTAGATGCCCTCGGCGACGTTGTGCTCGAACGTGCAGTCCGAGGCGCGGCCCACGGGGCACGCCTCCCACTCGAGGCCCGCGGCCGAGATTTCGCGGAACGTGGTGTCGTTGACGGACAGGTCGGCGCCCGCGCGCGCGATGATGCCGTAGCGGCACCTCTCGAACGTGCAGCCATCGACCCAGGCCGCGCAGGACGCCACCAGGAGCCCCGCGTCCGCGCCCATGAACCGCGCGTGCGTGATGCGGTGGGCGCCCGGTGCCGAGAGCGCATGCAGCCGCACGTCCTCCCACGAATCGGGCACCACATCGTCCGCGACGGGCCTGAAGGTGACGGGCGCCGCCTCTGTCCCTTCGACGAGGAGCGTACCCTTGACCACGATGCCCGCGCCAGGGGCCAGGCGCACCTCGGTGCCGGGGCCGACCCTGAGCGTCTGGCCCTGGTCCACAGCGAAGGTCGCGTTGAGGACCACAGGCCCGCCGGCCGCGGTCCACTCTATGAGGGCGGGGGGCGCGGCGTCGACGACGGGCGCGAGCGGCGCGATGGCGATGGGGGCAGCCAGCGCCAAGGCCGCGAGGACGTATGCCATCACGAGCGCGCGCGCCACCATCTCACCTCTGTCTCACGATGGATTGGCCTGGAGGGTAATAGATGCTTCCCAGGCGGCGCGCGCGTCGTGGCGAGCGGGTCAACCGCCGAGCGCCGTCTTGAGCCGGCCGAGCGAGGCGAGCAGGCTATCCTTGAGCGTGTCGTCGGTGACCTTGTGCTCTATGGTCTTCATGAGCTTGTCGATGTCCTTGAGCGCGGCCGAGGTCTCGCCCGCATCGATGTGGTCGATGATATCATCGAAGTCCCCGACGATCTTACCCTGGTCGTTCTTGTTCTTGAACGATGAGGAGGGTGCGTTCGCAGCCTCATCCCGTGTATCCTCGGCGTAAGAGGACGGCGCCTCGATGGTGACCGTGGTCGTGGCCGTGCCGGAGCCGCCGTCGCCGTCGGTCACGGTGAGCTTCACCGAGTAGCTGCCGTCGGCTGTGTAGGCGTGCGTTGCGGTCGAGCCCGTGCCGGTCGAGCCGTCCCCGAACGTCCAAGCGTAAGAAGGCACGTCGTTGGTGCCAGGGTCTGTCGCGGAGCCAGTGAAGGTGACCGTGTCGCCGGGGAGGATGGGCGTGGCGCTCCCGGCCGCGCTGCTGATGGTGGCGGTGGGCGCGACGTTCTTAATCTGGAACTCCAACGTCGCCGTGCTGGTCGCGCCGTTGTCGTCCCTGACCGTGAGCGTGGCGGTGTAGCTGCCCTCGTCGACATAGGCATGGGTCGTCGTCACACCGCTTGCCGTCGCGCCGTCTCCGAAAGCCCAGCCGTAGGTCAGCAGCGGCAGGTCCGAGGGCGTGTCGGTCGTGGAGGAGGCGGAGAAGGTGATGACATCGCCCTCGTCCGTGGTGTGGTCGACCGAGAACGCCGCGGTCGGCGCGACGTTGGCGACGGCGACGTAGCACGTGTCGGTGCCCGTCGCGCCGTCCTCGTCCGTGACCGTCAGGCTCGCGGTGTAGGTCCCGGCCGCCGTGTAGGCGTGCGTCAGCGCAGCGCCGGTGCCGGTGCTGCCATCGCCGAGGTCCCAGGCGTAAGTGAGCGCGGCGCCGCCGAGGTCGGAGCCGGTGCCCGAGAGGGTGACGGCCCGGTCCTCGGTGGTGGACTGGTCCCCGCCCGCGTTCGCCGAGGGCGGTGAGTTAAGGACGGTGACGATGATCGTGTGGATGTCCATCGCGCCGAGGTTGTTCGTGATGATGAGCGTGACCACGTAGACGCCGTCGTCGGTGTAGCTGTGGGACACTGAGTTGCCCGTCGCCATGTCCCCGTCGCCGAAGTCCCAGGCGTAGTCCAGGGGGTACGAGAGCGTGTCGGTCCCGTTGATGTCGGTGTGCTCCCCGACGTCGTAGTTGAAGCTCACGGTCCCTTGACCAGAGGCGGTGCCGGTCACGGCGATGAGCTCGCTGCGCAGCTCCGCGTGGCTGCTCGAGGACCAGTCGTCGTCGGTGACGACCAGGGTCACGATGTAGACGCCGCGCTCGGCGTAGGTGTGGGTGACCACCTTGTTCTCCCGGGAGGGACCCGTGCCCGCGCCGTCGCCGAAGTCCCACTCGTAGGTCAGCAGCGGCAGGTCCGAGGGCGTGTCCCAGCTGTTGGACGCGTCGAGGCTGACGGTCGTGCCCGCGTAGACCGTCCTGGACGAGCCCGCGTTGGCGATGGGCCGCACGTTCAGGACCTCCACGTACATCGAGTCCGTGCCCACGGTGCCGTCGCCGTCCGTCACCGTGAGCGTGACGGTGCAGTTCCCCCTCTTCGTGAAGGTGTGGCCGGGGCGCTCCTGGTAGCTCGCGCTGCCGTCGCCGAGGTCCCAGACGTAGTCGAGCGTGGAGGACGCCCCCGTGTACGACACCCACGGGGTGAACGTGACCGCTGCGTCCTCCTGGGCGGTCAGGTCGGAGCCCAGGTCGACGACCACGGTGCCGTCTGCCCCGGCCCCGCCCGCGAGGGCGATGGAAAGCAGTAAAGGGACCACCCATAAGATGAGGGACCATCCCCCTAGATGCAGAAGGAGGTCACGGCGAGGGCTTGCTTCCCCGAAGAACAGATTGGGGATGATGTACGCCCTCACCGTCGCGTGCATGTACATATACCAGACTTCCACGTTTATCAACGACGGGGGTCTGAGAATCAGAAATAATTATCACGGGATGTCATCTTGAAATCATAAAACCATAAATATTATACAGGAATATTATTGTATTTCTTGAGCCCGTAATGTCCGGGTCCGGGATAGTCCTTGACCCGGTCGAGAGATGGAAATGCCCCAGAGCCCTCATTCCCTTTCTTCCCGCAATACCTGATTGGACGACCGGCCGTGTGCGCGCCCCACAGTCATTCAGGCCCGACGACCCCTCAGGTCACGTCCTTCGGACTCTCTGGAGGGGCTGTGGAGTGAACCTTCGACATCTTGTAGCCGCGGAACGCGGTCTCGAGAGCGCTCAGTGGCCGCTCCTGCTCCTCGACCGCGAACGTGAGGGTGCTGCCATCCATCAGCCTGAGCACCACCTGCTCCCCCACCATCGTCCGATGGCGGTCCACAGACGCTATGTCCTCGAACATGATCTCCCTTCTCCCCGAGTGGGTCCTGCTCGGGATGACGACCATGTTCCGGAAGACCTCCCATCGCGTGGCGCGGCCCATCCTCCACATGGTCTGCTGGACGTTCGACACGAGGAGTATCAGCAGCCCAAGGACGATGCCGAGGAAGAGGGGGAGGTCGAGCAGGTAGACGACCACTGCACAGATGATGATGGTGACCGCCGAGTTGTAGACCCAATATAGCTGGATGGTGGTGAGCAGCCGCTGCTTGAAGTGGGCGTCATCCTCCCTGTACAGAAGGCGGTCCCCCGTGCTCGAGGTGCTAATGTGATGTCCTGGGCCGGCCGACCTCATCATCGCGCCCTCGCAAGACTATGATGCTCTCAGGATAAAAGCATTGAGCCCCCACATATCGACCCGGGAACCTTGCGCACGGAGGCACCCCCGCGCACCGCCTGCCTCGACGTCCGACGCGGTCCGAGCAGCATGACAGCCCCATCGACATCATTTGGGACCCATCCATGCCAGAACCGCCCCCGTGATGGCGTGGACCATGGACGTCGACCACCCTGGTGTGCGGTCCCCGCCTTCGGGGGATCGATAAGCCGGCAGGCGACGAGTGGCGGCTCCATCAGGCCCCAGTGACGGTCTTGGTACGGAGAAGGTCCACGAGCGTGATTATCATGAACGCCGTGAAGGCACCAAAACATGAGAGCGCGACGAGGAGCTGTCTGCTACCTATGCTGTCCTCGGCCGCACCCGTCACCCACGTGTCCCAGTGCAGGATGATGAGTGTCGCTGCCAGCGCCACAACCGATAGGATGGAGGCAGCAAGACCCCACCGGCTCATGAACCGAACCTTGCCTGACTGCCGCTCCCCCGCTGGTGATGGTCCAGGGGACAAATCCTTCCCGTGCCGTGGCCGCTCAGACACCGCGCGCTTCTCCGTGCGCGCGCCATCGGAGCCTACCTCATCGCCATCGCGCGAATCGGTCGCCCTCCCGGCATTCTCATCCGTGCCAGATTCGAATTCAACCCCGCACTCGGGGCAGCTCATCATCTCGGGCTCGACATCCGCGCCGCACTCCGGGCACTCATAGCCCTCATCCGACATCTACACCACGTCCCGTGTCGGTTCTGGCACAGCGTACCTCTCCACCTTTCGCAACCTGCCGGACGAGGGGTCCAGCCCGAGCACCAGGCGGATGCGCTCTCCGTGCGTGGTGACCTCGGTCTCGACCTCCCAGATGTCTTGGGACTTCGAAAGATACCTTGGGGAGATCTCGAGGGCGTCAGGCTCGATGTCGCACTGCTCAAGCAGGGCCCGCTCGATTATCGGTCTGAGCTGGGAGGAGTTGGTGAACACTATCAATTGGTCATCTCCGATGCGGGTTCGGGGATGCTTCGTGGCCGATCGATGGTCCATCCCTTCAGGTGGAATTCGACCTGGTGAGGGGTTAAAAACCTTTCGTCGTCAGTATCGGATGGTGGTTCTTGTTGTGGGGACCGAGGGGGCTCGGTTCCGTGCTCCGGGCAGGGTATGCCGCGGTCGCGCCATGGTCAGGGACCGCAATGGGCGTCTTTGTCTCTATCCCCCCCGCCAATCCCCAGGCGGATGCCAGCGCCTCAAAATCGGTCTTGAGAACCAGAAAATGGAAATCACATCCGACCCCTTAATAAAAAGAACAACGCCTTGGAATCCATCGTGCCAGCATGGAGGCTCGCGCGTTGAGGATGCCCTGCTCGCTCTGGATACTGGTCCTGGCGACTGGGATTATCGCCCTGGCCCCCTGCAACGCGTCAGCGCAGGTCAGTCCCCCTTCGCGTGTCTGGGTCGACCCGCTACCGCAGGGGGGTGCCCTCGCGGTCAGCTGGGACGCGGAGGGTACCAATGCGACCACGTTCCATGTCTACCTCTTCCTGGAGGATGCCGGCCTCGTACCGATCGGCACTGGCACGGCCGAAGCTGCCCGATTCATCCATGCTGGCCTCGTCGACGGCATCCGCTACACCTATGTCGTCATGCCTGACGATTCGACCGGCGCGCCGCGACCTCCCGGCTCCCTTCCGGTCTCCGGCGTGCCGGTGAACACCTCCGGGTCTTCCGCCTGCCTGCCGCCAGTTCTCGATCCCATCGCCGGGTACGTGCGCACTGCCAACCTGGAGGTCACGGGCCGCGCCTCGCATCCAGGCGCTCACCTCGAGGTCGAGGCGATCCCGATGGGCGGGGGCATGGCCATCAATGCGAGCGTGGTCTCGGACAACGTCACTGGCAGGTTCGCTGCTCGCATCGTCGTGTCGGTGGGGGCGAACCTCGTCCACGCCCGATGCAATGGGGACACGGCGCAGCCCGGACCATGGTCAAACGCCCTGTACGTGGTTCTCGATATCGACCCTCCCATCCTCCGGATAGCCGGTGCTGACGAGGAGTACGAGTGCGGGGGCATGGTCCTCATCACGGCGGCCGAGAGCACTGACGACCACGGCATCTCATCCGTCGAATGGCGATTGACCGGCCGCATCAACCTTACCGTGACAGCACCCATCTTCACCTTCGCGTTCACAGATGTGGGCGAGTATCCCATCCTCGTGGTCGTGACTGACCTCGCGGGAAACGCTGCAGAGACGACGGTCTCCGTGGGGGTCGTCCCGTTCGATGAACCCCCGCGCATCATCGGCAGGCCCGAGGTCATCAAGCTGATCGCAGGGGGGACCGCCAGGATGAGGCTCTCATCCTGGGTGGAGGACGTCGACGACCCTCTCGGGGACCTGGTCTGGTCGGTCTCTGGGGGGGATTCCAACCTCTTCACGTCCACCGTTGATGGCGATGTGCTGACGCTTGTGGGGGTCAGGGAAGTGGACGGTGAGGGCGTGCTCTCCGTGCTCGCCACCGATCCGGCCGGGAAATCGGTGAACTTCACGGTGAGGATTGAGGTGGGCAGGGTGGTGAAATCCGGCTCGAACGCCTGGGTCGCGCTGCTCGGCGGCGCCGTGCCGGGCACCCTTACAGCGGGCGCGGTCACGGTCTGGTTGAGGCGGAGGGATGCCAGGCGCCAGCCCATGAAGGCCATAGAAGAACCCCCGTTCTTCGTCAAGGGCCTGTACCTGATACACAACGATGGGCGCCTCATGCTCGACGTGTGGGCCACCACGGGGGGTATCAAGGGCCCAGAGGTCGTGAGCAGCATGCTCACGGCCATCCAGGACTTCGTCCGGGATTCCTTCGAGGATGGCGGGGCGGTGGACACCATCATGTTCGGTTCGAACCACCTCATGCTCACGAGGGGGGACCATGTATTCATCGCCAGCGTCACCGCCGGGGCTCCGTCCCAGGACTACAGGGCGATGGCGAGAGCCGTGGTCGGGAGGATAGAGGCCAAGTACGCGGGCATCCTCGAGGACTGGGATGGTTCGACCTCGAGGCTGGGCGACCTCAAGGAAATCCTCAAAGGCTTGGTCGAGCAGAACAAGGGCAGGACGCTTGAGGAGGTGCTGAGGAACTATCAGCCGACATCGATATTGGCAACCCCGACGATGGGGTTCCAGCACGGCCTGGTCCGATATCAGCTCGATGTGGTGAACCATACGGAGAGCGTGCTTGTTGATGCCTTCGTCAACATCGAGTGGGACCGCGAGGTGCTGTCGCTCAAGCGGGCCAAGCACGAGGGCGAGCGGTTCGGCAACAGGTTCCATCTCGGCAACATCCAGCCGAATGGCAGGCAAACGCTCAAGCTGTACTTCGACCCCCACACCTGCTTGATATCGTTCATCAAGGGTATGCTGGCGTACACGGACGTGCGTGGCAAGCTGCAGTCCTTCACGTTGGAGAGCACAATGGTGGAGGTCAACTGTCCCGTCTTCTTCACGGTGGGGAACGCCAACACGGCCATGCTCCACCGGCTGGTGGAGGAGGACCTGGCGCACGCGGACAACGTGGTCATCCGGTTCACGAGCGCCATAAGCAGCGAGGTCATCTACAAGATCGCCAAGTCGGTCCTCTCTGGCTACGACATCAAGTTCGTCCAGGAGTACACCACCGAGAGCCCATTCATGGGCGAGGCCTGGTACTATGGCGAGACGAAGATACACGATTACAGGGTGGTCGTGAGGGCGACCGTCCGCGAGGAGGACCGCACGATGGAGTTCTTCGTGGCGTCCACGCTGCCGACCACGATAACGGGTCTGCTGGCGGAGCTCAACAGGCTCTTCCATATGAAGCTCGACGAGAAGTACTCCAAGGGATCGAGGGTCCACAAGATCGTGAGCAGGACGGTGAGCGACGAGACCACCGAGGACGATCGGGACATGCCGGTCCTCTTCGGGAATGTGGTGTCTGGAGCGGTCAGGCACGTCGAGCTCGATAAGAGGAGGGATGAGCTGGCGACCGTACGGAGCGGCCACTGAGCCGTGGTCGGACCGCCGATGCGCGTGTGAGGACGGCGGAGGCGCCCAGGGGATGGCACCCGGTGCCCCATCTCCCGCACAGGCGACGTGATTGATGGCAATTGAAGGGAACAGGTAGACCCCACAGGGCAAAGCCAGGCGTCCTGGATTCTGAGTATCCGTTTCTGGAAAAAACATCCGCACGTTCAAATAGGGTCATCCTGGTAAAAACCGACGGATGTGTCATCATGGACAAGCATGGGGCTCGTGATGGGCGAGCATGCCCTTCGTGCGGGAAGAAGGTCCCAGATGATGATGAGAGCACCTGTCCGAGATGTGGTGCAGACCTAGGGGGCACGGGCCCGGCGTGCCCGGAGTGTGGCAAGAGCGTGGGCGGGAGGGACAAGGTGTGCGGGAGCTGCGGGGCGGCCCTCGGGCCGCTCGCCGTCGCGCCCGAGGACGAGGTGCTGTCCATGTTCGAGTGTCCCTTCTGCGAGGGAACGGTGGTGCCGGACGAGTCCGTCTGCCCCAGCTGCGGCTCGAGAATCGATTGGACTGACGAGACGCTCGATATAGGGTCCGAGCCCTCGGGCGAGGAAGGCCAGGAGGCCGAGAGCGACGACAGCGAGCTGGTCAACGGCCATGGATTGACGAATGGCCACGCCCTGACGAACGGCCAGGGGATGACGAATGGCCATGGCCTAACGAACGGCAATGGGATGACCAATGGCCAGGGCATGACCAACGGACGCGGGCTCACCAATGGGCACGGTATGACGGAGGGACAGGGCTTCACGAACGGCAATGGCCTCACCAACGGCAGGGGCATGGTCAACGGCAAGGGGATGGTCAACGGGAAGGGCATGGTCAACGGGAGGGGCATGGTCAATGGAAGGGGCATGACCAACGGGAAGGGCATGGTCAACGGGAGGGGCATGGTCAACGGGAAGGGCATGACCAAAGGTGCTGGACCGAGCAAAGGCGCGTCAACCAAGGCGAAGAGGTCAAAGAGTTCAAAGCAGGATTCCATTGAGGATGAGACACCCGAGGATAAGGAGTCGGATTCCCTCCTGACCGACCGGCTCATGATACCTCCCAAGCATCACCGCGCTCGCTCCGCCATACTGGTCGCCTTGTTCGTTGCGATCCTCCTCACGAGCGGGACCATGCTCATGCTCTTTCTCTCCGTGCCAGAGGAGTGGGTCGTCATCGACGGTGAAACAGGCGACTGGAAGGATGTCCGGATGTTCTCCGACGAGTCGGTCGACGTTACGGTCAGGGACATCGACATCATCCGATACGGCGTGAAGGTGGAGGGCGACGACATCGCCCTCATCGTCGAGGTCGGCGGGGCAGCGCTCAGCGGTGCGAATCCCGCCGGGGGCGTCGACACGCTCGTCGCGCTTCTCGACACGGACGGGAGCGAAACATCAGGTTATGCCGTGATGGGCATCGGAGCGGACGTCGCCATCGAGGTGGCGGGCTGGGACAGCGATGTGAGGACCGCGAGGTCGATGACCTTCCGTCCGGTCCGTCAGCACGACGATTGGAACGGATTCGACGGGTCGGGACCGGTCGAGGCTGCCTGCGAGGGCGCTTGGCTCGAGCTGAGGGCCACAGGGGCGGTCGCCAACCGCGATGGAGGAAGCATCGCGATCGCCATCTCGATGAGTACGGCCGGAGGTGCCATCGATTGGACGCCCGTGACGGGGCTGAAGGCGGGGGCCCTCGTCGTCGGGCAGTCCGCCCTCGGTCGTGAGGGCGTGCACCTGGTCCCTGGAGCATCGGCCGCAGTGCTGATGCTGAACCTCGTCGCGGTAGATGTCCCCGTCCAGGTCACCTCGCTCACGGTGTCGAGCGTCGGGACGTCTCCCCCCACCGCTACCGACCTGGGGCAGTGCAAGCTGGTGCTGGACTCGGACCGAAGCGGGAGCTGGGGGTCCGGGGACGAGACGGTATCCACCGTGGTATATTCGGCCGCGACCGGTGGCAAGATGGCCTTCACGATGACCGCACGCCCCCTCGCCATCGCGGCCGGGGGTGCTGAGCGCCTGTTCATCGTGGTGGAGGTGCTGGGGACGGCCACCCATGGCCTGGCGGTGTTTGTGCAGGTCCTCTCTGATGCGGACATCGTCGTCGCGGACATGCCTGTCACCCTCGGACCGATCGAGGGCATTGCCTTCTATGTCGCCGGTCCGAGGTCGACGGTCGTCATCGATGGGCTCTTCGAGGACTGGCGTGCTGTGCTCGCGCCGGGCGGTGGGGTCCCCATCCATGCTGACCCGCAGGGGGACGCACCGCGCGCGGACAACGACATCGTCGGTCAAGCCCAGTTCATGGATGTTGACCGTGCCCTGTTCTACGCGGTCACGGACCCGTCTGGCTGGATGTTGGTGGGCACGCCCATCCCCCTCCAGCCAACACCGAGGCCTGGTCCGCCGGGTCCGGTCGGGCCCGCTCCACCGCCGGTCGAGCCTCCCGTCCTCGTCGGCGAGGACCTCGCCGTGGTCTTCCTCGGCGTGCAGGGCGCCACTCCCTCCCTGCAAATCGGGGGCATGACAGTCACGCACAAGGTCGTGGCGCGCGGCCTGTTTGGCAAGGTCCGATCGGCAACCCTGTACAGGTCCACTGGTGCGGCAAGCGGCATGGGCCTGGACGGATGGACGAAGATGGCCAACCCGGTGCTCGCCGCTGCGGGAGGGAGCGAGCTCGAGGTGTCAATAGACACGCGCGGACTGGGTGTCCTGTCTACGGCGCTTGTCGCGCTTGCGGGCTGGGAGGGGTCGACCGACCTCGGGTCGTCCCTGCCCATCGGGTCGGTCAACAACGAGACGCGTACCTCGCCACTGAGTCCGGTGGACGACGTCCCCATCCCCGAGTTCGGGAATGTCGTGGCACCGGTCATGGCAACGCTGGTCTGCGTCCTCGCGGTCTCCAGCGCCCGTCGCCGAGGTCGACACCATGTTCGATGAGCCTGATGGCGGCTCGCATCGTCGATTGGTGTGCACGGCGTCGACCTGCGACCCGGCGGCCCCCTGGCGAAGGGGGGGCAGGGCCACCGGACCGCTGGCATGCGGGGCCGAGGCAGGAGGGACGTGGGGTGCGATTCCCATGGGATCACGACCTTGTCCATAATTTGCACGTAAAGACCTGGGTAGGATGTGAGAGCAATGGAGGAACGTGAATCCGCACAGCTCCACCCACCCGGCAACCCGATGCCCCGACCCTCCCTCGACCTGCTGAGCGGCCTTCTCGAGTCCCTGCCAGGGGCCCATTATGCGAAGAGCATCGACGGGGAGTACCTGACCGCGAGCGCAGGGTTCTGTGAGCTTGTCGGACAACCCATGGACCATCTCATCGGGAAGAGGGACAAGGACCTCCATCTGGACGAGAACCCGTTGGTCCAGCCGAGGCTCGACGACCAGGTGATGGCTGAGGACACATCGCGCGCGATCTCCGTGGTGGGTGATGCGTCGGAGGGCGGTGGGCGCCTCTGGACGGTTCGAAAATCACCCCTCCATGACTCCCATGGCCATGTCGTCGGGGTCCTGAGCTCCGCCGTCGAGGGCAGCGGCGACCCTGCGACGCGCGCAGCGCATGTCGGGTCATGCGACAGGTGCCAGGCGATGTTCGATAATTCCCCGGTCGGGCTGGCCGAGGTGGACCTGTCCGCCCTGAAGGCACGCATCGGATCGCTCAAGGCCGCCGGGGTCGCGGACATCGGGGGCATCCTGCGCAAGGACGGCGAGGAGGTGGACCGGCTGGCGGGGATCATGGGCATCCTGGCGATGAACCGCACGCTCATGCAGCTCCTCAAGGCCGAGGGGATGGATGCCCCGTTGGAGGCGGGCAGGCGCCTCCTCACCGTCGCCAATAGGGATGTCTTCGTAGAGGAGCTGCTCGCGTTGATGGCGGGTGAGGGAGGTCACGAGACGGAGGCCCTCTTCGACCTGGGGGATGGCGCATCGAGGATAATGCGGAGAAGGTGCTCCGTCGTGCCAGGGCGGGAGGGCGACTGGGCCAGGGTCCTCTTCAGCCACGAGGACGTCACGCAGGAGCGCACCATGGAGGCCGCGATACACGACTCCGAGAAGCGGTACCGGGTCCTGTTCGAGGAGTATCACGCCGCCGTCGTTCTCGCTGAGGCGGAGACGGGCCTCATCGTCGACGCGAACAGGCGCGCTGAGGCGCTGTTCGGCCAACCGCGCTCCGAGATGCGCGGCATGCACTTGTCCAGGTTGCACCCCCCAGAGGAGAGCGACAAGTACATGCGCATCCTAAGGTCGCGCTCGCAGCCCGATGATAGCGGGATGTTCATCGGGGAGATCGTGAAATCGACAGGCGAGCGCGTCACGACGATTATCAGCTGCATCCATTTCGAGGCAGGGGGCAAGCGATACCTGCATGGCATCTACACGGACCTCACGGCGAGCCGCGAGGCCGAGCGCAGGATCCTCGAGCAGCGCAACCGTGCCGAGTTCTACTTGGACCTCATGGCCCATGATGTCAGCAACCTCAACCAGGGCATCATCACCGCGATGGAGCTCGTGAAGATGAACGGCCAGGTCCCGATGGGCCTCGCGAAGTACGTCGACCTCACGCTGAGGCTCTCGGGCCGCATCACGACCATCGTCTCATCCGTGTGCCGGCTCTCGCGCCTGATAGACGCGGAGATGGTCATCGAGAGGTACGATGCGATGGAGCTGCTCTCGGTGGCTGCGCGGCGCGTCCACCGTGCCCATCCGCATAAGGACATCCACATCGACCTCCCGGAGGAATCCTCGCCTGTGGCAGTGATTGCGAACGAGATGCTCGTGGACGTCTTCACCAACATCCTGGACAACGCGGTCAAGTTCGACCGGCACGCGCACATCGATGTCGGGGTCGAGGTCGTTCCGGTCGACGGAGGGAAGACCTGGAGGTTCGAGTTCCGCGACCACGGGCCAGGCGTGCCGGACTCGATGAAGGAGACGGTGTTCCACCGCCTCGATCACACCGGCGATGGCGAGCGGGGGACCGGTCTCGGACTCACGCTGGTCGACGTGGTGGTGCACCGGCTCGGTGGCAGCGCCTGGGTCGAGGACCGCGTGAAGGGCGTGCTCTGCAAGGGCAGCTGCTTCGTGGTCGAGCTGCCTGCCGCCCATTGAGAGCCCTCTGGTAGCATGATGGCGCTCCCATGGTGGCGGCCAAGAAGGGGAAATCCTCCATGGGGATGGGGCGGTGGGGGGGCTCATATAGGGGGTTCCTGAGGGGTCGTGGGGGATCGAGGCCCGCGGGGTCCAGCCCCATGGAGGACGACGCTCCCACGACACGAGGGAAATAAAGGCTTGGGACGCGGATTTCATCTGACGATAACCAGTGCCAGGGCGGGCCCTCCACCGTTCCCTGTGGTCCCTGGCGGACCTCGCGACGGTGGACCGAATGGTGGAAATGACATACACGGAGGACCAAGTCGCCAGGGTCGCTCCCTCACCGATGAAAACCATCGATTGGAACGCACATAGCAAACCTTTTCTCCATGATGGCCGTGGTTCCATCACTGGCCTGGGAGGATGAGGATTGGCTGGCGGAGATGGCGTCGTTGACGGGGTCAGTCAAGGCACACCCCTCGACGAGAGGCTCCGCGAGCTCGCGCGGCTCTTCGACGGGGCCCCCGTGGTCCTCTACGCGAAGGGCACTGACGGAAGGTTCCTGGCCGCGAACCGCAGGTTCCTGCAGCTCATCGGACTGCCCCTGGAGAGGCTCGTCGGCCTGACATCGAGGGACGTGATGCCCCCTGCGGTCGCGGAGGAGGACGAGCGGGCGGACATCAAGGCACTTGCGGGGTCCTTCGGGGCGCAGGTGCTCCTCCTCTGGCCGAGGGGGGCCGACCGGATCCAGGAGATCGAGGGGCACAAGGTCCCCGTGGTCGCGGCGGACGGGAGGCCCACGGCCACGCTTGCGATAGCATGGGACGTCACGAGCAGGCGCGAGTTCGAGCTGGTCCTTTCGGAGACTGAGTCGAGGTTCCGCACATTCTTCCAGGGCTGCCCGGTGCCCTTGCTCGAGATCGACGTTACTGGCTTCGCCAGGCATGCGAGGAAGGTCGCCCTCGCGGCTGGAACGGACGTCTCGACGGTCCTCACGACATCCCCCGCCGAGTACGACGAGGCGGTGGGCCAGCTCAGCGTGGCCGCATTCAACCGGGCGCTGCTGGAGTTCCTCGGAGCAGCCACCATCCAGGAGGTGGACCACGCCACGAGGTCCAACGTCCTGCTCCACGCGCGTGCAGCCTTCATCAATCTGCTGGCGAAGGTCTGCGATGGAGCGAGGTCTGCATCAGCGGAGATGAGGATAAAGGACCTCCACGGCATGTGGCGGTTCGTCTCACTCAGGCTCTCGGTCGTGCCCGGTGCATCGGGCGACGTGCTGCGCGGCATAGTGTGCATCTCGGACCTGACCGAGGTGAGGGGCAATGAGCAGCGCCTCGTCGATGAGAGCCGCCGCTCGCAGCTCTACCTAGACCTCCTGGTCCACGATGTCAGGAACCTCACCCAGGGCGTCATCGCCGCGATGTACCTCATCTCCATAAGCCCTGACATCGGGGCGTACCTCAAGCCCCACGTGGAGCGCGCGATCACACAGGCGGAGTGGATCAACGAGCTCGTCACGAAGGTGACGGCCTTGTCCAAGGTCGACGCTAGCGACTGCCAGGATAGGCCACGGGACCTGGCAAGAGCGGTGTGGAAGGCGGTCGAGCACGTCTGCTCCGCCCACAAGGAGCGTGAGATCGTGGTCAACTTCGTCCCGCCCCGTGCGAAGGCGCACGTGTTGGCGAACGACCTGCTCGTGGAGGCCATCGTCAACCTCCTCGACAACGCCGTGAGGTTCGATTCCCACGACCGTGTCCGGATCGACATCGACCTGCGCCCTGTCGGCGACGGGCAGCGATGGAGGCTCTCGGTGAAGGACAACACCCCTGGGGTGCCGGTCGAGGCCAAGAGGAGCATGTTCGAGCGGTTCGACCGGGGCGATGCGTTCAGCCCCGGGTCCGTCCCTGGCATGGCCATGGTCGACGGCATCGTGCGCCGCATGGGAGGCAGCGTGTGGGTCGAGGACAAGGTGCCAGGAGATCCAAGCGCGGGCAGCTGTTACGTCGTCGAGCTGCCTGCCGCGAAATGAACGAGCGTCCGCAACGGAGCGCCCTGAGGCCGCCCGCGCCGTTCTCCGTCCGGGTCCCCAATCCGGGCAGCACGGTCGGAGATGTCGGCTGCGACGTTCAGTGCCGGCGACCACTGCCGATGCCCACTCGGACGACCATGGGGTGAGGTGGCATCCTCACTCGACGCCGCTGAGCTTCTGTCCGACCTCGTGGAAGATGAGCTCCACGTTCTCGCCCGTGCGAGCCGACGCGGAGAAGCACCTCGCATCGAACGATTTGGCCAGGTCGCCGAGGTCCGCCTCATCGACTACGGCGAACTCCCTCAGGTCCGATTTATTGCCGACGAAGACGACGGGGATGTCCTCCACCACCTGCCTGAGGTTGTCCACCCAGGTCGGGAGGTTCTCGAACGACGGGCGGCGCGTGATGTCGCACACCAGAATCGCCGCATGGGCGCCCCTGTAGTAGGCCTGCTTGAGGGTGTCGCAGACCTTGTGCCCCGCGATGTCCCAGACCATCATGGTCAGCTGGATTGGGCCGCCACCCTTTGACACCAGGTTCACGGATTTCCGGGACACAGTGCTCCCAATCGTCGAGAGGTAAGACTCGTCGTAGGAATCCTCGACGAATCTCCGCACCATCGAGGTCTTTCCCACCGCTGGGTCACCCAGCAGGATGACCTTCTTTATGACGCCTTCGGCTGGCAGGAGTGGAGCGTCGCCACCGATGGCGGCAGGTGCGGGTGGCGTGTCGAACCCTGGTATGGGCTTCGGCCGAGTGAGCTCCATCCCCTCTATGCTCATGGGCCGCGCTCGGCCCGTGAGCAGGAGGTCCATCAGGTTCGACGACTCAACCTCGTGCAGGAGCATGTCGGTCACAGCCTCCTGCGACAGGTCAAGGAGGTACTCGTAGGCGCGCTCCCCGAAGATGTGCGTCCCGCTCTTGTTCGCGTAGGATTCCACGAGCCTGCCGCGGTCGAAGACGACGACGCCCCACAGTTCACCGCCCACGATGTGCATGCGGATCTCCAGGTACCCGGTGAACAGGTGCGTCCTGATCTCCTGCAGCATGTCCGCGAAGGCGGTCTCAGAGCCCTTTGTCCCCTTCACGATCGCGCCGACGGGCAACTTCACCATTGTGCCACCTACCTGCGCAATCGAGCCGGACTATGGTATAAAGCCGTTTCTGCGTGTGTTCCATTCGATGATACTGTGATGGACCGTCGAGGACAGGTCTGCAGGCTCACCTGGACGGCAGCATCCCCCACGAATCCTCAAGCAGGAAGCCCGGCCTCTTGACCGAGGCCAGCGACGCTCGGTCGAGCGCATCCGTCAGCGGGCCCCCCGCGCTCCGTGACAGGGCCGTCCTCAGCATGAGCATCGCGCTGGGCACAGCGGGCCATGTCGTCGACGCAACGAAGAGCTCGAAGACGCCTGCATGCGACCAGAGCGCCAGGCACATGGCCAGGGTGGCGTCCGCGGTGAGCTCACCGTGGAACCAAGCCTCGACCCTCGCCCCGCCGGGGTCCTCTACCTGGGCCACCAGGCGCATGTCCTGGCGGAGCCTGTCGACACAATCATCGAGCAGCTTGCGAGCATCGACCCTGCCGGGCAGGTAGAGCAAGCACCGGTCGATGAAGGCCGAGGGGTCGATGGCGAGCTCGAGGGCTCGCTCTGGCTCGACCTGCTCTCCAGGTCCGACGACGAGCTCGGCGACCTCCACCCATCTTCCAGGTGGGCGTACGTCCTGGACGCTCATCAAGCCCCTCAGGTAGACAACGCTGCAGTCTATGCGTACCGTTCCAGGATTGATGGGCCTGAACACGAACGTCGCAGAGACCTTCGAGGCCTCGGGAACCTCCCTGATGATGAACGTGCCGCTGGCGTCGATTTCCATGGCCAGCGATGTCAGGATCTCGAGCGTTCCATCCTTGTCGAGCTTTGGCAGCAGCTGAACATCGTATATGGACCCCTGGCCGAGGTTGACAACGCCAACGATGTACTCGACAAGGCCTCCCCTGAACGCCACCGATGTGGTCACGCGCAGGTCTCCCGCGCGCGAGAACGCGCCGCTGCGTGCGGGGTCGGCGGTCGGCGTGAGCCCGAGCACGCGCGTCAGGCCGTCCCTGAGCGCGACCCAGCCGGCTTGCCTCTCGACCGGCGTGCGGGGATGCGCGAGCGACCACGCGGGCGAGGACCGGAGGTCGCCGATCGCGCGTCGCAGCTCGCGGTCGAGCCGCTCGTCGCCGTCGCCGTCGAGGACGGCGGCCAGGTGGAGCTCGCCCCCGCGGCAGACCGTGACGGCGCGGTCGCCGTGGACCCCAGAGGCGGTCCCGGCGGACGACCACCGCGCCTCCTCGAGCAGCTCCTCGAGCAGGACGAGCAGCTCGGGCTCGAGAGCGTTCCCTCGTACGACTTGCCCGTCGCGCCCCACCGCGAGCATCGCCACGCCGGAGTCGTGCATCGCGATGACGCGCTCGACGGCGTAGCTTTGCATCTGGAGCGCCGGTGCCAGGACCGGAACCACGGGCGGTTGGCGCTCGGCATCACGGGCGACCGCGGCGGTGACCATCCCGTCGTCGTGACCCTCCATCGTGGACCCGAACCTGATCACGTCCCCGGTCCTCGTGTACACGATGCGCCCTGCGGACACGACCGTCTGTGGCTTGCCGGCATCGGGCGTGACGGTCACGGGCTCGTGGGCCCTCCTTCCAGTGAAGAGCCCCTGCTTCGTGGTCTCCGCCGAGCGCTGCTGGACGAGCAGGTCACGCACGAGTCGTTGGCGCCTGCGCTTCCTGGCCACGTGGACGCCCGCCGCGAGGAGGAACAGGCAGCAGGCAGCGATGACGAGGGTGGCGAAGACCTCGAGGTCGCGCGACGACGTGGCACCCACCGCGGAGATGGGGGCGAGCGCCCACCCCCGACCGAGAAGGAATGCCTGGTTCATCGCGCACCGCCTCCGACGATTGACGGGCCCCTCAGTGGCCCAAGGGTTCGTGATGGCGCCCTCGTATTAAGTATTTTTCAGGGTCACGGCTTGGCGCTCTACCGATGGCCGCCCCTCTTGGTGCGCTTGTGGCCGTGCGACTCGAGGTCGGAGAAGGTCATCGGCGTCCCCGAGGGCTTCGGGGCCTCCCCGGCGAGCGGCAACAGCAGGACGAGCTGCACGCCGAGCTCGGGCTTGGCGGGGTCGATGTCCTCGAAGAAGACCTGGCCGCCCGATAGGAACGCGATGAGGTTCGAGGTCTCGACGGCGTACTCGAAGCCCCCGCCCACGCCCTGCAGCCGGATGGGCATCTCGCGGCGCGAGAAGGCGCCCTTCGCCTCCTCGGACAGCACCATGCGGGGGAGAATGAAGACGATGCGCGCGAAAGCGGGCGGCGCGTCCGGGAGGTCGGCGGGCGGGACCTTTCTGACCGAGAGCTTCGTTTCGAGCCTCCCTGCGGGGGCAAGGGTCATGATGACGTGGTGGAGGCGCGCCATGAGCTCCATGAGCAGGTCGTTCGCCATCACCACGACCTCCTCCTCCGGGAGGTCGGGCTCGATATGGACGCGGTCGGCGCCGTAGCGCTTTATGAGCGGCGGCAGCCTCTCTTTGATGAAACCCGTGATCGACAAAGGCCTCAGCGTGCGAGCGCTCTCGAGGTCCAGGCCGACGTCAGTGGCCCCCTTGGTCAGGTCCTTCACGGCCGAGAGCTCCTTGACGAGCACCTCCATCTCGGGCCTGAGCTCCTCGGGGTCGATCTTGCGGTCGCGGGTCCGCTCCAGAGAGCCGATGAGCCTCTCCAGGGCCTTCGTGAGGTCCCGCTCCAGCAGGTTCTTCAGGTACTCCGTGTGCCTGCGCGCGAGCAGGAGCTCGGCCTCGTAGCGCTGCCGTTCCTCGATCTTCCTGGACACGATGATGATCATGCTCGGGCGACCCGCCCTGTCGCGCACCAGCGAGCCGGAGACCTCGACGGGGTAGCGCTTGCCGTCCTTCCTGCATGCCATCAGGTCGCCGCGCCACCAGCCCTGTCGCATGAACTCCTGGAGCGCAGGCCCTGCGATCGGGCCGACGGACTCCGGCGCCTGGAAGATGGACACGGGCATGCCCATGACCTCCTCGAGCGTGTAGCCCGAGTTGCGCAGCGCGGCGGGGTTGGCGTAGAAGATGCGCCCCATGCCGTCGGTGAGCACCACGGTCTCCTGCACGCTCTCGATGGCGAGCGCGAACTTGCGCTGCTCGTCGAGGGCGAGGTCTATCGCGGTGACGTCCTGGATGAAGCAGAGCGCGACCGTCCCGGACGGAGGGGACAGGAGCGAGGTCGAGACCTGCGCGTGGATGGCCTCGCCCGAGGAATCCATGAGCCGGAGGTGGTAGGGCTGCGGGACATCCTCCTCCGCCCAGATGCGGGACATCTCCTCCTTGGCATTGGCCCGCTCGTCGGGGTGGACCAGGTCGCACGGGTCCATCCCGATGAGCTGCTGCTCGGTCATCCCGATGAGCGCGGAGAAGTGCGCGTTCGCGGAACGGACGCGCAGCTCGCCCGAGTCCCCGCGCTCGATGTAGACGATGCCGATGCCAGCGCTTGCGATGAACCCCAGCAGCGCACCGAGCCGCTCGCGCAGGGCGTCCATGCGGTCGTCGATGTCCGGTGTCTCCGAGGCCGGCATCGGCGATACGATGACCATCGACCGTGGCCCCTGCCTCAGCGCACGGAACCGGAGCAGCACGCGGCCGGCCACAGCGTCCTCCCACTCCAGGTCGCCCTGGACAGCGCGGGCCTTCGATGTGCCGAGCTTGGCCAGCTCGACCTCCAGCACGGACCATAGCCGTTCGGGGAAGACCGCCTTGGGCGACCTCCCGAGGACCTGGTCCTCCCTGAGCTGGAGCATCCTGAGGAGGCTATTGCTCGCGAACTCAACAGACCCGTCCTTGAGGACGAACGCGCCCTCGTCCATGAGGTCGAGGAGCCTAGAGATGCCGGGTTGCTCCATCACTCCCCCGCCTCTCATTATGAAGTGTCCATAGATATACCTTGTGATGGGCGCGGGGGGAGGGGCCCTTCCGACCGGCCCTTAAGACCGTTGTAAACCGCATCATGGCCACCTCGGATTGACTCTCTCCACATCTTCTGTTCCCGGTTCCATGGGATGTGCGTGGTCGAGAACAGGTTCTCCCGACCCCGTGCTGCAGCCGCACCATCGCCACGACCTGTGCCGCGACCACAGTCCACGGCATGTGGCGTAGAACAGCCCGCTCCCCCACCACGTTCAACGCGCTCTCGAGCGAGTGGTGCACCTTGAGATGCCCGTACTCGCCCTCGATGTTGTTGCGGACGTGGTACTCGTCCAGCACGCCCTCCGGGGCCTCCTCGCATGCCGCGATGTGCGCGTTGCGGAAGTGCATCGCTACCGCATCGCTACCGCATCGTACTCCCCTGCCTCGACCGGCGCCCTCATCTTGTACTCGAACGGGGCGCGCGGACGGTACCAGGCCTCACTCTGGCGTTCCTCAGAGAGGCGTTCGACCTCCTCCCTCGGCGTGCGCTCGCCGGGGCCCTCCCGCGGGGACATGGCCTCCTCGACCCAGCCCTCGGAGATCTTGTACCAAGCATCGAGGCGGAGGAGCACCGTCACCTTGGCCAGGGGACGGGACCGTGCTGGCACCCACGCGGGCCCGCTCCAGCAGAGGTGACCGGGCTGTTTAAAAACGTCTCCGCCCATTCCACCGCAAGCAGGGCGGCCACCCGCTCGGGTCGCTGGCCTTGCGGGGTGAGGTGTCTTCACATGCAGGAGATGGTCGTCGAGTACCTCTGTCCCAGCTGCGATACGCAGCTCGCGTTCGGCAGCGAGCGGTGCCCGGGATGCGGTGCGATAGTGGAGTGGATGGAGACGCGCGAGCCTGCAGGGGGGGTGGTGGCCCAGGGGCCGACCGACCAGGCGCGTTCGGCGATGGGACCCGATGCGGAGGCCCCCAGGGACGCCCCCACAAGGTCGGAGGAGGAGGCAACACCGGTGCGAGTGGCGACACCCGAGAGGGGGGCGGCCATGGAACGACCTGTCGCGGAGGAATCCCGGGCAGCAACCCCCGCGTGGGATGTGGCGCCCCCGGCCCGGTCGCTCTCCCGAACCCCCGTGGCCGCGCACGCTGGACGGCTGTACTTCCTCGGCGTCTTCTCGCGCAGGGGCCTGGTCGCCATGGCGCTCATGCTCGTCGCCTTCGGAGGCACGGTGATGGCCGCGAGGTGGGACACGTGGGTCGGCGGGGCAGGGACGGAGACGCTCGGGAGGATGCAGCTCACCGCGGTCTACCTGGGCCTTGCCACCATCCTGGTCGCGGGCTCTGTCGGCGTTTGGGACGCGTACCGCGCGGCTGGGGCGTGAGACGCGCCGCTCAGCCTCCCCTCCGAGGGGCAGGGACAGTTGCTAAACCCGTGCGAGGGCGATGCGCGCGCGGCACCAGTCCTTTTATGACGTCGCCAGTCACCGTCGTGCTTGTGGGCAGCGCTGTCACCGCCAACGGCGAGGGGATGGAGGAGCGATGGACGGGTGTCAGGTGGCCCACGACATGCGTGCCGGAGGGCCGGGGCTGGGCATGGTGGTAGGCACCGCCCCCCTGGTCGCACCAAGGGGGGGCAATGGTCATCCTCGCAGGGCGAGCGCGTCACCGCGCTCGAGGTCGGTCGTATGGACGGGCGGACGGGACATGGGATGCACGGGGGCGGCATGCCATCCATGGGGTTCAGAGGTGTGATGGGGAATCCCCCAGGGACCGTAAAACGATAGCAGAAAGTAAATATCGGGAAAAGCAGTTCAATGCTGCATGAACAGGGGCCGGCGACGGGCACTCATGCTCGCGGTCGCGGTGGCCATCGTCGCCGTGAACGTCTCCGTGCTGGCGCTCTTGCGCGCACCGCATGATGGCACCGTTGCCGTCCACGACGGCCCGGACCTCACGAAGGACACATCGAACGGGACGGCCGCCGACCCGTTCGGAGAGCCCGACGAGGTCCACGAGGACGTGGAGGGTCCCGTGCCGCAGGACGAGGGGAAGGGATAGACGACCGTGGTTCGTTCGTCTTCATCGTCTTGCCTTGGCCGCAGCGATGGCGACGATGTGCTTGTTCGACACGTGTAGTCCCAGCAGAGCGATGATGAAAAAGTCGAATAGGAGGAGTGATAATAGTGGGGTTAGATCCAACGATGCAATGATGTCTCTCCAGAAAGCGTTCAGAATCGTTATCAGATTATTTGAAATTGGATATGAGGCGAATGAGAAGATGATTAATATGATAGGCATCACCAGGTGTCCTTTCGTAATATTTTGACGTATCCACCAGGTCAAGAAAAAGAGAGCGATTCCTCCAGATGTGTATAGGGTGCCGGCGAGCAGGTCATACACGAGGAAGTCAGGGGGATGCACAAACATCGATGAAATCCTCCTGACCCCTAGGATTGCCATCAGGATGAAGAAGCTCATCAAGATGTAGATGAGAGCGACCATGCTGAAGCTCGGGACGGGCCTGACGGAGGCCATGTAGTCGAGCGCAATCTCGCGAGGCTCCCCGAGCTCGGTGAGGAGCTGCTGCCGAGTGATACCATATCTACCGGAGAAATCATGCTCTTCGTCCGGGTCCGTCGTCAGCTCCCTCACGTGCCCCTTCAGGTCCCTCAGGAGGCATTCCCTGTCCTCTCTCGTAACGCAGAAGAGCTCGTCCTCTACCTCTGTGAGGTAGTCGTCCAGGTCATTCGGTCTTTCGCTTCTCATATGGACCTGTCCAATCCGTCTCTCTTATGACCTCTATGGCGCCGAGGAGGCGGTCCATGCTCTTCAGAAGGCGTTCGAGAGCCCTCCGGCCATCATCGGTGATGCTGTAGGTCTTCCTTGGGGGGCCCTCGGTCGATTTAACCATTTCGTGGGTGAGAAGACCATTGACCTCCAGGTTCTTGAGGATGGGATAAAGCGTCCCAGCTTGGATGCGAAGGGCCCCGTTCGAGCGCATGGTCAGCGCCTTGGTGATCATGTATCCGTGCACCGGGGACCCCGATGAGGCGATGAAGAACAGTACCACGACCGAGAACGCACCACCACGCATTTTTGTCTCGATGCTCTCGCAGAAGTCCTCGACGCTCAGGCGGATTTCTCCATCTTCTTCCATCTCATCTTCTCCGGAATCCTTTATACATCCATGTACAGCCATGGGCCTGGATTGCAATAGTCTTCACGAGTGTAACTTGACACATACCATACAACGAGGTCGTAACCATTGTAAGGATCGGCGGCCTCACTGATAAGCACCCCCGTTGTCTCATCGTTGTCATAATCACCAGGATATCCATCAACTTGACTACCATGATAGCGCAGGACTGTAAGGACTGGTGAATCAGCATGATATGGTTGGACATCTACACATTGATCCAAAACATAGGTCAGTCCCTGCCTGTCCGAATCGAAGAGAGCCCACTGTATCCCACCGTCCTCCGGCTGGTTCGCGTCCGCATAACCGCCCTCCACGGTGACGAGGTCCCAACGGTCCCCGGTCGGATGCGACGCGTAGTGCTGCGCGTTGTCGTCGTCGCTCCCGCCCAGGTCGAAGTCGAACCGCTGGGGCACGACGAGGTTGCGGTTCGTGCCGTGGCAGTCGACGACCGCCCACGGGTCCATCTCGCCGTCGCCGAAGAAGTAGCAGTAGACCTGGACATCGATGTTGAGCGCGGCGATGCGGTACTTGGCCCAGACCTTGAAGGCCTCCGAAGAAGTGTAGACCGAGAGGTCCGGGCCGTCTATGCAGCTTTGGGAGGTGAGGTTGTACTTGGTGGTGCCGACCTTCACCCACGGAACCCTGTAGTCGCAGAGAAGCTTCTCATCGCCGTAGCTGACATCGTAGAACCTCAGTCCGAGGCTTGACTTGTACCACGAGCCGACGGTCCAATCGAACTTCTCGTACGGGAACGTCACCGTCGTCCTGGTCGTCTCCTCGGCATCCTTCTCGAGCATGTCCACCGTCACGCTGGTCGTCCCCGAGGAGCCAGATTCGCGCTCGGACTGCTTGTCCTCACCGAATGTCGGGCCCTCAAGGTCGAAGTAGACCTCATCCGGGTAGCTGAGCTCCGTCTTGCTGGAATCGTCCGCGACGGACAGGGGCGACGCGAGGACGCCCAGGACGAGGAGCGCCACCGACATGCACACGGCTGTACTTTGTCTTCTCATCCAAACCACCTCAATTTATTTTATACTGCCAACGGATGGAGCGTTAATCAATCTATTGGTGTGCAGACATCCTCCTGGCCTTCCCTGCGAACCGATTCGGGATGTTCCCGTTCCCCGGACGGACGGGAGAAGCTACCAATCAGCGACTGCGTCATGGCGATATCATTGACAGATGCCCACGGTAGGCGGATTGCCTGACTGATCATACCGGTGTATGTCTTGAAGTGCGCCTCACACAGAGCGAGGACCTGTAGGACCGGGCCCGTCTCCTCGACGATGAACTTGGGCGTGGCGCAGCACCCGGACACGGTGCAGGGTGTCCTGACGGTCGTACATGGTACGGCCCCAGCGTCAAGGCACGAATGGCAGATGGTGCATTGCTGGCCCGACGGAAGCTCGATGAGGAACATGGCGAGGCTGCCGCAGCGCTCACAGGTCCGTAACATCGTCCTCAGCTCCCGACCGATGCCTGCAACACGGCCATCTCCAAGAAAAAACCGTGAACTTCTGGCACTGGGGGAGAGATGATTGTACCCCTATATAATGGTGCGCAATCTAGTGGTGGGCCTAGTCGGGCGTCTCTCTTACACCCCCCTTTCCTAGAGAAATCGGCAACGGTCTCCGGCTCGCCTGTTCTGGCCCTGAACAGCACGGGATGTGAATCGTCGAGAGGCGGATTTCCGTCACGGCGTGCTGCATCCGGATCATCACCACCACGTGCATCACCACCTGGGTCCATGTCATGTGCCGCGTGATCACCCTCATGCCCACCACGAGGAGCCCGCTCGCGAGCCTGTAGTGTTCCTTGACGTGGCCGTTGATGTCCTCGCAGTCGCTCCGCTTTTGGTACTCGTCGAGGACCTCCTCCGGGTCCCGCTCGTACCTGGCCATGTACGCGTCGCGGAAGCGCATCGCGACAACTCGTACTCCCCCTCCTCGACCAGCACCCACATCTTGTACTCGACAGGAACGCGCGGACGGCACCAGCCCTCCATCCAGCGTTCCTCAGAGAGGCGTTCGACCTCCTCCCTCGGCGTGCGCTCGCCGGGGCCCTCCCGCGGGGACATGGCCTCCTCGACCCAGCCCTCGGAGACCTTGTACCAAGCATCGAGGCGGGGGAGCACCGCCGCCTTGGATAGGTTCTCGTCGCCCGTGAACCCGCCGTCGAAACCTCACGGTCGCGAAGTACCAGAGGCTCTGGTAGCTCGGGACGAGCACCTGGCCGGTCCGCTTGTCGTAGTTGAAGCCCATCTCGAGCGCGTCGTAGTGACTGTCAAGGAGCCACCCGTGGAAGGCGGGGAGGCTCCTCGTACCCATGACCATCCAGGCGACCACCGCCCTGAAGACGGCCGTCCCCGGGTACCTGTCCTACCCTGGGGCGGTCTTGTTCCGGCGGTCGAGCACCTTGCAGATGGCCCGGTCGTCGAGGTGCTTCAGGAACTCGGCGACCGTGGTCGTGTGTATGGTCTCGCCAGGGTGCTGGAAGTCCTGGTGGCGCTCGTCGGACCGACTCTCGAAGACCGGGAAGAACCGGTTGCAGTAACCTTTTATGTTGTCGTCGGTTTTTTTGCGTCCATAAGCCCATCCCTGGGGTCATGGCTCCGCCAGGCCCCCTGGGACACTAGCGTGTGCTAACGGGCGCGAATCTTCTCCGGTCGATCCAGATTGCGTCCGTTCTGATTCCCCAAGATGTTCACAAGACAAAACGGGCATGGGGAATGCCCTGCGCCCTTCGTGCGTCATGCAGCGGGGAGCTCCAAGACCACCCTCGTCCCGAGCGAATGCTCGCCGGGCACACGGTCCTCGATCCATACCCTGCCGTTGTAGCGCTCGGTCAGGGCCATGACGAGCGACAGCCCCAGACCTGAGCCCTCCGCCGAGCCCTTTCGGACGAACCTGAAGAAGACCTCATCCTTCTGCGCGTCCGGGATGCCCGGGCCGTGGTCCGCGACCTCCAGTCGCCACAACGTCCTCCGACCTTCCGTGCGCGTCTTTGCCCTTACCTCGATGTCGGAGGCTTGGGGCGAGTGCTTGATGGCGTTATCGAGGATATTGATGACGAGGTCCTTCAGGAGCTCGTCCGCGAGCACCACCGCGCGGGCCGGGGGGTACGTGCCTCTCACGGTGTACGCGCGGTCCTTCCACTTGAGCCGGAGGTCCTCCAGCGCCTCGTTCACCACCGCGATCAGGTCGATTGGCAGAAGCGCCCCAGCGTGCTGGGCCTGGGATATCTTTCGCACCCTCGCCGTCAGGTCCGAGGTCTTCAGGGCCTGCTCGATGGCGCGATTGACATGCCTTACCTGCTCCTGTGACAAATCGGATTTGGAAAGGAGCTCGAGCCTGCCCATAATCCCCTGGATGTAGTTGTTGATGTCGTGCGACATGAGGTCGGTGAAGAACTCCGCGCGCTCCCGCGCTCGCCGCAATGACCGCTCGGATGCCTTCCTGGTGGAGATGTCGCGCGAGACCACCGTTACCATCTGGGGGTGGCCCTCCGGGTCGCGCTGGAAGGTCACGACGATGTCGACGGGATAGTCGGTCCCGTCCCGCCGGAAAGCCTTTACCTCTCCTTGCCAGCTGCCATCATGGATCAGCTTCCGCATCAGCTCATCGGCGACCTTGTCATCCTTGCCCATGCCCCCGAACACCCCCACGTACTTGCCCACGACCTCGTCGATCGAGTAACCCGATCGCTCGAGACCGGCGGGGTTGACGTAGAGGATGTTGAAGCTCCCGTCGGCCAGCACGACCGTGTCCTGCAACAGCTCGAACGCCTGGGCGTACCGCCTGAGCTCCGCGAACATGAGAGAGCGTTCCGTCACGTCCTTGAACATCACGAAGCCAGCGGGCCTCCCGTACCACGTGATGTCGCCGAGGACGGCCTCGACCGTGATGGTCTCCCCTTTGCCCGTGATGACCCTTGCCTCGATGTACGGCAGGTCCTGCTTACCCTGGCGTCGCTGCTCGAAGAGGCTGACCTTCTGCTCCTGCTCCTCGGATGTGATGAGCTCGATGACGTTCCTGCCGATCAGAGCCGTGAGGGGCTGTTCCAGGATGTCCGCCGCTTCCTGGTTCATCTGCTTGATGATATCGACACTAGGGGCGACCTCCTCGAAGATGATCATCCCTATCTTCGCCTCACGCATGTAGGATTGGAAGACCCGCATGTAGGTGTCGAGGTTCCTGACACGCTCGACTCCAGAGACGGATGAGGGGTCGACCATCACACCCATCTCGAACGGTCCCATATGGAAGAGGTGGACCTCGGTCGTGCCCGTGGATTGGGTGAGGTCAGGCCCGGTCACCCCGAAATGCACGGTCATCTGACCAGACGCCCTCCAGTCGTCGTAGGCCTTCCTGGCCAAGGTCGCGTTGTTCCCATCGAAGAGTTCCCAGAAGGCATGACCCGTCGGGTCGTCCCATGCCCGCAGGTCGCGAAAGCGGTCCTTCAGGAAGTCGTTCGAGAGCTGGATGACCCCATCCTTGGACACCCATGCATCCGAGGAGAACAGGTCCAGCAGATGCTGTCTCGTCTGGGGCGACATCTCACCATTCAACACGCATCCCTCCAGGCTCCGATGTCGCGTCTCCGTGCTCGATTGGATTAGTCATCCTATTCCATCCTGAAGACCTCGGTCATATCATCAGGCAATATACGGAAGTGCTCGGGGCACGTGGTCATGAGGGCGCGCTTCTCCATGACCCTGTACTCTATTTTGAACTTCGGGGGCCGATCACACCCGTCCACGGAGCAGATGCGCGTCCACCCAGCCTCGACGGCGTGGGTCTGGCAGGCGTACTCTGGGTGACCTTCCTTCGATTGTCTACGCACGACGGCGATTGCATCGCAGGCAGAGCATCTGAGGAAGCGCATTCAAGGCCTCCGTGCCCCCTAACCAGGGGGCGTGTATTTGGCATTTACTGTCGAAAACCCAGGCTTGGGACGCGCAGCCGGGGCCCGCAGGGGGCAAACCGAGTCATTCCACAATAACCAGGCCAAAAGATTGAAATACGCTCCAACCCCTCGATTGAGGAGACCGGAGGGTATCCCTTCCTCCATGGAGGTCAAGGCTTGACCGACGAGGAGCCCAGCGAGTACACGTGCCCGGAGTGCGGTTCCGCGTTCACAGAGGGCGCGGAGAGGTGCCCCGTGTGCGACACGGTGTTCGATTGGGCGGAGGAGACGGACTACGTCTGTCCCGAGTGCGGGGCCAGGGTGCCCCACGACTCCAAGAGCTGCCCCGAGTGCGGCGCGGTCTTCGTGGCGGAGGGGGAGGTCCACGACAAGGGCATCGATGCCATGCTCGAGGCGGCCGTCGCCGAGACCATCGTGACGCCCAAGCGGGAGGTGCCCCCGTCCGAGTGGGAGGAGCAATCCCCCGAGGGCATCGCGGCGCCCGAGGGGGCCGAGAGCGTCGCGCCACCCGAGGCGGGGGGTGCCGAGGTGACGCCCGAGCCCTCGGCGGCCGTCCAAGGTCTTGCGGCGCCCGCGGAGGCAGGCACCAAGGCTCATGACGAGCGGGCGTTGCCAGCCAAGTCAGCCAAGCCCGCCACGCCCGCCAAGCCCGCCAAGCCCGCCAAGCCCGCCACGCCCGCCACGTCCGCCACGCCCGCCAAGCCAGCGGCACCTGTGCCCGAGGGCGCGTCACCGGGGGCCAAGGCCAAGGTGCGCACCGCTCGCCGATTCCCGGGCGGCTTCACGTGGGTCGGGCTCGTCTTCATCATCCTCGCCGGCATCGCCCTCGCGATGACAGTCATCGCCCTCAGGTGGGACACGATATCGTCGGGCAGCAAGTACGAGACCATCGGCGCGATGCAGTCGATGGTCATCGCGACCGGGATAGCGGCCTTCGTCGTGTGCGCGTTCGTGTCGATGTGGGACCTGCTCAGGGGGCCAAGGCCCGCCGATCGATGACGGCGCCTCACGGCTCCGAGAGCGTCACTCCATGCACTGCGTGGGACCGGAGGATGCGCGCCGCCGCCTCGCGCAGCCTGCTGGCGACCTCCTGCATGTGGTCGCGCCGCTCCTCCCAGAGCCTGCGCTTGCGCACGAGCGAGAGGTCGTCGTAGTGCGCCCTGACCGACGCGAGCGACCGGATGCCAGGGAGGTCCATCCGGTACCGTGGGACCAGGTCGAAGCACAGGTGCACGCCATGCTCGAGGCCCGCCAGCACCGTCACGTCTACGATGCGCGGGTCGAGCGACGATACCACCTCGGTCGCGAACGGCAGGTCCCGCGCCAGCGCGTCCCTCGCCGAGGCCAAGCGATGGTCCCGGAGGGCGAGCTCCCCAAGCTCGACCAGGTCCGCCACGTGCTCCTTGCAGATGAGCTTGCAGTGGCCCTCGGCCAGCGGGTCGCGCTCCACGATGAGGAACCAGTGGGCGTCCTCCGCCACGCCGCGTGAGCAGGGTATGGGCGCGCCCTTGTTGGACGGGTCCGACTGCGCCTCGAGATGCGTCTGGAGCAGCCTGACCCATCCCTCGCGGGCGCCCTGGGTCAACGTCGCACGGCAGAAGCCGCACTCGCCCCCCGGCGAGAGCCTCGTGACGCCCGGTGGCCTCGCGGCGCGCACGGGGGCGGCCTCGACGACCTCGCCCTGGGATGGCTCCCCCCAGCTGGGGGGCTCAGCGCTCAGGAACGCCTCGGCGCCCACGGGCTCGTTCCTGCCCTTTGACGCCAGCACGCGGAGCACCGCGGAGGCCCGCTCGCCCAGGTCCGTGAGCGTGTACCCCAGGCGGGGCTGCGCGTCCACGAGGTCGCGTTCCTTGAGCGTCTTCAGCCGGCCGTGGAGGGTGGTTATGGAGGTCGAGAGCCTCGTCGACATCTCGCCCGACGAGACGTACCGGCCGGGGCGCATCGTGAGCAGTAGGTCCCTCCGGTAGGGCTTGTTCCCGAGCCACTCGAGCAGGCTCGCGGGGACGGGCGCGACCATGCTCCTCGGCGCCTCCACCTTCTGCGGTGCGCTCGCGGCGCCCACGACGGCGGGCGGAGGGGCCATGTCCGGGCCCAGGGGGGCCTGTGCGGGCGCGGAGGCTGGCGTTGGCGCCGCCGCCTCCTCCGCGGTGGCCTCCTTGGTCGCTGGCGCAGGGCCGGCCGCGGCCCTTCCCTTCACGGTCAGCCTGTAGCCGCGTCGGCGATGCGACTCCACCAGGCCGCGGTCGCGGAGCGCCGCGACGCGGCGCTGCACCGACACGACGCTCAATCCGACGACCCCGGCCACCTTATCCGCGTTGTGCCACTCGCCGTCACCGAGGGCGGACAGGACGTCGCTACCGTCGGACCGGCCTGCGACCCATTCCTTCGTGGCCGCGGCGGCCCTCTCCCCCCCCTCGGACATCCGGGCGAGCGCGCCCTGGCCCTCAGGGGTGATCCGGTAGCCGTGGTGCCGATGGGAGTTGACTAGCCCGCGCTTGCGCAGGTCGCCGAGCCGGCGCCTCACCGTCGCGGCATCGGTGCCCAGGGTGCCGGCGAGGTCGTCGGCGTTGCGCCACACACCGGACTGCAGCCCCACCAGGTACTCGACGTGCCACGGGTCGCGGTCGAACCACTGCAGCAGGTCCGATGGTATGGCCTTGGGCTGCACGGCAGGCGCGGGCGGGGCCTTCGCCTCGACCTCCTTGGCCCGCGCCTTCTGCGCGGCGCCCTTGGCCTTGCCCTCGCCCCCCCCCGCCTCCGTCGCCTTCTCCCCGCCCTCCTCGGTCGTGGCCCCCTCTCGCTCATCGCCCCCCCCATCAGAGGGGCCGATGAACCTGAACCTGATGCGATAGGCGAAGCCCTCCTCGATGTCGGCCTCGGGCTTGTCCTCCGTGAGCCATTCCATGAGCTGCGCGACGTTCGTCGCGCCTGAGGCCTCCGCCTCCCACGGCGTGACCCTCCTGAGTTCGACCTTCTCGACGGCCGTGACGCGGACCGTACCGACGCTCGGTACGTCATAGACGCGGCCTGCGACCACGCGCGGGCGGCGCCACAGTCCGAACTGCATGGTGACGCTTCCCTCGCGGACCTTTTCTATGACATCGGGACGGAACTTAAGGGGCATGAAATCAGCAAAATGGGTTATGTGCTGCCCCTATATTTGGATTTCGGTGGAATCGACTCAGCATGAGGGCCTTTCCAACTGGCCCTCGAAACCGTTGGAAATCACATCATGGCCACCTCGCTGCTCAGGCGCTAATCACCTCGTTATATCCCCACCACAGGATGTGCGTGGTCGAGAGCAGGTTGCCCTTTACGCCGTGCTGCAGGCGCACCATCGCCACGATGTGCGCCGCAATCAGCGTCCAGAGCAGATGGCGCGATACCGCCCGCTCCCCGACAACGTTCAGACCCCGCTCGAGGTCGTAGTGCTCCTTGAGATGCCCGTTCTCGCCCTCGATGTTGTTGCGGGTGTGATACTCGTCCAGCACGCCCGCCGGGGCCTCCTCGTACGACGCGATGTACGCGTTGCGGAAGTGCATCGCCACCGCCTCATACTCCCCCGCCTTGACGAGGCACTCCATCTTGTGCTCGAGCGACGCCCCGGGGCGGTACCAGTCCTCCACCCACCGCTCCTCGTAGAGCCGTTCGACCTCCTCCGCGGGCGACCGCGCCCCCGCCTCCGGGCCGTCCCGGGGGAACCTCACGTTCCCGACCCAGCCCTCCGAGATGTTGTACCGCGCCCTCAGCTTGAGGAGCACGGCCACCCTCGCCAGGTTCTCGTTGCTCGCGAAGCCGCCGTCGAAGAACGTCTCGTCCATCGCTCCCTGGCCGAGCCGCCCTCTCGCCTTCTCGAGCATCTCGATGAGGATGACGCCCTCGCTCTGCGTGCCTCCGATGACCTTCCACGCCAGGGGCAGCCACGTTCCCACGTCCTGCGTGAGCACGAGCTTCACCATGCGCCTCTTGTAGTGCCCGTTCCAGGTGCCCGTCGGGTCGTCGCGGCACGTCTCGATGGGCGTGGCGTCCGTGGCCGTCCGCTCCCCGATGCCGAGGCCCAGGCGCTGCCCGAGCCTCGCGTTCTCGCGGGCGAGCGCGTCGAGGAGCGCGTCCAGCTCCTCGACGTCGAACCTCACGTTGCCGAAGTGCCAAAGGGCCTGGTAGCTGGGGCCGATGACCGTGTTCGTCTCCTTCTCGTACCTGAACCCAAGATCGATCGCCTCGAAGGGGCTGTCGAGCAGGCGCCGGTGGAAAGCCGAGAGGCTCTCGCCGAGGAGC
>CAYGVT010000014.1:0-128211 GCA_964353355.1 uncultured Thermoplasmata archaeon | reverse complement strand
GGATGTCGACGGCCCCGGCAGGGAGGGGACGACCGGGCGGTCGCTCCGCTGTTCCGCGACCCCTCCTGGCGCGGCCCTCCGGTCATCCCGGTCATGGACCTGCCCGCCCCAGGTCAGGTCCGTGGCCATCGATTTGTTTATATCAGTGATTGTGCATCCTTTGAGAAGGTCGCCAAAAGCACGATGGGACGGACTGTATAAGGAAGGGCGGCCTTGGGATAGAGGACCGCGAGGGCGGATGGAGTCGGAGACAGGAGGAGGAGTCCTCGCAGCCCGTGATGCGAGGCCTCGATCCATCCGGGTCATGGCCCCGGCGGGCCACCCGGGAGCTCCCGCGGCTCGCGCGAGGTCCTCAGGCGATGGTGCGCATGAGCAAGAAGGAGAAGGTGGCGTCGGTCCTGCAGCTCGTCGGCGGGAAGCCCGAGAACGTCGTGGCCATCGTGGAGATGATGGACGAGTTCTTCGACAACATGAATGCCGAGGTAGAGGATTGGAAGTTCTCCATGGAGGAGCAGCGCGACGGCACGCGTATCTTCGCCCGGTTCCAGATACTGATAAAGAAGTAGGTGTTGCCGCATGACTCCCAACTACGAGGAGGAGGAGAAGAAAGACCCGCGGGGCGCAAGCATGGGCGGGCGCGTCCTCCTCTGCCCTGACGAGTGGGAGGACCCGGCCGGGCGGAAGGTCCTCGATGAGTATCACAAGGAGGGGCTCCTCGCGCCGCCGGAGTGCAACGACCCTGACGGCGGCCCGGCCGGCGGACGATGGGACATGACGACCTTCACGAAGATGGCCAGCGAGTACCACAAGAAGGGCGCGCCCTTCATGGAGTCGCGCTCGACGCGGGACGGATACCGGTCGTTACCGGACGGGACCCCTGCCGAGATGGCCGAATCGGCGGCTCTCGACAGAGGGCACCGGACCGGGGTCGGCGATGTCGGCGCCAGCGCCGGGCACGGCAGCGAGGATGGCTCGCGGCCGCGGCGGTGGGCCACGGAGGAGTCCCAAGAGCCGGACGGCCGCAGTCTCAAGGCCCGGTTCCTCAATGTCACCACCATCGAGGTGCTGGCGCTGGGCCTGGTAAGGGCCCTCTTCGGCAAGAGAATCCGCATCCCGATCAGGGTCAAGGACAGCATCGACATGGACGTCATCTTGGAGGACAGGGACATCATCCTGAACACCAACTCGTTGAAGTTCGTGGTGCCGGAGCTGAAGTTCTGGCACATCACCTATGCCTACAAGGGCAAGCCAGTGGTGGAGGTGGGCCGCGGGGTCAAGGGCCGGGTCAATATCCACTTCTGGAACATGGCCGTGTTCATCTTCGCGCTGCTGCGGGGGAGCCGGAAGGCGAGGAAGGAGATTGAGAGGGCCGCGCGCGAGGCCAGCCGGAGACAGGTCCCCCTTTCCTCGGGCGCCCGAGCGGGCGAGGCGCGGGACGGAAGGGATGACAGGTGACCCCCGAACAGGAAGAGGACAGCTACCGCGATACGCAGCGCTACTTCTACTACCACGTGCTGCAGAACGTCCGCAAGATCATGGTCGAGGGCTACGGCCTGAGCAGGGTCACCATCCGGACCGTCAGCTCGAAGGACGCCCGGCTCTCCATCCCCATCAGCATCACGGGCCTGAACAAGCAGGGCGATCGGGGCAGGTACTTCGGCAAGATAATGGGCAGCAGCGACCTCATGTCCACCCAATCCATGCAGATGTTCAAGAACCTCTACCTGAAGATGAACGCCAAATCGCCCATCTTCGGGATCCCCGAATCGGTGGAGGACATGGTCCGGGCCCAGTACGAGAGCCTCCTGGCCATCCATCGTAACCGTATACCGACCTCCAAGCCCTACGGCTACCATTGGATCGATGGCGTGCTGTGGCTGCTCGTCCTGGAGTACCTCGATGCGAAGCCCATCTCCAAGGTCAAGGAGCTCGACCCGATACAGGTCGACACGGCCTTCCACCACCTGCGGACCATGCATGACAAGAAGATATACCACGGCGACATCAAGCCGGACAACATCATGGTGGCCGACAAGGTGTACATCCTCGACCTCGGCCGGTTCACCGAGGACGCGCCCGCCATGAAGAAGCGGGCATACGACATCGCCAGCATGATATGCGCGTTCCTGGAGCACTACTCGGTCGAGGATATCGTGAGGATCGCTGGCAAGCACCTCAGCCGCCGGTACCTGCGCGCGGCGGCGGAGTACGTCGAGCTGGTCCAGAAACGCCCGGACTTCGATTTCGACGATGCGACGAGGGACGAGCTCGTGCGGCTGCTGAAGGCCTGAGGCGCGGCGCGGTCCTGAACGGGGCGGGCACGGAGGGAGGGCACCGAGCGTCCTCCAGAACGCCGTGGCCGCCTCCGGTTGCGGCGCACGCCCAAGTGAACGGGCGGGGCGCCCTGCCATCCGCGATGGCTCCTAGGGCTGGCCACTGCCCTCCAGACAGTAAACCGTGACCGACAATCCAGGCCATTTCTGTCGATTATAATCGACATATATATGAACGAGGCATCTTCGGATGGATCGATGGCCCGGATGATATGCGATAAAGGTGGGCACTTGGGTTAATTTTGACCAGGACGGCCAGGTCAGGGGGCTGGTGCCTTGTCCGATCCAGGTCACGTGGGCGCGGCCCTCCACCTGAATGGCCCCAATGGATGGACGGCCGCTCCCTGGGGAGCCCGGATCGACTATCGGCCACTATGCGCCTGGCCCCTCCCTCCCCGACCTTGAGGACGGCGGCCGTACCAGGGGCCGTAGGTGATGGCCCCCTCCTCATCTGGGACAGTAATCCTTTTCTGTGGCCATGATTATCAATGAAATCATGTGGCGGTTGTCGTGCACCCTTCTGGCGGCAATGTTGGTCCTCGGTGGGATCTCCACTTCAGCCACCGAGGCTCAGCATGGAATCAACGATGAACCCTCGCAGGCATCGTCAATGTCCCTCCTTGGGGACATCGTCATCTCCGACGTGCACACGGTCTCCGGGACGGAGAGCTACGGGACCGTCACGCTCTCCTCCGGCGGTACCCTCGTCGTCCCCTCTGGCACGTCCCTCCTGGCCGCGACGGTCGTCTGCGAGGCCGGCTCACGGATCGAGGTGGCCGGGGGGTCGCTCTCCATCCGCACCTCCCTGTCGTCGGCGCGCGCGAGCCTCGCGGGGTCGTGCGCGCACCTGAACGTGACATCGGGCGGGGAGCTGCTCGTGGAGGGGGCACAAGGCTACGCGGACACGTTCTTCGATGGGCCGTACGACGATTACATCCAAACGAGCATGGGCGGCGACGCGTGCGTGAACCTCACCGTGACGGCCGGCCTCCACCTCGAGAACGCGAGCCTCATCGTCACGGGGGGCGACGGGTTCGACCTCCCCTCGAGCACGCAGCGCGTCTCGAACGCCTGGTGCGCGGGCGGGACGCTGGGCGGCCGCGCCGCCGCGGGAGGGAACGCGACACTGGGCTTCACCCTCGGGCCCGGCTCCATCGGGCTTCTCACGAACTCCACCCTCTCGGCCATCGGGGGCAGGGGCGGGAACGCGTCAAAGGGAGGGGCCGCCTCCAGCGTGGGCCCCGGCAAGGGAGGGGGCTACTGCAACGGCGGGACGGTCGAGGATGACGTCGGGACCGGGGGGTGCTCGGACGTGGCCCTGGTCTCCTCGAGCGCGGTCACGCTGAGGTCGTCCACCATCGTCTCCACCGGTGGCGCGGGGGGCCGGGCGGGCGACGGTGGCGCCGCCTTCTCGGCCGGTGCTGGGGGAGGTGGCGGCGGCTATGCGGGCGGCGATGGCTCCGGCCCCGGCGTCTCTGGCTACGCTGGCATCGTGCGAGGGAGGGTCGGCTCCGGCGGTCCTGCGTCGGTCCGCCTCCTTGCGGCATCGCTCGAGGTCGAGGGCACGAATATGTCGGTGCAGGGGGGCGACGCGGGCGCTGCTGGCAAGGGTGGGAATGGCGCGAGCGAGGGAGGCGGCGGGGGCGGTGGCTATGGGGGCGGCGGGGGCACCGGGCGCGCTGGTACCGGCCTTCTGCCTGGCTCGGGGAGCGTCTCGGGCAAGGTCGGCTCGGGCGGCCCGACCGAGATATCGCTCAACGCGACCCTCCTGCAGGTCGGCTCGTCCAACCTCTCCGCAAGGGCCGGCAGCGGCGGGGAGGCGGGCGACGGCGGGGACGGCTTCTGGGGCGGGAGCTACGATGGCGGGGGCGCGGGCGGGGGAGGCTACGGCGGCGGTGGGGGCGGCGGCGACAACACCAGGGGAGGCAATACCGCGGTCAGGGACCTCGTCGGCTCTGGCGGGGGCTCGGCCCTGGTCCTGCTGGCCTCGCGCATGAACCTCCTGGACGCGCTCCTCCGGTCCTCCGGCGGCCCAGGGGGGGACGGCGGGACCGGCGGCCTCGGGCCGTACGGTGGGGGCGGCGGAGGGGGGTATGGCGGGGCTGGAGGCGGGGGGGGCGGCGCGTACGTCGGGGGGACCTGCACCGTGACGTCACAGGTCGGGACGGGGGGCAACGGGACCGTGAGCCTCGACGGGGTGGTCTGCGCCTCGCCGGGCACGTACGTGAACGCGACGGAGGGCCTTGGGGGGACCGCCCCGACGTCAAAGGGGGGCGGACCTGGCGGCGCGGGGACCGGCCTCGTCACCGCCAACGGCACGGCGTCCATGACCGTCCCTTTGTGCATCCCGTACCTGATCAGCCCCAAGAACGGTTCTCGGACCTATCCATCTTGGCTGGTCTACTACGCGATGAACTCCACAACGAACGGCGATGTCGTCCTCTACAGGGTGCAGGTCTCGATGACCGTCGACTTCTCCGACATGGTCATCAACGAGACCAACACGACGGGCTCGACGAGGATTTCGTCCCTTGCCCCGGGTCGCTATCACTGGCGCGTGATGGCCTTCTATGGGCAGCCATCGGGCAGCACAATCGGTTGGTCTGACATCTATTCATTCGGTCTGTACCTCAATTTCGTGCCTCGGTTCATGCACGCCATCGAGGATATCACGATGCTCGAGGACACGGTCGATGATTATTCGATCGACCTCAAGTATGTCTTCTGGGACCCGGAGGGCGATCCCCTGACCTACGATGTCGAGGACGGCCCCGGCATCGTGGCGACCGTCCTCTTGGACCACCGGGTGTCGCTCGCCCCCAATCCCAACTGGACGGGGACGGAGACCATCGCGTTCATCGCCAAGGACCCGTACGACCATGAGACCCCCTTCCCGCGGGCCACCGTCAACATCACCGTCATCAACGTCAACGACCCGCCCGTCATCGCGACGATGTCCATCGGGCCAGCCGTCGAGGATGAGGCATTCGAGGTCTTGCTCTCTGCCTCCGACCCGGACCCGACGGGGGACATCCTTTCATGGTCCATAGAGGGCTGCCCGCCGTTCCTGACCCTGCACCCCGCGACCGGCGAGCTCACGGGCGTCCCGGACAACTCGCATGTCGGTGAGCACTGGATGAACGTGTCCGCGAGCGACGGCCTCGGGGGCGTCGACCGCCGGGAGTTCTCCCTGAAGGTCATCAACGTCAACGACCCGCCCGTGATAACCACGTCCCCCATTCTCGAATGCCTGGAGGACGAGCCGTACCTCGTCACGTGGGCCGCGGTCGACGATGACCCCACAGGGGACGTGCTGACCTGGGACCTGATGACGGCCCCGGCCTTCCTCAGCATCGGGGCGCTGAACGGGACCCTGATGGGGACGCCGGGGAACTCCGACGTGGGCCTCCACGGGATGGTCGTGCGGGTCTCGGACGGCAAGGGAGGGGAGGACACGCTCGGATACGACCTGCAGGTCATCAACGTCAACGACCCGCCATCCATAAAGCCTGGCACAGGGCTCACGTTCGTCGAGGACAAGACCACGAGCGTCGACTTTACCGATTATGTCACGGACATCGACAATCCCATCGAAGAGCTGGAGATGGGGTGTGCGGGTGCCTGGGTGCGGTCCATCGATGGCCTGGTCGTGGAATTCCTGTTCACCTTGCCCGTCGAGCATGGCACGATGGAGGTCAACGTCTCGGATGGGGATTCGACGGTATCGGCTCTCTTCCCCTACATAGTGTTCCCCGTCAACGATGCGCCAAAGATCTTGGGCATCGGCAGTCAGCTTCCCCCGACGGTAATACTCGTGGACGAAGGCACGCTCTCGGTCCTCGAGGTCCTGTTCGAGGACGAGGAGGGCGACCCTCTCTCCTTCGAGGTGCTGACGAACCTGCAGGGCGTGACCATCCTTGGGAACGGGTCGCTGCGGATTGCGTCAGAGATAGGCATCCTCGGGGACTTCGGCGCCCTGCTCAAGGCGTCCGATGGCCACGGTGGCACGGGGGAGCTCGTGTTCACAATCTCCGTGAGGGACGTGAACAACCCCCCTGAGGTCCCCGAGATCCTGAGCCCCCTGGCGAACGGCAGTTACAAGGAAGGCACGTCCATCGCTCTCCGCGCCCTCGTGGACGACCCGGACCTCGTCCTGGGACAGGTGCTGATGGTGACCTGGTCCTCGGACCGGTCGGGAGACCTCATCACCCTCAGGACGGACGGCGACCTCAACTTCTCGACGGACGGGCTCCCATCGGGGAGGCACAGGATCACGGTCACCGTGTTCGACGGGGAGCACTCGAGGTCGGCCTTCGTCGACATCACCGTCGTCGAGAGACATGCCGTAGGTGGCGGTCTCGACATCCTCGTCCTGGCCCTGCTCATCGTGGTGATTGCTGTCGTCTCTGGATGGCTGCTGGTCAGGCGCAGGCGCCGCCAAGGGACCTAGGGTGGTTGGGGCCTCGATGGCCACTGCCCCACCTTCGGGGGAAATAGAAGCCAAGATGGCGGGCACGCGGGGATTTGAACCCCGGACTGCCAGCTTAGGAGGCTGGTGCCATATCCAATCTAGGCCACGTGCCCGCGGTTTCTCCCCATGCATGGCCTCTTCAAATGCCCAAGTGAGGGGAAGGCAACCGGTGTTGGATTGCACTTCACACGGCAGCGCGCACCAAAGATATGGAAATCCGGATTTCCTCCTTCTTGTCATCTCCTCCCCATCCGGGCAATGACCAATGTGGGGATGGGCGATTGTGGTGTGCACCTCCGGAAAGCGTTGTCCAGGCCTACGACATCTCATGAACGATGTTCATCGTGGGTCTGTCGACCGAGGGCGATGCCCTCACACGAGCATGAGGAACAGCTCCACGGGTATTATCGAGTAGCTCCCGCGCGCCTCGAGGTGGCCCGCTGAGACCAGCAACCCCCTCTTGAAGGAGTAGAGGGGGTCGAGGTCGCCCGACCTTATCACGGGCTGGTGCTTCACCTCGAGCGGCAGCAGCGCCCCCCTGTACCTGATGACGAAATCGACCTCCCTGTCGGTCCCCTTCTTGCGCCAGTACAGGACCGCCTCCTGGGGGCTCAGCACGTCGCTCGGCCGCAGCGCCTCGACGAGCCGGACGACATGGGCGGCGACGAGCATCTCGACCAACGACCCCCTCAATCTCCGGTCCCCGACCACATCGGATGCGAGCTCTTGGTAGTCCGTCCTGCCGCGGGCCCACGCACCGATGGCGTGGTAGACGAACGGGTCTTGGAAGTAGAGCTTCCGTTCCCGCTTGTACGCCGTCTCTCCGTCCGAGAGGTCGAGCTGATAGAAGGAGTGCAGCACGTACGAGTCCACGAACGCGTCGAGGTACCTCGCGACCGTCGCGTGCGAGGGGACCTCGGTCTCCTTCGCGATGGCGTTCAGGCTCGCGCGCGTGCCCATGCGGTCGACCACGGACCTCAGGAGCTGCCTCGCCTGCCCCTCCTGGAACCTCCACCTCGCCAGGTCCCCCACGACCGCCCTTATGTACATCTCGTAGGTCTGGGCGTCCACGCTCCCCGTCGCGCGGTGCTCCCTGATGGCACGCATGAGCCCGCCCGTCAGGAGGTATCCCTCGAGCAGAGTGCGCAGCTCGTGCGAGTAGAGGGCGAGCTCGTTCTCGATGACGGGGTGGACGTTGCCGTCGAACAGGCCGAGCAGCATGGCGTGCCTGTGCATGCCGGCAGTTGCGAGCTTCGATTCGAGGCGCGCCGAGATATCGGGAGCGACCAGCGCGACATACTCCCGGAAGGCCATCGGTCGCATCACCTTGTTGAGGGTCCCGCCTCCCCCCTCCCCACGCCTCCCTGGGAGGCGCTCGATGGCGTACTTCAGGTCGAGGGAGTGGGAGCCGGTGAGGACGACCGTCATGCCCTCCAATGCACCGGTGTCCGCCAGGTGCTTGACCGCTCTTTCCCAGCCCCTTACGGACGTCACCTCGTCGAGGAACGCGTAGAGCCGTCCGTGCCCCTCGGCCCGGCCCGGCAGCCCCTGGAACCGCGAGAGCACCTCGATGAGCTCCCGAGGCCGGTGGAGCACCTCGCAGCTGTAGTAGAGCACGCACCTGGGGTCTGTTCCTCCTTTGATGAGATCCCTCATGAGGCACTTGACGAGGGTCGTCTTCCCGACCTGTCTCATGCCGCGCAGGGTATAGACGCGGTCGCGCTCCAGGTCGATCTCGGCTTTGATCGACGGGGACCAACGCAGGTTCGCGGAGGCCAGGTCCCGCATCTTCTTATCGTTGGCGAGGGCTCTCGGGTCCCGCCACCACGGGTTCTGGTCCTCGGGATTGAGGGCATCGGTCATGGACATGATTATGACCATTTATATATAAATAGATTGCTATGATAATATCAACTTACTTATAAAAAAATAGTCAATATTTCTAGAAACAATATGTCCTGGCTCGCCATTGCCGATGCAGGCCCTCCTTCAATTGGAGGAAAGGGCTCGATCTGGACCACCACATCAGACCCGTTGGGAGTGGAGTGCGAGCCTTGGCACGCCCCGGATATGTGCGTTGAATGTGTGGCGGGCACGCGGGGATTTGAACCCCGGACTGCCAGCTTAGGAGGCTGGTGCCATATCCAATCTAGGCCACGTGCCCGCGGCCCTCCCCATGCACGGCCCCGATATTAGACTTTCGGCCAGGTCTGAAAGAAGGGCGCAATGGCGCTGCCTGGTGGGTTGATCTTGGCGTTCACACCGTTACTGATCAGTATTAAAGGCATCTCTCACCAGGAAGGCCGCCCGAGGCGCTCGTGAAATGGCCGTCGGTTTTTTAATTCTCTGGACAGGACAATCCTACCGATAGCCTGGAGGCTCCCGCAATATCCCGTCAATCCGATTTCATTAGAAGAGTATCTTCAAGAATCAAAACGGACACTCTGATTTCTTTTATACGCCATGGCAAACTCAACATAGGGGGGTACAAGAATTGAAATAGCCGTGAAACCAATGTATAGCTGGGTCGGCGAAGCATATGGGCACCCTATGCTTCAGTTGCACTTATACATGGGGGATTCGCCAAATGCCCTGCGGGCTGCCCGATGGCAGCCGGAGAGGGCTGCCCAAATGGCAGGACCTGTAGGTAAAAATCTGCTGTCGCGCAATGCAATGAATAAGGCGGGGGAGGAGAGTATGAAGACCGCAGGAGATGACCGAGGGAGGACAGACGGAGGGATTTACAGGACCGGCCTCACGATCCTGGTGACCGTGGTCGTCATGCTGGGCACGACCGACATGACGACATGGATGTCACTAGGGACGGACGGGCCATCGCAACGAGGCCCGGACGTCATGACAGACGCGCACCTTGAAACGAGGATGAAGGACTCGGACAACAACGGAATTATGGTCGACCTCGATTTCCCGGACGTCTGGGAGTACAAACTGCCGATAAACATCTCCGGGAATATCACCGAGTTCGACGTTCTCGAGATGAACGGCACCGGTAGGCTGCTGACCGAGGGCAATCCCAGCCTGCCTTCGGTGACGAGGTACGTCGAGGTGCCCCACGATGTCGGCCTATCCCTCGAGACCGTCCACGCCGATGCCCAGACCAGGGACGGTTACTGGGTCTGTCCGAACCGGGAACCGGCCATAGCCATCGAGGATAACAACACATATGATTACACGATGAACGAGACCACGTACACAACCGACGGGTTCTATCCATCCGACGAGGTGAGCCTTGAGACGCCATTCATCATGAGGGGGCACAGGGTCGCACCCGTCGTCTTTCACCCCATCCAGTTCAACCCGGTGAGCCAGCAGATCAAGGTGTTCTCCAAGATGGAGGTGCGGGTCAATTACAACGAACCCACCCAGATAATACGCACCATCGACAGGTTGATCTCCGAGCCATTCGAGGAACTGCTCGAGGCAACCGTCCTCAACTATAAGCGGCCCGAGTCGTTGAGGTCCAGGTTGCCAGGAGCATCACTGACGAGCTACAATACAGGTGACTACCTCGTGATCACCGACGAGCTCTTCGAGGACGAACTGGCGCCCCTTATCGACTGGAAGGATCGGAAGGGACTTGGAGCGAAGCTCGTCACGACGCAGGACATCGATCCCAACGGAGCCTCCGCCAACGAGATAGCCGCTTATATCAAGAATGCCTACGATACCTGGACCGTGCCACCCACCTACGTGCTACTCGTGGGGGACGCGGACTTCATCCCGACACATTACAGGTCCTACCACGAGTATGATGGGATTTATACAGCGTCGGACCTCTATTACGCAACGGTGGATGGGGACGACCTCTACCCGGACATCTTCGTGGGGAGGTATCCTGTCGGGACAGAGAGCGACGCAAGGAATATCACTGGGAACATCCTGATGTACGAAACGACGCCTCCCTTTGAAACGGGATACTTCAAGAACCAGACAATTTGCTCGTATTTCGAGGATAAGAACTTCGACAGAGGGGAGGATTGGCCCAGCCTCTACTACGTGGAGGAAGTAAGAGACTACCTGAGGACTCAAGGCTACAGGGTCCAACGCGTTTATACCAACACCTACAAATCGGACCCAGCGTACTATTTTCCTGGGAGCGTATGGCATTCGGATAGTGAGTTCAAATTGCCCGATGACCTGCTCATAGCGAACGGTTTCAAATGGGATGGCTTTCATATGGACATCCTTCGTGCAATCGAGGCGGGGTCATTCCTTGTTGGTCACCTGGACCATGGAGATGCCGATGGATGGTGCTACCCTCCGCTTACTGGCACTTTAATCGACGGAGTGGAGAATTTCGGTAAGCTCACTGTCCTGATGGGAGCCAACTGCCGGTCCGGATGGTTCGATGATGAGACTGACGGTCTGCCTGCCGACCCCTCCCCCAAATTGTGCGAGAAAGCTGTCCTCCAGGATGGCAAAGGTGCGATTGCCGCCGTCGGAGCTACCCGGGTCACATACATTGATTGGAACTATCCTTTTTTCCAGGGATTCTATGATGCGGTCTGGACAGGCCTGGATGGTTTCGGGTCGAACAGTCTGTACTCGCTAGGCCAGATGCTGACCTACGCAAAAATCTTCATGGCCATGAAGACCGACCAGCCAAATACCATCCCCCTTGTCATCCCAATGGTGGATTATTCGGGCAAGAACTTCGAGGAGTACACCCTGTTCGGGGACCCGGAGACCGCCATTTGGACACAGTACCCGACGACCATCACCGTGGACCACCCGGCCGTGATAGGGGCGGGGGCAACACAGGAGCTGGTGGTGCGGGTCACGAAGACCGGTGGGGGCCCTGCCCCCAACGCCAAGGTCTGCCTGAGGAAGCCTGGCGACTTCAAGGCCGTGCGCTTCACCGACCCTGACGGCTTCGCCCGTTTCACCGTCACCTCGCAGTACGGGGGCAACATCGACGTTACCGTGACGCGGGCGAACATCCGCCCGTACACGGGGGAAATCGTCTCCACTTACACAGGCACGATGGTCGACCTCGAGCCCGACCAGGGCGCCACGGGCGAGTATGTCTGGCTGAACTGCACCAACTTCGTCGGGAACGAGCTGATCGACCTGTCATTCGGGACGGCCACCCTCAATCCTTGCCGGGCTGCCAATGGCGTCTTTAGGGACTATATCCAGGTTCCTGAGTATGAGCCCAAAGGGTACGTCAACGTCATCGCCAAGGGCCGCGCCTCCTCCAGGGTCGCCGTCACCGTGTTCAGGCTTCTGCCGGGCGGTCCCTTGCCGGACCCCTTCATCTACGCCCCGCTGGACCCCTCTACGTGGTACCTCAACACCGACCCCGACATCAAGGACCCGACGACGGACAACCCATGCATCGACATCGTGCTCAACAGTGAGTTTGCACAATCCATCCCCTACTGGCCCATTGTGGAAGGCTTCGAGTACAAGATCAAGGCGCGGGTCTACAACAACGGCCATGTGCCCGCGGAAGGAACGACTGTCACGTTCAGATGGGCTCAATGGGGTACGGGCCAGGTCAAATGGCAAACCATCGGCAAGGACGTCATCGACGTACCGACCGGCGCGGGCCAGAAGGCGGTCGCGAAGGTCCTTTGGACGCCAATAGTCTCGGGCCACGTCTGTATACTGGTGGAGGTGTACCACCCCTACGATTCCAACCTCAAGAACAACAAGGGCCAGGAGAACATGAGGGTGGAGAGCGTGGGCTCTCCCGGCGAGTTCCATTTCACCGTCGAGAACCCCACCGACCACGAGGCCCTGGCGTACCTGGAGGTCGACCAGAGGCTGGGGAGCAACATCACGGGGGCTCTGTGGGGGAGCCGATTGGACCGTGACTACCCGCAGGTCCTCGGCCCCTACGAGAGCCAGACTGCCACCCTTACAGTGTTCGCCCCAGACGAGGCGCCGGTCGGCGAGGCGAGGGTGTTCACCGTCACCTCTTACATCGATGACAACGTCACCGGGGCCGTCGAGCTCCGCGTGGTCAAGGATACGCCGCCCATGCTCTCAGAGGCACGCCTGAGCGCGTCCGTCGTTGAATCGAACAAGGTCCTGGTGGTCACCGTCAAGTACACCGACAAGGATGGCCATGGCCCCATGGGCGGGTTCCCGGCCATCCATATCCTGAACAATGGGACACCTGTGAACGGAAGCCCCTGGACGATGCTAGATCCAGTGCATGGGGGGGTCGATTTCTCACAGGGCATTGTGTTCAGCCACAACATCACCGGCCTCCCGCCTTCCGATAACTACACATGCAGCATCTGGAACTTCGATGCGCTCTGCGTTCCATCCGAACCCTTGGGGCCCTTCAATTTCTCGGTAATCCCATCGACGGAGGACACGCCGCCGGTGATCATCCATACCCCGCCATCCGAGGTTAAAGGGGGCAGCGTACTCAACATTACCGCTAGCGTGCACGATGATATCCGAGTCATCTCGACCGAACTCCATTACAGAAGGCCTGGCGAGGTGAGCTATTCCGTCCTCGACATGGTCCAGATGACGGCCGACCAGTGGACCGTCTTGGTCCCTGGCAGCTCTGTGAGGGCACCAGGTATCGAGTACTACATCGTGGCCATGGATGCAATCCAAAATGTGACATTCCCCGTCGGTGGCGAATCTGACCCAATCCAGATCGTGGTAACCTCGTCGGACACCACGCCCCCAATAGTCGCGCACGATCCCCCCATTGGCTGGAGAGCGAACATGACGATGGAGATATCTGCCGATGTCACGGACGATGTCGCCGTCCTGTCGGTAGTTCTCTATCATCGGCCGCTGGGGACGACGGAGTACACCGCCATCGAGATGGCTCCCACGGTCGGACCAACCTGGGCCGCTTCAATACCAGGGGGCGCGGTGACCCCCATCGGTTTGGAGTACTACGTATGGGCGACCGACGGACCGAACGAGGCCACGTACCCCGAGGGAGGCGCTTCATCCCCCGTGGCCATCACCGATGTGATTGTCCCCGACGTGGAGAATCCAAAGATCGAGTTCAGCCCTCCCGATATAGCGAGTAGGGCCGATGGTGTCAATATCGCCATCGTGGCCACTGATGACCAGGGGATATCGGGGGCAATCCTTTATTATCGGATGAAAGGTGATGACGAATGGAGGTCCATCCCCATGACAGGGGACGGTGACTGGTACAACGCCAGTGTTCCATCGAAAACCCTGAAGAAGGGGACAATGGAGTACTATATCGTCGTCACCGACATCAATGGGAACACAAGTTCCTACGGGAGCTCGACTCGACCGCTCTCGCTGCAGGTGGAAGGGACGGAAACGACGACATACTGGATTTCTATAGCGGTCGTCGCCATCATCATCGTATTTGCTCTAATCATCTGGTACTCACGAGGCCGTAAGAAAACTATGGCCGGGGGTGAAATGGACAGGTGAGTTTCGGTACTCGCATGTCCTGACCGAACTTGACATGGGCATCTTGATGGCGATAATGGCTAACGTGCTGCGCTGCTTGCTGCTGTTATCGCGATGAACCGTACGGGTTCACCGCAGTCCTATACCAAAGCCTGTTGAGAGTGAGGATTTGAAAAAGTACTTCTTCAGGAGCGGTCTAACGCGCCTATCTTGACTTTTTATCCCCGTTATCGGTGACGAAGAGGCGTCCGTTTTAGCTCACGAGCATGAAGGCCGCGACGCTCATGGAGGCGACGGGGACGAGCATGAGGAACACGAAATATATCGTATGTAGGAACATCCTTAGCATGGGGACGGCCGGGCCAGTAACTAAGCCTGAGCGGCGCCCCTTGATGACGAGCGCAGCGGCTACCAGGGCGAAGGAGGCCTCGGCGAGCTGTAGGAGGCCGATGAGCTGCAGGTTCGCATTCGCGATGTGCTCGTTCGAATGCTCCTCAACGACCACGATGAGGCCGAGGACGACGAGGACGGCGGACCCGATGAGGAAGTAGATGTCCGTTATGCCGGCGAGGACGCGGATCCTGTCTACAGGCGCCTTCGTCCTCAGGAGAGATGTACCCCTATAAATGGCTAGCCTACACCCGCCCCCGGGGTGGACCGTGGGGGTTCAAGGCTGTCGCATTGACGCCACAGGTCACAGCACTCCGAGCATCCGCTGGCACCGCAGCGCGCGCGCCATCTCCCACCGCGGCATGGCCCACATGACCATGTCGAGCAGGAGGGGCCACCTGAACGGGACGCCCGCGAGCCACCGGATGCGCCCCGCAACCTCCAGCACCTCGCCCACCTCGGCGCGCCAACGGCGCTCGTAGTCCTCTATGCGCGCCTTCCCGCCAACGACCGCTGCGGCCACCTCCCCCGCGGCACGCCCCGCCGCGAGCGCGATGGGCACGCCCCCGCCGTTGGACGCCATCACGTGCCCCGCGGCGTCGCCGGCGAGCATGACGTTCCCCGCCACCGTCCGCGCCACGGGCCCCGCCGAAGGGACCGCGCCCGCGGTCACCTCCCCCAGCTCGGCGCCGACCCTGCGCGCGAACCGCTCGAGGGCGTCCCTGAGACCCCCCGTGCCCCTCCTCGGGTCCGCCCCCAGTCCCACGTGCGCACGGCCGTCCCCCGCCGGGATGACCCAGGCGTATCCCCCCGGGGCCTCGCGGCAGAAGTGCATCTCGACGCGCCCGTCGTGCGCGATGCGCGCGTCCGCATTCAGGGCCGGGGCGATGAGCTTCGGGTCCGGAAGGCCAGCGCACCGCCTCATCCTCGAGTGCGGACCATCGGCCGCAATGAGGACTGCGGGGGAATAGACTCCTCTCTCCGTCAAGAGGATGCCATTCTCATAGCCGGTCGCGCCCGTCGACGGGCGGAACTCCGCGCCCGCCTCCACGGCCAGGTCCACGTTGTGCGCGTCCCACTCGGCGCGGTCGACCGTGACGCCCCTGAACGGGAGGACCTTGCGCCTCCCCCCCGGGGAGACGATGACGGTCTCCTCGGTCCTGTCCAGTATGAAGCGGCCCGGGACGTGGAAGATGGCCTGCTGGTCGGGCACGCCGGGGAGCATCGCGCGCAGCTCGTCCTCCGCGGGGAGGAAGCCCGCGCACTCCACGGGCCTTCCCACGACCGCGCGCCGGTCGATGAGCAGCACCTCGGCGCCCGCCATGGCGGCGAACCTCGCCGCGGTCGAGCCCGCGGGTCCCGCGCCCACCACCACGAGCTGCCTGTCCTCGGCCTTGGGATGATGCGTGCCTGGCCTGGTGGAGATGGGGACATCCTTGTCGCGTCCCCCCTTCCCCAATGGGGAATCGCCATCCAGGATGTTGCCCGTTATGTCCCCAATAGGGGTCCGGGCAGTCCCGTCATCCCCTGGGGTGCCCACCACCCCTACGCCCTCCTGCTGACGACCTCCAGGGCCAGGGATTCCAAGTAGGAGCGCGCGACCGCGTCGAACCTGTCGCCGAGGGCGGCCCTCGCGGCCTCCTGCTCCCTCTTGGCGAGGACGAGCGTGATGCCTCCCGCGCCCGTGCCTCGCACGAAGGCCAGCGCGCGGTCGACGTCCGGGAGGGCCGGGCTCTGTGCCGTGAAGATGCGCACCACGAACTCGCGCTCGGTGCCCTGCAGCCGCTCGAGGGCGGAGAGCATCACCGACGTCATGCGGCCCTCGCGCAGGTCCATGCCGGAGGGCTTGCCGGTGACGGCGGCGCTCGGCTCGAGGTCGAGGACGTCGTCCACGAGCTGGAAGGCGACGCCGAGGTGGCGGCCATAGTCCTCCAGGGCGGCCGTCGTGGGCGCGTCCGCGCCCGCGAGCAGGGCGCCCGCCTTCGTGGCCGCGCGGAAGAGCGAGGCCGTCTTCTTCTCGATGACCTCGGTGTACTGCGCCATCGTGACCGTGGCGTCGAACGACCGCACGAGCTCCAGGTGCTCGCCCTCCGCCATGGCGATGGCGGCGTCCGCGACCGCCTTGGCGACCTGGTAGTCCTCCCTGGTCAGCAGCTCGAACGCCCTCGCGAACAGGAAGTCGCCCGCGACGAGCGCGCGCGAGATCCCGTACCTCCTGTGGGGGGCGGGGCGGCGGCGGCGCAGCGTCGGGTCGTCGGTGATGTCGTCGTGGATGAGGCTGGCCGTGTGGATGAGCTCGAAGGCCGCCGCGAGCGGGGCCGCGCGTCGCGGCTCGCGGCCGCCCGCGGCCAGGTAGGAGGCCACGAGCAGCTGGGGTCGCAGCCGCTTGCCCCCGGCGCCCAGCAGGTTCGTCCCGAGGTCCTCGAGGACGGTCGTGCCCTCGACCGACGAGCGCAGCAGCGCCTCGACCTCGGCCATCGCCTGGTCGACGAGCGCGCTGAAGCCCTCGGCGCTCCCGGTGGTCGGGGGGGGCGTGGCGCCCCGAGACTGCTGCGCGTTGGGCTCGTCGTTCATGCCATCCCTGCGTCCCTGGCCGTCACAAATCCACGTGGCGATAGATAAGGCTGCCGAAAGGGGATGGCCATATAAACCTATTAGCCTTGTAATCTATGATAGTAGGATTGAATACTATTTAGGCGTTATTGCATCGAACAGTGTCTCAATAAAGGATTGCTCGGCTTTCCTCTGTTGTGTCTCTGCCTTTATCTTCTCCCTCTCGAGTTTCATTGTCTCCATTTCGACATTGGGACGACCCTTGGATTCCAATGCTTTGATCATCTTCTCAAGCGACTCCAGATGCCGCTCATAGCTTTGATGCGCTTCCTGGAAAGCCTCTATCATCTTCCTCAGGCTTCCCACTAGCTTCTCAAGCGCCTCAGTTTTTGATTTGCTGTCATTGAGCTGTTGCTCCAAGATCCGTAAGTGCTTCCGATAAAGGAAGTACTGAAGAGCCCCAAAGACGAAGGCGACGATGAAAGCCAATAAGGCGATAGTGGTGTCTATGCTCATGGATTGCTCAATGCGGAAGAGAGGATATAAGTCTACCTCACTTCCCCGCGTTCTTCATGTACGCTTCCTTCTTCCGGTCCAGCTCCTGCTGGGCGTAGACGACGTCGTTGAAGACGAGCTCCTTCACGTGGGCGCGCAGCGCCTGGAAGCCCCTCTCCTCGCCCATGGCGATGATGGCCTCCTTCGCGAACACGCAAAGCTCGTCCAGCCTCGCGCCCCTGAACGCCTTGGCCCTGACGTCGAGCTCGTGCTCGACCTCCTGCCTGGCGCGCTCGATGAGCTCGATGAGCGCGTTGTGCGAGCAGATGTCCTCGAGGTGGCGGTCGAGGTCGTCCCCGTCGCGTATCTGGTAGTCGCGGTGCTTCTCGGGGGCCACGAGCGGCTGCTCGTCCGCGCGCCGCATCACCTTGAGGTCGCGCTGCTCGTCCGCGCAGGCCTGCCGGTCCTGGTGACGTGCGGGGTCGAAGTCCGGTGACCGGGGCTTGCGCAACCCCAGCGGGACCTGTTCCGCCTTGGCCCTCTTGGGAGCGGACTTGCCCTCGCCGCAGCCCTCCCCATCGTCACCGGGCATCGGGCGCACCTCCCCACCTAGGCGAACATGCCGCCGGTGTGGGCCTCGATGTCGTCGTCGCCGATGAGTATCTTGGCAATCGCCTTGTCGAAGTCCTCGACCGTGACCACGCGGCGCTCGGCGCGGATGGCGAACATGCCCGCCTCCATGCAGATGGCCTTGATGTCCGCGCCAGTCGTCTCCTCCGTGCGCCCGGCGAGGGAGTCGAAGTCGAGGCCCTCGGCCAGGTTCATCCGCCGCGTGTGGATGCGGAAGATGGACTCGCGCGCCTCCTTGCTGGGCATGGGTATCTCGATGATGCGGTCGAACCTGCCCGGGCGCAGCAGCGCGTCGTCCAGGATGTCGACGCGGTTCGTGGCCGCGATGACCTTGACGTCGCCGATGGGGTCGAAGCCGTCGAGCTCGGCCAGCAGCTGCATGAGGGTGCGCTGGACCTCGCGGTCGCCCGACGTGGCTATCTCGAGGCGCTTGGCGCCGATGGAATCTATCTCGTCGATGAAGACTATGGACGGGGCCTTCTCGCGCGCCATCTCGAAGAGCTCCCGCACGATGCGCGAGCCCTCGCCGATGTACTTCTGCACGAGCTCCGAGCCCACGATGTGGATGAAGGTCGCCTTCGTGCGCTCCGCGACCGCCTTGGCGAGGAGGGTCTTGCCAGTGCCCGGGGGGCCGATGAGCAGGATGCCCCTCGGGGGGTCGATGCCGACCGCGCGGAAGTCCTCCGGCCTCGTCAGGGGGTACTCGACCGTCTCCTTGAGCTCCTCTATCTGCTCCTTGAGCCCGCCCACGTCCGCGTAGGTGACGGTGGGGCGCTCGATGACCTCGGCGTTGGCCACCAGCGTGTCCTTGGAGGGCGGGAGTATGGAGATGACCGAGAGCGACTGCTTGTTGAGGGCCACGCGCGAGCCTATCTTGAGCTCCTTCTTCTCGATGAAGTCGGCCGCGTAGACGATGAAGTCCGGCCCCGTCGTGGAGCGGACGACGACGCGCCCGTCCTCGAGGATGTCCTTGATGGAGCCCACGATGAGCGGGGGGGTCTTGAGCCTGTCGAGCTCCACGCGGAGGCGCTTTATCTCCTTCTGGAGGCGGATGAGCTCGCTCTCGACGAACCTGCGCTCGCTCTCGGCGCGCCTGAGCTCCTCCAGGAGCTGCGCGTTGCGCGCCTCGAGGGTCTGTATCCTGTCCGCGACGATGGAGGGGACGGTCTCCTCCACCGGTTCGGTCTGCACGGCCTCTTCCATCCGAGCACCGGTCCGGGCAAAGGGCCCACGCTGGCCAGACGCCCATTCAGTAAGGTTCTTATGCGGTAAGGTCGATATATAGTTTATCCCAGTCTTTTCCGTCCGGAGAACGATGCTGGAGTGTGTGCGCATGGCGTCTTGCGAGATGTGCGGCAAGGAGGTCCCGAGGACCCGCACGGTCACGGTCGGCGGAACGGTGCTCGGCGTGTGCAACGAGTGCGCGCGCTTCGGGGACGAGGTCAAGCCGGAGGCCCCCCCGCCCCAGCCACTCCCGTACGGGACCGACCAGGAGGTCCAGCAGCAGCGCATCGCCCAGGCCCAGTCCAGGGGGCGCCCCAAGGACGTGCTCGAGGGGGGCGCGGGGGCGGAGCTGGTCGAGGACTTCCCCAAGCGCATCCGCGAGGGGCGCCAGCGCATGGGGTGGAAGCAGGACGAGCTCGGGCAGAGGATAAACGAGAAGAAGTCGCTCATCTCCCACCTGGAGACGGGGGAGGCCAGGCCCGACGACAAGCTCGTGAGGAAGCTGGAGGCCGCCCTCGACATCAAGCTCAAGGAGCCCGCCCAGTTCCAGATGGACTCGGGCAAGAAGCGCGCAAGGACGGGCGGCGTGACGTTCGGCGACTTGATCAAGATGCAGAAGTGATGGCCAGCCCGCCAGGCCAGGGTCGGCCATCGCCCCCCCCCCGCCCCCATCGATTCTTCAGTATGACGCCCGCATCACCAATTATTTATACATTCGGTCGGCATTGAGCGGTCACTGCGGGCGGGTGTCAAGATGGCGAAGAAGGAGCTCTGCGGCGATTGCCTCTACTGGGAGCACAGGAGGGAGGCCGAGGTGGACGACCACACCGGCTACTGCGTCCAGTGGGAGATGCTCAAGCGCGACTCGCAGACGTGCGACCGATTCCGCCGCCGGACCGCCACATCCGAGAAGGAGTACTACGCCAAGCTCTACAACGACGGCTCCCAGGACGATGGCGAGGGGGGCGAGGAGGGCGGCGGGGGCGGGCCTTTCCCGGACGGGGAGTTCCCGGGATGAGCGGCCGTCCTGAGGCGTGCGGGCGCGCCCTCACTTCACCAGGAACAGCATCCGCTTGAAGAGCGGGTCGCTCGAATCGCCCATCATCTCGTACATGGCCGATTCGGTGTTGGACACGACCACGCCCTCCTTCCTCAGGCGCCGGACGGCGTTGGCCTTCATCCACTCCGCGCGCGAGGACACCGCGTCCTCCAGCACGTGGACCGTCATGCCCCTGTCCAGGGCGCGCAGCGCGGTCTGCGTCACGCAGATGTGCGTCTCGATGCCTGCGATGACCAGCGTCCTCGCGCCGGTGGCCTCGAGGGCCTTGACGAAGGCCGGCTCGCCGAAGCAGTCGAAGGTCGTCTTCGGGATGGCCTCGACGGCCGCCGCCTCGCGCACGGCCAGGTTCGTCCTCCCGAGGCCCTTGGGGTACTGCTCGGTCATCACGATGGGGAGGCCGAGGATGTGACAGAACTTGGAGAACACCACGATGCGGCCCATGGTGGATTCCCACTCGTGGCACTTCTTGAGCAGGGTGTCTTGCATGTCCACTACAAGGTAGGCGACCTTCTCCCTCTCGAGCAGACGGCCCATCGGCACGGCGATTGGGGCCCTCCCAGAAAAGGGTTGCGGCCCTGTTCCAACGGGGCGCGAATGACCCCCTCCGTCCGCCGCGGGCCAGACATCCCCGAAGGCTATATGAGGCCCCGGGGCGAATGCCTGCCTGGCGGGCGCGCGGCGCGCCCGCCGGGTGTTGGCGTGCACCACTTCGGTGGCCGGGGCGACCTGGACACGGCCTGGGGGGTCTGTTCCAGCTGTGGCTCCGAGGACCGGCTCGACGTGAGGACGGGCCTGTGCCCCTCGTGCGCGGGGAGGGCGCCGCCACCCCCGTTGCATCCGGCCCAGCCCACCCCCGCGCCCTCACCTGGCGCTCCCGCCACGGCCCATGCACGCGCCTATCCCCCGCCCCCGTACCCCGGGACCCATCCAGCGGCCTACCCGTTCGCCTACCCCGAGGCTTACCCCTCGCCCTATCCCCCGGCCTATCCCGCGGCCTATCCCGCGGCCTACCCCCCGGCCTACCCCGCGCCCTACCCGGCGCCCTATCCCACCGCCTACCCATACCAGTACCCCTACGCCTATCCCGCCCCGTACTACGGCCAGCCGTCCCCCCAGGCCGAGGCCGACAGCACCGCCACGCTCGGCATCGTGCTTGGCTTCATCGGGCTCATGATCGTGTTCCCCTTCGGCTTCGTGTCCATCGTGCTCGGCGCCATCGGGATGCTGCTGTCCTGGTCGGGTCTCCAGCGCGGGGCCCGGCAGGGCAGGTGGGGCCTCCTGCTGGGGCTCTTCGTCATCGTCCTCGGGGGCCTCGGGACCGTCATCCTGCTCACCGCCCCGCCCATCTGGTGACGGGGGCATCACGGGTCCCTCCGTACCGGGACCATCCCCGCCGGCCCTAGGCCATGGGCGGGGGGGCCGGCGGAGGGGTCGTGGGCGGGGTTGGCGGCAGGACCAGCGGCGGGGGCGTGATGGGGGGGGGGCCTTGCGAGGGGGCGCCGCGCCTGAGGAGCACCACCAATGTGACGAGGGCGAGCACGACGAGCAGTGCGAGGAGCGCCACCTGGAGGCCGGCCATGGAGGAGCCGTCCTCGGCCTCGAGGTCCTCGACCTTCCCCTGGGTCGTGTTCACCTCGTCGGACAGGGCCCTCACCTCCGCGAGGATGTCGTCGAGCTTGCGAAGGTCGTCCAGGGTCGAGTCGATGGCCTCCATCCGCGCCGTCAGCGCCGCCTGCTCCGCCTGCAGTTCTCCCTGGAGGGAGGCGTTCAGGCCGTCCAGCTCGGCGAGGAGGTCGGCACGGAGGCGCGCGATGGACGCCTCGAGCCCGGCCAGCTGCCGCGAGAGGTCCCCGACGGCCGCGTTGGCGGTGGCCACGCTCGCCTCGAGCCTCGCGAGCGTGCCCTCGAGGTCCTCGGGCACGCCCTCCAGGTCGGGGAGGCCGTCGCCGTCCCGGTCCCTCCAGCCGAGGGGGTTGTCGGGGAACGCGTCCTCGGAGTCCCCCACGCCGTCGTTGTCGCGGTCCATGAACATCATGTACACCTGCCCGAACACGCCCTCCTGCCTGACCCAGACCAGGGTGTCCTCGTACATCCTCGGGAATCCATCGCGGGCGATGGGGGAGGTGGCGTCCGTGAGCTTGCCCGAGTCGATGTCGTAGGTCACTATGTTCATATCCGCTGCCCCGGAGCCCGTGTAGGCCACCTTGTTGCCGAAGACGCAGGGGTACGCCTGCTGGTCCGAAATGTGCCCGAGGACCTGGGAGACGCTGGCATCGAGGTCGCGCATACGGACGTGTCCCGGGTTCTCCGCGTCCTCCCACACGACGACGTCCTGCCAGATGTCAGGGCACCACTCGTTGGAGGTGTACTCGCTCAGCTTGGACTCCGTCGCGGTCGGGATGTCGTACAGGTAGATGTCGTAGTTGCCGTTACGTGTGTCCTCCCAGACCACGCGATCGCCCCAGATGGCGGGGTTCATCTGCTGCGAGAGGTTGTCGGTGAGGCGCGTCTCGGAGGAGGTCGCGAGGTCGTACATGTAGATGTCGTAATTGAAGTTCCTGTAGTCAGCGTAGACGACGCGGTCCCCCCAGATGTCCGGGTTGTACTGCTCGCTCGGGTCGGTCGTGAGCTGCGTCTCGACGCCGGTCGTCAAGTTGAAGAGGTAGACGTCGAAGTTCCCGGCCTTGTTGGACTGGTACACGACGCGGTCCTCCCAGATGCGGGGCTCGTCGGAGAAGCTCGCGGTGCTGGAGAGGGTGGTCAGGGCTCCCGTCGGGATGTCGTAGGCAACGATGGACGCCTGGGCCGCGGCGTAGACCAGCCAGACGATTGTGTCGCCCCAGACGTCGGCGGACCTGTGGTCGGCCGGGTCCTGCGAGACACGGGTCGTTACCCCCGCGTGGACCGTGGCTCCCCCGGCCTCCGGGGCGGCCATGGCGGTCAGGATCAAGGCCATCGCGACGGCGAGCACGCAAGGCGCTGCGAAGCGCTCCCCCCCTCCCATCTCAGGCACCACCTACGGTCATCCGCCCCGAGGCGCCCGTGGGGAGCGCGCCTGGGCACCATGACCTCGCCCCTCGTATGGGCGGCGGCCACGATAAGTCATTTGGGCGCGGCTGGGCGCCCCCATCGCCCGCCGACCGCCGGGGTGCGTGACATCCAGTGCCGTGCCATCCAATCGCGCGAAAAGATGATATCCCCGGCACACTGTTACCAGACCTGGTAACAAACCCCCCGCGGATGGCCAGTAGGGACTATGCGGTGGGACGGGTGGCGCCCATGAAGGAGGAGCCCAGGCTCGCGGAGAAGATCTTCCAGGTCCTCAGGCAGACCGAGGGCGCGTCCATCTCCAAGGTGGTCGAGGAGCTCAGGGAGCTGGGCGTCGAGACCCACAGGCTGACCATCACGGGCTACTTGAACGCGCTCGCGGACGCGGGCTACCTCGAGGTCAAGCGCATACCGCCCGTGCGGATGTTCACCCTCAAGCGCGCGGTCGTGCGCAACGTCTACTCCGCCATCGGCGAGGCGTCGCGGTCGATGACCACGACGGAGGCGGCCGCGCTCGAGCTCGCGGCCGCGACCGCGATGCGGCTGCTGGACAGGCCGCTGTTCCTGTCCGAGGTAGCCGACATGGGCTTCACGCGCACGGGCGTGCTCCGTCAGCTCGGCAAGAAGGAGGCAGCGGAGGCCTGCAAGCGCCTGGAGGAGGGGGGAGTGCGCGTCCGCGAGGGCGAGCCGATGTTCGACGCGAAGGGCAGCTCCGATGCGGACGTGTCGCGCGTGCTCGACGAGGTCCTGCTCTCCGCCTTCTCGGCCCGCAGCGAGCGCGTGCGCGCGGTCAAGCAGACCTCGCTCACCCTCGAGAAGTTCTGACGGACGCCGGCCGTGACGTCGGGGTCGAACGGGTCGCCGATGGCCGAGGTCGTCCCCCATCGCCCTCAAGCGCGGCGCCGGCGCTCGACACCGGCGGCGACCGCGGACACGGCCGCGACCGCGACGATGGCGGCCATGGCGGACGGGCCGGGCAGGCCCTCCTGGGCCCTGACCGTGACCGGGACCACGACCGACTCCTGCTTGGTGTTGTCCTGCGAGATGGCGACGACGCGCACGTCCAGGGCCTGGTCGTCCTTGGTCGAGGGGAGCTCCAGCGTCACGTTGACCACCCGCGAGCCGTAGGGCTCGAGCGGGACGACCGGGGTGTCGAAGGAGATGCCCTCGAAGTCGCCCACGCCCGACAGGGTGACCGTCTCGCGCACGTTGCCCACGTTGCGCACCATCACGCGGAAGTGCACGCGGGCGCCGGAGGGGCCAACGTAGGAGGGCTCCATGGTGCCGACGGTGAAGCCGCGCGTGCCCTGGATGGTGACGGTGAGCGGGAGGTCGATGGCCAGGCCCCCGCCGAGCTCGGAGGCGACCTGCGCCACGAGGTGGTAGGCGCCCGCGACCGCCGTCGTGCCGGGGCGGGGGGCGACGTCGAGCTCGACCGTCTTGGTCTTGCCGGCCGCCACCGAGAAGAACCGGCTCTCGAGGGTCGAGGACCAGCCGTCCGGCAGCCCCGAGACGCCGATGTGGTACAGGTCCTCGAGGTTGCCCGTGTTCTTGACCGTGACCCAGTAGATGGCCTTGCCCGTGGGCGTGATGGAGTCCGTGCCCACCTCGAGCTCGGACGTGAACGAGCTCACGGGGTTGATGGTGACGCTGAGCTCGATCTGCGACGTGACCGCGCCGTTGCCCGACTTGACCTGGACCGTGAACAGGCCCTCCTCGTAGGCCTCCGCGGCCGTGGGCGCGCCCACGATGACCGTGAACGGGGCCGTGCGCCGGCGCGCGTCGGTGCCGAGGTCGAGGAAGCTCTCGTCGAGCGTGACCGTCCAGAGGCCCCCGTTGGAGACCTCGAGGGTCACCCGGTCGGCGCCGTTGCCCGTGTTGGTGACGTTGAGCGGGAACTCGATGCGCGCGCCCGGGTCGGCGAAGACCGCCGACGGGCCCGCGAGGGTCGTGCCGTGGAGCTGGAGCACCGTGAGCTGCATCGTGGCGTAGAAGAAGTGGAAATCCTCCGTGGCGGAAGAGTTGATGCGCACGACCGTGCCCGCGAGCGCGTCCGGTGACGCGGTCACGGTCGCGGTGAAGGTCTTGGCCTGGAAGGCGGGGATTGCAAGCGCGCCCCCGTCCTGGAACGCGACCTGCCAGCCCACCGGCACCTGGGCCGCCACGGACACGCTCGCTTCGTGGTTGCCCTCGTTGTAGAGCGTGAGCTCGAAGCTCGCGGTCCCGCCGGGCAGCACGCTCTGGGCCTGGACGTTGCCCCACCGCAGCGCTACCACGCGGTCGACCGTCATGCCGATGGGGACCTCGAGCGTGGGCTTCAGCGTGATGCCCTCGCCGCCCTCGAAGGAGCCGCCGAGAATCTCTACGAAGAGGACCAGCTCGAACTGCTCCGTCTCGCCCTCGAGCACGTCCAGGGGGACGTTGAAGGTGGCGCGCGCGGTCTGGGTCGCGCCTACCGCCAGCGTGACCTTCTTGGGGCTGATGGAGCCCCAGTAGCTGCGCGCGGCGTCGAGCGAGAGCGTGACGTTCTCCGCGCCGTTGCCGAGGTTGGCGATGCTGAGGTCGACCACCTTGGGGGTGCCGGGCACGACCCTGATGCTCGCGTCGGCCGGACTCGAGCGCAGCACGTGCACCTGCCTCACGATGGTGGTGGTGAGCAGCTCGCTTTGGATGCTGCCCACGGTCTGCGACTGGGCGCGCAGCACGACCACGCCGCGCGCGCCCATGGCGGTGCCCGCGGGGGGCGTGACCTTGAGCGGTACGGTCCAGGTGCCCTTGGGGCCGAGCGTGATTGTGCGCAGCGCGGTCGGGATGGAGCCCCAGGCGGCCTGGGGGCCCACGACCGTGAGGGTCAACGTGTCCCCGAGGCTCGACCGGGTGCCGACCGTCACGTTGTAGGTGATGGTCTCCCCGGGGGAGGATTCGCGGATGGGCATGTCGGTGTCCATCGAGATGGCGAAGCTGTCGCCGCCGAAGTCGATGTCGATGGTCATGACGGTGCCGGGGGAGGAGATGTTGAAGATGCGTATCTTGGTGTCAGTGCCGTCGTAGAGGTTGGTGTTGGGGGATGACGTGGGGGTGAAGCCCAGCGGGTCCGAGGCCCAGGGGTCGCCGCTGTCGCCGTCGTTGCCGTCCTGGACGTCGAGGTTCTGGGTGCCGGACGCCTCCTCGAGGTCCACGCCCTTGTGCGTCTCGTCCATGTTGACGGCGTTGTAGCCGAAGTACCGTGATATCTGGGCCCCATCGATGTGCCAGATGAGCAGTCCCGAGCCGGGCAGGAACCGGTCGTAGCCCGACTGCTCGCGGTTCTCGAGCAAGAAGTACTCCGAGGAACTCATCGTGGGGACCTTGACGACCTTGGCCTCCGCGCCCTCGACCATCCCGAGCTGCAGCCCCTCGGCATAGTTCGCGACCGTCACGGGCGTTATCCAGCCCAGGTAGACCTTGCACCAGGCGGACGGGGCGGCGGGGGTCGAGCCCCAGTTGCCCCAGGAGCCGGACGCCATCAGGTCCCAGGCGCCCACGCCGTCGGAGGTGTAGTCGATGTCGTAGAGGTCGGGCAGGCCTATCATATGGCCGAACTCGTGGGCGTAGACGCCCATGGGGCTGTACTCGCTCACGGTCATGAAGAACCCGACGTACACCCCGTCGACGCGCAGCGTGCCCGGGTAGTAGCTCTGCTTGGACCAGATGGCGTTGGCGCCGCCGCCGACGGCCTCGTCCTGGCCCGCGTGCACGAGGATGATGTTGTCGATGAGCCTGTCGCCGTTGGTGTCGTACTGGGAGAAGTCGACCTGCGAGTCGGCGAGCTGGACGGCCTCCTCGACGATCTTGTAGAAGTTGTGCGAGTCGCCCGAGTAGCCATTGGCGGGCGCGCCGTAGTAGGCCATCGCCTGGGCGGACGAGTACCAGCCGTAGGCGTTGCCCGCTATGTCGAGCTTGGAGTAGGAGACCTCCTGGAAGTAGCTCTTGAGGGAGTTGCCGCCGGTGAGCTTCCCGTCGATGGAGGCGATTGTGTTGCCCGAGGCGTGCTTGACGTCGGTGAACTCGAGCGCGAGCGCGAGGACCTTGGCCGTGCCGGTCGCCGCCGTGGGGCTGGCCATGGGCGCGACGCCGCCCGTCGCGTCGATGGGGACGGTCACGGCCTCGGTCCGCTCGGGCGGGGTGGGGCCGGAGTACCAGGGCGCGGGCGGGACGCTGTGGTAGGTCACCAGGGCGGTGCCGCCCTGCGCGGCGGGAATCGCCTGCGCGACGAGGGCCGCGGCCGGGAGGGACAGCAGGAGCAGGGCCGCGAGGCCGAGGGCGGCGCGGCGGTGGTGGGTCAGGGTCTCGCTCACGTCATCACCAGTGCGTCCGGGTAGGTGGTGGCCAGTCCGGAGCTGATCACCATTCGGATGCTGGACTCCGTATAATAACGTTTCCCCATGGTTGGCTGGGGCGAGAACCCCGAGTCCTGGGCGCTCTGGCTCGTACAGCCGGCGCTCCACATTCTGGGGCAGTCCTCGAACCGTCCCGGCGATGCCAGGCCCTCGACCGCCCTGGGCCGCCCTGGGCCACCATGGGCCGCCCATGCTCGTCCCGGCCCCCTGGCCGCGTCACGCCTGCTCGGTCTCGCCCGCCTGGGCCTCGGATTCGCTCCACTTGTCCATGAGCAGGCCCATGCCCTTCACGGCCTCGCGCTCGCCCTCGTCCATGATGGGCGTGACCTTGGCGCGGCCCATGTACCTCTCCTTGAGCGCCTCGTTGAGGTTCTGCCCCAGCTCCGCGAGCAGGCCCGTGATGGCCTCCATCCGGTTGGACGCGACCGAGAACTCCACGTTCTTGGGGTCGTCCCACACGGACGCGCGGATGACCATCTTGCTCTTCTTGACCTTGGTCACGCCGTAGAACCAGGCCTCGGCGCGGTAGGCGGGCTGCTCCTCGACGAACTCGCGCACGAACCTGACGTCGTGGTTGCGCACGACCTGCTTGGCGAGCGCGAACGCGTCCTTGGCGGTGAGGATCTTGGGGATGGCGAAGAGCTTGGAGTCCTGCTCCTTGAGCTCCTCGTGGACGAGCCTCTTGAGCATGGCGGTGTTGGCGTTCTCCTCGGTGAAGAAGATGGGACAGACGATGTCCGCGCGGCGGCGCTTCATCGTCACGGTCTTGAAGACGCCCGCGGCGTCCTTGTAAGTCGTCGTCCCGTCGATGTCGCTCTCCTGGCAGATGAGCGGGTCCAGGTAGTAGGCCACGGTCTTCTTCTCGCGCGGGGAGAGGGTGCTGAGCATGACCTTGGTGCCGTGGGTCTCGTACTCGGGCATGATGCGCTGCACGCGCAGCACGTTGGTGTCGTAGGATATGTCGACCGCGACGTTGGTGATGACGCTCTTGGTGTCGTTCCTCACCGCAACCTTGAGCCGCACGTAGCCCTGGTAGAACTCGACCTCGGAGAGCATCTTGACGCCCGTCTCGGTCGTGCGGGCGGCGATGGTGTCGCGCGTGAGGTCCGCCGTGAGCGCGAGCAGGGGCGCGACGATGGCGGCCACGCCCGCGAGCTGCGAGGTGTCGCCCGACCACCTCTCGATGACGCCCGCATGGGCGCCCTCGATGCGGTTGAGCGTGTCGCGCATCGCGTCGCGCAGCACGCCTCTGTCGTCGCCGTAGATGATGACCGCGAGGAAGAGGTGCTTGCCCCGCTCGACCAAGATGACGTTCTCGCCGTAGTCGAGCCGGCCCACCGCCTGCGCATTGGTCCCGCTCGCGCCGCCCATCGAATCCTGGATGAACTGCTGGATGGCGGTGAACATGCCCCCGAAGAGGTCGGTGTCCACGCCGCACCTGGCCTCGTCGCGGCACGCGTGGTGCACGAGCCTCCCGTCGTTGTAGATGACGTAGACCTCCTCAACGACGAACATGCGGTCGCGCTCCATGTCCGCGATGGGCAGCGGCGCCAGCGGCGCGGCAGCTGCCGCGCCCATGGCGGCCGCCCGCTTGGCCGCGGGCCTGGCGGACACGCCGCGCTGGAGGGATCCGGTCGTGGGCTGGGCGGCCCCAGGAGCGGGGGCGGGCGGGGCCGGTGCCTCGGCCGGGGTCGCAGCCTCCAGGGCGACGGCGCCGAGGTCGGCCTCGACGGGCGGCTCGGGGCCGGTGGCCTGCCGGGCTCCGCCGGGCGCGCCGCGCCGGCGCATGGCGATGGCCGCGGCGGCGACCGCCGCGATGATGATGAGCAGGATGAGAGAGGGCATCATCCACGCGGGCCAGCCCTCGGCGCCGTCCCCGTCGCCGTCGGGTGGGGGCGGGGTGGGCGGCTGCGCATCGCTCACCGTGAGGGACCAGGTGTGGTTCACGCCCGCGGCGCCGTCGAAGGCCTCGACGCGCAGCTCGTAGGTGCCCGCGCCGTCGTAGCCGGGGGAGAACGTGAAGTCCTTCCGCGTGGCCGCCGGCTGCAGCGTGTCGTTCAGGTACCACCTGAACGCGAGCGTGAGGGGGCCCCCGTCCGGGTCGTTGGCGAAGGCCTCGAACGTGGCGGACCGGTTCTCCTTCATGCTCACGCCCGCATCCACCGGCTTCCACGATGTGAGCTGGGGCGGCCGGTTCTGCGGGGGCGGGACCGGGGTCTCGTTGACGTGGAGCGTCCAGTTGGTCCTGACGCTGAACCGGCCGTCCGAGACGAGCAGCACCACCTGCACAGGCGCCGACCACTTGGGGCCCGTCGGGGGCGTGTACGTGAGGCTGCCGCCCTCGCCTGCGAGGGTGGTGCCGTTCACGGACCACCCGTAGGTGAGCGCATCGCCGTCGTCCTCCTCCGTCGTGACCTCGAAGTGGACCGGTCCGCCCTCGTCGACATGGACGTTGTAGGGCTCGGGCGTGCGGGCGGTGACCCTCGGCCGCGTGTCGAGCTCGATGCGCACATCGGCGAGCGAGAGCCTGCCCGCGGTGGCAGTGCCGACCTCGATGCGGACGCTATGGGAGATGGTTGTGCCCTCGGTCCAGTCGTAGGGACGGACCTCCGGCGGGTCGAGGTGGCCGCGCAGCGCGGTGGTGATGTCGACCTCCTCCTCGCCCTCGAGGACGGGCGCGTGCTCCCAGTCGCGGCCGCCGTCGGCGCCGATGTCCAGGTAGATGTCCGATGGGAGCGAGGTCCGGCCCAGGGAGAAGTTGAGGTGGATGAGGGCCATCGCGTCGCCCGGCCTGGGCAGGATGGCCAGCCTGTAGGCGAACGAGAGCCCCTCGCCGGGGAACGCGGTGCGGACCCCGTCCTCGAGGGCGACCCATCCCGTGCCGTCGTTCGTCCCCTCGATGACGAGCCCGTCCGGGACCGTGCCGTCCACGTGCATCGTGACGGCCACGAGGTCCGCCTCGACGTCCGTCGGGACCGTGAGCGCGGCCTCGCGCACGTCGCTCCTCCAGCCCTCGTGCACCGCCCTGAGCGTCGGCGTCACGTCTGGGCTGGCGGTGGAGAGCACGACCTTGAGCTGCAGGTACCGGGCGGGGGCGATGCCCTGAGGCATGGTGGTGTTGTCCTCCACCTCGACCCAGTCGGGGAACGCCCGGGGGTCGTCGGAGGCGCGCACCATGTACGTGACGCTCGTGCCCGCGGGCAGCGCGGCATCGGCGTTGAGCGGGCCCACCGCGCGCGGTGCCCTCCGCAGGTCGAGCACGGGGCCCGTGACCTCGCCTGACCTCACGTGGGCCGAGTCCGCGACGAACGCGCGCCTGGCCCAGTCCGAGCCGACCGCGGAGTAGAGCATGTAGTACCGGTCGCGGCCGTCCTCGATGGCGAGCACGCCCGTGATGCCGAGCATGTCGTCGGTCACCGCGCCCAGCCGCGGCACGAGCACGGGATTGGCCGCGGACTTCTTGAAGTCGAGCCAGTTCGGGGACGTGGCGACGCCGACCGCCGGGGGCTTGCCCGGCACGCCGCCGCGGTAGTACATGACGAGCCCCCCGCCCTCCGTCACCACGACCCACGGGTCGGCGACGAAGCCGGTGTCCCAGTCCGAGGCCACGGTCGAGGGGGAGAGCACGGGCGAGCTGCTCCTGCGCACCCAGGGCTGGGCGCCCGTCGAGGTGGCGTGGAGTATGTAGGACTTCTCGGAGGCGTTGTCGGGCCTGCCGGTGTAGTACATGTGCAGCGTTGCGGTGGGCATGTCGTACAGGACGAAGACGTCCTCGATGGAGTCCTTGTCGAGGTCGCCCGGCTGGCCGGTGGGCTTGAGCGCGGCGGTCCGGAGCTCGGTCCACTCCACGCCGTTGCCCGAGAGCGCGAGCCCGACCGAGCCGGGGGCGCCGTCGCGGCCGATGAAGTACATGAGCCAGACCTCGTCGCCGCGCAGGACCGAGGGGGACATCGACTCGACGTGCCACGTGTCGCCTGCCGCGTGGACGGGGATGACCGACCGGAAGTCCCTGAAGGCGAGGCCATCGTCGGTCGTGGCCATGCAGATGCTCCGATGGTTGAACCGGTCCGTGCCGGTGTAGTAGACCCTCCACCCGTCGCCGTGGGGCACCCAGCAGCCCATCTCGACGCCGGCCGAATCCGCGGGGAGGTTGCCCGGCTTGATGACGGCCGAGTCGTGCTTGTACCACGAATCGCGCGTCGGCGCGAGCCTGAGGCCGCCCTCGCCCGCCTTGGCGCCCAGGAGGTCGACGACGGTCGAGTTGGACTCGGCGTGCATGGGCGCGCGGTAGCCCACGCCCCAGCCCCTCAGCTTCGGCGTCGTCCAGTCCAGGTCGGTAGTGAGCTTGATGGCGAGCCTGAAGCCCCCGTCGAGGACGCCCTCCGGCAACGCGCTGCCGTCGTGGAGGCCGTCGAGGCGCAACGAGTCGTCGGGCGCGAGGACGCTGACACTGTAGTGGGTGCCGGGGGGCGTCGCGATGTCGACGTCGAGCACCGCGTCGCGCGCGCCGGGCAGCTCCCACACCATGGACCTGACCTCGCCGACGCTCACGTGCTGCGTGCGCTGCTCGCCAGGCACTATCATGGGGAACTTGGAGGTCAGGTTGACGGCGGTCGAGACGACCACCATGGTGCCGTAGGCGCCCGTGACGGTCGTGGGGTTGGGCACGAGGGGCACGCCCTTGGCGCCCTGGAATGTGCCGATCGTGCCCTGCGCCAGGTCCGCGTCGGTGACGTCGATGATGGGCCGGTCGACGTCGTTGAAGTAGACGCGCAGGCTCTTCCCCTGGGCGCGGATGAGCACGAAGAAGGCGCCCGAGCCCGACAGGTTGGCGAAGCGCTCGTCGAGCAGCCTCCAGTTGTCCGAGGGCGTGCTCGCGGTCTCGAGGTGGCGGGTCGTGGCGACGCGCCAGAGCTGGAGCTTCGGGTCGGTGAGATTCTCGTTGCTGTCGTAGTAGATCAGCCTGTAGCAGTCCGTGCCAGTCACGCGGAAGTCGATGCCCCAGTACCCGGCCGAGCGGAGGGGGCCCGAGAGCGTCATGTTGCCGAACATGAGCTCGAGCTGGAAGTCGGAGAGGGGCTTGCCCCTCGACGTCCACACCTGCGAGTAGGTCCTGGCCTGGCTCGCGGTGGTCTTCTGCGAGAGGCTGCGGCCCATCGACGGGATGTCCAGGATGCCCGCGGAGGCGGAGCCGGCGCCCATGCCCCCGGTCCATGCGAGGGAGCTCCAGTTCGTGCGGAAGCCGGGGTCGCCGGTGCTCGCGTAGGGCCACTCCTCGGAGGAGAGGATGATGGGCGGGTAGCCCGGGTCCAGGGCCTTGGGGTTGCCGTAGTAGAGGCGGTAGGTGTTCGAGCCCAGCGCTGGCAGGTCCGAGGGGAACATCAAATCGACGCTCACGTACGAGCCCGATGCGGAATCCTCGATCGCGCCCGCGATCTGGAACGGGACCTCCAGGCCGAGCCAGTCCAGGATGCGCAGCTCCCTCCAGTCCTTGCACGCGCCCCTCGGCAGCTCGACCTTGGCGAAGGTGAAGGCGTCGTAGACAGCCGTGCCCAGGTTGAGGCTGATGTCGAGCTCCTTGTAGAACCGCCACGTCCCGCCTCCGGAGGCGGTGAACCGTGGGGAGGTCGGCGCGAGCCTCACGGAGTCGGTCACATCGACACCCTGGGTCGTGCTCGAGTTCGCTAGGTCGGGGCCGGCCACGCCCACGTAGGCGTCGGCGTCGGTGATGTCGAGCGCATCGCCCGAGGTGTCGAAGCCGCTCTCCACGGGGAGGGGGAGGGACCTCCAGTCCCCGATGGATTGGCCGACCTCCAGCGCGCCCTCGTAGGCCGCGCCGGCGAGGGTGAGCCGCGCGTCCTCGACGTAGGAGCCGCCAGGCAGCGAGAGGTCGAACGTGGCGTTCCCGCCATGCCCGGGGAACGTCCATTCGAGCGGGAGGGTCGCGCCCACCACCCCCTCGACGAGGACGGCGTCCGCGGGTTCGCTCATGGCCAGCAGCGGGGTCGTCGCCATCAACAGGACGAGCGCAAAGGCCATCGCACGGTTCCTGGGGGTCGCGGTCGGGTGCATCATTAGCCCTCCCACTGGCGCTAAATGCACTCTTCTGTTGGATATTTAAGTTTGCTATCAGGAATCCGGTTTTTGAGAAATGGGCTAGGGCTGTGCCGAGGGTTCCCAGAGCCTCACATCGCCCAGAAGGGGGTGTCGCGCCTCCGGATGTCGATGAGCTCGTCGAGCACCATCCGGTCGTCCACGGGGATGTCCATGCGCTGCAGCTCGCGCGCGTCGGCCTCGGGCACGTCCACGTAGAGCAGGTCGCCCTCGTGCACCTGCCTGCCGACGGTCACCTCGGTGATGGCGATGGCGACCTCGGCCCCCTGCCTGACCTCGCGCATGCTCTCCTCGCCGGAGCGGATGGACCGGATCTTGCCAAGCTCCCTGCCGTCGGGGCGGATGATGGGCTGGCCCACGCGCAGCCGGCCCGCGAGCACGCGCACGCCCACGATGGCGGGCTTTGACACGCGGAAGGTGTGGTCGGGGAGGATGGTGAACTTGCCCGGGAAGATGAAGTCGTGCCGCCGCGCCACGTCGAGCTCGCCCTTCTTCTTCTCGGCCCAGGCGACGTAGTCCTCGACGACCTTGTAGATGATGTCGCCCTTGATGGCGGTCACGCCCGCGCTCGCGAGCTCCCCCTCGGCGTCGGGGAGCACGTCGACGTTGAACGCGATGATGACGCGGTGCAGCGGGTCCGTCTCCGTCGAGACCTCGACCACGTCTTTGCGGCTGACGTTGCGCACCTCGGCGCGCCTGATGGGTATCTTGGCCGCCTTGAGCTCGAAGGCCAGGCCCTCGAGGGAGCCCACCGCGTCCGCGAGCACCGCGATGCCGCGCTCCTCCGTCTCGACCTGCGGCCGGGAGGCCTTGTCGACCTCCTCGACGGCCGCGTCGGCGGCGTCCTCGTCGTCGGCGGCGAAGGCGATGAGCGGCGAGCCCGCGAGCGCGTCCTCGAGCCCGGGGCCGGCTATCTTCACGCCCGTCGCGGCCACGACCTCCTTGAGCGTGACGAACTTGTTCTTGGGGTCGCGTATCTCGTCGAGCGGGCGTGGCTTGAGGAGGGCCTTGACCTGCGTGACGATGGGGTTGCCCACGCCCCCGATGACGATGCTGTCGCCCGTGCGCAGCACGCCGTCGTAGATGATGGCGTCGAGCGTCTTGCCGAGGCCCTGCACGTCCTTGACCTCGAGCACGGTCCCGCGCGCGGGGCCGTCAGCCTCGAAGCCGAGGCGGTCCTGCAAGTAGCGCTGGCTGAGCCCGACAAGGATGAGCATCAGGTCCGCGAGGCCCTCGCCCGTCTTGGCCGACATGGGCACGAGCGCGACCGCGCCCGTGAAGTCCGAGATGCGGTCGTATCGCTCGCTTGGCATGCCCATGCCGTAGAGCTTCTCCACCATCCGCAGCACGAGGTCGTCGAGCTCGTCCCTCACGTGCGGTATCTGCATGTCGTAGCTCGTGATGAAGGGGAGGCCCTCGTGCCGTATCCAGCCCGAGATGCGGTCTATCTTGTTGAGCGCGATGACGAAGGGGCACTTCTCGCGCTTGAGTATCTGGAGCGATTCAATGGTCTGGGGCATGAACCCCTCGGTGATGTCGACGACGAGCACCGCCAGGTCCGCGAGCGAGCCGCCCCTGGAGCGCAGCGTGGTGAAGGCCTGGTGGCCCGGGGTGTCGATGAACAGCAGGCCCGGGATGGTGAGCGTGCGCCCTGTGAGCAGGGCGCCGCAGATGTCGTAGATGGTGTCGAGCGGGACCTCGGTGGCGCCAATGTGCTGTGTGATGAGACCGGGCTCCCGGACCGCGAGGTCGGTCTGCCGTATGCGGTCGAGGAGGGAGGTCTTGCCGTGGTCGACGTGCCCGAGCACGCTCACGATGGGCTGCCGGATGGCCATACCGTCAAGCCCCCCTCCACCGCGCCTCTCCCGCGCACGCCGTCGCGGGATCTACCTCGGGGCGTAGAGCCACCGCTCGTCGGTGCGCTCGTACTCGACCACGGGGCCGTCCGGGAACCACAGGGCGGTCTCGCGCACCGCGGAGGCGGGCGAGTCGGACGCGTGGACCACGTTGCGCGACATCGTGAGGCCAAGGTCGCCGCGGATGGTGCCAGGCGGGGCCTTCGCGGGGTCGGTGGGGCCCACCAGGGCCCGCACGACGGCGATTGCGCCCTCGCCCTCGTACACGGCGGCCAGGACGGGGCCCGAGCACAGGAAGTCCACGAGCCCCCCGTAGAAGGGCTTGCCCACGTGCTCGGCGTAGTGCTCCTCGACGAGCGCGCGCGCGGGTCTCAGCATCCTCGCGGCCACGAGCTTGAGCCCCTTGCGCTCCAGGCGCGCAAGGACCTCGCCCACCAGCGCGCGGTGCACGCCGTCGGGCTTCACCAGGACCAGCGTCCTCTCCATCGCGGCCCCTCCCACCTCTTGGGCCCTCATTCCTTCGAGTAGTGCTTCGTCCAGCGCGTCCTGCGGGGCACGCGCTTGAGCTTTATCAGGTTGTTCTGGCACTTGCTCGAGCAGAAGTGGAACACCACGCCGTCGCGCTTGACGTACATCTTGCCCGTACCGGGCTCTATCTCGTTGCCGCAGAACGTGCAAATGCGTCGCGTGACCATCGCGCCTCACCTCACGCTTAGCTTCCGCGCCTCCCAGGAGGTGTCGCGGAGCATGAGTATGTCCCCGATCTGGATGGGGCCCATGACGTTCCTCGTGATGATGCGGCCCTTGTCGCGCCCGTCGAGCACGCGGACCTTTATCTGTGTGGCCTCGCCGGTCATGCCGGTGCGGCCAATGACCTCCACCACCTCGGTGGGGATGCCGTCGTCAGCCATCGATTTCGCCTCCTCTGGGCGTCGCTCAGCCCTTGACCTGGGCGAGCTTGCCGACGAGGTCGTCGATGCGGGCCTTGGCCTTGCCAGGCTGCACGACGGCCACGGTCGACGTGGGCACGGTCAGGCCCGCAGCGGAGCCGAGCTCCTGCTTGGACGGGACGTAGCCGTAGGGCACCAGCTTCTCGTCGCAGAGCACGGGCATGTGCGCGAGGACCTCCTCGGGCACGACGTCCTCGGCCATGATGACGAACTTCGCCTGGCCGCGCTCGACGACCTTGGTGACCTCGTTCGAGCCCTTCGCGATCTTGCCGTTCTCGGAGTCGCGCGCAAGCTCCACGACCTCGTAGAGCTGGTTCACGAGATCCTTCGGCACCTCGTACCTCACGTACATCGGCTTTCCCATGTTGACACGTCTCCTTCTGCCCCCGTGGGGGGGGCTTCATCATTCATCGTGGGCGGCCCTGGCCGCCCGTGCGACGTGGTAAAGGGGGAGGCCTATTTAAGACTTATCACGACGGGGCGCGCGCGCCGGCGGGGTGGCATGGCGCTCCAGTCGGGCCGGCAGGCCCCCCGGGGCCCGAGGTGCGGCGGGCGCACGGAGCGGGAGCTGCGAGGGCCTCGGTCGCGCCCGCTGGCCGGCACGGTCGCACCGCAACGTATTTCCAACCGCGCCCCCGTATCGGGCCGGAGGAGGCCCGGCTTGCTCATCGCGCTCTTGGCCGACGTCCACTCGAACCTGCCCGCGCTCGAGGCCGTGGTCGCAGACGCGCGTGCCGCGGGCGCGACGCACTTCGTCTGCGCGGGCGATGTCACGGGCTTCGGCCCGAGCGCGCGCTCATGCGTGGACACCGTCAGGGCCATCTGCCAGGTCGTGGTGCGCGGGAACCACGACAACGCGCTCTCGGAGGGCGTGGACTGCGGCTGCCACCCCTCCCTCGCTCACCTCGCGCGGGCCGCGGAGAAGGTGGCCCGCGCCCAGCTCGGGCAGCTGGAGGCCGCCTGGCTGCGCCGGCTCCCTCTGGAGGAGTCGCTCTACCTCTCGGGCCGTCAGATCTACGCCGTGCACGGCTCGCCCATAGACCCGCTCCAAGGGAGCGTCCCCCCCTCGCCCCAGGTGGAGAGGGTGCGCCGCGAGTTCATGGCCGTGGACGCGGACTTCATCGTGCTCGGCCACACCCACCGCCAGATGGTGCTGCCCGCCGTGCTCGATGCGGGCGTGCTCGTGAACCCCGGCTCCGTGGGGTTCCCGACCGACGGGGACCCCCGCGCTGCCTACGCGCTGCTGGACTTCGGGTCAGGCTCCGTGCACACCAGACGGGTCGTCTACGACGTTGACAGGGCGGTCGCGGACGCCAGGTCGCTGGACGCGAAGGAGCGCGCGCTCTACGAGAAGGTCCTGAGGACGGGCTCGCTGCCGTCCTGATGTCGCGGCCGCGCGGGCCTCTCACTCGTCGTCGTCCCCGGCAGGGGGCCCGACCTTGATCACCGGCACGTTCGCCCCATGGGAGCCCGACTGTGAGACGTAGCCGAGCCGATCCCGCGCGCCCTCGGACATGAGCTCGGGGTTCCAGGGCGGGTCGTTGAGGATCAGGACCTCGGCGCCCTCGACGCCCTCGACCTCGAGCAGCCGCCTGTGGGCCTCGAGCACGATGTAGGGCTGGAAGGGGCACCTCGGGGTCGTCGTGCGCAGCCCTACCCTGACGAAGCCGCCCTCGACCTCGAGCATCGCCACGAGCCCGAGGTCCACGAGGCCGATGCCGACCTCGGGGTCGCCCGTGCCGTTGAGGGCCGTCAGCAGCTCATTCTGGGAGACCTGGGACATGTCGATCCCTTGCGTCGGTTTGTCCATCATCTCAAGCCCGTGCCGTGGGTCGCCGTTCCCTACGACGGGCATACGACCGCGGACCGCATAAAAAGACAATTCCCCGAAAAGGTACATGTCGCCGCGCGTCAGGTGCGGCGCGCCGGGGCTCGCGTCAGATGCGCTTGCGGCCCTCGAGGTGGTCCTTGATTATCTTGCGCTGGCCGCGGCGGAGTATCTCGCTCACGGTCGCGGTCGAGACGCTGAAGATGCGCGCGAGCTCCCGGATGGAGATGCGCTTCGGGTAGTCGTAGTAGCCGCGCTTGAAGGCGACCTCGACTATCTTGAGCTGCCTTGCCGTGAGCTGCAGCCCATCGTCGAGCTGGTTGCTCACACGCAAGATGGCCACGTCGGCGTCCAGGGCCTGCAGCCTGGACACGAGCGCGTCCAGGTCCTTGCGCTTCGAGAACGCGACCTTCCACTCGAGGCGGCCCTCCTCGGTCGTGTGGCCGCTCAGCAGGAACACGTCGGCCTGGGCCAGCGCGAGGCAGCCTCCGCACCCGACCGTGGTCACGACCGCGAGCAGCCGGCCCTTGTCGTGCTCCGTTATCTCGACGGCCTTGACGTGCGGCGCCCTCTTGATGGCCTCGATGACGGGCTTGGCCGCCTTGTCGCGCAGGTTAATCTCGGCCAGGTCACGCGTTGTCCCGTCCTCGGACTTCACCGTGTCAAGGAGCTGTATGCGCACGTCCTGCTCCTTGGCGAGGTGGTCCACCCAGGAGCACGGGAGCGAGAGCGACAGGACGGCCTCCATCATGGTTCCCACGTCTCCGCTCTTTCGTAACGGCGATTGTGGATATAAATCGTTGCGCTCCCGCGGGCGTGGGGCCGTCCGGCCCGTCAGCCGCCCGCCTGGTCACCGGGATCCACGCCCTCCTGGTGGATGGAGTTGTAGGCGATGTACCTCTTGCGCAGCAGGTCGAGCACCTCGCGGTTCTCATCGTACTTGTACCTGAGGCGCCGGCGGCCCATCTGGATGATGAAGGTCTCCCCGACCAGGCCTGGCCGTATCTGGATGTCGGTTATGTCGGAGAACTTGATGAACTTGGTCCTTCCCTGGGGGTCGTAGCCGAGCCGCACGCCGTTGGAGAATATCTCCCACCGCTCGAACTCGCGCACGCGCAGGAGCACGATGTACAGGTTGCTCACGCCCAGCACGAGCAGGCCGCCGAGCACGCCGATGATCGGGTTGCGGGTGATGAGGTAGAACACGGATGTGAACAGGATGAAGGTGACCGTCGTGTTCACGAGCCAGTGGTTGGTCAGGTCGCGCTTGAGCCGCTCCTTGTACGCGGCGTCGTCCTCGCGGAAGACCACCGAGCGGCCCTCGTCGGCGGTCTCTGGGATGGGAGGCTCCGGCGCGCCCTCCGCACCCTCGCTGATCGCCATCCAAGACCTCCTCGGGCCCAGCCCAGGGGATGCGATTGACGCGTGAGCGTATATAATCGTTGGGTGCCGGCTCCCAAAACCATGAAACCAGGCCAAGGGCCCTGGGACTGCGTGAGGGGAAGGGTGCATGCGGGCCGAAGGGGGTGTGGCGCCGAGAGGGAGATTCGAACTCCCGCGGGGGTTTCCCCCCAAGGGCTGCCCGGTGCGGGTCCGACCCGCAGCTCCAGGCCCTCGCCTTACCGCTGGGCCATCTCGGCGCGCGGCAGGGCGATGAAGGCGAAGATGGTATTAACCTTTTTCTGTGCGGGCAGAGGCCTGGACACGCCCAATAGCCACGCCGGGCCGCGTGCTCCCATCGGCCCTGGTCGACCCCAGTTACCTTCATATCCCAGCCTCCCCCTCCCCCGTGCGATGGATGCCGTGGAGGTCGACGGGAGCCGCGGCGAGGGCGGCGGGCAGGTGCTCCGGCTCGCGGTCGCGCTCTCGGCGGCGACGGGCCGGGCCGTGCGCGTGGTGCGGGTCCGCGCCAACCGCGAGCGCCCTGGCCTCGCGGCGCAGCACGCGGCCGCCGTCAGGGCCGTGGCTGCGCTTTGCGGTGCGAGGACGGAGGGCGTCGAGGTCGGCTCGCGCGCGGTGCTGTTCGAGCCCACCGGGCCGGTGGGCGGCGATGTCCCGGTGGAGGTGGGCACGGCGGGCTCGGTCGCCCTCGTGCTGCAGGCGGCGCTCGGCGCGCTCGCGGCCCCGGGCGCGGGCGCGGCGCGGCTCAAGGTGGGCGGCGGGACCGACGTCATCCACGCGCCCAGCTGGGACTACCTCGCGCACGTGCTGCTGCCCGCGCTCGCGCGCGCCGGGCTGCTGTGCGAGGCCGCGTGCGAGCGGAGGGGGTTCTACCCGCAGGGAGGTGGCAGGGTGACCGCGACCCTGCCCGAGAGGACCGGGTCGCTCCTGCCTCTCGTCCCGTCACCATCGGGCGAGCCGCGCATCGAGGGCTCCATCGTCTGGTCGCAGCTCCCGGACCATGTCCCCCAGCGCATCGACCATGCCATCAGGAAGGGCCTCGTCGGGCGGGACATCGCGCGCATCACAAAGACGCGCGTCGAGGCGGCGTGCCCCGGCGTCGTGGCCACCCTCTGGGCCGACCTCGGGGACGCGGTGCTCGGCTCCTCCCTGGTCGGCCGCATAGGCCTGCCGTCCGAGGAGATCGGGGCCACCCTGTCAAGGGAGGTCGCCGCAGACCTCGACGCAGGTGCGACCGTGGACGTGCACCTGCTGGACCAGCTGGTGCCGTACGCCGCGATGGCCCGCGGCACCTCGGTGCTGCGCGCGCGGGAGGTCACGCCCCACGCCGCCACCGCGCTCGACGTCGTGGCCGCCTTCGTGCCGCTCCGCGTGGACCGTGGGGAATCCGACGGCACGGTCACGCTCACCGTCACACCGGGCTAGCGACGGTGCAGCACCTTCAGCGCCAGGCGCCGCACCGACGGCACCCTGAGGTAGGCGACCAGCGCCACGACGAGCAGGACGGGCACGGCGACCAGCGCGGCCGTGCCTCCGCCCGAGCCGCCGCCGCCGCCGAACACGCCGCCATCGACGACGGGCTCGGTCGGGCCCGTGCCCTCGGTCGTGTTCCAGAAACCCTCCTCGACCTCGACGTCGTAGAGCCAAACGTCGTCGACCGGGTGCTGGCTGAGCAGGGGCCGCTTGTTGCCGTAGACCTCGACGGCCGCGATGGCGCGCACGACGTCCATGCCCTCGACGACGAAGCCGAAGACCGCGTAGTTGCCGTCGAGGCCGTGCTGGGCGCCGTCGCAGATGTAGAACTGGGAGCTCGCGGTGTTCGGCTCATTGCTGCGGGCCATGCCCAGCGCGCCGTCGAGGTGGGTGAGGTTCTCGGAGATCTCAAGCTGGATCGTCTCGGTGGAGCCGCCCGAGCCGTCGTTGTAGGGGTTGTTGTCGCGCGAGTTTGGGTCGCCCGTCTGGATGACGAAGTCGTCGACGATGCGGTGCCAGCGCATGTTGTCGTAGAAGTTCTCGTCGGCCAGGCCGATGAAGTTGCCCACCGTGATGGGCGCGTCGAGGTCGGCGAGCGTGGCAACGATGTCGCCGAAGTTGGTCGAGATGTAGGCGGTGGAGTTGACCCACTCCCTGGAGGTGCCGTCCCCGCCCGCGGGCTCCTCGCCGGGGGCTCCGGGCATTGCGACGGTGGCGGCGGCCGCCGGGCTCAGGAGAAGCGCGATTGCTGCGAGGAGCGCGGCGCGCGACGACCGCACGGCCATGGTGCCTAAGTGCCGTCCACGGGCCATAAGCTTATCGACACCAGATGGGCGGCGCCCGAGCTCCGCCGGGACCATGGAATCGTGCTACTTCGTCTTGCCTGGCCTGGGCCACTGCGCCGATGGCCAGCACGTTTCTCACCCAGCCGAACGACCGTGACAATGTTTATATACTACCCTTCGATTACACCGGTCCCCCTCGGGCGCGATTCCCTGGACAGGGGTCGCGGACCCGCGCGGGGCAAGATAGAGGTGAGCCAGATGATGCAAACGCTGCGATGCAAGCACTGTGGCGCCGACTTCGAGGGTGGGCGCTGCACGCACTGCGGGTCGGACGACTTCGTCGACGTCTCGGGCATGTACAACCCCGAGAACGTCGTCCTCTACGCGGATACCCGCGTACCCGTGGCCGACCGCAAGCTTTACGTGGCCTCGTAGGTCCCTGGCGTTCGGCGCCCGCGTAGGCGGGCGCGCGACGGGGTAAGTACCCCACACCATTGCTCGTGGAACGGACGATGGCGAGCGGACGCGCTCATTCGACGGGCTCGATGGTCACGGGGCCCTGGCGCATCTCCGCGCCGGGCGCGTCCCCCTCGACAGCCCTCCCGCTCCTGTACTCGAGGGCGTAGTGGAGCATGTTGAGCGACGCGAGCGACGCCACGACCGCGAACAGGCGCGTGATGTCGATCGAGAACGGATGCCCCTGCCAGCTCTGCTCGAGCACGGTGTCGCCGCCGAGCACGCCCAGCAGCCACGCGATGGCGAGCAGGACGTAGGCGAGGTCGAGCCAGAGCCTCATGCGCGTGCCCTGCTCGAACTCGGCCCTCACGGCGCTCACGCCCACGATGACCATCCCCGCGGCGAGGACCCATCGGAGCGTGGCGTCGAGGTGCTCGCCCGAGAGCTCTGGGTACCGCCACTTGATCGTGGTCACGATGACCGTGGGGATGAGGACGTAGTAGGCGAGCGCCCAGGAGGCCTTCGCCCAAGAGCTCTCGCGAAGGCCCCTATCCGTCATCGGGCACCGCCTCCTGCGCGAGCATGACCATGCCGCCCTCGATGCGCAGCGGCACCGCCGCACCGAGTGACCACGGGTGCCCCGAGACCTCGCCGCCGAGGATGGCCTCGAACGCGCCCGTCCCGACCTCGGGGTCGAGCCACAGCCTGTAATGGAGCGTCGCCCAGGTGCTGACGGGGAGCTCCCTCCACTCCCCGTCTGAGAGCGCCGAGTCCAAGATGGCCTGTGCCAGCTGCTCGCGCACGAAGGGCGCGACCCACCCGAGGGCGCGGCCCGCTGCCTCGAGCAGGCCGTCGTCCCCGAGCAGCTCGCGCATGTGCGCGAGAGGTGCGTGCCACTCGAACCTCTGGACCTCGTCCGAAGCGAACCGGGTGAGGCCCATCGTGTAGGACGCGCGGACGCGCACCTTGAGCTCGAACTCGCCGTCCTCGAAAAGCAGCCCGAGCGCGTGCCCGTCGAGGAGCTCGCTCGCCGACAGGCCCACGGCGACGGGGAAGGTCCGCACCTCCCCCGCCCTGACCTTGAGGCCGTGGGCCCTGTAGCTCGCCATCTGCGACCCCCAAGGGGAGGCGAGGCGTGAGTCGATGTCGAGGCCCCTGACGGGGTAGATGCCCCGGTTGCCGACCGTGAATGCGGTCGTCACCAGGACCGTGGCGTTGGCCCGGTCGTAGGCGTACGCGAGGTCGTCCGCGTCCGGGACGCTCACCACGATCGCGCCCGCTGCGACGAGCGCGAGGTTCGTGAGCGACAGGAACGCCACGAGGGCGTTCGCCGCGATGAGGAGCGTCCCGAGCGTCCGGACGAGGTCGCGGGGCATGTGGTCACCGTGACCCCCCTCCCGTCCGTAAATGGCCCGGGGTAGGGGCCTTGGAGTTCCTTCTTGGGAGCACGCCGGTGGGGGGGAAGGCGGCACGGAGGGAGGGGGGCATGCTATTATTTGTCAAATCCCACTTATATAATTTGCGTGAATGGTTAGGACTTTCCCACCAAACGCCGGAAAAGAGATATTAATATTTTTTTACTCACCAGTGAGGGGTTCCGGGGGCATTCCCGGGAAGCGGTCGCGCTCGATGCGCTCGGTTCCGCTGCGCAAGGGTTTTCTGGGCGGACCGTGGTGCCCTCGCCCGTGCGAGCGGGGGACTTCAAGCGCCTGATGGCGCTGCAGGCGACCAACACCTCGGCCGAGTCGCTGGCGTGGGGCTTCGTCTACATCCAGGCCATCGCCGCGGGCCACTCCGAGGCGGAGCTCGCGCTCTTCACGGCGGTGCTCTGGGGCGTGTCCGCGCTCGCCATCACGCCGCTCAGCCGGCCCGTGAACGTGCGCGCGTCGATGGCGGTGGGGCTCGTGATGAGGGCCTTCGCGTTCGTCGTCGCGATGGGCCTGGCTTGGATGGGCGCGCTCTACGTCGCCGCCGTGCTGCACGGGATTTTCATCGCCGTGTTCTGGGTCCCGTACAATGCCGTGTTCTTCCGTTACACCACCGACTCGGACCGCGCGGGTAGGAGCACGGCGCTGTTCGCGCTGTTCGCGGTCGCTGCGGCGACCATGCCCCTCGCGGGCGCGGCCGTCATCGGCAGCGCGTCCTACGCGGTCGCGCTCGGGGCGGGCGCGGGGCTGCTGCTCGCGGGCGCGGCCGTCGTCGCGACAGCGGACTGGGGGAGGCCCATGGAGTTCCGCCTCCCACGGGCCTTCCGCGAGGGCCGGGCGGTCGCCCCGCTCGCGGGCCTCGAGGGCATGTGGCAGGGCATCTTCTGGCTCATCCTCCCCCTGGGGACGGTCAGGATGACCGACGAGGTGTCGGTCTACGGCGGGTTCCTGGCGTTCCTCGGGCTCATGGCGGGCGTCGCGTCCGTGCTCGCGGGGAGGTGGTCGGACCGCGCGCGCGACCGCCGCGTGCCGCTTGTGATCTCGTCGGTCGGCGTGACGGTCGCGACGCTCCTGGTCACGCTCACGTTCGGGGAGCTCAGGCTGTGGTCGCTCGCGGTGGGGCTCACGGAGTTCTTCACCTACATGATGATGGCCTTCACCTTCACGCTCATGGCCGAGCTCGGGCTCGGCTTCGACGACGCGATGGGCCTGCGTGAGCTCATGTTCAACGTGGGGAGGATCGCGGGCGTGGCCGTGGTCGCCGTCGCCATCGCGCTCGGGGGGGACCTTCGGTGGCCGCTCGTCGTCGCGGCCGCGTGCATCCCGCCGATGCTTTGGGGCTACCTGAGGGCCGTGAAGGCCCACGCGCGTGCGGTGGCGGCAACGTGATGGCGATGGGCAGTCACGGCCCGCGGTGGCACCGGTAGACCATGAGCCTGTCCTTGTGCCCCGCGCTGCGGCCCCCCTTGTGGTCGCAGAACCGCTCGACGTCCTGGAAAGCGCTGAGCTGCAGCACCTCCGCGACATCGACGGGCTCGAACACGTGGACCTGCTCGCGCTCCTGCACGCGCTCGACCGAGCGGCCGCGACGGTCGAACCTCTCGTAGGTCGTGTGGACGATGACGTCGCCCCTCTTGGGGCCCGGGGTCCAGGCCACGTGCCTCTGGACCTCCTCGCCGTCGCCGAGCGGCCGCACGCCCGCGAGCCGCGGCCGGCCGTCCATGTCGTCCCCCTCCACGCGCAGGAGCGTGAAGGAAAGCGTGCCCCCGACGCGCAGCGCGTCCCGCACGCACCCGAGCGCGTGGGCGAGGTCGGCGCGGTCGTGGCACCGGTTGAGCACGCCCTCGGCCGAGTAGACGAGGTCGAACGGCGGCTCGCGCGGGAGCGAGAAGTCCCGCACGTCCCCGTGCAGCAGCCGCATGCGCCCCACGACGCCGCCGCCCCTCGCCGAGACCTTGGCATGGGCGATGTGGAGCAGCTCGAGGGAATCGTCGATGCCCACAACAGTGCGGCCGGAGGCCGCGATGGGGATGGCGAGGCGCGCGGTGCCAACGCCGATGTCGAGCGCGCGCGGGCCCGCGCGGCGCGCGAGCTCCATGTGCCACTCGAGGTCGTCGTCGGGGGCGAAGAGGTCCCACCACTCCGCCGCGTGCCGCCTCACCATGCCCTTGCGCCTCCGCCTCGCCCCGCCCCGCGGGGGCGGGTGGACCGGGTGGAGGGAGTAAGCCCTCTTCTGTTACCCCGGCGGCCGAAACCACCGGGCTCGCGACATTCGACTGAGCGCCCTACCTTCCGGTCGCGTCGCCTCATCCCGGACGCTTGGGCTTGCTCCGGTGGGCGGGGCCGTTTCACCAGGTCCCCCGGGGTCCTCCCCCGCAGCCGGGTTCATCGCGTCCCGGGGGCTGTGCCGTTTCTGCTCCACCGCCCGGGGCTCTCGCCCCGGCGACTTGGCCCGCCGGCGCCCTAGGGGTCGCCGGCCGGTTACGTCCGCTCACCTTGACTTGGAGGAGGGACTTTCCTCGGCCGGCCCCAGGGTGTGGGCGTTGCCGCCCATCCGGGGGCCTACCGTCGGTCGCTCTCCTTCTCCCGGTCCAGAGCGTGGATACTGGCTGCGGGTATTTGAGGTTGTCGGAGGGCGAGTGCTCGCACCTGGGCACGGGGTCCAGGGCTGCCGTGCTATGAATCATCGAATACCGTGCCATCAGGACCCGTTGCACGTCCTGGGTTGTTCTATCCCCGCATCAGCGCCCTGCGCGAGAGGAGGGCGCCCAGGCCTATCATCACGGCGCAGAAGACCGCGATGCCCAGCAGGTCCGCGCCCAGGCTGTGCACCGCGCCCACGTCCGTCTGGAAGACCAGCTGGCGCATGCCGTCGACGGCGAACGTGACAGGGTTGTAGCGCGCGACCGTCGCGAGCCAGTCGGGCATGAGCGAGATGGGCACGAGCGCGCTGCTGGTGAACATGAGCGGGAAGTTGAGGATGTTGATGAGGCCCCAGAGCGTCTCCTCGTTCTTGACGGCAAGGCCCAGCGCGGTGAAGAGGGCCGAGAAGCCCACGGAGATGAGCACCACGAACAGGAGCAGCAGCAGCAGGTCGGTCACGCCGAAGCCGCCCGCGAAGTGCAGCCCGTTGAGCCCGGGGATGGCGGTGAACGCCACCGCGAGCAGCAGCACGACGGCGGCCTGCAGCATCGACTTGAAGACGGATGCTGAGATCCTCGAGAGCGGGATGGCGCTCCTCGGGATGGGCGCGACCTGCAGCTTGTAGAGGAAGCCCGACTTGCGGTCGTAGAGGATGCTGACCCCGCTGAAGAACGTCGAGAACATCACGATGAGCGCTATCTGGCCCAGCGCCATGAAGCTGAAGTAGTCGCCCGCGCCGCCGAACGTGGACGTCACGCTCGGCGCGCCAGGGGCCACGGGGCCCGAGGGGACCAGCTCGCCGATGTTGAAGGCCTGCCCGAAGAGGAGCAGCCACATGAGCGGGGTGGTGAAGACCAGGATGATCTCCATGGGGTGCCGCCACCACCGCCTGAGGTCGCGGACCGCGAGCGCGTATGTCTCGCTGAGCACGGGGCTCACCGCCCCCCTGCCGGGGCCTTTGCCTGGGCCGGTGCCGCCTGTCCCTCGACCGGGGCCGCGGGGGCGTCAGCGCCACCGTCGCGCAGCTCCTTGCCAGTGAGGAGCAGGAAGGCCTGGTCGAGCGAGGGCTTGTGCACGCTGACGTTGACGATCTCGTAGCCCTTCTTCCATAAAGTGGACAGGATGTTCGGCAGCGCGCTGCCGCTCTCGGGCACCTTCACGCGCAGCTTGCCGCCCGTGCAGGCGCCCGCGAGCACCTCCATGCCCCCGATGCCCCTGACGATGGCCAGGAGGTCGTCGTCGCACCGGTCGACCACGACCTCGATGATGTCGCCCCCCACCGCGCGCTTGAGGCCCTCGGGCGTGTCGAGGGCGATGAGGCGGCCGTGGTCGACGACCCCGATGCGGTCGCACAGGAGGTCCGCCTCCTCCAGGTAGTGCGTGGTGAGGAAGATGGTCATGTTCGTCTCGGCCCTCAGACGGCGGATGTAGTCCCAAATCGTCGTGCGCGTCTGGATGTCCAGGCCCAGAGTGGGCTCGTCCAAGAACAGCACGCGCGGGCGGTGTACGAGCCCATTGGCGAGCTCGAGCCTCTTCTTCATGCCTCCCGAGTAGGTCTTGACTGGCCTGTCGGCCGCGCCATTGAGCCCCACGAGCCCGAGCACCTGCTCGACGTTTGCGCGCGCCTGCTCCCTGGGGACGTGGTAGAGCGTTGCCTGGAGCGTGAGGTTCTCCCGCCCGGTTAGCTCGTCGTCGAGCGTCAGCTCCTGCGGGACCAACCCGATGGCCCTGCGCGCCAGGTCCGGCTCCGCGACGACGTCGTGGCCGAGAATCTCGGCGCGGCCGGCCGTCGGGAGCGTGAGCGTGGTCAGGATTGAGATGGTGGTCGTCTTGCCCGCGCCGTTCGGGCCGAGGAAGCCGAAGACCTCGCCCTCGCGGACCTCGAACGAGACGCCGTCGACCGCCTTGACGCTTCCGTTGAAGACCTTGCGGAGACCCTCCACCTTCACGACCGTCCTGCCCTCGTCCATGCTGCCGCCTCCTCGATGGTACGCCCTCGCCGATAACGTGTGCTGACTCGCCGATGTCCTCTATCGCATATATCAACGTTCCCGCGAACCTGTCAACCGTCATCCCCGCGCTGTGCCTTGGAGGGCGTCCCCTGGCGCGTCCCGTCCCGTCCCTCTCATCCGAAGATTTCTTATCCGACGTGGTCCATGCCCCGGTCCGCGGCTCTGGTGCCAGAGGGCCTGCGCCGTGGACGACCTGGAAGTGGGATGGATGAAGGAGATCATCTGCCTCGACAAGGGCGCGGAGTGCGTCGCGAGCTTCACAGAGGGCGGACTGCTCGAGGAGCTCGTGCAGCACCTCAAGCGCGGCGCGCTCGTCGTGTACCCCACCGAGACCCTCTACGGCCTGGGCGGTGACCCCTTCAACAGGGAGACCATCGAGCGCGTCTACAAGGTAAAGCGCCGCCCCAGGACCATGGGGCTTGCCGTGGCGGTCGCGCGCGTGGACGACTTCGATGTCGTGGCCGACGTGCCCGACTGGGCCTGGGACCTCGTATCCAAGTTCGAGGCCGTGTCCGTGGCGTTCCTCCTGCCCAAGCGCAAGGACGTGCCAAAGACCCTCACGGGCGGGCGCGCGGACATCGTCGTGCGTGCCGTGCACCATCCGCTGGCCATCGCGCTGTGCGAGGCCTCGGGACCGATCATCTCGACGTCCGCCAACCTGCATGGCAAGGAGCCCCCACGGACGATGGAGGAGGCCCGTGACCAGCTCGGCGACGGCGTCGACTACTACATCGACTCGGGCGAGGCGCCCGTGCAGTCCCCGTCCACCATCATCGAGCCCCTCCCCGGCGGGGACGTGCACATACTGCGCGAGGGCATCGTGACCTCCGACTGGCTCGACGAGATGCTGGCCGAATGAGCGCATCGCCAGGTGCTCACATGGACGACGAGACCATCGAGAAGTACCGGCGGGCGGGGAAGGCCGCGGCCGCTGGCATCAGGTTCGGCTCGGGGCTCATCCGGGATGGGGCGAGCATACTTGAGGTCGTGGAGCTCGTCGAGCGTCACATCGTGTCGCAGGGGCCCGACGTGGGGCTCGCCTTCCCCGTCAACATCGCCATCGACGACGTGGCCGCGCACTTCACGCCCCTCTCGACGGACACGGGCCTCCGGTTCGAGCGAGGCCAGCTGGTCAAGCTCGATTGCGGGGCCCACGTGGACGGGCACATCGGCGACACGGCCGTGACCATCGAGATTGGTACGGGCGACTACACGGACCTGGTGCGCGCGAGCCGCGAGGCGCTCGAGGTCGCCATCGACATGCTCGCGCCCCGCACGAACCTGGCGCGCGTGGGCGAGGCGGTCTCCGGCGTCATCAAGGGCCACGGCTTCGCACCCATCGAGAACCTGACGGGCCACTCGCTCGAGCGCTACGACCTTCACGCCGGGCTCTCGGTCCCGAACGTACCGGACCCCCGCGCGGGCGTCATCCAGGGCGGGACCGCGGTCGCGGTCGAGCCCTTCGCCACCGACGGGCGCGGCCGCGTCGACGGCAAGAGGCCTTCCCACATATTCAGGGTGCAGCGACCCGGTCATGGGCCCTCGGACGAGGCGGCCGAGCTGCTGTCGCTCGCGGACGAGCGGTTCAAGGGCCTGCCCTTCGCGGAGCGGTGGTGCGCCCCGCTCTCGCGCAAGCCGGCGCCCGTGCTGAGGCAGCTGGTGCGCTCCGGCGCGGTCTACGAGTACCCCATCCTGGGCGAGGTGGGCTCGGGGATGGTCAGCCAGGCCGAATCGACCGTGCTCGTGCTCGAGTCTGGGAACGTGGTCACGACCGTGTGACGGCGGGATGGATGGGCTGCGACGGGGGGGAGTGGCCCAGGCCTGCCTCGGTCTCGCTCGACCCCTACTGGCGGACGACGGTGCCGTGCTGGGGCTTCTTGCCCTTGCCCTCGTCCTTGGCTTCCTCTTCGTCCTCGCCCCTGCCGCGCATGCGGTTGCGGTGGGTGCTGTAGACCAGGACGGCCACGAGCCCCAGAAGCACCGTGGGCAGCCACATTATCTCGAGGAACTCGAAGAAGACCTCGTTCGCGTCCTTCTCGACGGCGAGCTTGACGTCCGTCTCGCGGTCGAGGCTCGGGTTGTCCGCGGACTTCATCCGGACGCGGATGGTGGCCTCCTGCTTGTTGCGTGCGTCCTCCCTCGCCTCCAGCCCGACCTTGATCTGTTGGGTCTGGCCAGGTTCGAGCCGGAGATTGGTCAGGAGGCCGCCGGGGGCGTCGTTAATCCATATCTTGATGAAGTCCTCCCCCGTCGTGATGGATATGTTGACCGTCTCGATGACGTTGCCCTCGTTCTTGACGTTGAAGAAGATTACGGAGACGTCCTTTATCTTGATGGGCATCGGCTGCTCCGGCAGCTCCGAGGTCCAGCCAAGCGCGCGGCGCACGCTGATGGTGATGTTGAAGTCGAAGCTCGCGTAGACGTTGTCGTTGGTGTCGACCACGCCCTTCACCGTGAACCTGAACGCCCCCGCGGTCGCGTCCTTGGGCACCGTCACCTGCACGGCCAAGTTCGTGGGGCTCGAACCGGTGGGGTTGGGCTGCAGCCGCGCGGTGTTGCTGGGCGTGAAGCTGAAGCTCGTGCGGTCGGTCCAGGCGGTGTTCTTCTGCACGACCGTGAACGTGATGTTGTGCTCGCGCTGTGGGTCGGGGTTCCAGGCAGCGAAGAAGATGCTGAAAGTGTCGCCGGGGTCTTTGTTGTGCGAGAGGGGCGGCGTCGGGCGGAGGGCCACGCCGATGACCAGGTTGGTCGTGAATGCGACCTCCGCGTAGGTGGTCGGGTACTCGCGGGAGGTGCACCGGACCTTCATCTCGACCTTCTTGACCGTCGAGGAGGAGGGGGCGCCGACGCGCAGCGTGATGTCGACTATCTCCATCGACGTCAGGTCCTCGATGGCGTTGCTGCTCACGCGCGAGCCCCGCAGCTCGGCCGTCCAGCCGGTCGGGACGCCCGTGATGGTGAGGTCCACGCTGGTGGTGTACTCGCCGGTGTTGCGAAGCGTGAAGGAGTGGTCCACCGTGCCGCCGACGCCCACCGTCTTGGGGTCGGGCTTCTCCGGCAGCACGGAGAACGCGACCTCGTTGCGCACGAAGGTCTCGGCCTCGATGGTGTCGGTGGCCTTGGGGGTGTTGGTGTCGGAGGCGGCCGTGGCGGTGACGATGAACTTGGACTCGTTGCCGCCGCCCAGCGCCCCGGAGGGCTTGACCTCGAAGGTGGTGTCGTCGTCCTGGCCCGCATCCAGGTCGAACGTCGGGCGGGTGAACGAGGTCGTCCAGGAGGAGATGGGTGTGCCCGAGTCCATCTGGACGCTGGTCCTGCGCCCGCCGATGTTGAGGATGGTGAGCGTGTACCTGGCCGCCGTGCCGGGCGTGGTGGACTTGGTGATGCGGCCCGCCTCCTCGCCCTCGGCCGAGATGCGCAGCCCGAACTCGTTCATGTAGAAGCTACCGACGGTGGCGAACGTGTGGCCCTGCAGGTCGCGGCCCGTGACGTTAATGGTGTACCTGCCTGCCGGGAGGCCCGTCGCGTAGCTCCACCTGTGGGTGTAGTTGAGCTGGTCCATCTCGGCAGCCGTGGGCTCGAGCGCGGAGGTCCCGTCCGGCCTGCGGATGCTCACGTTGACGCCGCCGATGTCATTGCCGCCGAAGGGGTCCTTGGCGGCGCCCGCGACCACCACGACGCGGCTCTCGGCCAGGTCGTTGGGGTAGAAGGTCGTCGCGCGCTTGTCCTCGAAGTTGCGGGTGTCCACATCGATGGACAGGTGGTCCTGGCACTTGATTGACAGGAAGGAGTCCGTGTTGGTCTGGACGTGGACACTCACGTCGGATGTGACCCGGAGGGAGATGCTGTGCTGGCGCAGGAAGGTGTAGCCGTCCTTGGCGGGCGTGAACGGTATCTCCCAATCGGGCTTGCTGCTACCGCGGGTGATGGTGGTGTTCTGGCTCTTGGCGATGACCGTCGTGTCGTCCAGGACCTCCAGCGTGACCGAGGGGTCTGTGGTGGAACCCCACGGCGCCTGGACCTCGAGCATGGCCTTGAAGCCCTTGCCGCCCACATAGAGGTCGCCGCCCACCACACGCAGGTCGCGGGTGAGGTCGACCGAGGGGAACTCGAGGCTTGTGAGGCGGGGACGGATGAACGCGGTGCTCGGCTCGGTCGTGAGCGTCGCGCTGTTGGCCGAGAGGTGGGTGTAAAGCTTGACCTCGACGGTACCCGGGCTGCGGCTCTCCTCGGGTCCCTGCGCCAGGACGACGGTCGTCGGGAAGACCGACAGGACCATGAGCAGGACCAGCAGCGCGGCCTTGCATTTCATCGTGACCACTCACTCGCCTGGTTTCCAAAAGCCTTGTCGATTTATAAGGTTTCCCATAATGACGGGCATGCTGGCCAGGCCGTGCCCGTGTGGAGTGGCGGATGGGAGGTGCGGCCACCGGGAATCGAACCCGGGTCAAAGGCTTGGGAAGCCTTTGTCTTGACCCCTGGACCATGGCCGCACGCTTGCGCGCCGTGAAGGGCCGACGCGGTACTTAAAGGCAGCGACAACGCGCGCCTGCGTGGCGGCGCCTGGCGATGCGCCGCCGTGGCGCCGTTCGGCTTGGCTCGGCGCGGTGGGTGCCGTCCGCTCAGGCGTGGCGGCGGCGGCGCGACGCGGCAGCGACAGCCGCGGCCGCCGATGCGGCGGCGGCGGCGACCGCGGCGGCGGCGCCGAAGCCGGGCTCGTTCCTCGCCTTGGGCTTGATGACGTCGACGTAGAACGTCCTCAGCGCGGAGTTGCCGGCCTCGTCGTAGACCGTGAGCCGGACGGTGTAGTTGCCCTTCGCCTCGAACAGGCGCGTGACGTTGACGCCCTCGACATCGACGGGCACCCCGAGGTAGGTGTAGTTCCACACCCACCGCACGACGCGCACGTTGTCCGACGACGCCCCGCCGTCGAAGACGACGGTCTGGCCGATGTTGATGGCGATATTGGGGGGCGGCACCGCCATGGGCTTTGTGACGTCCTTGACCGTGATGGTGACGAAGGCGGCGTCCCAGTTGCCCGCCCCGTCGGTGGCGGTGAGGGTCACGTTGTACACCCCGGGCTCTTCGAAAGAGTACGCGAACGACGCGCCCGACCTGCGCACGCGCGGGTAGCCGGTCCTGTCGATGGTCCAGTTCCACTCGACCACGCCCACGTTGTCGGTCGAGTTCGCGCCCGAGAACTGCACGGGCGCGTCCTCGTCCACGGTGCGGGCGGGGCCGGGGTTCGCGGTCGGGTCGGTCCTGTCCTCGACCCGCACCTGCACCGTGTCCGAGGTCGTGAGGCCAACCGCATCGAACACCTGCAGCGTGATGTCGTAGAGGCCAGGGCTCGCGAAGATGTAGCGGACCTCCTCGCCCGAGAGCGTGTCGATGGCAGTCCCACCGATGGAGATGGTCCACGTCCAGTTGACGATGGCGACGTTGTCGAAGGACATCGTGCCGTCGAGCGTGACCTCCGTGCCCTCGTCGATGTCCTGGGGCGCGCCCGCGCTCGCGACGGGCGCTGTGATGTCAAGGACCGTGACGTTGAAGGAGGCCGTGTCGTTGTTGTCGTCGTCGTCGAAGACGGTGAGGTCGACGCGGTAGATGCCAGGCGACGGGAAGGTGTAAGTCTGCGTGACGCCCGTTATTGTGACCAGGGTGCCACGGATGTCGAGGGTCCAGACGTACCTGGCGATGCCCATGTTGTCCGTCGAGGCCGAGCCGTCGAGGGGCACCTCCTCCCTGTCGTTCACCGTCTTGTCGTCCGGCGCGACCGCGACCGGGCGCTCCACGTCCATGACAGTGATGGTCATCGTGTCCTCGCCGCGGTTGCCGCCCGCGTCCGTCACCTGCAGCCGCACGAGGAACTCGCCCGCGTTGGCGAACGTGTAAGTCGGGGCGGCGCCGTGGAGGCGGACGACGCCACCGTCCACGATGATCCAGGTGAAGTCCGCGCCCGCGGGGAAGACCGGGTCGTTGTCGGTCGTGCCCCCGGCGTTGAAGGCGTGGGTGTCCCCCTGCTGGACGGTCGCGTCCGGGCCCGCATCGACGACGGGCGCGACGGTGTCGCGCACGCCCACGCGGACCGTGTCCAGGCCGTACACGCCGGTCCCGTCGGTGACGTTGAGCGTGAGCTGGTACTCGCCAGGTATGTCGAACCTGAAGGTTGGCGTCTCGCCGGTGAGCGTCCGGGTCGCGCCCCCATACAGAAAGGTCCAGGTGTAGGTGCCGGCCGTCCCGAACTCGGGGTGGTTGTGGCGCGTGGCCGAGGCGTTGAGGGTCACGATGGTGCCCTGCGTCACGTCCTGCGGGATGCCGGCGTCGGCCTCGATGAAGGTGCGCAGGTACATGCGGCCCCAGGCGGGCTCGTGGACGGCCATGTCGACCCCGTCCACGCCCTGCCACCTAAGGCGCCCCTCCACCTCAGGGGTCTCGTTGTCGTTGTCGGCCTGGCCTGTGTCGAAACCTATGGTGCTGGTGGGCCCGGGCCCCCTGATGGCGCCGAGACGGATCTCGAGCTCCACTATATAGTACCCGGTGTAGTTGGCGGACACGGAGAACCAGGCGTCGTTGCGGCCCCAGCCCCTGCGGTACATGTTACCGAGGTGCTCGCTCCAGGCGATGCCATCCTGCCCGTCCGCCGGGACGTAGAAGGTGTCGCCGTCCTGGAAGCCGTCGTCGGTGCGCTGGTCGGGGTCCTTGTCGAGGGCGCCGTCGATGCACACCTCGATGCCGTCCGAGGTCCAGAACTCGCCCGGGTAGCTGGGTAGGGACACATTGTCGTCCGAGCAGTTGAAGGCCAGGTAGAGGTACTCCTCGTCGTACATCGCATAGATGAGGTGGCTCGCGTCGGCGTCGCTTCCGATGCCCTCGCCCGAGATGTTCGCGCCCGTCTCCTGCCAAGCGGGCGGGATGGCGTCCGCCAGGGCGGAGCTCGTGCCCGCCGTGGTCCACTCGTTGGGGACCAGCTCGCCGTCGATGATGGGCACGCGGCGGGTGTAGGTCGCATTGATGACGCGGGGGTCGAGGATCTCCAGGTTCGGGGAGGGGGCGAGGGCGTCGCCGTCATCCTCGCCGGCGAGGGCGATCGGGAGAACGGTCGACAGGATTAGCAGCGCGAGCACGGGAATGACGAAACGCCTGGTCATGAGGTCACCACATGTCCGGAGCGGATTGTCGTTTTCCCGAGATAAACGTTGGGGTGCTGGACACAGGGGCCCGTCGGGGATGCGGGCCATCGCATGCCCCCGGCCCCCGAGCTGGGGGGGCGGTAGCGGACGCATCCGACGACGACGGTCCCGCGGCCGTGCTGGAGGGTCGCCATGGCCACGCATGCTGGTGCGCGCCTCCGAAGGCCTTTTATGCACCGAGCCCCGTCCCCTTCCGTTAGCTCCGCGCTGGGGGGGCCAGGCAGCCTTGCTACGCGTCGTCGCAGTCAGCATCGTCATCGCGGTCCTGGGGGTGCTTTACATCCTTGCGAACCCCCACGACGACGGCGTCAAGGCCTTCGGCTGGGTGCTCGTCATCGCGGGCAGCGCCGTCGCGGCCGTGATGACCGCGCTGTGGGCGCGTGCCGAGCTCGGGACCTCGGCCAAGGGGAGGAGCAAGGGCAGGGGGAAGGGCACGGACAAGGGCAAGGGCGCGGGGGGACGGCGCGACGGGTGACGGCCATCACCGCCGCGCGTAAGGTTCTTTGCCGCATAGGGCCATGCGGCCTACCGTGCGGTCCAGGGCACTCGTGACAGGGGCGTCCCGCGGCATCGGCGCGGCCATCGCGAGGCGGCTTGCGCGGGAGGGCTGGGACGTCGCGGTGCACTACCGTTCGGGCGGTGCCGAGGCCGCGGGGGTCGCGCGCGAGGTGGAGGCCCTCGGTGCGAGGGCGGTCGTCCTCGGGGGAGACGTGTCAGTCCCGGAGGAGTGCTTCCGGCTCGTCGCGGATGCCGCGACTGGGCTCGGGGGGCTCGACGCGGTCGTCGCGAACGCGGGCCTCTACGACCGCGCGCACATCGAGGAGCTGCCGCCGGAGAGGTGGGCGGCCACCATCTCGACCAACCTCTCGGGCGCGTTCCACGTGGTGAGGTCGGCCGTGCCCCACCTGCGCCATGGCCAGGGGCCCTCCGCCGTGCTGGTGAGCTCGCAGCTCGCGCGACTGGGCTCGGCCCATGGCGCGCACTACGGCGCCTCGAAGGCCGCCGTCGAGGGGCTCACGCGCGCGCTCGCGCTCGAGCTCGGGCCCCACGGCGTCAGGGTCAACTGCGTCGCACCCGGCATGACGCGGACAGCCATCCTCGCGCCCTACTCCGAGGCGCAGCTGCAGGAGCGCGCCCACGGCGTCCCCGCCCGCCGCATCGGAGAGCCCGAGGACGTGGCGTCGGCGGTCGCGTTCCTGGTGGGCTCGGATGCGTCTTACATGACGGGCGCGGTCCTGCACGTCAACGGCGGCATGCTCATGGCGTGAGGGGCGCACGTGCCTCGGGGGGTGCGAGCCGCTCCCTAACTTAGATATACTGGCCTGTACGATGGTGGCAGGCGCGGAGGACGCCAGGTGTGGCATGAGGTCGCGGCCGCGGTGCTCGTGGGCATCGCCCTGAGCGACAGCCTGCTGTGCGTCTTCATGGGCGCGTGCTTCGCGGGCGCCGACCGCCGCCTGGGCTGGGGCTTCCTCGCGGGCAGGACGCTCGGCGTGCTCGCGCTGTGCCTCGCCGTCGGGCTCCTCGGGTCGGCCCTGCTCGTCGACAAGGCGACGCTGGCGCTCGCGTTCGGGGCGTCCTCAATCACCGTCGCCGTCATCATCGCCGCGACGGCACCGAGGCCCTCGATGGTGGGCGGTTGCCCCGATGCGGGCACCGCGCATGGCGGGCGGCTGGCGGCCGACGGGGGCTCCTGCGAGGGGGACTGCGCCGCGTGCAGGGACGGGGGGCACGCGCACGACGCGTGCGCCAACGTGCCCCAGCGGCTGTCCTTCCTGACGCGCTCCCGGCGGCCCCTCCTCGCTGGATTCGCGCTGGGCGTGGTTCGCGGGGCCACGCCGTGCCTCAAGCTCACGCTGCTAGTGCCACTGCTGCTCGTGAGCCCCCCAGGCACGGTGGTGCTGATGTCGCTCGCCTACGTCGCGACGTCGAGCCTCTACCCCGTCATCGGCCTGCTCGCCGGTCGCACCGTCCGGAACGCGCTTGGCTCGCACAGGTGGCTGCGGCTCGCGGGCGCTGCGGGCGTGGCGCTCGTCGGGGCGTACACTCTCTTCAAGTACTGGACGGTCAACTGCACGGGCCTGGGCGGCTGACGCATGGTCGGGAGCGCATCAACATATAAATCTGCATCCACACCATTATCGCACGACATGGCCCTCCTGGAGGCCCAGGGGTGCGTCAGACAGGGTCGGCCCACGAGGCACTTGATCCTGCCCCGCGAGCGTCCCAGGTGGGAGGTGGTCTAGGATGTCCCAAGGCGAAGGTTCCACGGGAACGTCGAAGAGGACTGTTGGAAGGGCTCCCTCGCGTCCCGCCGTCCGAAGGACTGGACGGTCCGGTCTGGGAGGAACAGGCTGGGGGAGGAGAGGCTCCGCTGGGCCTATGACCCGCGCGCACGAGCTCGCGCGTGTGTCCTCCGCGATATCGTACTGCGCCCTCCTTGACGGAGGCGGGGGCATCATCGAGGACTTCTCCCCCAAGAGAGATGTGGATGGCAGGTCCCACTTGCGGCAGTTCAAGGACCTGGCCGCGTCGATCGGGGCGCTCTCGGCGTCAGGGGCCCCTGCCCCGGCGAGGACGCCGCCGGGAGGTGCGCCGCGGTTCGCCCTGATGTGCCTCGACGAGCACGATCTGCTGGTGACGGGGACACCCCGCGGCATGGTCGCCGTAGTCATCAATAAGGGCTCATGGCCCGCCGCCATCGCGGACAGGCTCCAGAGAGCCGGGCCCCGCCCAAGGAGCGTCCAGCTCGCAGGATTGGTGCTCGTGGGCTATGTGGCGGCTGCCGTCGTGCCGGGGCTACTCATGGTGGCGTCCCTCCTCTCGGGCTTCTTGAACGGTGCGACAAACCTGGCCCCTGCTCAGTACCTGACCCTCGAATCCGGGAACCTCTCCGTGCTGCTGGGCTTCGCCGGGCTCATATCCCTCCCTGGCTACCTGAGGGGGGACGTGGGGTGGCGCCGGGCCCTCACCTGGGCCCTGATCCTCAACTTTATCGCTTGGGTGTTCCCCCTCGGGTACCTGCGCCCTCCGTTCATCCTCTTCTGCGTGATCCCCATCGCCTTCCTCATCCTGAACCGCATGGGGGACACCAAGGAGTACTTCAACGTGGGATGAGGGGTGTGACGGGAAGGGACCGTCCTAGGGGAGGTCCTTGTGGCGACCTCGCTCCCAATGGACCCTCCCAGGGGATGGCCGCGAGGGGCTCACAGACGACCAGACGGTCCGTCGGCGAGGGTGGGGCGGGTCCGCCCGCCCCATTGCCGGATAATGGCGTCCTCGGTCCATCCCCCTCGAGCACATGCTCCGGGCGGTGCCCACATACGAAAACATCGAAAAATATATTAAATCGTGTGGGAATTCATATTGTATGGCCCTCTTCGAGTTTGGTGTGGCTTGCATCGCCTTGGTGGTCGTAGTCGTCATCATCGCCCTGATATTCGTCTTCGTCTTGGAGTTCGTCGTTGAGTTCCTCCCGGCCCTTATCGTCGCGGGATTGGTCTACTACTTCACTGGCGGCGATGTCCTGTGGACCATCGTGGCGTTCCTCGTCTCCGCAATCGCGTTCGCGGGGCTCGGGCACACCCGCCGCAGGCGAGTGAGAGACTAGTGACGCTCTGACCCGGCCACGGGGGCGCCCTGCATGTGGTACTTCGCCTACGGCTCGAACATGGACGGCGCGCAGATGGTGCGCCGGGGCGTCCCGTTCGGCTCCTGCGAGGCCGCCGTGCTGCACGACCACCGGCTCGAGTTCGACTTCCCCTCTCCCTCCAGGTGGCTCGGGGGCGCGGCCGATGTCGTGCCGTCGCCCGGCGACACGGTCGAGGGGCTGCTCTACGGACTCGCGGACGGGCGCCTCCTGGAGGCGATGGACCGGTGGGAGGGCGTGCCCGAGCGGATGTACGGGCGCAGGCGCCTGGAGGTCCGCTCCCTGGCCACGGGCAGGCCCGTGGACGCGTGGACCTACACGGTCGTCGAGCCCCGGCCGGGCCTTGTGCCCTCCCCGGGCTACATCGGCATCATCCTCGTGAGCGCCCGCGCCCACGGCCTGTCGCCTGGATACGTCGCGATGCTCGAGGCGGTGCTGGAACGGTCGCGCGCCGAGCTCGGGGCCCAGTGCCGCGTCCTGGAGGCGCTCGCGTCGGCCAGGGGGGCGATGGGTGTCCGCGAGGTCGCGGAGGAGGCCTCCCTTCCAGAGGAGCGTGCGGGCGCGCTGCTGGAGGACCTGTGCGACTGGGGCTGGGCCGAGGAGGCGGGGGACGGGGGGTTCAGCCTCGTCGATGCCAGGCGGGGGGACGTGCCGCGGGTGACGGGGCGCGCGCTCGGGCTCTGAGAGGACGGGCCAGAGCCTGGAGGTACGCCAGCCCGGGGCCAATGGCAAATCCTTATTGTCACGCGTACCGTTACCCCCGCTCGGCCAGGCGGTGCGCCTGGCGGTGGGCAGGATGCGCAAGATCACGGTCGTTGGTGCGGGCAACGTCGGCGCCACGGCGGCGCTGAACATTGCGGAGAAGCAGCTGGCGCGCGAGATAGTCATGCTCGACATCGTGGACGGCCTCCCCCAGGGCAAGGCGCTCGACATGTGGGAATCGTCCCCCCTGGTGGGCTTCAACGCAAAGGTCACCGGCGGCACGGACTTCTCCCTCATGGAGGGCTCGGGCGTCGTCGTCGTCACGTCGGGGGTGCCCCGCAAGCCCGGCATGTCCAGGACGGACCTGCTCTCCATCAACGCCAAGATTGTCAAGGACGTGTGCGGCCACATCAAGGCCCACGCGCCCGACGCGGTCGTCATCATGGTCACCAACCCGCTGGACTCGATGGCCTACCTGGCGGCCAAGCTGCTGGGCTCGTCCCGCCAGAGGGTGTTCGGCATGGCGGGCGTGCTCGACTCGGCCCGGTTCCGCACCTTCATCTCGGACGAGCTCGGAGTGGCAGTGCAGGATGTGCACGCGCTCGTGATGGGCGCGCACGGCGACGAGATGGTGCCGCTGCCCAGGTACACCACGGTCGCGGGCATACCCGTGGACAAGCTGATGCCGCGCGGGAGGCTGGACGAGCTCATCAAGCGCACCCGCAACGGGGGCGGGGAGATCGTGAACCTCCTCAAGACGGGCTCGGCGTTCTACGCTCCCGGGGCGTCCATCGCCGAGATGGTCATGGCCGTGTCCCACGACGTGCACATCATCCGCCCGTGCTCGGCGCTCCTCGATGGCGAGTACGGCATCGAGGACGTGTGCATCGGCGTGCCGGTCATGCTGGGGCGCGAGGGCATCGTCAAGGTCATCGAGCTCCCGCTCGCGGACGACGAGCTCGAGGCGCTCAACAAGTCCGCCGAGAAGGCGCGCGAGTCCAACCTGGAGCTCAAGAGGCTCATGTTCATCCCCTGAGACCTTTGAGATGGCCCTCCCGAGGCGGGTTCGTCCGGCTCGCGATTGCCCCTGCATCTAGCCCGACGTCTCGGCCTCTTCCTTGCGCGAGCCCATCCTCCAGGTGGCCAGAAGGATGCCCACGATGATGATGGCCCCGCCAGCGAGCGCGAGGTCGGGGGGGACCTCCTCGAAGATGACGAAGGCGAGGGAGATGGAGCCGACCGGCTCGCCGAGGAGCGATACGGAGACGACGGACGCGGGCACGTGCTTGAGCGCCCAGTTGTAGACCGTGTGGCCCAGGATGGAGGGGCCCAGGGCCATCAGCATGAACAACCCCCACTCGCGCCGGGGGAGCGTCGCGAGGGGCGTGCCCGTCGCGAGGACGGCCACGAGCAGGAAGGCCGCGCAGGTGGCGTAGACCACGAACGCGTAGGTCACGACCGACATGTGCTGGCGCGTGCGCCGTCCCGCGAGGATGTACACGCCCGCGGCCACGCCACCGAGCCAAGCGAGCAGGTCCCCGAGCAGCGTGTCGCGGCCCTGCCCGGCGTCCCCGGTCGCGAGCAGGAGCACTCCCGATAGGCCCATCGCGATGCCGAGCGCGTTGATTGTGGAGAGGCGCTCCTTGAACATGAAGTGCCCCACGAGGCCCACGAGCACGGGGTGCGAGGTCACGAGCACGACCGAGGAGGCGATGCTGGTCATGCCGAGCGAGGCTATCCACGTGGAGAAGTGGAGCGCGAGCACGAGCCCGATGCCGGTGAGGAGAAGGAGGTCGCGCCGCGTGAGCGACAGGAGCTCCGCGCGGCCCCAGGTGAGCGCGAACGGCAGCAGGAGCAGGGCGGAGAGCAGCATCCTGCCCGCCGCGATGGCGAGCGCGTCCGCCTCCGACCACCGGATGAGGATGGACGAGAAGGAGACCGCGACGACTGCGACGGCGACGCCCGCGTAGGGGGCGCTCAACGGTCGGCTGGGGGGTCCCTCAGGCACGGGTCGAGGGAAGCACGGGAGGGGTTATGAACCTTCCCCGCGGGGGCGGAAGCCTCCCGCCGGGGGTCGGCCAGGGTATGGTCTCGAAAAGGGCGAACGTCGATGAAAGCCTTTTATAGCCGGCTCCTAATGCCCACGCTGGCCAGCTTAGGCTAGTGGTGAACAACCTGCGATACCAACGCGACGCACTCCGGGCCATGGCATTGGCCGCCATCGCCCTCCTGCTCGTCCTTCCAGGCGCTATCGGCGTGCTCGAGACGCGCACGTCAGCCCCCGCGGGCGCCGACGCCCCCTCCGACCTTGATGCCGCATCCTCGACCGACGCCATGTTCTGGTCCTCGGGCGGCCGTTGGTCAGCCATCGTCGTGCTCGAGGCGCCCTGCGTCGTGCAGTGGAGGTTCGACCAGGAGCGCCGCGGCGCCGACCCTGACACGCTCGGTGCGCGGGCACGGGAGTACGACCAGGAGCTGCTCGCCTCCCACAGGGCGTTCAAGGATGCGATGGTCACATCCTTCCCCGAGGTCGCGTTCGGGGCCGAGTGGACCGTCGTGCTCAACGGCATCGCGCTCAACGCGCCCGCCGCGGCCCTCGACTGGGCGGCCGCGCGCGCCGGGGTGGCCCGCGTCGAGCTGGACGGCGAGGTCGAGGCGACGCTTACGCAGAGCGTCCCCCTCATCAACGCCGACGACCTGTGGACGGCCAAGAACGCCACCGGGAGGACCATCACGGGCAAGGACGTCGTCGTCGCGGTGCTGGACACCGGCATCGACTACGCGCACCCCGACCTCGGTGGCACCTCCAACCGCGCCAACGACCGCGCCAACATCACCTCCGGCACGCACAATCGCATCATCGGCGGCTACAACTACGCCACGTCGACCACCGACTTCTGGGACGGGCACGGCCACGGCACGCACTGCGCGGGCATCGTGGGCGCGAACGGGACCTTGAAGGGTGTGGCGCCGGACGTCAAGTTCCGCATCTACAAGGTGCTCTCGGACGCCGGCTGGGGCTCCGACTCCTGGGTCATCTCGGGCGTCGAGGCCGCGACGGACCCCAACGACGACGGCGACACCAAGGACCGGTCGGACGTAATCTCCATGAGCCTCAGCGGCTTCGGCCACCCCGACGACTCGATGTCGCAGGCGTGCGACAACGCGCAGACCGCGGGCGTGCTGGTCGCGGTGGCGGCAAGCAACGACGGCCCGGACTACGAGACGCTCGGCAGCCCCGGCAACGCGCGCAAGGTCGTGTCGGTGGGCGCGCTGTTCAAGGACGATACGCTCGTCTCCTTCTCCTCCATCGGCCCCTCACCCATCATGCAGATAAAGCCAGACCTGGTCGCCCCGGGCGTCTACATCTACTCGACCTATCGCAACCAGGGCTACACCACGATGTCGGGGACCTCGATGGCCACCCCCCACGTGGCCGGCGCGGCCGCGCTGCTCGCCCAGTCCCACCCCTCCTGGACCTCTGACCAGATCAAGCAGGCGCTCATGGGGACGGGCAAGGACGCGGGCTACAACGCCTACAGGCAGGGCGCGGGCCGCATCGACGTGCTCGCAGCGAACAACACCTTCGCGCTCGCGGAGCCGCCGAGCGTGAGCCTGGGACGCCTGTCCTCCACGGCGAACTCGACCGAGTTCACCGTCACCTTCAGGAACACCGCGTCCTCGACGTGGTCCAACGGCACGCTCTCGCTCAAGCTGCAGTGGGCCCTCACGCCCCTCTACACGGCCTCGGGGAACGCCACCGACCTGGCGTCCTCCATGCTCAAGGCCAACACGACCGCGGTCAACATCGCCCCCGGGGGCACCTTCAAGGTCAAGGTCACCGTCAACTACGACGCCTACGAGCATGTGGGCCACTACCTCGGCGAGGCCAAGCTCACCGTCGGCGGGGCGTCCGTCCGCGTGCCCATCGGCTTCTACCTCAGGTCCGCCATCCTGCTCGTCGACGACGACAACACCGGCGAGCTCTCGGTCCCGCCCTACAACAACCACAACCCCGACGACACGTCCATGATGTACTACATCGACAGCTCCAAGCGCGTCGGGGACGCGCTCGTCGACCTCGGGCAGCCATTCGACGTCATCGCCCCGCTCACATGGTACGACGGCCCGGCCAAGAGCGAGATGTCCCACTACCGACTGGTCATATGGGACTGCGGCTACGACTACGCGCCCTACGGCGCGACGCTCACCGCCAACGACCGGGCGCAGCTCAAGGCCTTCACCGACGCGGGCGGCAAGGTCTGGCTCCTGGGCTCGCTTGTCCTTTACGACCTCTACGGCTCGACCAACAGGACGTCGCTGCCGTCCTCCGACTTCGCCCGCGCCATCCTGGCCGTGGGGGCCTTCCAGCGCCACTCAGGCACCCCTGACCCGATCAAGGGAACGGCGGGCACCTTCGCCGCATCCATATCCTACGACGTGTCCACCTCCTTCGGCGGCTACGACTACGGCCAGAACATCACCCCCACCGACAAGGCCTACCAGGTGCTCTACGGCAGCGCCACGGACCTGTGGGGCGTGGGATGGTCCAACGTGACGTCCGCCATCGCGAGGGACGCGGGCTCGAACAAGACCCTGTTTCTCGCCTTCGAGTTCGGTCAGTTGAACTCGGCCACGGACCGCAAGGCGCTGGCCGACAAGGCGCTCGCCTGGTTCGACATCGCGCCCCACGGCAAGGCGACCTACACCGGCACCCCCAAGGAGGGGGTGCGCGTGGCCCTCGAGGCGACGGTCACGGACCCGAGGACCAGCGAGCGCTATGCGTTCGACTGGGACTTCGAGTACGACGGCACGACCTTCTCCAAGGATGCCACCGGCGCGAGCGTCGGCCACGTCTACGTGGACGACGGGACGTACCTGCTCGCGCTCAAGGTCCGCGAGACCCGCACGGGGCTCGTCTCGCCCCTGCTGACCATGTCGGTGCCCGTCATCAACGCCCAGCCCGAGGCGCACATCAGCACGAGCTCCCCGAGCGACGAGAACAAGGAGATGCGCTTCTGGGGCAACGTCACCGACGCGGGCATGCTCGATACACATTCGTGGGAGTGGGACTTCGATTACGACGGCACGACCTTCGACACGGACTCGACGGAGCGCAACACGACGCACACCTACCTCGATGACGGCACGTTCACGGTCGCGCTGCGCGTGACCGACGACGGAGGCCTCCAATCCGCCATCAACACCACCACGGTCTTGGTGCGGAACATCCCGCCAAAGGGGGACATCTTCACGCCCGGCAGCTCCAACGAGGGCGAGAGCGCCCCGTTCACCGCCACCGTGTCCGACCCGGGCCCGCTCGACACCGTCTTCGTCAGGTGGGATTTCGAGTACGACGGCCAGAGCTTCAAGGAGGACGCCAACGGGACGCGCGTCGACCACGTGTACCTAAACGACGGCATCTACACCGTGATGATGCGCATCACCGACGACGATGGCGGCATGAACAACGTCACGCTCCAGGTCGTCGTGCGCAACCTCCCGCCGGTGGGCGCGTTCATGGCCTCCGACCCGGCCGACGAGGGGTCGCTCGTGCTCTTCAACTCCAGCGTCACGGACCCCGGCGTGCGCGACGTGCTCACATTCACCTGGGACTTCGATTACGACGGAGTGGTGTTCGACGACGACGCCCAGACCGTCAACGCATCCCACACCTACCTGGACAACGGCATGTACACGGTAGCTCTCAGGGTGCGCGACGGCGACGGCGGAGAGCTCGTCAAGACCAAGGCGATCACCATCCTCAACGTGGCGCCCGAGGCCCGGGAGATAACCGTCGAGGGCACCGCCGCGGAGGGCGCCCCCCTCAAGCTCACCGCGAAGGTCTACGACGTGGGCCGCGACACGTTCACCTACAGCTGGGAGTTCGGCGACGGGACCGTGTCCACGGAGGCCGTCCCCATCCACACCTTCAAGGACAGCGGCCAGTACACCGTGTCCGTCAACGTCACCGACGACGACGGTGGCTGGGACAGCACGACGCTCCTGCTGACCATCGCGAACGTCGCGCCCACCGTCCACGTCTCCATCTCGTCCGCGCGCGTCGACGAGAACGACACGGTCGTCTTCGACGCCGAGGGGTCCGACCCCTCGCCGAAGGACCAAGCCGCGCTCACCTACACGTGGAACTTCGGCGACGAGGGCCTGTCGAACGAGCGCACGGTCTTCCACCGATACCTGGACGACGGCAACTTCACCGTCACGCTCACCGTGAGCGACGGCGAGGACCTCACCACCTACCAGGGCTTCGTGCTCGTCGACAACCTCCCGCCATCCATCGCCGCGACCGCGGACAAGGACCACGTGTCCGAGGGCGGGTCCGTCAACTTCACCGCGGATGTCCGCGACCCAAGCCCCGTGGACACGTTCACCGCCACCTGGGACTTCGGCGACGGCACGACGTCCACGGTCGCCTCGGTCTCGCACGTGTTCCAGCAGGACGGCAACTACATCGTGGTCCTCACCGTCGTCGACGACGAGGGCGGCACGAACTCCACGACCTTCCTCGTCGCGGTCGCCAACGTGCGGCCGACGGTCGTGGCGACCACCTCATCGACGACCATCCCAGAGGGCGGCTCCATCGACTTCTCGGCGAGCTGGACCGACCCGGGCGCGCTCGACCATTTCGTGCTCGGGTGGGACTTCGGCGACGGGACGAACTCCTCCTCTGCCGTCGCCACGCACTCCTACGCGGAGAACGGCACGTACACCGTGGTCGTGAGCGTCCTCGACGACTCCGGTGGGGCGGGCTCGGCCTTCTTCGTCATCGACGTCACCAACGTCGCGCCCTCGGTCACCATGACGGTCTCGCTGACCCCCATCGACGAGGGAGGCATCGTGGTGTTCACGGCCGTGGCCTCGGACCCGGGCATCCTGGACGTGCTCACTTACAGCTGGGACCTCGGCGACGCCTCCCCGGCCGTGCACGAATCCTCCGTCTCGCACCGCTATGTCGACAACGGCGCCTACCGCGTGGTGCTCGTGGTCCAGGACGACGACGGTGGCCGCAACACCAGCACCCGGAACATCATCGTGAACAACGTCGCGCCCACGCTCGTCGCATCAGCCAACCCCATCTCGACGACGGAGGGCCGCGAGGTCAACTTCACCGCCAGCGCCACGGACGTGACGGGCTACGACACTGTCACCTACCTGTGGAGCTTCGGGGACAACACCACCTCCACGCTCGCGACCACGTCCCACGTGTTCATGCTGGAGGGCGTGTTCGACGTGACCCTCATCGCCTCCGACGACGACGGCGGGCAGACCATCTGGACCACGCGCATAGAGGTGCTACCCGACATGGACGGCGACGGCATCCCGGACGACCAGGACGATGACCGCGACGGGGACGGCGTCAAGAACGGGGACGACGCGTTCCCGGACGACCCCACGCGCACCAAGAGCTGGTCGTCGACGTACCTGGTCCTGCTGCTCGTCGTGGTCGTGGTCGGTGCGGCCGTGGCCTACATGGTCACCAGGCCCAAGCGCAAGGAGTGAGGGCGCGTTCTCAGCCGCGGAAACCACGTGCGCGCCATTTAATACGCCGCGGGCGCGTCCAGCGGTCGTGGACACTGACCGGTTCGCCCTGACCATCGTGCCCTTCGGAGAGGTCGAGCCATGGGCGCTCGAGCACCTCTCGCACGCCCTCGAGCCCGCCGGGGCCACCGCCCGCATCGAGGGCGCGGTGCCACTGCCGCGGGACGCCCGCAACCTGCGCAGGGGGCAGTGGCTGGGGCGCGCGTTCCTGGAGCTGCTGGGCGCGTTCGACGGCGACCGCGTGCTCGGCGTCGTCTCGGTCGACCTCTACACTCCGGGCCTCAACTTCATCCTCGGCCAGGCCGAGGTGGGGGGCCGCGCGGCCATCGTCTCGACGCACCGGCTCACCGCGGGCGTGGACGATGAGGCCCGCCGCGAGAGGCTCGTCAAGGAGGCCGTGCACGAGCTCGGCCACACGCTCGACCTGGGCCACTGCGACGCCCCATCGTGCGTCATGCACTTCTCCAACACGCTCGACGACACGGACCGGAAGGCCGCCACCTTCTGCGCGGTGTGCGCGCCACGGGCGTCGCGCGCGGTGCGCGCCATCTCCAAGGGGCGCCGCCGCTAGCCGTTCCAGTGCACCTCTCGGATCGCGTCGCGCAGGGCGAAGAAGGCCTCGCGCGGGGTGCCGTCCCTCCCGACCAGGCCGAAGCCGTTCGGGAGGGGCGTGTCGTCCATGAGCGAACGGACGCACAGGCCTGTCCCGGGGAGCCGTTCCGTCGCGAGCATCGCCGCGGCCGACAACGCGCGCGCCTGCGCGCGCTCCCCCAGCATGGTGGCCTCCGCGCCGAAGGTGGAAACCCAGAGGCCGAGGGATCCGTTCCTGACCGCATTCCCCAGCTCCAGGACCGCGTCGAGGTCGCCAGGTCGCAGGGTGGTGAGGCTCAGGCCGATGGCGTCTATGGACATGCCCGGCCCCGAGAGCGCCTCCACGAGCTCGGGCCCCTGCCCTCCCCCGGCCGCGCCCTTTACCGCGACCTCGACCATGACGCGCGTGCCGCTGCGGGAGCGCACGCTCTCGCCCAGGGCGTCGACCGTCGCGGCCCAGTCCTCGACCGGCGCGGACCTGCCCAGGGCCGCCGCGAGACGACCGTTGGGCTCGACGAACGGGCACACCCACGCGGGCGTCCATCGCCCCACGACGAGGTCCGTGTCCGCCATGATGACATCGACCATCTCGCCGTAGGTCGGGTGCTCGTCCTCCCACCGGCCGCTCCCGAGCAGGCCGAGCATGACGTCGAGGCCTGCCGCCCGTATCTCTTTGATGGCCTGGTCGAGCCTCTCGAGGCTGGACGTGTTCTCCAGCAGCTCGTGGAGGAGGTCGTACCTGATGTGGTCGAGGCCCAGCTCGTTCGCGCGCGCGACCTCCTCGGCCACGATGTCGCGCCAGTCGTCGGGGGGACGCGCGACCTCGGTGAAGGCGCGCCCCAGGGCGGCGAACTCGAATCCGTCGTCGGGCTCGATGTCCGCATCGGGCGGCGGACTATCGTTCCTCCACCCGACGACGTTGCCGAGGCAGACGGGGAGGAGGAGCACGAGCACGACCGTCACCGCCCCCAGGGAGGCGTCCAGCCCCCACGAGGCCACGTGCCTCCAGGTGGGACGGGCGTGCGCGGGGCGGGCAGACCCTCGGGGACGCGCCTCCGCGCCCACGCCCCCGGCCTTTCCCCCACCCTCCCCCTCGTGCTCCCTGGGCGGCCGCGGCTCGATGACGAGTAGCGGCGGGAGGATGAAGATCGGCGCGAGCAGGGCGGAGCCGTCGAACAGGAGCGACTGGAGCATGCCCCATGACTGGGCGGCCGCGTGGGGCAGCGCGCCCGCGTCGACGTTCCAGTCGCACGCCGCCCACGCGGCGAGCGCGAGCGCGCCCACCACATCGTAGGCGAGGATGAGGCCGTTGCGGACCCTCCTTGTCGCGGGCGACCTGAGGAGCAGCACGGCGGTGGCCACGGCCGCCAGCGCGTAGCCGACGGCGTACCAGGCGCGGTGGCTCTCCCACAGGTAGACCGCGAGGGCGCACCACACGGCCATCACGACCACATTGCAGGAGACGACGGTCGCGTTCTCGGGGGAGATGAGGGCGCCGAGCGGGGACGCCCGCGCCCCGAGCGTCCTGAGCACCGCGTAGACGTCCCAGACCACGATGAACGTGGCAAGGAGGAAGTACGAGGCCAGTCCGAGCACGCCCCCGGTCGCCCGGCCCAGGACCAGCAGGGCCGCGGGGGCGATGGCGATGAGAAGCACCATCTTGGTGATGCCCACATGGTCGGGGAGGCCCAGGCGCATGGCGGTGCGATGGGTGGGGGCCGCCTTTAAGGTTGTCGGCCCCTCACATGCGCCCGGAGGCCCTGTCCATGAACTCCCACGTGGTCATGCGGCACATCCCGGCCGCGGCCACGGCCGTCGCGCGGCCGGTCTGGAAGAGCTCCCAGGCGGCCTCGAACGCCAGCTCCTGGAGGGACATCGCGAGCAGCCGCGTGGCGATCTCGGACCGGGTGAGGCCCTCGCGCTCGGCGAGCCCGTCCATGTCGGTCACGAGCTCTGCGGGCAGCTCCAGCTGGACCACGGTGGAGTATCGCTCGGCGGGGGGGTCGTCGCCGTCGCTCACGCGCCCCCACCCGCCCCCCTCTGCGGGGTGGTGAGGTACAGGTACACCATCACCGCCGCCGCCACGAGCGAGAGCAGGGTGAGCAGGAGGATGAGGCCCACGGGCCCCTTCTCGACCTTCACCGGCTTCTCCTCCTCGCCCGTCTGCTGGACGAGCACGTCGAGCGAGGCGGCCGACTCGCCGCCCCTGCCGTCGCTCACCGTGAGCGTGAGGTGGAACGTGCCCCATCGCGTGTAGGTGTGCGTCGGCCGCACGAGGTCCGTGCCCGACTCCACGGGCGTGAAGTCGCCGTAGTCCCAGATGTAGGTGAGCGTGTCGCCCTCGGGGTCGGCCGCGGGCGTTATCTGGAAGGAGACGGGGCTCTCGAAGGCGAGCTGCGTAATGGTGGGCACCGATGGCGGGTCGTTGACGTCCATGACGTCGAGCCCGACGGTGATGCTGGCCCGTCCCCCGTCGCGGTCGTCGACCATGACTGTGGTGACGTGGAGCCCCACGTCGGCCTGGCCCGGCGTCCACCTGAGAGTCGCCCTGTGCGGGTCGGCCGCGTCGGTCTCGATTGTGAAGATGCCGGAGGTGTCCGAGAACGTGAGCCCGCCCGAGTCCACATCGAGCACCACGACGGGCGCCGTGAACGCCTGGTCCTCCCAGAGCGTGAAGTCCAGCCTGGACTGGCCCGCGCCGGCGCGCGCCTCGAAGGTGACGATGACAGGCACGTCGTTGACGTTGGTGACCGACGCGTTGAGCAGGATGGAGCCGAAGGAGTTGTGGTCGTCCCACACGCTGAGGTCGACGAAGTTGGGGCCCACGTCGTCGTTCGTGGGCAGGAACCGCAGCTGCGCGGTGCCGTCGCCGGCCCCCGTCACCAGGCGGAACCTTACGTCGTCCACGTAGAAGGTCAGCGGGTCGCCGTCGTCGTCGTGGGCCACCAGGTCGACCAGGAGCTCGACGTCCTCGGTCGCCTCGAGGTCCAGCACGACCAAGTCGACCACGTCCACGCCGCCGATTGTCGCGAACACCGGCGCGTCGTTGGTGTTGACGACGGTGATGGCCATCGTCCTCGTGTCGTCCCACGTGCCGAACGGGCCGAGCCCGTCGCGGACGCGGAACTCGACGAGGACCGCTCCGACGTCCTCGTTCGTGGGCAGGAAGTAGACGTGGATGCGCGTGGGGTCGAGCGCGTCGACATAGAGGCCGAAGTTGGGCAGGTCGTCGCTGTTGGCGTCGTCGGTGCGGTTGGTCGAGAACTGGAGGACGTCGCCGATGCCTATCTCGATGTCCTCGTCGACGGCCGAGATGGTCATGTTCAGCCAGGAATCCTCGTGGACCGTCCTGTCCGTGACGCCCAAGAGCCTGGGAGGGTTGTTGACGTTGCGGACGTGGAAGGCGAGCGCCACCCGGTCCGTCGAGCCCATGCCGTCGGCGACCGATAGCAGGATGTATATCGTGCCCACGTCCCTGTTGCGCGGGAGGAATGAGAGCGTCCAGGCCCCGACGCCGGGGCCTGGCGCGAGCACCTTCATCGACGGCAGCGACCTGTTGAACGACCATCCCGGCGTGTCCAGGTCGACGTCCTCGAAGTCGAGGGTGAGGTTGAGGTACTGCGCCTCGTCGACGAAGAACACCATCACGTCCTCGCCCACGACCTTGTCGTCGACCCTGAGCATCCTGATGGGGTCGTTGACCGGCTTGACGGTGATTGTGAAGAAGTTGGTGTGGTTCCAGTTGTCGTCGGTCGACCCGACGATGTTGTCGTAGCCCCTGTCCCATACCTTCACGCGGATGCTGAGCTTGCCGTTCCAGTTGGGCTCCTTCTGCACGACTGTGAGGAACTGCCCGTCGGGGCGCACCTCGAGCGCGGGCGTGGGCTGCGGCACGTCCACCTCGAACCTGAGCTTCCAGGCGAAGCGGTCGTCGGTGACGTAGTCGAGCATGTCCACGAGGTGGTGGCCGCTGGTGGCGTCGTCCTCGTTGCAGGTGGCGTCCTCTACGTCCTCCAGGAGCCAGGGCTTGATGTCCGGCTTCTGACGGTCCTTCCAGATGCCGTCGTCGTTGCCGAAGAGGAACGTGAAGGTGTGGTCGTCGATGGCCACGTCGGGGCATCCGCCCTTGCCCGTTGTGATGCCCCAGCCCTCCAGCGGCACGGCGAAGTTGCCCGTGACGGTGTACATGCCGTCCGTGAGGGCGCAGAACAGGAAGGAGCCCTCGGTCTCGAAGACCATGCGGTTCACCTGGCCGTTGATGTTCGCGAACTCCTCCCACAGCTCTCCCCTGAGCCTGAGGATGGCGTTCCCGCCCCTCAGGTCGTACCATTGCGAGTAGAGGTAGCGGCTCGACCGGTCGTACTCGACCGCGTAGCAGTAGTAGTAGTAGCCGTCCTCGAGCTCGAGGTTGGCATAGGACCGCCAGGAGTTCGTGGTGAGGTTGACGATGTACATCTGGTAGTAGGCGGCGAACGCGGCCTCGGAGCCGTTCGGGGCGAAGTCCACGTCGCTCACGCTGTTGCCGACGTTGTTCGTCTGGGTCAGCCGGCCATCGTACTTGTAGATGTAGCCGTAGCTGGTGCCGACGAAGGCGTAGCCCTCGGTCGGGTGCCAGTCGACGCACGTGACCGTCATGTAGCTCTGCAACCCGGAGACGGCGGAGAGCGAGCCACCGTCGTAGGACATGAGCACGCCGTTGGTGCCGCCGAGCAGCCCCTCCGTGGAGGACGGGTCGAAGGCCGCGAAGGTCCACTTCCAGTTCACGTCCGACCAGGACCTGACGGACGACAGCGTCGTGTCCACCAGGCGCATGAGGTCGTTGTCGTAGAGGCGCGAGACGTTGTCGTACTTGGACTCCAGCACGATCGTCTCCAGGCCGTCGGCCCTGACGGCCACCGATGTGGCGCTGTGCGCGCTCGATATCTCCTCGAGCATGTAAAGGTCGGTGGGCTCGGCCGAGGCGAGGGCGACCGCGAGCGCAAGCAGCGCGAGGGCGGCCAAGGCAGTGGCTGAGGCTGCGAGCGCGAGCGGTTTGGGGATGGGGCGCGCCATGGTGACTTCCTCCTCCTGGCTAGCATCCAGCGTAGGGGACATCGGGTATTCCGCCTGGGCATTGATAAACCTTTGGACGTGGGCCGGTGCGTGGCCAGCAGCCCAGGGGGACAAGTATTATCTCGCGCGCCGTCGTTGGCCACAGGGATGGCGCGGGACTACGAGCTGGTCATGGGCGACGTCCTGGAGACCCTGAGCGCGTGGCAGGGGCGGTTCGACCTCGTCATCGCCGACCCGCCCTTCAACATCAGCTTCGACAAGGCCTCGCACGAGTACGGGGCCAAGGAGTACAAGCTCTACCGCGACGACATGACGGAGGCCGAGTACCTCGAGTTCTCGAGGCGGTGGGTGGCCGCGTGCCACGCCGCGCTCGGGCCCAGGGGCTCGATGTACATGGTCTCGGGCTGGACCAACCTCCGGCTCGTCCTCGACGCGGTCGCCTCCACGCCCTTCCACGTGCTCAACCACGTCATCTGGCGGTTCAGCTGGGGCGTGTACACGCGGCGGAGGTTCGTGACCTCCCACTACCACGTCCTGCTGCTGGTCAAGGACGCGTCGGACTACACGTTCAACAAGCTCAAGGGCTACGAGGAGGACGTGTGGGACGGCGAGGCGCCCGCGCCCGGTGACGCGGACGCGCGCGGCGGCGCCGCCGGCGGGGTCGAGGAGGCCTGTCGCGAGGGCGACGTGTGGGAGTTCCCGGGCTACAACCGGGGCAACGACCCCGACCGCATCAAGGGGCATCCGTGCCAGCTGCCGCTGCAGCTGCTGCGCAAGATGATCCTCACCTCCTCCAACGAACGCGAGCTGGTGGGCGACGTCTTCTCGGGCTCGGGCGGCACCATCCTCGCGGCCCGCCAGACGGGCCGCCGCGTGGTGGGGTTCGAGCGCGACCCCGACTACGAGGCCGTCATCAAGCGCAAGGCCATGTGGGACGAGCCCGTCGAGAGGCTCGACGGCAAGGACCGCAAGGCGTGGTTCTAGGGGAGCGGACGGGGGGAGGCGCATGACGGACCAGGACGGAGCGCCCTCGGCCAGGGATGGTGGCATGGAGCGCCCCCAACATCGCCATCACGACCACCACGACGGCAAGTACGCCTGGAGCGGCGAGGACGCCGAGGCGTTCCTGAGGCGCATGAGGAGGGGCGCGAGGCGCGCCTACGCGCCCATGGTCTTGCTCGTGACCTCCAGCCTGCCACGCGGGGCCGTCGCGCCCGTCGTGCTCGACGTGGGCTGCGGCCCGGGGCTGCTCCTGGTGGAGCTCCGGCGCGCGCTCCCGCGCGCGAGGCTGGTGGGCGTCGACCCCTCCAAGGACATGCTCGCGCTCGCGCGCAGGGTGGCCAGCGAGACGGGCGGGGGCGCGCCCTCCTTCGAGGCCCTCGAGGGGGGCGCCGAGGCCCTGCCGGTGGAGGACGCGACCGTCGACGTGCTCGCATGCCGCCGGGTGCTTCACGAGTTCGACGACGCGGAGGTGGCGTTCGGGGAGTTCGCCAGGGTGATGGCGCCCGGGGGCGCCCTGGTGCTGCAGGACTTCGACGGGGGCTATCCCAGATGGCGGCTGAGGGTCATCGCGGGTCTCACGAGGGCGTTCCTGGGGCGGGATGCGGCCGAGCGCGTGACGAGGCCCTTCGAGGATGCGATGTCCCTCAAGGAGGTCGTCGGGCTGTGCGAGGGCGCGGGGCTGAAGGTTGTCAGGGTCGAGCGCAGGGGCCGCCATCTCACCCTTGTCGCGCGAAGGCCGGGACCTTGAAAGTCCAGTCCACGCGGATGGCGTGCGCCCACCGCCCTCGGGTGAGCCGCGACATGACCGCATCGATGGTGTTGCCCACGAGGTTGGCGGTGTTCATCGACCTGATGATGTGCTCGATGGCCTCGACGCGCTCGGGGCCGTAGGCATCCACGAGCATCGCGCGGCCGGACGGGTCCGTGCGCCCCTGTGCCTCGGCCCAGTGCTGGGCGTAGAGGAGGGCCGCGACCTCGCCCTCGGGACAGCCTTCGACGCAGGCGTCCAGGAGGGCACGGACCTCGTCAGGGGCCACGCCCGCGGAGAGCGCGAGCCTCGAGTGCGCGAAGGAGCACCACCTGCAGCCGTTGACCTGCGTGACCGCGAGCATGATGCGCTCGCGCATGTCCGGGGGGACAATGCGGCGCCCGCGGCCTTCACGGGCGAGGGGCACCTGCCGCAGCGTGGCGGCCAGGTCGTGCACCATGGCCCGCAGGCTGGTGTAACTGCGCTTGCCGTCCACGGTCAGCTCGCGTCCGTCCATCCGGGGACGGTATCGAGCACGGCCATAGAAGATTTGCGGTCCAGACCCACCCAGCAGGTCCGGTCAGCCGGTAGGGCCCGCGGCTCAACTGATCTGGCGTCCCTCACTCCCTCTGCGCAGGCGATAGCCCACCAACAACGCCACGATAGCGAGCGCGACGAGGAAGGCCGTCAGGTCGGCGGGTCGGACCCCCATCGGTCCACCGCCGTCATCGGGACCATGTTGGGTCGCGACGGGCGGGGTCGCCTCGGTCGCCACGTCGGACACCGCGACCTCCCCGCCGCCCTCGAGGTACACGCAAAGATAGTAGTGCGTGCTGGGCTGGAGGCCCGTGAAGTTGTGCGCCGTGTCGTTGATGTCAGCAGTGATGTAGGGGGCATTGTCCCCCGGCGATGCCATCCAGCCCATGTCCGGCGTCGAGCCCCAATAGAGCGGCACCGCGCAGATGCGCACGATGTACCGTCCGAACATCCACGGTTGCGAGGCCCTCGTCCAGTTGACGCATATCGACCGAGTCGTCGTGGCGTCGGCGATGGAGAGGACGACCGGCCTCAGGTGCTCGCGGACGGCGATGACGACCTCCGCGGCGGCAGTGCTGCCGTCGCTGCCCATGTAGTCCACCTCTATCCTCTCCGAGGGGGCGTGCTCGGCGACGAGGTCAAAGGAGCGGGCGGTGCCGATGGGCACGCCGTCCCTGTACCAGGAGAAGTTCCAGGAGGCCGAGTGGTTCAGGTACGTCGGGAAGGCCCTCACCCTGTAGGCATCGCCCACGAACACCTCCGTGGGCGCCATGATGGAGACCACCGCGGGCCCGGCCCAGTACGCCGTGACCGAGAGCTGCCCGTACGTGGGACGGCCCCTCTCGTCCGTCGCAATCACGGAGAGCCAGTGCTGGCCGACCTCGTCGAAGGAGACCTCCAGCACCATGCCCTCCACCGGCCCGGTACCGTCGACGTACCATGCGGTCCTGTAGGCGTGCCTCCACTCGGGCTCGATGACGGCCACGTAGGTGGAGGGCGCCCCCCTCGCGTGGACCTCCGCGGGGCCGTCGATGGTGACCTGCGGGGGCACGTGCACGACCTCCAGGGCTGTCCAGTCGATTGCGGTGAGGCCCGCCTCGTCCGTCACTCGCAGCGTGGCGTTCCATCTCCCCTCGATGTCAACGACCACCTCGAACCTCGGCCCGTCCATCGAGGAATCGTAGCTCCCGTCGCCGTCCCAGTCCCACTCCCACCTGACGACCTGGCCGTCGTCGTGCGAGCGCCCGCCGTAGAGGGTGAGCACGCTGCCCTCGGTGACGAGGTAGGGCCCCCCGGGGTTGGGATGGGGTGGACCAGTGTCGACCCGGAACCACCACCCCTCTTCAGAAGCGTTCCCTCCGCCCATGTAGTCGGTCACATTGATGCCCCATATATAGATCCCGTGCCGGAGACCGGTCAATGTCACGGACGGGGTCTCATCCCATGCGGGTGACGTCATCGGCTCGCCGTCCAGTGTCCAGCAATCGAGCTTGTACCAGAGCATGTCCCCGTCGATGTCGTAGGCCTCCGCCGCCTCGAGCTGGACGGAGCCGCCGATCAACCATGCTCCCTCCGTCTCCGACAGGGCCCTGGGGACCGTCGGGGAGTGGTTGGCCCTCCATGCGTACAGGCCAAAGGAGCCGGGCCCGACGACCAGGGAGGCCACTGCGACGGGCTGGGGGCCCTGCTCGAGGCACAATGCTAGCCGCATCGAGCTGTACTCCTCCTCGACCCTCCCGCTCAGATTGAAAGTGTAGTCTGTGGGATAGAAACCGGCGTACAAAGGGAATTCTACGCCCCGTGTTGTGTCGATATGCACATAGAAGAGCTGCATGGCGAAGGGACCGTCTGTGACGACCTTGTCGTTCCAGATGCGGCGGAAGCCGAGGAAGAAGACGCGGACCTCCTCGTCCCTCGAAACGAGGTCGAACGCGTAGGGGTGCGAGTAATGGGTGGTCACGTTGACCGGGCGTGCGTAGTATCTCCCTGTCATATTGGACCCCACGATCATCCAAGAGAGCTGCCGGCCGGCGACGTGCGAGGCCACACCGCCAAAACCTGTGGGCGAGAAGGCGCCCGTCCAGGCGAACGCCAGTCGACCTCCGGACATGGCGACGACCTTGTACTCACCGTACCAGTCAGCGCCCGTGTCGATGAGGGTCTCGTCGGTCCATGTCTGACCCCCGTCGAAGGACCGCTTCCACCACAGGGTGCTGTTCGTCCTGTTGCTCTCAATGTAGGTATAATCCGCCGTCCCATCGCTGCCGATGACGAGCCGGAAGTCGTGCGGGGGGCGGTTCGGATGGCCGACGTATTGCCTGATGATGGCGTTCCCTGACATGTCCCACGAGTAGAAGCCATAGAGATAGGTAGGGGGCATCCGGTCATGACTTGAGGCGTACGACACCTCCGTGTAGAGCATGGCCGGCATACCATTCGGGTACAATGCAAGCGAAAGACCGTCCGTTCCGCCCGTGTGTAGCAGCGACCGAGTCGTCCAGCTCTCACCACCGTCCGATGAGTAGGCCCATTGTGTCCATTGTTGCTCCACCCAGATGAGATGGACCGTCCCGTTGGGTGCCACCTCGACCTGCGCATAGAAACCGCTCGCGTTGGGGGAGGTGAGATTGACCGGCTCCCGGAACCCCGCCTCTCCCGCGACCCTGCGCGAGTAGAGCACCTGCTCCCTCTCGTCGACGAAGACGACATGGACTGTCCCGTCCGCGGCTGCGGCGACGTCAGGGTACTCCGGAGACGTGTTCGCGTCACTAACAAAAAAGTCCGCGAACAGCTCCGCCGACCTAAAATCGCCAACTATCGAGGGGCCGGTCGACATGTCCTTGGGGCTCTCCGCTTCGACCAGGGTCGCGGCGATCATCGTCACCGAGCACACGGCCACAAGCAGACCGATGAGCCCAAGGGAGCGAAAGGACCCCATCGGGATTGACATGCACTGCTGTGATAGATAAACCCTCCCTGTCTGTGTACCAGCGAGGAGGGGTGGTGGACGTCGGGCACGCCCCCTTTTCTCCAGGGTACGAGCTCCCGGTCGGTCGGCCGTCCCTCATCTACTCATCCTTCCGATTCTCTGTTCTCTACTACCTTCGGTCGTCACATCGCTTGAGAGGTCCTGCATCTCCCGTCGTCCCATCGGCCTTCTCGGGTGCCACAGTCCCGAAAGGTTAATGGGGACGGCGTGCCCATGCCAGATGGGGTCGAGGACCTTGGTCCGGTGTCACAGGTGCGGCCTCGAGGCCGGGGTGGGATTCGAGAGCTGTCGGGGCTGTGGCACCCTGCTGGGACCCTCGACCGCCCCCCAGTCGCCCCCACCACCACCTCCGCCCGTCCCGACCATGGGACCGGTCCCGCCTCCCCAGCCGTGGCCATGGCCCATGGCACCGATGCCCTGGCCCCCGCCCCCGAACGCCCCCATCACCACGAAGCCACCAGGACCGCCCATCACCCCGAAGCGCGCGCTCGCGCTCATCGCTGGCGTCCTCACGGCATTGCCCGCGGTTTTGATGCTTCCCCTCGGCGTGTTTTCTATCGTCGATGAGGCGGTCTCACTACGGGAGAACGGACCCACGCGTGGTGAAATGCTCTGGATGGCCTACGGCATCTGCCTAATAGTCACTGGTTCCGCAGGCATCAACGCAGGTTTGTGCATCGCCCGGTTGAAACAGTATATGTTCTGCTGTGCTGCCATCGTGATGATGTGGTCAATAGAGGTATTCAGCCTCGCTCAGCAGGAGATGTCCATCTCGCTCTACGCCGCATACGCCCTCGTGCTCACCATCCCCGCCACGGCGATGTTCCTCTTGGCGAAGGACGCCTTTGAGGATGTGGGGGCAGGCCATTTAGTTGGGTTGGGACCGATGCCCCCGCCCATGTGGCCCCAGCCACCCCCGGCCAGCCAGACAGCGCCATCGCCGGCGCCCCCGATGGCGCCGCCCGCCATGGTCCCAGCCGATGGAGCTCCCATCTTCACTGCCGTCCCACCCCCGCCGGCGCCGCCCGGATGGCCTCCGCCCTATCCGTACCCGAACCCGCCCCGACCGCTCTATTTCAAGGATGTGGGGCGGGCCAGGGCGGTCAGGGCGGGCTTCTGGATGACGGTGTCCGCGGAGGTCCTCGTTTTCTTCGGGATATGGGGGATTATCTGGCCGGTCGACTATCCCGGTTTCGGTCTCGGTATAATCGCGCTCGTCGGCTCCGTGCTCGGCCTGGCGGGTGCCTACCTCGCCCTCCTGCGCGCGCAGAAGGGCCCGGCGCTCGGAATGGCCGCGTACGTCCTTGTGAGCCTCTTCCTCTTCACCATAAGCGGGTTCATCGTGGATGGGGCCGTTGGCATCATCTTCCTCCCCCTGCTGGTGCTGGGCTCCGTCGCATTCGGGTCGACGATGAGCGCCTACAGGCCCGTGGCGCCGCCGTACCCCCCGCCCCCGCCGCTGCAATTCGCCCCTCCGCCTCTCAACGTGAGATGAAAAGCTTAATCTGGTCGCCAGTGCCTTAAACACCAATCAGTGGGAGATGGACCGCTTGCGGAGCTCGACACTCACCGTCCTCGGTTGCGCGCTCGTGATGGCCTTGGCCGCGCTGACCCTCGCGGCCCTGCTGTCCTGCGCCGCGCCCTCGCCCATGGTCGACCCGCCCACGACCAACGGCCCCTACAACATCGGCTACACCTACGACACCATCCGGCCATCCACCAACGGCTACGACACCTACCTCAAGACCTACTACCCGGCCGTCGCGGCCGGCCGCGATGCCAGGCCCGACACGTCGGCCGCGCCCTACCCGACCATCCTGTGGCTGCCGGGCACGGGGGGGACGCGCGAGTCCTACCAGGGCTACCTGGGGCCGCTGTGCAGCTGGGGCTTCGTCGTCGTGGCGGTGGGCTACAACCACAACTACTTCCCCGCGAGCTGCGACGCCCAGGACCTCGAGGAGACCCTCGACCACATGGAGGCGTTGGGCGCCAACTCCAGCCGCGTGCTCTACGGCATGGTCGACGCCTCCGCCTTCGGCCTGTCGGGCCACTCCGCGGGCGGTGGCCTCAGCCTCTACTACGGCGCGTACGTCGACCGGTTCAAGGTCGTGCAGACGCTCGCGGCCGCCATCTCCGACGGCGCGGTGGACCAGGTCGCGCCCGATTTCCAGAAGCCCGTCCTGATGCAGGCGGGGAAGCTCGACTCGGGCTACATCGGCGGCTCGCGCCGCGCGTGGAGGATGTTCACGTGCACCCGGAGCCTGTTCGAGATCATCGGCGGGACCCACACCGAGGGCTTCCAGGGCGACGTGTTCCTGTCCTTCTTCCTCTACTACCTGGCCGACAAGGCGGACTACAGGGAGTTCGTCTACGGCGACCACGTCATCGACAAGTACCTCGACTCGGCCTACGACCTGTGGTTCCAGGTCAACGAGACCGGTGAGTTCTTCCCGCCCCGCGTATCGGCCTCCGCGGACCCGACGGCCGCCGACATGGACGCGAACGTCACCCTCAACGGGACCATCGAGGGGCGGTACATCGTCGGTGACCCCCGCGGCTCGTTCGCGTGGGACTTCGACCGCGACGAGTACGACGTGGCGGACCCGAACGGGACCGACCAGGTGGTCTCGTTCGGCGACGTGCTCGAGCTCAACGTCACGTTCGGCTACGCCATCGGCCGCCTCTCGGTCCGGGCACCGGGGGCCATCCACATCACGGTTCGCAACGTCGAGCCCGTCGCGGCCTTCTCGCACGGCGACCTCACGGCCGACATGGACTCGGAGGTGGCGCTCAACGCGTCCGCGACGACCGACACGCAATCCGACATCAAGACCCTCAGCTACCTCTGGGACTTCGGGGACGGCGAGCTCCCGCTCACCACGGCCACGCCCGTCGTGCCGCACGCCTACACCGCGGTCGGCGACTACACCGTCACCCTTGTGGTGACCGACCGGCACGGTGCCGTGTCGACGGCGACCGTGGTCGTCCACGTGGTGAACGTGCCGCCCGTTCCGTCGGTGCCCGGGGACATGGTCACCTTCGAGGACGACATCGTGGAGCTGCTGGGCGCCGCGACCGACACGGCCACCGACCAGAGGCGCCTCAGGTACAGCTGGGACCTCGGCGACGGGACCGGCACTGAGTGGTCCTCGAGCGGCGCCACGACGCACGCCTACCCCCGGTCAGGGGATTACACGGTGGTGCTGTCGGTCAAGGACCCGGCGGGGGTGGTCGTCACGGCCAGCCTCAGGGTCAATGTGCTCGACCGGCCACCGGAGTGCGTCGTCACCTCGCCCGAGGGCGGCTCGTCCTCCGAGGAGGACGTCGAGGTGCGGTTCGTGGGCCGCGGCTCGGACACCCCCTCGGACACGGACGCCCTCGAGTTCATGTGGGAGTTCGGCGACGGCAACGCGACGGGATGGGGGCCGGCCTCCAACGCCTCCGCCGTGCACGCCTACGCCCGGTCGGGGACCTACATCGCGAGGCTCGCCGTCAGGGACGACGACGGCCTCGAGGCGGAGGCGTTCGTCACCGTCACCGCGCTCAACGTGGCGCCGACGGCGACCCTCGTGCGGCCCGCTGCCGTGCTCACCGTGGACGAGGACACGACGCTGGATTTCGAGGCCCTCGGCTCTGACGGCCCGTCCGACCTGCCCCTCCTTGGATACTCGTGGGACCTCGACGGCGCGCCGTTCGCCCATGCGCCAACGGCCGAGCTTCTGTTCCCCTCCGCGGGCAGCCACCGCGTGACGCTCACCGTGAGGGACCCCGAGGGCGAGGTCGCCCTGGTCACGGTCGCGGTGACCGTGGTCAACCTGCCCCCGGCCGCCAACGCTACCGTCGGTCCGCTGGTCGTCGAGGTGGGCGAGGCGGTGGGATTCTGCTGCACGTGCGGCGACACGCCCTCCGACGTGCCGACCCTGAGCGTGGTGTGGGACCTGGGGGACGGCAACACGTCCTCCGCGGCGTCTGGTACGCACGCGTACGCCTCGGCCGGCAACTACACCGTCCGTCTCACCGTCACTGATGACGATGGCGCGACCGCGACCCGTGAGCTCACGGTGACGGTGGAGGCGCCCCCGCCCCCTCCGCCGCCCGACGACGGCACGGAGCCGGACGACGGGACATGGGACACGGGCAGGACCGTGGGGACAGGCATCGTGGTGCTCGTGGCCGCGGGGATCGTGGTCGTGGTGGTGCTGCTCAGGAGACGGCCGCCCCTGGCGGCAGAGGCACCCCCAATGGCATCCGCCTACGCGGCCCGGGATGGGACGGCGTAGCAGCGGTCCGGCCCTTCCACCGCACCCCGTCGGTTCGAATCCTGCCCGGGCATCCGGGGCGGCTGGCCCCCAGGGTCCAGCCGGGCCGCTGGTATGGAAAGGCTCATATGGCCCCCCTCCCCTCTTGCACCTGGAGGCCTCCTGGTTGAGGGTCCCGTTCATCCTCATGCTCGCCGCGACGGTAGCGGCGCTGTGCATTCTCGCGCTCGGCCATCTGACGGGGGCCTCTGCTGAATCGCCCGACGGGCCCGGCCCGCACAACGTCGGCTTCTACTACGACTACGTCAACACATCCACGAAGGAGTACGTCACGCCGGTGCTGGTCTACTACCCCGCCTACGACGCGGGCGAGAACGCGCGGCCGGACCCGGGCTCCGGGCCCTATCCCGCCGTCGTGTTCCTGCCGTTCTTCGGAGGCGACAGGCTCGCGTGCTCCGACATGACCAACCGCCTCGCGTCCTGGGGGTTCATCGTCCTCGCCGTCTCCGTGAACTGGGGCGACTTCCCGAACTCGGGCGGCCCCGAGGACATCGATGACCTCCTGGACTACCTGGAGGAGCAGGACGGCAACTCGAGCTCGCCCCTCGACGGCATGCTGGCCTCCCCCCACTACGGCATCTCCGGCTACTCGTCCGGAGGCGGGCTCGCGCTCTACTCAGGGGGCCAGGTCGACAGGGTCGCCGCGGTCCTCACGTTCGCGGCCGCGGTGGGCGTGGGCACGGTCGACGCCCTGGTGCCGCTCTACGACAAGCCCGTGCAGCTGCAGATCGGGCAGGACGACGCGGATTACATCGCAGGCTCGCGCAGGGCCTTCCAGAAGTTCACCTGCACCCGCAGCCTCGTCGAGATCCTCCATAGGGGCCACGGCGGGCCGTTCAACATGGGGCTCTTCGCGGCATTCTACCTCTACCACCTGCAAGGCGTGTGCGGGATGCTCGACTACGTCTACGGCAGGAACGCCGTCGAGGGGGCCGCCAACGGGCAGTACGACCTCTACTTCAACATCACATCCGGGACGTACTTCCCGCCGACCGTCTCCTCGAGCGCCAAGGTGACCGATGTGCTGATGGACGAGCCTTGCGAGCTCAAGGGCTCCATCGCGGGCTTCTTCCCGGCCAACCACGAGATGGGCGCGTTCGAGTGGGACTTCAACAACGATGGTTACTGGGATGCCTCCCACCCCACGATCATGGAGACCATCCGCGAATTCTCGGCGCCTGGGACCTACGAGGTGAGGTTCTCCTACAAGCTTGGCCGGCTGCGCTACCTGGCCCCGAGGACCATCTCCGTCCGGGTCTCGAACGTGCCCCCGACCGCGGTCGCCTCGGGCGATGCCACCGTCGACCAGGACGGCACCGCCACGTTCCACTCCTACGGCTCCTCGGACACGCCCTCGGACCAGAAGCGCCTGGAGTTCTCCTGGGACTTCGGCGACGACGCCACCTCCGAGTGGGACAGTTCGCCCATCGTAGCCCATCTCTACACGGCCAGGGACACATTCGCCGTCACGCTCACCGTGAGGGACCCATGGGGCGGTACGGCCACCGCAGGTCTCTTCACCGAGGTGCTGGACGTCGCTCCCACGGTGGAGGCGGGCGCGAACCTCGAGGCCGTCGAGGACTCGCCCGTGGCCCTCGCGGCCGAGGGCAACGACACGCCCTCGGACATAGCGACTCTGTGGTACAGGTGGGACCTCGGCGACGGGCAGGGGACCGACTGGTCGGCCCGGCCAGGGGTCGAGCACGCCTACGCGGCCGCCACGACCTACGTCGCGACCGTGACGGTGAGGGACAGCGCGCGCGAGACCGCGAAGGACACGTTGACGGTCATTGTGCACAACGTCCCCCCGACCTGCCTCGTCGACACCCCCGCGAGCCGCTCGACGGTGCCCATGGACGAGACCGTGCGGTTCAGGGGCGCGTGGACGGACACGCCGTCCGACATCGACGGCATCAGGTGCCGCTGGGACTTCGGGGACGGGGACCTCACCGAGTGGGACCGCACGACCTCGGCGACGGTCACCCACAGGTACACGGCGCCAGGCCCCTGCACGGTGACGTTCTCCGCCATCGACTCGGACGGCGCCCGTGCGGACCATTCGGTCGACATCACGGTCCTCAACCTCGCGCCCGTGGCGACGGTCGTCAGGCCCAACGACTGGGCAACGGCCGCGGAGGGCACGAGCATGGTGCTCGAGGGTGCGGCCGACGACACCGCGTCGGACCTGCAGACGCTGGTGGTCGAGTGGGTCGTTGACGGCGCGGTCCACCCGGGCCCGCGCGCGGTCGTGGCGTTCAACACGTCCGGCGTGCACGTCGCGGTCCTCAGGGCCACCGACCAGCACGGCGCTGTCGGCGAGGCGTGGCTCAACATCACCGTGAGGAACGTCGCGCCCACCCTGACCGCCACCGTCGGGCCGCTCGAGGTGCTGGTGGGTGACCGGGTCGACATGGCGGCCTGGGGCGATGACACCAGGGGCGACCTCGCAACGCTCAAGGTGGAATGGGACCTCGGGGACGGGAACGCGTCCTCCGCGTGGTCGCTTGAGCACAATTTCACGAGGGCGGGGGTCTACCGCGTCACGGTCACGGTCGCGGACGACGACAACGAGACGGTCACGATGGCGTTCACCATGACGGTCTCCGAGAGGCCCGCGCCCCCAACGCCGCCGTCCCCGCCACCGCCGGAGGTCGACGGGCCTTACCTGGAGCTTTCGGGAGGGATGCTTGTGGGCATCGGTATCACCATCGCCCTCGTGGCCACCGTCGTGGTACTCCTGGTGACGCGCCAGCGCGGACGGGAATCGGGCTAGCGCGCGCGGCCCTCGAGCATCCCCCTCACGAGGTGCGTCGGCAGCCCCACAACGGTCTCCACGTCGCCCTCGAGCGCCACGACGAACGCGCCCGCGCGGCCCTGGACCGCGTAGCCGCCGGCCTTGCCCACGCCCTCGCCGGAGGCCGCGTACGCCTCGACCTCGGCGTCCGTGACGGCCCTGAACGTGACTTTGGCGGTGTCGGCCTCGACCGCGGCCTCGCCGCCGGCGGGGTCGATGACCGCGACCGCCGTCACCACCGCGTGCGTGCGGCCCGAGAGCCTCCTCAGCATCGCGGATACTTCGGATGGGTCGCGCGCCTTGGGGAGGATGGAGTCGCCGAGCGCGACGACCGTGTCCGCCGCGACGACGACCGCGCCCGGCCTCGCCCAGGCGACGGCACGGGCCTTGGCCAGCGCCCTCGCGCGCGCGGTGGCCTCCGGGCCGCCCTCGGCTATGGCGCCCTCGTCGATGCCGGGGTCCACCGCCTCGAAGCCGATGCCCAGATGCTCGAGCAGGCGGCGCCGCCTCTCCGACGTGGAGGCGAGCACGATGCGGGGCGGGAGGGCGCAGGGCATCGCGCCCCCCATCGGCGGGGGGGTTGAATACCTCACGCATCGTGACGCGCCACGCCCATCCCGGTGGGAGGTCGGTATGGGGAGAGAGGGGGCCCGGGAGCGGGGACCGTCACCCGGTCGACGGGAGGGCCCCTGGTGCCGGACCAGGGTGACTGGCCACGGGGCGGACCGACCTTGCTGTGACCAGGGTGGGGGCAGGGCATCCCCTGCCCCCACGGTCCGCCCCCCGCCCCCGGCGAGGCGGGACCGCGCCCTCCCTCACGGGTTGCGCTTCGAGAGGGCCCTGGAGATGACCACCACCGCGACCACCAGGACGACAGCGAAGACGGCGACGATGAGCGCGATGTCCTGGAGGTTGAAGCCCTCATCGGCGGGGGTCTCCGTTTCCGCGGGCACGTAGCTGTACGTGACCGAGAAGGCCTGGGTCTCGTTGGAGTTGCCGAAGGCGTCGACCACGCGCAGCACGATGCCGTTCTCGCCATCCCCGAGCCTCCTGATGATGGTGAAGGACCCGTCGGGGGAGATGGGGGAGTAGCTGTCCGTCACCGTCGTGCCACCGTGCGTGTGGATGACCTCGATGGCCGTCACGCCCGACGAGGTCTTGCCCTTGATCACCAGGGTGTTGTCGGTGGCCTCCACGGTGCGCGTGCCGGGGGTGTACCCGACCGTGAGGACCGGTCGTGTCGTGCCCACGTTGACGTGCAACGTGAGCCCGGCGGTGTTCCCTACGCCGTCCACGGCCTCGACGAGGATGTCGGAGGGGCCGTCGGCGGCGAGCGTCACCGTCGCCTCGAACGCTCCGCCCTCGCCCACCGCGACCTCCCTCCCGCCCACCTTCAGCGAGACCACGTCTCCGCCGACCGTGCCCGCCACGGCGATGTCGCGGGTGTTGGTCGCGAACGGGGACCTGGCAGGCCGCTCGATGGCGAGGACGGGGGCCTGGGTGTCGAGCACGACCGTCAGCGTGATGGCCTTCTCGTTCCCGATGGCGTCCAGGCACCGTATCTCGATGGTGTTCGTGCCCTCGTTGAGCGTGACGGGCGTGCTGAACGTCCAGTTGTGCCCTATCAGCCTGCCGTCGAGCAGGAGGATGGCCTCCAGGTCGACGGTGCCGCTGACCTCGATGACACGCTTGTTGGTCGCGAGGTTGTTCACGGGCCTCGTCACCTCGACCGCGGGGGCGGTCGTGTCCACCGTGACCGTCCTCGTGACGCGCGCCATGTTGCCGGCCGCGTCCACGGCGTACACCACGATGATGCACGTGCCCTCCGCGAGCTCGATGTCGTGCGAGAAGGTCCCGTCCTGCCTGGCCAGCACCGTGACGTTGTCCACGAGCACGCCCATCCCCGGCCCGTAGGCCGACATCCGTATCGTGGTGCCGCGCTCGGCGTCGCCCTCGACGCCCATCGTCCTCGAGTCCAGGACCATCCCGTCGCTCGGATACAGGACCGTGAGCGGGGGCGGCGACTTGTCGAGGATGATGCTGCGGGTTATGGATGCCAGGTTGCCCGCCGCGTCGACGGCGTCGACGTAGACGAGGTTGCTGCCGTCCGTGAGGTCGATGGGGACCAGAACGCTGCCCGAGGTGTCCGCGACCATGACGCCGTTGACGTGGATCGTCGCGCCCAGCTCGAACCTGCAGTCCAGGTTGATGGTCCTGTCGCGCGTGATGGCGCCCTCCTCCGGCTCGACGATGTCGAGCATCGGGGGCGTGCGGTCGACCACGAGCCTCAGCGTGGTCTCGTTCGTGTTCAGGGCGGAGTCCACCACGTGCAGCTTGATGACGATGGTGCCCTCCGGTATGCCCTGGAACGACTGCTGGAACTCGAAGGTCGGCCCGACGGTGATGTCGACGACCTCGAGCGGGGGCTGCCCCTCGAGCGAGTAGGAGAGGGTGGCCTCCACCAGGCCTGAGCCGACCTCGACGACGAGCCCGTGCACCGTCAGCCCCGTCACGCTCAGGTGGTCGTCCGGGAGCGGGGACGAGATGCTGATCTGCGGGACGAAGTCGTCGATGAGGAGGAACCACAGGGCGTCCGGGCCGACCAGGTCCTTGTCCAGGTCGACGGTGAACTTGTCCATCGAGCCGGACTTGGCCACGGTGATGGCGTAGGGCGTCCAGAGCGTGTAGGCCGTGTCCCTGATGGACCACTGCGGGTACCGCATCGCCTTGACATGGCCATCCTCGTCGGTGAGGTCCGAGCCGGAGTACATGCCGTTGCGGCTGTAGCGGACGACGAGCGCTTCCACGACCGGCTGGTGCGTGTCCTCGCCGTAGGCATCGCCCCAGGTCACCCACATCTCAATGTTGAACCAGACGTTGATGGAGCCCGTGCCTATGACCCTGCCGGAGCCGATGGGGATGTCGCACTGCACCGCGTCGACCATGGAGTTCTCGGCGATGATGGCGAGCGATGACCGGGGGCCGATCTCGAGGCCCTTCATGGTGACGATGGTGTTCTTGAAGTAGAACGCGTTGCCCGTGCAGTCGATGGACATGTTCGCCATCGTGAGGGCCATCTTGGGCCCCACCTTCTCCTTCGCCACGATGTAGTAGATGTCGTTGCAGTCCTTGAACACGTTCCCGGAGATGATGGGCGGGGATAGGTACAAGTAGCGCAGGTCGATTACATAATCATCGCAGTCCTCGAAGCGGTTGTCCTGGATGACCAGCTCGCCGTAGTTCTTGAACACCTTGCCCGCGCACCGGTTGACGGTGTTGTTGCGTATCTTGGTCACGGCGTTGTAGTCGTAGCTGTCGAGGTTCGAGTCGACGAGGTAGTCGATGACGGGGCCCTCGTTGTCCCAGATCTCGTTGTTGTCGACGAGGACCGTCAGCTTCGTGTGGTAGATGCCCGTGTACGCCTGCCATATGATGGGGCCGGTGTTGTTGTAGATCTTGTTGTGGTTGAAGTCGAAGGACGCGTAGAGCGATGCGATGGTGTACTCCGTCAGGCGTATGAACCAGGTGTTGACGTCGCTTATGGTGTTGTAGGAGACCGTGAGCGAGCCGCCCCACCTCACGTCGATGAACGGGCGGTCCGCGAGCGCCGATGTCGTGCCGCTCCATGTGTTGTTGCGGATGATGTAGTCGGAGGGCTTCTTGCCGTTCAGGTCGCCCCCGTCGCAGTGGAGGTAGATGCCGTACGAGTATCGGTTGTCGATGAACCGGTTGTTCCATATGTAGGCGGTATCGCGATAGTAGGTGTAGAGCAGATAGTCCGGGCCGCCCTCGGTGTTGTTGATGAACAGGTTCCCGTCCAGGATGGTGCGCTCCTTGCCGCCAGTGTCCTGGTAGTACCTGCCCTGCATGTCGAACAGCCTGCCCACGTTGTCGCTGAAGGTGTTCCACCTGAAAAGATTGTAGCGGTCGAAGAGGTTCATGCGCTCGTAGCTGCTCGAGTACGGCGCGTAGGCGAACAGGGGGGTGGAGCCCTGCCTGCACTGGGTGAAGACGCTGTTCTCCACCGTGAGGTTCTCGTACAGGAAGAAGCTCTTCACGTTCGTCTGACCGGCGCCGGGCCCGACGTTGTACGTGGGTGCGCACACCCGCCCCGTGAGGCCGGTGAACGTCGAGTTCGAGATGCGCACGTTCATGTAGAAAATCTTGAACAGGAGGTACGCGGGCGTCTCGGTGAAGGTGAATATGTCACTGGTCCCCCCGTTGACATTGACCCTGTCGATGACGACGTTGGACACATAAGTCGGCGGAACCAGCCCCTGGTAGTTGACGTTGAGGGCGGTCGCGACGAGAGGCCTGATGGTGGTCGCCAGGTTCCCGAAGTCCGTGTCCGAGATGGCCAGGCTGAATGTGAACGGCCCCGCCGACATCGCGAGGTGGTTGATGGTGCCCTGGACCAGGGTGATGGCGTTCTGCGTGAGGGTCTTCGTGTGGGAGCTGTAGCCGTAGCCCGAGTAGCTGTAGGTGGCCGTGCAGCTGCCCATCCTCGCGTTCGCCAGCGAGAGGCCGCTCAGCGAGACGTCCTTGTAGTCCAGGACGGTCACGGTGTGCGGGTAGAAGTAGCTGTAGGTATACCAGTAGGACGTGCTGGCGTACTGGTTGTTGAGGTACCACTTGGTGTTCCAGTTCATGGTGCCGTTTTTGATGTCCAGCCCCGAGACCTTGGCCATGGCGTTGCCGTCGATGAGCAGCGGGTAGAAGTGCCAGTTGACGTAGACGTAGCCGTAGTTGGACATCTTCTTGATGCGCGCCTCCCCGGTCATGACACCGTTCAGGAGGATGTCGATGTTCCTCAGCACGGGCGTCCCGCCCGTCACCTGGATGGCCGCGGAGTTGACCGTGAACTGGTATGTGGACGTGTCGGGCAGCGTCTTGTCGAGCCAGAAGGTCGTCATGTTGTTGAGGTCCAACGTCGTGTCCTCGACCACGGTGCTGTTCGCGTTCACCAGGTAGAGGCCCCACCCGCTCGCGTTGTGGATGGTGCAGTTCCTCACCGTCACCTTCTCAGCGCTCCTCACCTGCAGCCCCATGCGGCAGCCGTCGATGACGGTGCGGCTGAGGCTGGCCTTCCCGAGCACCAGGAGGCTGTAGCCATCGGTCACGTTGGCGTTCGAGACCAGGCTGCCGGAGGCGCTCAGGCTCCCGGTCGGGTTGACCTTGAACGAGAACTGGTTGGGCATGGAGGCGTTGATGAGGAGGGTGCTGCTCGAGAGCGTGAGCGTGCTGTTGACCGTGATGTTGCCCTCGATGACGACCGTCTCGTCCCGCACCAGCGTGGGGTTCTCGATGACCCAGTCCCCGGTGAGCGGCGGCAGGTCGCCAGTTATGGTCGCGGTCGCGGACAGGGCGCACATCACTCCCAGCAGCAAGAGGGCGAATCCGGCGATGGCGATGGGGAGGGCCATGCGTCCGTCCATCAAGAGCGCCTTGGGGTGCATTCACCTCACCTCCGGCTCGCTCTCGTCGGCGGACATGTCGGCCTCCGCCCCCTTGTCAGAGAGGCCCTTGTCGGTCGCGTCCGGTGCCTTGGCCATGGTCGCCTTCGGCCTCGGCACGACCTTCCTGCGGACCTGGGGGTGGACCGGCCGCTGCGCGGGGGCGGCCGCCGGCGCCCTGGCAGGTGCCGCGGGCTTCGTGACCGCGACGGCCTGCCCCCCTGGCACCTTGGGTGCCACGGGCTTGGAGGGCTCCCGCGACTTGGGCTGCGGAGCCTCGATATCGGCGGCCTCGACCTCTACCAGGAGGGCCCTGTCCTCCACCTCGGCCGCTTGGGAGCGCCTCCTTCCCCTCATGATGAGGAGGACCGCAAGGATGATGACGACCACGAGGATGAGGATGGACGCCACGAGGAACGTCCGGCCAGCCGCGTCATCGCTCGCCTCCCCCGTGGTCTCCGAGAAGTAGGTCACGCCCTCCTCCACCGTCCGCGTGTTGCCGGCCATGTCCGTGGACACGACGGTGATGGGCGTCCTGGCCTTCTCGTTGATGGGGCAGTACGTCTGGAACTCGCCATCCTGGCCGACGATGACCAGCACGCCGTTCACGTAGACGATGGAGCCGGGCTCGGTGTAGCCTGTCAGGTTGACCAGGAGGCTGGGGCTGGTCCTCTCCCCCGCCCTCCAGGCCGTGGGGCTGAGCTCAATGACCAGGGTGGGGGCCGACGTGTCGAGCCATACCACGATGGTCTGGTTGGCGCTGTTGCCCACCAGGTCCTCCACGACCACCGATATCTCGTTCCTTCCCTCCACCAGCGTCAAGGGCACCGAGAAGATGCCATTGATGGCGTCCGTGAGGGCGTGCACCACCCCGTTCACCGTGACAGATCCGGTCGTGACGACCCCGTCCATCCAGACGGTGCCCACGATGGAGACCGTCTCCGTGTTGACGGTCGTGACCTTGCCGCGGGGGCTGGTGATCTCGAGGTGGGGGGGCCTCGTGTCGACGTTGACCACGAGGACCTGCGTGTTGACGTTCCCCGCGGGGTCTATGGCCGTGAGGACTATCCTGTTCGCCCCCTCGACGCAGAGTATCGCCCGCTGGAAGAACCCGTTCTGCAGCGTCACGTCGTCATCGTTTATGAGGAACCTCGAGGTCGCCTCGGTGGTGCCCACGACCACTATCTCGGGATGGTCGAACGTCTCGAAGGGCATCGGTGAGGTGACCTTTATCCACGGGGGCACGTTGTCCAGGACCACAAGCCGGTCGATTGTCAGCACATTGCCCGCGGGGTCCTTGACCCTGAAATGGATGACGGTCTCGGCGCTGACGAGGTCCATGGTGAGCTCCAGGGTGCCACCGTCCTGCGGGTACGCCTCGGAGCCGTAGGGGACGGGCTGGTCGTTGATGGTGACCTCGAGCTCGGGCTCCAGCTGCGCCATGATGGTGAGCGTGCTCTGGTTCACCATGCCCCCCTCGAGGGGGCTGATGAGCTGGAAGTAGGGCTTCTGCGTGTCCAGCCTGACCGAGACCCTCACCACCTGGACGTTGCCCATCGGGTCTATGGCTATCACCGTCAGCGTGTTCGGCCCCTCGACCAGGGTGACCTCGACGGTGTACATGGACACGATGACGGTGGCATCGAGCCCGTTGACGGAGACGAGGCTGCCTGGCTCGGTGACGCCGCGGACGAGGCACCGCGGGTTGTTCGTGATGTACCCGTCGGACGGGAAGTTGACGAGGACCTTCGGGGGCGTCGGGTCGATGCGGACGTACACGTAGACGGTACGCGAGTTGCCCGCGTGGTCGACCGCCCTCGCCCTGAGGTCGAACATGCCGCCCGTCTGGCGGATGAGCTCGGCGCTCACGTGGAAGGTGTGGGCCCACTTGAGCGTGCCCGAGGCCGCCTCCCAGCTCACGCCGTCGAGCGAGAGCTCGACGCGGTCGATGCCCGACTGGTAGTCCCAGGCCGAGCCGCGCACGTCCAGCGTCGTGGACTGCTGGGAGTGTTCGTTCCTGGGATAGTTGATGTAGACCTCCGGGGCGATGCCATCGCTCATGATGGTGAGGATGTACTTGTTGCGGTCGAGCTTCACACCCACCGACTTGCTCACCTGGGCGCAGGTGATCTTGATGTTGTACGGCGAGCTGGAGAAGAGCCCCGTGCTCCTGATGATGTACGAGTTCATCGACATCGTCGGGAGGGCGCCGTCCTGCCGCATGATGGTCTGGACCGTCAGGAGGTTGTCCATGTTGTCGGTCATCTCGACCAAGCTGCCTATCGCCGGTGCGCCCGTGTCCCACCTGACGACGATTGTCAGGTTGTAGTAGAGGAATATCTCCCCGCCGGACGCGGCCTTGAACTTCTGGGCGTCGACCGCGGTGAACTCGCAGTAGAAGACCATCACCTTGTTGGACGTCATCATGATGTTCTCGAGCAGGATGTCCTTGATCGTGCAGTACCACACCTCGCCCGGGTATCCCATGAGCACCATGCCCTGCTGGGCCGTCCAGATGGTCGTGTGGTTGATGTAGAACTGGCGTATCCCGACGACCTCCTTGAGGTCGTTCGTGACCTTGATGCCGACGCCGTCCACCTGCTCGATGGTGACGTACTCGATGAGGACCCACCCATTGACCTGCTGGGCCGACCCCGTCGGGCCCGTGTAGACGTCGATGCCGTCCCTCCCCGCGTTCCTGATGGTCGTGTGCTGGACGATCACCTTCGCCTCCGGGGTCAGGCTGCTCTGCGCCCGCACGTAGAGCCCAGTGAGGGTGCTGTTCTCGATGCTGCAGTTCGTGACCTTGACGTCGAAGCCGGCAGTCGCCGCGTTCTCGGTGTCGTAGAACAGGAACACGCCCATGGTGTCGTTGATGCGCGTGTTGTTCATGTGCAAGTAGAGCATGCCCTTCGGGGCGTTCGGCCGGATGAGCACGCCGTACCCGCCGGCATCCTCTATCGTGCAGTTCTCGAGGAAGTAGCCGATCTCCTGGTCCTGGTCGACGTTGTTGCTGGTCACGGCGAGGACGGACTTGCCGTGCCTCTCGAACGTCGTGTTGTTGACCATGACCTTCGCGTGCGGCTCGGTCATCCCGGCATACGTCGACATGTCCGGGCGGACGTTGGCGTCCATGAGGATGGCGTAGCCGGGGTTGTCGTGGAAGTAGCAGTTCTCCACGAGGAACGTCCCCGGGGAGCCGCCCTCGTTGAGGACCCTGTAGATGGCCGCCTCCGTGCACTCGGTGAACTCGCAGCCGATGAAGTAGAACGACCTCGGGATGCCGCCGACGCCGAACGAGCCCTTGCCCATGTCCCAGTACCACACGCCGCCGGGGTTGCACCGCCTGAACGTGCAGTTGCCGAAGTAGAACAGGTCCCAGCCGCCGCCGATCGTCCCGTACCGCCACGTGAAGACCGCGCTGAGGCGGTTGTACATGGGGTCCATCGCTATCTCCTCGAACACCGTGTTCTCGCAGTGCAGGACGTGCTTGCTGATGGTGTAGTAGCGGATGTCGTAGATGCCGGTGTTCTTGATGTCGTAGATGTGGCTGTTGAGGATCGAGGTGTTGAAGAAGCCGAGGTTCGCGGGCGCATTCGACTTGCCGTCCGAGCACAGGAACATCCCCTGGTCGCCCACGTCGTAGAGCTCCAGCTCGTCCATCGTCGTGTTCAGCGTGCCGTAGCCCGCGTCGGGGCCTACGCCGTAGGTCTTTATGCCGTCCTCGAGCGTGATGCCGATGCCGCCGATGTCGTGGACCTTGGTCTTGTAGATGCCCACGGTGTAGTTGCCGACGTTGAAGTAGGACGCCACCCACAGGCCGTGGAGCGTCGCCGTGTGGAAGTCGCTCTCGACGATGTTGACCGAGTACGCTCTGTAGGGGGTCTTGTCGTTGATGTGGAAGAACGCGAGCGTCCCGTCGGAGTCGTATATCTCGGAGTTGGAGATGTTCACGTTGCTGTTGGTGGAGTAGAACGAGTAGACCGTGTTCGTGCGGTGCATGGTGACGAACGCCAGCTGCACGTAGGTGGATATCGCGGAGATCCCGCCTCCCGTGCTCGGGTTGTTCACCAGCCCGACGAGCTCGGAGTTGCTGATGTAGAGCTTGCCGCGCACCTCGATGAAGAAGCCGGTGATCCCCTCCGTGCCGTCGAAGGTGCACATCTCTATGTCGAGCGTCGTGCCCGGGTCCGTGCGGATCCAAACGGGGCGCAATCCGCCGACGCCCTCGAACGCGAAGTCGCAGTCCAGTATCTTGAGCGAGCACCCGTTGGTCACCGTGATGTTGTAACGGACGTCCCAGTCCTCGTACGAGATGAGGATGGCGGCGCCGGAGTTGAACACCCAGTCCTCCGTCGGCGCCTCGTCGTAGTCGGCGGGGTCGGCCCTCGCGACGTGCGACGCCACGACGGCCAGGATCGCCACGGCCGCCACTGCCAGCAGGGAGAGATATATCGACATTTGCAGTTGCCTGTCTGCCATCTACCTCACCTCCTCCTTCTTCGAGGTCACGAAGTAGAGGTATAGGCTCACCACGAGGACCGTCACGGCGACCACCAGCAGGATGACGCTCCAGAGGCTGTAGGGGGTCTCCTCGGAGACCTCCACGGGCCCCGGCGGGACGTACTCGACGTGCTCGTAGAGCACCGTGCGCGTGTCGGTCCTCAGGTTCCCGGCGTCGTCGCGCACCTCCACGGTTATCGTGTTGGTGCCGGCAAGCAGGGACAGCTCGACGGTGAACAGCCCGGTCTCGACGGCGTACGGCACGCCGTTGATGTAGACCGTGTCAACGTCCTCGTCCGTCATTCCGTCGATGAGCACATCTGGGTCCTTGGTGACGGTGGGAATCGCCTTGACGCTGAGGCTGGGAGCGATGACGTCGTAGACGACGTGGCATGTCCAGGTCTCAGTGTTCCCCGCCGCGTCCATGGCCGTGACGACGATGTACTGGTCCAGGTCCTCGGCCCTCAGCGTGAGGTCGTACTCCCAAGTCGCCGTGCCCTGCCAGTCGCCCGAGACCAGCACTGCGTCGACCTGGCTACCCCTGTACTCGACCGTGACACCGGCCAGCGCCCTGTCGGCACCGACCGAGGTCCCGGTGAAGTGGACCGTCGGGCTCCGGGTGAGGACGTACGCGTCCGCGGGGGCGGCCACGTGCAGCTGGGGCCCGACAGTGTCCCTCACGATCGTGAGCAGGACAAGCTTGACGTTCCCGACCCTGTCGATGGCCTTGACCTCGACTGCGTTATTGCCCTCCAGCAGCACGATGGTCCTCTCGAAGACGCCGGGGTTCGCCACCAGCTGCCCGTCGATGTAGAGCTCCGCCCCCACCTCGACGGTCATCCGGCCCTTGACGGTGTACTGGGTCAGGTTCGTGACCACGTGCAGCCCCGAGGCGGGGTTCGTGAACTCGAAATCCGGGGGCGTGGTGTCGCAGACGACGTCCCTCGTCACCATCACCTCGTTGCCCGCGGCATCGGTCGCCACGGCGATGATGCGCTGGTTGCCCTCGACGAGGTCCATGTCCAGGGAGAAGTTGCCATCGGCGCGGGAGACCACCGAAGAGGTCGATGAGCCGGCCGACGACACGACCGTCACACTGATCATCGTGTCAGGCTCGGTGAGGCCGCTGACTTGCATCCGCCTGGAGGCCGACACCTCGCCCTGGAGCGGGCTGTAGACGTACAGCACGGGCCCGTAGTTGTCGAGCCAGATGAAGGATTCCATGCTCGCGCGGTTCTCCGCCGTGTCGGTTGCGTCCAGCCTCAGGATGTTGAGGCCCTGGCTGAGGCCCATGAAGGCGTAGACGCTGCCGAGCTCCGCCGGGAGGATGTCCAGCTTCACGCCGTTCACCCTGATGGCGATGTCCGAGAGGGCGGCGAAGTTGTCGTAGTACGTGCCGTTGATGACTATCTCGTCGACCTGGACGAAGTAGGGTGGGCCCTCCAGCCGCGTCGAGTTCTTGAACTCGAGCCACACGTCCATCTGGGGGGGCGAGAGGTCAACGATGAAGTTGACCATGGTGAGGTTCACGTTGCCCGCGAGGTCGGTCGCCCGCACGCGTATCCAGTGGCGGCCCTCCGTCAGCTCTGGGAACAGGTGGTCCCAGAATATCTGGTGGGTGATGGCCGCCCACTTGTCCGAAGCCATCAGGTCCGTCTGCGCCTCGAACCGCTGGATGCCGGACCCGACCTCGAACAGGATGCCGTCCATGTTGACGTCCGACGAGTTGACCAGCGTCCCGTCCTGCGGGTTGGAGATGATGACCTCTGGCACCCTGGAGTCCACCAGGAGGATGTGCATCGGGTTGTCGGGGAAGACCATGTCACCGATGAAGTGACCCCTCTGGACGGTCGAGATGTTGCCCTTGCTGACGGACACCTCGAACGGGGCCCAGTTGTCCATCACGCCGTCGATGCATGTCCAGGGGCTCATGACCACCGGTCCGTACCTCCCCTCGGAGTCGGTCCTGAACGGGTTGAGGTACTTGCTGTTCGCGCCCTGGAGCGCCACGGTGGCGCCCTCCGCGGGCATCCCCGAGTCCACCCCATCGGCGCTTGCCCATGTGACGTACATCTCGAAGTGGTTGTAAACGTAGATGCGGCCCTTGCCATCGGTCCTGCCGCTGGCCTCAGGCACCGCGCTCCACCACACGGTCACGGTGCAGTCCTTCGCGTAGATCGCCTCGGTGAAGTTCGATATCGTGCAGTAGTAGAGCTCGGCGTCGATGTTCTCGAAGCCGTAGGCTGACACGCCGTCGGTGTCGCCGTCGACGGCGGTGTTGCGCAGCATGAACGTGAACGGCGTCCTCCTCGGGTCGTCGTTGATCATGCCGAGGTACAGGCCCATCGCGCTGCCGGTCCAGTCGTTGCTCCTCAGCGTCGGGTTCTTGTAGATGCCCACGACCGCGAGGGCCCATCCCCCCGCGCCGTTGTCGTTGAGGACGTTGCCCTTCACGAGTATCTCCTGCGTGGGGTTGCCGTAAGAGGTGCCGGTGCTGGGGTCGTAGGCGCATGTCCGCAGGAAGATGCCGCCGCCGGGATTGGCGGTGAAGTTGTTGTCCTCGATGTACACGGCGTCGGGCCCGTTGATGGTCTTGGCCACCTGCTCGAGGTAGACCGAGTAGCCCGAGTTCTGGGTGGCGTGGTTCGCCCTCGCCCGGAGCTTCATGTTGTCGGTCTCGGAGAAGACGATGCACTTGCCGGAGTTGTTGACGAACTCGTTGTTGATGACGCTGAACGTGTAGGCGCCGGAGTTGGAGTACGAGTTGTGGTTGCAGATGCAGTTGATGGCATTGCCCTCGAAGTAGTTGTTGGCAATCGTCTGGTCCTGGTTGAGGTAGTACAGGTACACGAGGCCGGAGTTGAGGTTCTGCAGATTGCCCGAGTTCCCCACGAAGTCGTTGGACTCGAAGGTGACGGTCGCCTTGTACTGGCCGAGGTAGTACAGCACGAACGCGTTGTCCGTGAGCATGTTGACGTGCACACGGTTGCGCTTGATCTCCCAGGTGCCGGTCGTGGCATAGGGGTAGTACGCATAAAGAAGACCGTAGCTCGCGCCCGTGACACGGTTGTTCTCGTAGATGTTGTCGTTCCAGACGACGGGGCCGTAGTTCTGCACGATGTAGGAGCCGTACATGAAAGTGTTGTTCACTACCTTGTTCTCTTTGAAGTTGAGCTGGCCGGCGGCCTGAACGTAGCCGTTGTACATGAAGTACGAGGCCCCCGTGTTGCCGTCGAACGTGTTGTTGAAGTAGGTCACCGCACCGTAGAAGTAGTAGCTGTATATGCCGTAGGAGCTCCATCTGTTGGTCGTGAACCGGTTCGATTCAATATTGAGGGTACCGTACGGGTAGTAGATGTAGAACATGTACCCCGTGAACGAGTTGCCCGAGAGGAAGTTCTCCTTGATTGTCATCCTCTTGCCGCTCAGGAGCTGGTAGGTGTAGATCAAGTAGTACCACTGGTTGTTGATGAACTTGTTGCCGCTGATTAGGACGTCGCCGTTGGAGTAGTACAGGTAGAACAGGTAGCCAGAGCCGTGCTTGTTGTTGGTGAAGGTGTTGTTGATGACCGTCACCTTGAAGTTGAACTGCGACGACAGGTACAGCACTGCCCCCGTCGTGCTCCCGCCGAAGTTGCACGCGTCGACGGTGCAGTACCTCATCGTGAAGTCCCAGGAGTTCACTATCTGGTACATGTAGCCGACGTCGAGGTCGAGGAACTTGATGCCGTCGAAGATGTAGCCGCCGACGGGGGCGGTCGTCGATGGCTGCCAGTAGATGACCTGGCCGGAGAAGTAGTTGTAGACCGTACCGAAGCCGTTGAGGTTGTAGGTCATGTGGTGGCCGCGGAACGTGAGCCCCGTGATGAGGCTGGGGACCCTGCCGGCGGAGGATATCGTGTTGTAGAGGCCGTAGAAGTAGAAGTAGTTGTAGAAGTAGCCGGTCGCGAAGCCAGCGCCCTTCGCGTCGGTCAGGTACGTGCTCGTGTCCACGACCACGTTGTTGAAGCCGTCCAGGAGGGTGCCGGTCGCGACGCGGATGCCGTAGACGTAGGTGTAGTCGTAGAAGTACAGGTAGGTGCTCGTGCCCGAGTACCTCATGTTCGCGTGCGTCACGAGCTCGAAGCTGATGGAGATGTTGGAGAGCACGCTCAAGTTGGCGTATGTCGCGTCGAGCCCGTAGGCGTAGATGTACTCATTGATGGACGTGGAGGTGACCGCGTTGTCCCACGTGTCCACCACCTTGACCTTGATGGTCAGCTTGTCGAGCTTGGGCGCCGCCTTGATTGACGACGTGCCGGCGATGTAGAGGCCCGTCGCGGGGTTGGGCCTGCTCTGGGTTCCGCTCCACACCCCGACCACGTCGTTCAGGTTCGAGATGGCGCAGTTGACCACCGTTGGGCTGCAGCTCGAGATGTACATCCCGTAGGTGCCCTGGCTCTTGACGTTCACGCCGTTGAAGACGACCGAGGAGCTGTAGATCATGACGCCGTTGTGGACGTTGAGCAGCTCCACGCTGTCAGTGAGGTTCGCCTCGCCGTTGATGGTGAACGTCCAGCCGCACGCCGGGTTCTTGGCCTTGAAGGTGGTGACCGTCAGGTTGAGCACTCCCTTCTTCCCCGACGCCGTCGGGACCTGGACGCCGTACTGGCCAGCGACGGAGCAGTTGAAGGTCACGATGGTGTTCTTCATCTGCAGCGTCCACCCCGGCGTGACGATGATGGAGCCGGTGAGGAGGATGTTCTCGCCGAGGACCGTCGTGTTGGTGTCCATGACCCAGTTGGAGCCGTCCGGTGGCAGGGGCGTGCCGTAGATGGCGGCGTCCGCCGGGGGCATCAGCACGATGAGCGCGGCCAGGGCAGCGAGGACGCCCGCCATCGCGGCGAGCAGCAGCCTACCACTGAGGTCGGCCATCTCAGTCCACCTCCCCCTCCTCGACGACGGTGTCCTCCTTGGCACCCTCGGCCTCCAGCCGATCCGCCCGCTCGACGCGCTGGTCGTAGTACCGGTACGCCACGGCCATCAGCACGGCGAGCAGCAGGATGATCATCGCGAAGACCATCAGCAGCGAGCCGTTGTCATCGGCGACCTCCACGGGCTCCCCGACCTCGCCCTCGAGCCGGTTGGCCCATCCCTCCTGCGTGGCCACGTTGCCCGCGGCGTCGGTGGCCACGATGCGGACCTGGGTCCTCGAGACCTTGTACCCGACCTGGGGGGCGGGGAGCTCCATCGTGCAGTTGAACCTGCCCGTGACGTGGTCCACCTCGACGAAGGCCCCGTTCACGGTCAGGGTGGCGCCCACCTCCGTGAACCCAGTGACGTAGACGAACGTGCCGAGCGATACGGGGTCCGTCATGTAGGGGTCGACCCTCGTGTTCTCGAAGCCGAACGTGAGGTACGGCGCGCTCGCGTCGAACGTCACCGTCCTGACGACGGAAGCGACGTTGCCCGCGAGGTCGACGACCTCGATGGTGATGACGTTGACCCCGTCCAGGAGCTCGATCGTCTGGTGGATGCCCCGGTCGAGCCCCACGGGGAACTCGAGCCCGTTGATGGTGAGCTCGAGCTCCTTCGGGTTGTCCTCTGTCGTGATGAGGCCCGTGATCCCAAGGGTCCTCACGTTGGTCGTCATGCCATCGACCGGCGAGGTGAGCTCGATGCCCGGCAGCGTCGTGTCCACGAGGATGTGGACGGTCGTCGAGAGCTCGTTGCCGGCCTCGTCGACCGCGACCACCTCCACGTCGACGCCTCCCTCGGGGGCGTAGATGTCAGTCCGGAACTGGCCGAGCACGACACTGGTCTCGCGCCCGTTGATGAAGACGCGGGTGCCGTCCTTGACGTAGCCGGCCACGGCGACCTCGTTGACGTTGTGGATAGACCCCGCCAGGGGTTCCATGATCTTGAGCCAGGGCGGGATGTCATCGTAGGTGAGCACCACCGGCAGGTGGCGCTCGTTGCCCACGCCGTCGCTGGCGACGAGCTCGATGTGGTTGACGCCAGGGACCAGGGCGAGGTTCACGATGAACTGCCCCTTGGCATCGGTCTGGATGACCGTGGACCCCATGCGCACCGCGACGTCCAACGTCTCCGTGAGACCGAGCAGGCGGACGTCCTTGGTGTTGACCGTCGCGCCGTTCTCGGGGCTCAGGAGCGCGAGGTAGGGCGCCTGGGTGTCCAGGAAGACGTCGACGATGACCTCCCTCGCGTTGCCGAGCTGGTCGGCGACGGTGACCTTTATCGCGTTCGCGCCCTCGCGCAGGGTCACGAAGTGGCTGATGAGCGTGTAGTCGACCGGGATCTGGACGCCGTCGATGTACGCGGATGCGCCGACGTCGGTGGTGCCCACGACCTCGATGATGCCGCTCCTGGTGCGCTGGTCCTGGACGGGGCTGATGACGATGAGCGCCGGCGGTGTGCTGTCGATGAGCACGACCACGGACGCCTCAGCGTAGTTGCCCGAGGTGTCGTACGCCCGGACCGCGACCACGTTCAGGCCGTCCGGCACGTCGGTCAGCGTGCACTCGTAGACGCTGCCCCCGGTCGCGTTGTGCCAGGTCTCGCCGTCGAACGAGGCCGCGACATGGTCGATGCCGCTGTGCATGTCGTACGCGCCGCCCATGACAGTGACGGTGTGGTCCCGCTGCATGGTGCCGTCCCTGGGGGATTCGATGCTGAGGCGCGGTGCGATGTCGTCCACCAGGTAGATGGTGAGGTCTGTCCTCTTGGTGACGTTCACCGTGACGTCGCGCTGGAGCCCACGGAACTCGATGGAGGCGATGTACGGGTTCCTGGTGACGATGCCGATGAAGTCGACGATGACCGAGTTGAGGTTCCCGAACAGCACGCCGTCGGGCCCGTCGATGATGTCTATGCCGATGATGGACCACGTGTTGTCCCTCACCTCGAGGCTCGCGCCGATGACGGGCGCGCCGGTGGTGCTCCAGACGACCTTCAGCAGCAGCGAGTACCACAGCCGGATGGCGCTGCGCTCGTCCACGACGAGGTTCTCCTTCGTGATCTCCCCGATGTCTGAGTCGTAGACGTCGATGATGCCGACCTTCACGTTGATCGTGTTGTCGATGATGCGGCTGAACTTGCTGTCGTGTATCTCGCCGTCGATGCTCTCGGACCTGACGCCGATCACGGCGTCCCGCACGTCCAGGCGCGTGATGGTGTAGCGGCCGATGGTGTACGCCTCGACCTTGTTGGCGTGGTTCTCGTCCAGCTCCACCCCGTTGTAGAGGGCGTTGCGCACGGTGATGTCCGTCATCTGCACGATCACGATGGCGAGCTTGCGCTGGGCCGCGGTGTTGTGGGTCGTGCCATAGGCCACCTTCACCCCGTGGCCGCCGGGGTTGATGAACTCGGCGTCCTCCACGATGGCGGAGGCCTGGAGCTTGGTGCCGCCGTACATCTCGATGAGCAACCCGTCCGCGGCGCTCGCCATCAGGTGGGTGTTGTGCTTGTAGACGATGTTCGCCATCACCGGGTTCCTGAGGCAGTTGTAGTAGCCGCTGAGGGAGATGGTCACGGGCATGTCGACCCGGAAGGTGTTGTTGACCATGGTCACGTTGAGCGTCGGGTTGACGAGGCCGTTGAGGTCGTGGGCCCCGCTGATGTCGAGGGTCACCAGGCTGTCCATGAACGAGCCCGCTATCTCGTAGATGGCGGACTGCAGCATGGACTCGCCCGAGATGGCCGTCTCGTAGCCATGGGCGTAGATGGCCATGACGTCGTTGTCCTTGAGGGTGCACCGGTCGACCTTGACCGAGGTCTCGGTGCCGATGGAGTTCCGGTCCCAGTACTGCTCGAGGCCGTTCGCGTTGGTGTTGAGTGTGCAGTTGAAGATGTCCACGTACTCCCTCGCGTACCCCCGCAGGGCGTCGTTGTTGTACAGCTCCTTGATGTATAGCCCCGCGCGCTTGTTGCCAGAGAAGTCCGAGTCCCTGAACGTGTAAGTCGCGTCCCTGGTGCCGTACGCCGGACTGCCGGCCGGGCCGATGTTGTACCCGTCGCCCTGGTTCGAGGACGCCTTCAGGTCGCGGCCCGTGACCTCGAGCCTCGCCCCACTGCGGAACTCGTCCGCGGCGCCGGAGATGGCTGAGAACTCCTCCACCACTCCGCTGCCCATGTTGTACTCGAAGCTGCACGCGTCGTAATCGACCTTGATCGTGCAGAACGTCGCGAGGGTCCGCGCGGCCTCCTGGGACGTCTTCATGTACATGCCATGGCCGGTATTGTCGTGGGAGCTGGTGTCCGTCAACAGGAGCGTGACGTTGCCGGTGACCTTGGCGAAGCCGAACGACAGGCCAGGGCCAGTGTTCCTCATGGTCTCGACGTCGGACATGCGGGCGCTCGCCTCGATGATGGCGTCATCCATGATGATGGCGAACCCTGCGCCCGAGTTGCCGTCGAGCACGGTGCTGGAGAGGCTCACCGATGTCGAGCTGCCCGTGACCGCGGTCACGGTGGCGAACAGGACGGAGAGGCCAGCCGCCTTGTTGAGCTTGAAGGTCGAGCCCGTGACGGCGACGTCGTTGGTCGCGGTGGTGCCCTCGAACTTGACGATGGCGCCCTCCTTGGTGTTCTCGTTCATCTGGACCTCGTTGAGGTCGATGTTCGCGGCTCCCTTGGTGTTCTTCAGGGACAGGAGGAGGCCCAGGTCGCCGCACCTGGTGATGGTCAGGTTGTCGAGGCTGATGGCGATGGTCGAGTCGATGTCGCTCGCGTAGACCGCGGCCCCCTGGATCTTCATGCCTGTGATGAGGCAGTCCCAGATGCTCACGGACGTCTTCTTGGTCGTGGACGTGGCCGGCCCGGTCACCGAGACGATGAGTCCGGTGCCGCCGCTCTGCACGTTCTGCGAGTAGATCTGCACCTCGAAGTCGATGTTGCTCCGCGCGCTGGAGACGGCGAAGCCCGCGTAGGCGTTGTTCTCGAAGTCGTTGCCGTGGACCTTGACCGTGACCCGCGCCCTGCAGTCGGACACCGCCACGAGCGCGCCCGTCCCGGCCGCGCTGTTCCTGAGCGTCCAACCCGTGAGGTCGATGGTGGTCGGCTTCGTCGTCCTGGAGGTGAGGCCGATGATGAGCTTGGGAGACCCCACGACCTTCAGGGTCGTGCCCGTGAAGTCCATCGTCGATTTCTCCAGCGTGTACACGCCGTCGAACAGGGCGAGGCCGGGCCCGTTGCAGCCCACGAACGACACGCCCGCGATGTCGGCGTCGCCGTAGACCTCGAGGCCGCCGAGGGAGTGGAGGACGTTGGGCACGATGGTGCCCTCGGTGTACCACATGTTGTTGAAGGTCGCGTTCCTCACGTACGCGCTCCCGCCGTCGACCATGAGCCTCGCGCCCGTCGCGGCGGTGCCCACGAGCTGCGAGTTGCCCGTCATCGTGAGGTCGCCGCCCTTCATGTAGATGGCCAGCGGGACGTTGTCGGGCTTGAATCCCCCGCCGCCGCCGCCGCCCATCAGCTTATTCTGGGAGTAGAACTCGAAGCCGTCGATGAAGAAGTTGTAAGGGTACGCGCCAGGATAGACGTACGACATGTAGATGTTCGCAAGACGTATGTAGCTCACCTTCGTCATATCGATGCCCGTGTTGGAGTATGACTGGGCCGTCCCGAACGGCAGACTGTGAGCGTACCAGACCCATCCGCTCCCGTAGTAGGTGTAATGGTTGGGATTCTCGTAATAATAGCAGTACTTGCCAGAGGAGTCGTAAACGTAGAGGTTATAGTAGGAGGTGTACGGCCAATAGTACGAGTACTGGACCTGCACGCCCGTGCTGTCCTGCATCGTGCAGAAGAACCTGATCCCGTTGAACGCCGACAGGTCCGTCGGCTTGTTGAAGTAGTAGTAGATGTCGTTGTACGAGCCGCTCGATTTGATCGAGGCGTACACCGAGGACTTGCCCACGTACTTCACCGCGGTGGAGGAGCCGACGCCGGCCGCGGAGGACCAGTAGCCACCGTAGTCGCCGGAGGATGACGTGCTCTCGGTCATTGCATCGGCCCAGTTGGCCGTGTATATGCCTATGTTGTCTATCCACCTGTAATAGGATGTGCCGGAAATGCTGTACATGTAGAATCGTATGCAGGCGATGTTCGTGAGGTCGCAATTGTACTGGTACCAGTAGCCGACGTTCTTCAGGTCGAGGGGGATTGTGTACGCCTGCCACCCATTGTAGGCGGCGAAGCCGCCCTGGTAGTAGGAGCCTGCCATCAGATAGGCGTAGCCGTAGGTGCTGCTGTAGTCATGGGAGCCATAGAAATAGCAGTAGTACATATTCTGGGAATAGCTGTTATAGTTTGAGTGGACATAGAAGGTTATCGCGTTGTACTTGGTGAGGTCGACATTGGCGTTGAAGTGGTACTCGAACCCGTATTGGTACGTGCCACCGCCGACCTTGATGGAGGAGGTTCCGCTCATCTTGGTGGAGGTGTCCAGGGAGGGCGACCCATATTGGGTCGAGCCGGTGCGCCAGTAGGAGTACCAGTAATAGGGCTCCCAGTGGCCGGACAACGCCCCCGCCGAGGGGGTGAGGCTCTCCCCGAGCATCTCGGGGACGCCAGCGCCACCGCCGCCGCCGCCCGGGCCGAGGCCGGCGCCGGCGGCGATGGACACCTTGGAGTTGTTGATGCTGAGGTCCACGTCATCCAGGTAGAGGCTGTGATCCACAGGGTAGTTGGCCACGCCGTCGATTGTGATGTCGGATGTGACCTTCTCGGCCACATCGATGGAGAAGTAGCCGGTCCCCTCCTTGCTGGTCGCGTCGAACGCGCGGACGGTGACCCAGGCTTGGGTGTACTTGGTGAACGTGTAGTAGATGTGGGGCGTCGTGCTCGTCAGGACCACGGGCGTGCCCGCGTCCTTGAACTCGACCTTGAACGACACGATGCCGACGTCGTCGGTGCAACTTGTCAGGTCGAAGTCGTACGTGTCCCCGAGGAACACTATAACATCAGCCCCCGGGACATCCTCCGGGACGACGACGACGGGCGCCGTCTTGTCCTCGGCAGATACCACAAGGGCGCACAGTACCAATGCGGCCATCACCAGCAACAAGCCCACGATCAACCCTGTCTTGCCCTGCATCAACCTCAACTCCTTTCCCTACCTACCATCCAAAACAGACCTTCCACCTGGTCATGGTTCAATGAGAGATAAATGAACGGTACGGACTTGTTCGAGCGGGCGAAGCGCAATGCACCCCTACAGCGTCGTGCCCGTTCTTTGGAGCTCGACGTGCAGGTGAAGGAGATTGGAGGGGAGGGGGGATGGGACGGGTGAAGCGAGGGCGAGTCCGCGCGCGAGAAACAGAACACGGAGGGATCCGAAGGATCCTCATGATCCACGCCCGTTTTTGTCAAGGACGCACTGCTACCCCCTCCGCAGATGATCGGAAGGCGAGTGCCGGGATGACCATCGGGGGTCGCGCGCGAGTTTTTAAAATCCATCCCCTGGTGCGACCTGCCAATTCCCCCGGTGGACCGCCCACCCGATGCGCGCGAGGTCCACGACCGACCCTGAGGACGCGACCGCTGGATTATACGAGCAGTCCGTACCCCCGTTACTCGCAGAGCCGGCCGTCCTGGTCCCGGAACCAGCCCACCTACTTAGACCTCTTCCTACTCTCGGGCGTGAGGCGGCCTTCATTAAGCATCGGAGTCCCCTGATTTAATGTTTGTGCATACCGACACCACGGCTGGCCAAGGCATATCACGGTCTTGTCCGACATGTACCTTTTTACAATCTGGCATGGCCATGCACCACCGATGACAGGATGGGTGCCCCCAAGAACAATGAGTCCGGGATGCGCTCGGGCCGACCGGCTCGGTCGTCGATGAGGGTCGTTGGCCCTGCATCACCAAGGCAGGGGTCGAGGGTGCCCGGTGTCAGGCATCACATGGAGCACCCCACCCTCATGGTTCTGATAGAAGGTATTTATGCGAGCACCAGGTTCCAGACCCGGAGCCGCCGAGGGATGTCGCGATGACGCCCAATCTCATCTCGGACAAGGACAGGGCCTTCCTTGCGAAGGTCTTCTCCGACCGGCTTCGCAAGCCCGTGACGCTCCTCTTCTTCACCAAGCCCGACGAGTGCCAGTTCTGCCGGGAGACGCGTGGGTTCCTGGACGAGCTCGTGGGGCTCAGCGACAAGCTCAAGGTCGAGGAGTACGACCTGGCGAAGGACGCCGAGGTCGCCCGCAAGCACGGCATCGACAAGGCCCCCGCCATCAAGCTGCGCGGCGAGCAGGACTTCGGCGTGCGGTACTTCGGCATCCCGGCCGGCTACGAGTTCGTGGCCCTGGTCGAGGACATCATCGACGTGTCCTGGGGCACGGCGGACCTGCCGCCCAAGGCCATGGAGCTCGTGCTCGGCATCTCGCGCCCGCTGCACCTGCAGGTGTTCGTATCGCCCACGTGCCCCTACTGCCCGCAGGCGGTGAGGGCGGCGCACAAGTTCGCCATCCTCAACGAGCTCATCACCGCCGACATGGTGGAGGTCACCGAGTTCCCCGAGGTGGCCGCGAGGTACGAGGTCCAGGGCGTCCCCAAGATCGTCGCGAACGAGACGTCGCACATCGTGGGCGCCTTGCCAGAGGTCGCCCTCGCGCAGTTCGCGGCGTTCGCGGCCGAGAAGAATGACTAGGCGTCCCTCGGCCAATCGCTTTATCGGCACGCGCACCGATGCGCCCCACCATGCAACAGAGGATGGGCCAGTCCATCGTCATCGACGTGCCGACGCTGGAGCGCAGCCGTGGGGACAGGTGGTGGAACGCTGACCTGACGGAGGTCAACGAGTGCGTCGTGCGCCTGGGCGTGTTCGAGGGCGAGTTCCACTGGCACAAGCACGACCGCGAGGACGAGTTCTTCTTCGTCGTGTCGGGGAGGCTGCTGCTCGACCTCGAGGGGGGGACGGTGGAGCTGGGGCCCGCGCAGGGCTACACGGTCCCGAGGGGCGTGCGCCACAGGACGCGTGCCGAGCGCCGGACGGTGGTCCTGATGATGGAGGGCAGGGGGGTCCGGCCATCGGGCGACCCTTGACACCCATGATGGCGGGCCGTACCATCCACGGCTGATGCTGGGACCATCCTCACCGTCTTGCCACATCCCCGGCCGTGAGGCCAGATGGATGTGGGTAGAGATTTTGCCCGGGTATGGCGCATACCATACCCGGGCGGGGGGTTGGGGGTGGTTGGGGTTTGGTTATCGTAGCCGTTCGGCGGCTCAGCTGACCTTCACGCTGCGGGCCTTCTCGGAAGGGTCGAGCAGCGGGAACTTGGCCTTCAGCAGGCCGTTGTCGAACTTCGCCGTCACCTTCTTCTCGTCCACGTCGCAGCAGAACGAGAAGCTGCCCGCGTACTCGGTGTCCTCCTCGTCCGTCCTGGGCGCGCGTACCATGAAGCCGCCGGACATGACCTTGAGGTCCACGTCCTCCTTCCTCGCGCCAGGCAGCTGGATCTCGACATCGTACGCGTTCTTCTCCTCGTCGTACTCCGCGCAGACGATGGGCATGATTCGGTTCGCCATTTGCATGACCTCCCTTGGCGTCGCTGGTTGGACGCCTTTATGTCACCTCTTAGGGCAGGGTGATTAAAGGAGATGCCCCCGAAACTGTGAGTACTGCCCAGGTCGCGTGCGCCAGGCTTATCTCGGGCCTCGGCCTTGGGGTGGCCATGGAGGGCGAGCCAGCGGCGGACGCGGCCACCTCGGACGACCTTCAGGCGATGCTGAGGGCGGCTGCGCGCAGGATGGGGCGTGGCCTTCCTCCCCGCGTCGAGGCCGCCTTCAGGCCGATGGCCGACGCCTACTTCCGCACCAGCGTGGGGCCGGGTGCCCTGCGCGTGGTCGTGAACGACGCGTTCGAGCGCGTGCCCCGCGACGCGCTCGAGGGCCTGTGCGAGGTGGTCATCGTCAAGTCCTCGGGGAAGGGCTCCGGGCGCCAGGCGGGGAGGCCCTTCTGGGAGTGGGTGGAGCGCCCCGAGGTCAAGGAGCTCATGGAGGGCAACTACCTGTCGCGCCAGCGGAGCTTCGTGGCCAGGCCGCGAGGGACGGTGTTCGACCTCCAGGTACTCTTCGACGAGGTCAACGCCGAGTTCTTCGGGGGCGCCCTCGAGCGGCCCCTGCTCGCATGGTCCACGCGCCCCCTGACCCACAAGTGGGGCTACTACTCCGACTTAATCCGCCCCCGCGGCGTGCTGGTCATCAACAGGCTGCTCGACGACGCCCAGGTTCCGCGGTTCGTGCTGAGGGGCACGATGTACCACGAGATGCTGCACATGGTCCACGAGCCGCGCCGGTCCAACGGCAGGCGGGTGGTGCACACGCGCGAGTTCAACGAGGCGGACGCTCGGTTCCCCGAGCACGCGCACCTGCGCGGGGAGTACAGGAAGGTGCTGCGGCGGTACGCGGGCGCGCTGCGCGCGGCGAGGGCGCTCAGGCGCCGGCTCGGTCGGGAGCGCTAGCGCTTCTTGAACGCCAGGTAGGCGCCGACGGACCCCGCGACCGCGGCGAGGACGGTGACCACGATGTACGCAATGGACGCGGAACCGTCGGCCGTGTCCTCCGGGGCGGGCACGGCGAGCGTCGCCGAGCCTATGGACGGGCCCGGCCCTTCGCGCTCACCGATGCGATCGAGCACGGTGAACGTGAACGTGCCCTCCGAGACGACAGACCAGTCGATGGAGAAGGAACCCTCATTCGACGACAACTGCATCCTGTAATCAATGAGCATGCCATCACGTTCTATCGCAATCGACAGGACCCCGTCGATATCCATGTCCCCGCCCATGAAGTCGTGCACCTGCGCCGTTATCGTCACGCTCCTTCCCGGGACGGGGCCCTCCACGGTGACGACCCGCACATCCGCCGTGTAGGTCGTCGCGCGCCTGCACACGACCTCGAGCTGGGGGTGGCCCGCCTCGGCGCCCGTCGTCCGGACCCAGGCGGCGTAGATGTTGCCCTGGAAGAGGCAGGCGGTGGGGTGGCCGTCGCTCGCGTTGCCGTCGTTGGGGTCGGAGAGCTCGACCACGGGGCCCAGGGCCGTGCCGTCGTAGGACCGCATGACCACGTCGGCGTCGCCCCCGTGCGACAGCGCGTCGTCGAAGGTCGTCCAGACCACGTAGCCCACCCCGCCCGCGCTCACGAGCGCGGGCTGGACGTTCCTGGGGCCTGCTCCCGGCCTCGTGAGGTTCACGACCTCTGAGGCGCCAGCCGCCCCCATCGACCTCCCGAGGATGGACGGGCCCCCGAGGCCGCCTGGTCCAGGATAGGATTCCCAGACGACGAACGGACGTCCCGCCACCTCGCCCACCCTGGGGGACTTGTCGACCCTCGAGGGCACTGTCGAGACCTTGACGGGCGGCGTCGTGAACGCCGCGCCGTCCCACTCCGCGTACATCACGTCGTAGTCGTCGACGCGCTCGGTGACGTTGTTGCGCTCCCACGCGACAACGAGCCTCCCCCCCACGATGGCGAGGTCCGGGCTCCAGTCCTTGGCGCCGTCGTCGCCGGTCGAGACGTCCACGATGTCCGAGAAGGCCGCGCCGTCGTAGGTGCGCAGGACCACGTCGTCGTCCCCCGCGCCCCCCGAGCCAGGCCTGTTGGTCACCCACGCGATGACGAGCCGGTCCCCCAGCACGGCGATGGCGGGCAACCGGTCCTCCGCTGTCGTGCCCGGGGTGACGGAGATGATGTCTCCCCACGTCGATACGGCAGGGTCGAAGGCGCGCAGCAGCACGTCGAGGTCGGTGCCGGAGGTGTGCATGGGGTCGTTGGACGCCCACGCCACGTGGACGAGCCCCTTGAACGTCGCGCCGACCGCGTTGAGGTTGAGCCACCTGGGTGAAGTGTTGAAAGGGGCGTCCGGGTCGGGGAGCGAGACGTGGTCCTCGACGGACCATCGGCCAACCTCCATCCTTTCCATCACGACCTGGTAGGACGTCGGGTCCTCGAACTCCCGGCTCCAGACAAGGCCCAGGCGGTCCCCGGAAGCGAAGAGGCTGGGGAACTCGTCCTCCTCCTCGTCCATGGACACGTTCCACAGCTCGAAGGGGACGGGCTGGGGGAAGAAGGCCGCGTCGCCGGTGCCGGCCGCCGCGCCCTGCACGGGGGCGGGAAGGGCCACCGCGAGCGCCAGAGCGAGCAGGACGGCCGCGACGGCGCCAGCACCTCGCATGGGGCTGGTATCTCGCGCCTTGGTATTAGTAGGTTGCCCGAGATTGCGTCCGAGGGTGCGCACGGAAGGGGGGGTTTGCCCGCGCGAGGTCGGCCTTGTCGACCTCTCGTCCCATCTCGGCATGGATGCGGGAGAACGGGCGTCGAGGGGGCAAAAGTATTTGGCCGTGCGGCCACAATCAATCGCCGATGAAGGGTTGGTCCTTGGCACTGTCGGTGGTGCCACTGCTCCTGTGCGCACTCTTGCCCGCAGCCGTGTCTGCACAGGAACCGGAGGTGACACCCCTGGGCCTTTCGGGCCTCTACGTCCCGCCTGCCGAGCAGCGCACCTCGGCGGTCACAGACCTGGCCTGGTCGGAGCAGCACGGGCTCGTGCTTGTCGGGCTCGGCGAGAGGGGGGTCACGAGCTGGCAGCCCAGCACGGAGGAGATGCGGCGCGGCTTCATGCTCAGCTTCCGCGTTCAGTTCGTCACCACGTCGGGGGTCCGCCTCCTCGTGACGGACCAGGACGGGCGCCTCCACAGCCTGAAGCCTGCGACCCTCGCCACGATTTGGTCGCACGAGGTGCTCGACGGCGTGCCTTACGCGGTCACCGTGGACGCCACCGGCAGGTACATCGCCATGGTAGGCCTCCACAAGTTCACCCAAAAGGCCATCTGTGCGGTCACGAACCTCTCGACCATGTTCCTCCCCCCTGAGTGGGACCACGAGCTCCCTGGCGAGCTCGGCACCGCGCGACCGCAGTGCGCCGCATGGCTCCCGCCGCTCGGCGTGCCTGGCTATTACAACTCGACACTGGCCGTCGGCATGGTGGACGGTCGCGTCGTCATCCTCAGCGAGCGCGAGGCGTGGACCCTCGCCGACGTCGACGGCCAGGTCATCGACATCGGGTGGTCCCCCGGCATCTTCTCCCTCGTGGTCGCCACGCGCGAGGGGTCGCTCTACACAATCGACCCCGTCAACAACGTGACGCGCGGGCCTTGGCACGTGCTGCCGAGCACCCAGGCGCAGCTGACGTCCCTGGCGGTATCCCACAGCAGGGTCGCGGTGGGCAGCACTGACGGCTGGGTCAAGGTCATGGACCTGTCTCTCGAGCCCCTCCAGCAGTTCCACGAGGACTTCAGCATCTCCGCGGTCGAGTGGGCGAACGACACCCACCTGCTGGCCGTGAACTCCTGGGGCAAGGTGCTCCTCTGGGGCCCCGACACGGACGGCGACACCTTCGGGGACGAGCGCGACGCCTTCCCGCGAGACAGGACCGAGTGGGTCGACACGGACGTGGACGGTGTGGGCGACAACCGCGACGCGTTCCCGCTCGACAACAGGGAGTGGCTGGACACGGACGGGGACGAGGTCGGGGACAACGCGGACGCGTTCCCCCGCGACGCCAAGGAGTGGTTCGACACCGACGGCGACGGCGTTGGCGACAACGGCGACTTCCTGCCGACGGTCGACAACGGGTGGGCGGCCTCCGGCACCATCGTGCTCGTCGCCATCCTCGCGGCCCTTCCGATCCTTCACGCCCAGCGCAGCAAGATGGCGAGCCGCAGGATCCTCGCCCGCGCCGCCCGCACATGGGCGAAGGAGCTCCGGCTCAAGCGATGGCCGATGCCTGGCTCCAAGGAGGAGCTGCGCGTCGCGCAGCTGCTCGAGGGCGCCTTGCGCGTGCACGAGGGCACGCGCTCCAAGGCGCTCAAGGAGACCCGGGACGCAATCGAGACCGTCCTCATCAACCTCGACGTGGGGCAGCGCGTGCAGGAGGGCATCATCGCGCGCAGCGGCCTGGGCGCGGACGCGGCCTTCGCGCGCGCGACCCAGCTGCGCGAGCATTCGCAGGAGCTCGCGCTGGAGCGCGATCGCATCGCGCGCATCTCGATGGCCTACGACCGTCTCGACGCGGATGTGGGCGATGCCGTCCGCAAGCGGTGGCCCGGCCTCGCGGGGCTCGACGCGCAGCTCCCCTCGCTGCGCTCCCGGCTCGATCGCCTCGAGAACTCCCTCGTCCGCTCGCGCCAGAGCTCGCTCATCGCGTCGGCGGAGCGCGAGGCCAAGGTCGCACGCGGCGCGTTCGTGGTCCCCACCAAGGGGCTCCATGTCAAGGGCGCCGACCAGGTCACGACGCCGGAGCGGGGCGCGGGCATGGGGCTTTCGGAGGGCGAGGGGGTGGAGGAGGAGGGGGTCCCCCTCGACGGCTTCCCCATGGAGGGCCCGCTCACGCTCGGCAAGGTCCGCGCGCGCTCCGCGCTGCTCATCACCCACGAGAGGGCCGAGCTCGCGGTTTCGGTCGACAACACGCTGCCCGAGGACATCAAGGGCCTCATGGTCTCGGTGGGCATCGAGGGCGACGCGCTGCGCCACCGCGGGCCCCACGAGCGCGAGCTGGGGACGCTGCCCACCGGCAGGTCGGTGACCGTCACCTTCCACACCGTCGTGAACCCGCCAGCGCTGCGCGAGCCGCAGCACCTCGTGCGGCTGCGCGCCGTCGTGAAGGGCATGGCGGGGGGTCACGAGGTCCGCGAGGAGCTCCCCGCGAAGGCCACGAGCCTGGTGACCGCGTCCATCATGCCCGCGGAGGCCGGCGCCGAGCCGCTCAAGGAGGGCGTGTTCGGCCGCTCGGGCGTGGTGCTCCCGCGCATCCCGATGGGGTTCGTGATGCGCGCGCTCGAGTTCCCGGCGGGCCTCATGCCACAGATGACGTTCGAGCTCAAGGGAGGGCACTGGAGGCTCTTCACGGCCCTCACGGAGAAGGGAGAGGACCTCCGCGTCGCGGCGGCCGTCGTCGGGGGTCCGGACACCACCGAGCTCATGGTCGAGGTGAGGGGGCCCCAGGGGTTCCCCGCGCGCGACCTCGCCGAGGAGGTCGTGGACTCCGTCAGGTACGCCATCCTGGTCGACCGCCGCATCCGGCTGCGGGGAGAGCCGCGGCCGCTGAGCGTCGAGCGCATGGAGGAGCTCTCGACCGAGATGTCAAAGATGTACCTCGGAACGCAGCGCCTGGAGCCCGGGTCGCCATCGGCGTCGTAGGGGTCGGCGTCAGGGATGGAGGTCCATCCCGCGCATTTCCTCGGCGCACCCGCGTCGTGGGATGCTGCCAAAGGCAGCCATCACTTCAGCATCGCGCCGCACGAGGGGCACTCGCCGCCCGCGGTCTTGAGGTCGGCCAGCCGGCCGCACTCCGCGCACCTCACCTGGAAGTGGAAGCCGCACTTGACGCACTTGGTGGCGCCCGCTGGCACGTCGGCCGCGCACTCGGGGCAGACTGCGCCCTTGTCGCGCGCCGCCTCGGCCGCCTCCATCGCGTGCCGGATGCGCCGCGCCTGCGACGACACGAACCCGAACGAGAGGCCGATTGCGAGGAGGAAGGAGGCGACCACAACCATCAGCAGCATGCTGGTGCCCCCGTCGTCCCCCGCGCCCCCCGCCTCCTCCATCACTAGGTCGAGGCGCGCGACCTCCCCCCGCACGACCTTGACGCTTGCGGTCACCTCATCGTAGCCGGCCTTGAGCGCGCGCACCGTGTAGTTGCCCGGCTCGATGGTCTTGCGGAAGGCCCCGTCGGCGTCGGTCGTCGCTGTGACCGCGACCGAGCCGTTGAGCGAGAACGAAACGGAGGCGCCCGCGAGCGGACCCCCCTTGGTGGTGTTCACGTGGCCGATGACCTCCTCGATCCTCACGACGGTGAGGTTGAGCCACCTGGTCGCGTTGGCCACGATGGTGAACGCGACGCGCGGGCTCGCGCGGTGGACGGGGGCGGTCGCGTAGGCGGTGTAGTCCCCGGGCGGTAACTCGACAGAGTAGTCGGGGGCTGAGGCGTTGAACAGGCCCGTCGCGACGACCTCGTCGCCCGTCGCGAGCGTGACCACGACCTCGCCGTCGCGCAGCGCGGTGGAGCCCACGATGTCGACCGTGCCGCGCAGCGTGCCGGTCGGCCCGTCGGCCAGGACGGTCGCCGTCGTGGCCGAGAGGAGGAGAAGGATGAGGATGAGGATGAGGATGATGGGCGCGACGGGGCGGATGACCACGGGACCGCCCCTCGGCACGAGGGGGCCGTCGGGCATCTCACGCACCCCTGTGGAGGTCGAACCTCTCGTTCCCGCACTCGCCGCACCGCCTGGCGTCGAGGGGAAGCTGCGCCCCGCACTCGGGGCACCTGAAGCCGCGCCACGGGAACGCGCCCCCGCACGCCGGGCACTTGTCGGCGTCCTCGGGGGCGACGGCGCCGCACGCGGGGCACTCGACGGTGCGCGCGGCTGCGGCCTCCGCCTCTCGCACCGCGCGGGCCTCGCGCTGCCTGGCCGAGGCCCACACCGCGATTGCGGCCAGGGCGACGACCGTGGCGATTAGTAACCCCCACGCGAGGGGCGAGTCCATGAGGCCGCGCGGCTCCTGCGCCTCGGAGAGCGCCGCGTCGACCGTGTAGCTCTCGCCCGCGACCACGCGCACGGCGTGGCTCGCCCTGGCGTAGCCCTCGGCCTCGGCGCGGACGGAGTAGTTGCCAGGCGGCAGCTGCAGCGTGTAGTTGCCGTCATCGCGCGTCGTCGCCTCGTAGGCGCGCGTGCCGTCGTCGGGCACCGCGGTCACGGTCACGTTGGGTAAAGGCGCACCCTTGAACGTCACGACCCCCCGCACCACTCCGTAGTTGGGCCTCTTGTGGCCGGTGAGGTCGATGGTGACCTGGAGCGTCTCGCCCTTCCCGACCGTCACGTCGACGGTGACGTCGTAGTAGCCCGGCCGCGTGCCCCTGACGGCGTAGGAGCCGGGCGCGGGCACGACGAAGTCGAAGGCGGTGGCCCGCTCGGTGCGCTCGAACGGGGCCGTGCCGGTCGCGTTCGTGACGTGGATGAAGTCCATCCGCAGCCCGTAGTTGCCGTACTGCTGGCCGGTCTGGATGGGGATGATGCCCGCGCGGAGCGTCGCGGAGGGGGGGAGGGGGCGGAGGGTGGCGTTGACGACCGCCTGGCCAAGCGAAGCGAGCGGTCCCGTCCATGCGGTCACGGGCGCGCGGTCGGGGTAGCTGAACGTGATGTTGTAGCCGGCCTCGGACGGGGACACGTCGAGCGAGTAGAGGCCGCCGGGGCCCGTGGTGGCGTTCACGCCCTCCTGGCCCACGACCTCGACCATCACACCCACGAGCGCGTCGCCGTGCTCGTCCACGACCGTCCCGCGGACGGTGGCCGAGTTGATAATGATGGCCGCCGACGGGGGGAGGAGGACGGCGATGGCGAGCGTGCCGATGGCGATGGCGACCATGGCCCTTGTCAGGGGGGTCATGCGCCGCTCCCCCCATTGCCGTTGCCGCCGTTCTTCCGCTTCCACGGGGGCGCCCTCGAGAGGAGCGCGCCGTAACGCCGCATGCGCGAGGTCACGACCCAGAGCGCGGCCGCGAGCACGACGATGACCGCGAGGAGCGCGATGGGGAGCCCCCAGCGCTCCATGAAGGAGGGCCCGTGCTCCTCGGCGACCTGGAGCGCGAGGGAGGCCGAGGGCAGGGTGGCGGCGGACGTGCGCCCCCGCGCGTCCACCGCGACGACGGTGAAGTAGTAAGTCGCGCCGGGCTCGAGGCCCGTCACGAGGAGGCTCTCGGCCGCGGTCGCGGACACGTTGCCGGCGAGCGTGACGTTAGGGCCGTCGAGGGCGAGGATGGGCCCGGTGCCCAAGTAGACATCGTAACGGACGACCAGGGAGCCGTTGGAGGGCGTCCAGTTGAGCCGGGCGCCGTCCGCGCCGACCTGTTCGGCCGTGAGGGCGGCCGGTGCCGTGGGGGGCGCGGCCGTGGAGGCGCGGCAGCTCGTGGTGTACTTGGCCGGGCCCTCGTGGCCCATCGCGTCCACGGCCGTCACGGCGAAGTGGTAGACCGTGCCCGCGCTCAGGTTCGCGAGGCGGACGGCGGTCGCGGGCGCGTCGACCATCGCGCGGGGCTCGAAGTCCTGCACCGAGGCGATGGGCGTGAGGGACACGTACACGCGGTAGGCCGCGACGTCGGCGGCCGACGAGTCGCGCCACCTCAGGAGGACCTCGCCCTCCGAGCCGGCCTCCAGCGGGACAGAGGCGTCCAGGCCCCGCACCTCGGGCGGGGCGGTGATGTCCGATGGGACGACGCTCACGCTCTGGACCGTCCTCAGGGCGTTCCCGGCCCAGTCGACGGCGACGACGGCCGCGTGGTAGGTGCGGTCGACCTCGAGGCCCGCGACGCGGTGGCTGCCCACCGCGTGCGCGCGAATGGTGTTGATGGGCACGAGGCCCGCGATGCCCGTGAAGGGGACCTCCTCCAGGTAGAGCTCGTAGCGGTCGAAGTCCGCGACGTCGGTCGTGTTCCACCTGATTATCAAGTCGGAGTCGAGCGCGTCGAACGCGCCCACGCCCGTGAGCGCGGGAGGCGGGGTCGTGTCGGTCACGTGGCACGCGGAGAGGGGATTGACCTCTTGCGGGACGTTGCCGGAGTCGTCGACCGCGACGACCGTGAAGCCCCAGTCCGTGTCAGGCTCGAGCCCCGTGATGTGGACCTCGTCGATGTCGGGGTCGGAGACCCTCGCGACGAGGTCCATCAGCTCGACCTGGGGCCAATCGAGGTCGTCGCTGGTCGCGTAGACACGGTAGTGCGCGAAGTCGGTCTCGGGGGAGCGGCTCCACGTCACGTACGCGTCACTGTCCCTGCCATCGGTTGCGGTTATGTTGCCCACCAGGCCCGGTGCGCTGTGGTCCAGGGGGTCGGGCAGGAACCTCAGGGTGACCGGGTATGTGATGAGCCACTGGTCCCAGTCGTCCGTTCGCAGCGCGATGCGCGCGGCGTAGGTGCGCGCGAGGTCGTGGAAGCACAGGTCCTCGCCGTCAAGCCCCGTGTCGAGCGCGCGCGTGAGCACGATGTGGCGTCGCGAGCCGTCGTACCAGGTGCGGGCCGTGACGTTGCCGGGGCCCAGGGTGTCGTCGGAGGCCTTCCCGCCGGTCGAGAGCATGTCCGTGGCCCTGCCATCGGGGAGCGCCGTGGCGTTCCACTCCCATCGCCACACGTCCGCGTCGCCGTTGGAGGTCATGAAGAAGCTGTGGGACTCGGACCAGGAGATGAGCCCGGCGGCCTCCTCGAGGCTGACCGCGCCGGGGCGGAGGAGCGCGACCTCGGCCTGGTAGCCCGTGGTCCGGTTGCGGTCCTCGTAGGACAGGTGGATGGAGAGGTCCGTGCCGTCCTGGGCGGCCGAGACGTTCAAGAGGTCCCACGTGTCGTGGATCTCCCCCGAGCGGTGGATGAGCTCGTGGAGCATCGGCGGGGCCTTCGCGTCCCACGCGGCCGCGTCCCAGGCCTCGGGCTCGCCCGCGCCAGCCGTGGCGACGCGCACGACCGGGCGGAACCGGAGCCCGATCGTGTTGGTGACCTTGTTCATCACGCACCGCGAGCCGTCCGTGGAGGAGGTGGGCTCGGTGAAGGGCTCGGAGGCGTCGCCCCCGCCCATGATGTCGCCGAAGAGCGAGATGGCGAACTGGTAGGTCTTGCCGAGGTCGTCGAAGATGACGTCGTTCACGGGGTCGCCGGTGTCGAGCGCGCGGCGGATGACGAGCGACCACGTCTGGTCGACCACGTCGTAGCTGCCCACCGCGTCGACCTGCCCCAGGCCCGTCTCGGGGAGGTGGTCGACCACGTAGCCGCCGACGACGTCGCCGTTGCGCCACTTCTCGTGCGTGATGGGGTTCACGCCGGACTCGCCCGAGTTGGGGTCTCTGAAGTTCTGGTCGAAGACCGCCTCCTCGCCCCTCAGGATGACCTCGGGGCCCAGCGCCGGGGCGAGGCCCGGGTCTTGCATGTAGACGGGCCGCGAGAGGTAGATGTACTCCATGTACTCGGTCAGGTGCCGGTTCTTGAGCATGCCCAGGCCCATCTCGGGGTCCTCGTGGTAGCCCACGTTGTTGTCCGCGGGCGTGTCGTCCACGAAAGTGTCGAGGGCGAAGTCCCAGGGGTTCGTGAGCCCCGCGGACCAGAACCACATGTCGCCCCGCTCGCCTGGCAGATAGGTGTACTTGCGCTCCTGGTTCTGGGGGTTCTCCCAGTCCTGCACGTGGCACGTGCGCATGCACCCCTCCACGGGGAAGAGGCCCTGGGGGTCGCCGATGGGGAAGTAGACCCCCACCCCGTCCTCGAAGGGGGACGTGAAGGTCCAGTTGCCGTCGTGGTAGACCCACCTCGGGAGCCCCGAGTTCTCCACGACGTCCTGCCAGATGATGCGCATGAAAAGGTCCGTGTCGGTGTAGAGCGACCGGATGTCGAGGCTTGTGCCGCCGGAGAGCGAGACGTGCCCGGGCACCAGGCCGATTACCTGAAGTGGGTAGTCCCAGACGGATGCCTCGGGGTCGTCCAGCTCGGGCGGCGTCTCGGTGTAGAACGACCAGACCGTCCTGGAGGTGAGGGTGTACTCGCCCTCCCCGGCCGGGGAGACGGGTGTGGGGACGGCGAGGTTCACGATGGCCAGGATGATGACCGCCGCGACGGCGGCGGCGCTGCGCCTGGACGAGAGGGCTCGCCTCCGACCCTGGACCGTCTCCGTGGTGGGCTCCTCCTTGCCGTGCCTTCGGTCCAGCATCCCAACTGGTCCGCACCAGTCATGAGTCCGTCGTGCCATTTTAACCTTTCGTGGACGCACACCCGAAAACACTGCCCGGGAGCCTCCGGGCCGTCCCGGGCCCGTCCAGGACCCCGATAATCAAAAAGTGTACCAATGTGAGTATTAAAGGAGGCCAGCGGTCGGTCCCGCAGGGTGTCACGGATGGCGAAGGAAGGGGCCGGACTCAGCAGGCTGGAGCTTTGGCTGTCGGTCCTCGTGGTGCTGCTCGTCGTCGCGACCTCGGTCTCGGCGGGGCTGTTCATCGAGGAGCGCGGGAGGTCCAAGGACGTGGCGGCGGGCGAGGGCATCAAGGAGGTCGCGTTCGTCCGCCTGGGCGTGGTCGTCGAGCTGGACGAGCCGATGGAGGTCGAGAGCCTCGCCATCATCGACTCGACGGGCGCGGAGCTGCACGCAACGTCCATCGGGACGACGACATCCCGGGTGCTCGCTCCCCTGGCGTGGGTCAAGGACCTGAAGTACCGTTTCGACGTGAGGCTGGCCGACGGGAGGATGCTCTCGACGCCGGCCTACGCGCCGGAGCGGCCCGTCCCGTTCAAGCTGTTCGAGATAAGCTACGCCAAGGAGTTCCCCATCGAGGAGTACCACGCGACCGTCCAGGCGCACTCGCACGTCGAGGCCCAGCTCTCCTGGTCCACCGACGGCAGGATGCTGGGCGTGGGCGCGCTCGAGGGCCGCGCGAGCGTGGTGGACGTCGCGACCGGCAAGGAGCGGTGGGTCCACTACATCGAGAACATGTCCATCGAGGCCGTCCAGTTCACCGACGACGGGGCCTACGTGCTGTTCGGGGGCCACCACCCCGAGTACAGGTTCGTGTGCCTCGACGCGAGGACCGGGGAGGAGGTCTGGCACCGCGACGTGAAGTCCGAGGTGGGCGACACCCCCACCCACGGCGCGCCCTCGACCTACCTGCAGGTCGTCGGGGGCAGGGTCTGGATGGGCCTGTCCGCGAGCTGGATAGAGAAGGTCGAAGGGACGCGCAGCTACATGACCGAGCCACGCAACGCCTCGAAGGTCCTGCACTACCGCAGCAAGCTCTACTGCTTCGACGTGCCCACGGGCGACCGCGTGTGGACGTTCCCCGCGGACGGCTCGGAGTGGGACGACTGGGGCGGGGGGGTCATGGACCGCGGCGTGATGCAGGACAGCATCATGCTCGACGACCAGGCCCGGTACCTGAGCGTGGTGTTCTCGTCCCGTGACGGCGACACCAAGTACGACGAGGCCGTCCAGATGGTGCTGAACGCCCAGACGGGCGCGGTGCTGTGGAGCTGGGGGATGCCCGTGGTGGCCCCCGCCTACCGCAGCCACATCACCAACTCCTGGCTGTCCGCCGACGGCAGATGGCTTGCCATCGGCTCGCACGACGGGCGCGGATACCTCTTCAACAACACCCAGGCGGTGGCGACAGGTGTGGCGCAGCCCAAGTGGATGCGCAACCTGGGCCTGTTCATGCGCATCGGAGGCGTCGAGAGCCAGGGGCTCGTGACGCACACGTCGGACATCTGCCCCTTCACCGACGGGAAGGTGGCCGTCTTCCATGTCGCCCGCACGCAGGACACGACGTCCTACTCGGGCAACACCAAAGAGACCATCCTCTTCGGCGTCAAGGACTACGTGGTCTTCGACATGGACGGGGCGCTGCAGTGGACGTTCAAGATCGGCGAGACGCGCGCGTACGCGGGCACGGGCCGGTACGCCTACGCCTCCGGCGGGGGCTACATCGGCTTCGCCAACGAGCACCAGGAGATATCGTCCCTGTCGCAGGACAGCTCGTCGATGTACTACAGCTACACCATCCACCCCACCAAGACGGAGCCATACTTCACCGTGCTCGACCTGGGGCACGGGAGCAACGACGGCTACACCCACCTGTGCTGGCGCATCAAGCTCGACGGCTCGCCCGGCTCTCAGGGCGCCATCTCCCCCGACGGGTGGTACGTGGCCATGTCGGAGTCGCCCGTGGACAAGGACCCGACGGGCGCGAGCCCCGACTACCACGGGGTGTACAGGATAATGGTCTACGCGTGAGGACCGTCCGCCGAGGACGGACGAGGACGTAGGATGGGCTGGAGAGGACGGCCAGAGAATGGCGCCGACGCCCCCCGCGGGGGCGCGCCCCGCCGCGGGGCCGCGCGCGGCGACCGCACGGTCCGCCTCCCGCTGCCCGGCCGCAAGATGCCCCTCGTCGTGCCCCGCAGGGCGGTCACCACGGCCGTCGCGCTCATCGTGCTGCTCGTCGCGGCCGCGGTCGTCCACTGGTGGGTCGCGAGCACGCAGGCCCAGGCGGCCGAGGACGTGGGCGGGCTGCCCATCGGGGAGCGCACCGACTGGAGCTTGAGCTACTGCCTCAAGGTCGAGCCCGACCGCGTGGAGGCGCTGCCGGGGCAGAACGTGACATTCGTGCTCCAGTGGCGCGCGTTCCACTACGACTGCCCCTACTGGCTGCCCTACGACAGGTCGGTCGAGGGCGTCATCGTCAACACCAACATCAGCTACGAGCACCTCCTGCTCCTGAACGAGACGGACTGGGCGCCGGTGGACGAGCTGCACGAGACGTTCCGCAAGGAGGTCACGGTGCAGGCCACCTCGCGCGACGGCGTGGTGAAGCTGCTGCGCGACTGCCCGTGGTACTTCGACCAGCGCACGCGGGGCGTCGTGGACGTGCCCGACGTGCCCGGGGGCGAGGTCGAGGAGCGGCGCGAGGGCTCGCTCGCGGCCGCGTGGGACCGCCTGCGGCACTCGCCCACCGCGACGCTGCTCGTGGTCGTGGGCCTCGTGGTCGTGCCCGTGGGCGTCGCGCGCAGGTACGCGACCTCCGTCAAGCAGCTGCGCGCGACAAGCCAGCTCGCCTTCTTCGCGGCCATCAACGCGGGCGCGCTCGGCTTCTGGGCCATCCGTACCGAGGGGCTGCCGCTCACGGCCGCGTTCCCGTCGACGGCCTGCAACTACCTCAACTACAACGTGGGCGCGTGCGTGGTGTACCAGCTCGAGCACTTCCTCTCGGTTGGCATCCTGGAGACGTGGGCGTTCGTCCTCGTGCTCGTGCTCTCGTTCCTCGCGCTCTACGTGGCCGTCGGGAGGGCGTGGTGCGGCTGGTGCTGCCCCATCGGCGCCTTCCAGGACGCGATGGACGGGCTGCGGTCGCGCCTCGGGATCCGCCGCCACAAGCTCTCGGCATACCAGCGGCAGTGGCTGCTCGTGGCGCGGTACTCCATCTTCCTCGGGGGGCTGCTGCTCTCCATCCTCATAGGCGTCACCCTCATCACCTTCTACCTCGAGCGGGGCGACATCTACAGGCCGATCTGCCAGGTCTGCCCCGCCTACCCGATGTTCACCATCGGCCAGGCGGGGCTGGGCCTCACGACGGACGCGGGAGCGCGCAACATCCCTTGGCTGTCGCTCGGGGTGCTCGGGGCGTTCCTGGTCGCGTCCGTCAAGGTGAGGCGGCCGTTCTGCCGCGTGTGCCCCGTGTCGGTCGTGATGATGCCGTTCGCCAAGGTCTCGGGGGTGTCGCTGCACAAGGACCCGAAGAAGTGCACGCGGTGCTCGATGTGCCACCGCGTGTGCCCCGTGGACGTGACCGAGGTGTGGAAGGAGATGGAGGCCACCGACGTGACCGTTTCCGAGTGCATACTGTGCATGCGGTGCGTGGAGGTGTGCCCCGAGGACGGGTGCCTCACCGGCCGCGTGCTGGGCTTCAACGTGCTCGAATCGTCCTACAGCAAGTTCATCAACCAGCACCGGCGGGGCGTGCGCGAGCGCGTGCTCGGCCACCGCGGCGCGGACCGGGGCGGCGGGGGAGGTGGCTGACGTGCCCCGCCTCCCCAGGCGCAAGGGCCCCTCGGCCGCGGACGCGGCCGGGGCCGAGGTCGCGGACACCGCGCCCTCCGCCCCCCGCTACCGGTGGGGTGGCGCCGTCGACGTGGAGCGGCTGGACGGGCTCAGCGCGGCCATCCGCGCGCGCGCGTCCGAGCTCATCGACCAGTACCTTGGCAGGATGCGGGATTCCCCGAACCGCCCCCAGGCCATGGCCTGGTTCGACGACCGCGCGCGGCTGTTCCACTCGGAGCGCGTCGCCCAGATACGCAGGCACAAGGAGGCGGGCGGCAAGGTGGTCGGGACGATGTGCATGTTCGCGCCGCTCGAGCTCATCAGGGCCGCGGGCGCCATCCCCGTGCGGCTGTGCTCGGGCATGCACAACACCATCGCCACCGGCGAGGAGATCATGGCCGACGCGGGGCTGTGCCCCCTCGTGAAGTCCACGCTGGGCGTCAAGCTCTCACGCGCGTCCCCGTTCTTCGAGGCCGCGGACGCGGTCGTCGTGCCCATGGTGTGCGACGCGAAGTTCAAGCTCGGCGAGGTGCTGCAGGACTTCGTGCCGGTGTGGATGGTCAACGTGCCCCACATCAAGGACACGGCCCAGGCGCGCGCGCTGTGGCTCGACGAGGTGCGCGCGCTGCAGACGCGCGTGGAGGGCCTCACTGGCAACCGCATCTACTGGGAGGAGCTCAAGCGCGAGATAGAGCTGAGCCTCCGCGCGCAGACGGTCGCGCGCCGCATCTACGACCTGCGCAAGGCCGACCCGCCCGTCATCACGGGGCGCGACGCGCTGCTCGTCACGCAGACGACCTTCACGGAGGACCTGCGCGAGTGGGTCGACCGCGCCGACGAGCTGGCCGAGGAGCTGGAGGGACGGGCGCGCAAGGGCCTCGCGGTCTCCGACCCCGAGGCCCCCCGCGTGCTGCTCGCAGGCGCGCCCATCATGTGGCCCAACTTCAAGCTCCCGCAGCTCGTCGAGGAGTCCGGCGGGGTCATCGTCGCCGACGAGCTGTGCTCGGGCATGCGGTGGCTCTACGACCCCATCGGCGTGGACGAGTGGGTGTGGGAGGACATGTACCGGGCGATGGCGGAGCGCTACCTTCAGCCGTCCGTCTGCCCGTGCTTCACGCCCAACGACCCGCGCATCGGCCGCATCCAGCAGATGATAGAGGACTTCCGCGTCGAGGGCGTGGTCTACCACGTGCTCCGCGGCTGCCACATCTACAACATAGAGTCCACGCGCATCAAGTCCGCGGCCGAGGACATGGGCGTGCCCATGCTCATCGTCGAGACCGAGTACTCGCAGGAGGACACGGAGCAGCTCCGCACGCGCATAGAGGCGTTCCTGATGCTCGTGCGCGCGCGCAGGAAGAAGCGCGCGGCCGCCAAGAGGCGGAGGTTCAAGACCCTAGGGGAGGGCAAGGACGCCCCCGCGGCCAAGGAGACGGGGCACGAACCCCCGTCGGGAGGTGGGGCCCGATGACCAAGGAGGAGCCGGTGGTCGCGGGCGTGGACCTGGGCTCGACCTACACGAAGGCGGCCGTGCTCGCGCGCGACCGCATCGCGGGCACGGGCATCCGCCCGACCGTCGTCGACCTGGACGCGGCGGCCGGGGGCGCGCTCGCGGAAGCGCTCGCCGAATCCGGCATGGCCCGGGACGCGCTCGACATGGTCGTCGCGACCGGCTACGGCCGGCGCGCCATCGCGATGGCGCACCACGCGGTCGACGAGATATTCGCCAAGGCGACCGCGGCCAAGTGGCTCGGGAGCCCCTGGGGGCCGGTCCGCACCGTCATCGACATCGGCGGCCAGGACTCCAAGGTCCTCAGGCTCGACGAGGAGGGCGCGCTCGACACGTTCATCATGAACACCAAGTGCGCGGCCGGCACGGGCCGGTTCCTCGAGGCCATGGCGCGCGTGCTGGGCGTGCCGCTCGAGCGGCTCGGCGACATCGGCCTCGGGTCCAAGGCGCCCGTCGAGCTCAGCAGCACGTGCATCGTCATGGCCGAGTCGGAGGTCGTGTCCCTCATCGCCGAGCGGAGGCCCGTCGAGGACATAGTCGCTGGCATCCACCGCTCGGTCGCGGAGCGCGTGGGCAACATGGCCAAGTCCCTGGGCGTGGTCGAGGTCGTGTTCTTCGACGGCGGGCCCGCGCGCAACGTGGGCGTGAAGCTCGCGCTCGAGCGCGTGCTGGGCGTGCCCCTGTACGTGCCCAAGGACCCCCAGGTCAGCGCGGCCATCGGGGCCGCGCTGGTGGCGCGCGACGCCGTCAGGCTCGGGAGGATGCCGGACGGGAGGGTCGTGGAGGGGAGGGAGGCCCGCACGCCCCTGAACGAGCCGGTGGCGGGCACCGCCCGCAAGGATAATGGAGGGTCGGAATGACGCTCACGGCAGGCGTGGACATGGGCTCGACCGCCACGAAGGCGGTCGTGCTGCAGGACGGGCGCATCGCGGGCTCGGACACGCGCGAGACCGGCTCTGACCCCGAGCGCGCAGGGGAGCTCGCGCTCAGATCCGCGCTCGCGCAGGCGGGCACGGACCTCGATGCCCTGGAGCGCGTCGTCGCGACGGGCTACGGACGGCGCGCGCTCGACCTGGCCGACGAGGTCATCAACGAGATCAACGCCAACGCGCGGGGGGCGGCATGGCTCGGCTCTTCGCAGGGCCGCGTGCGCACCATCATCGACATCGGGGGTCAGGACAGCAAGGTCATCGCGCTGGACGCTGACGGAGTCATCCGCGACTTCCAGATGAACGACAAGTGCGCCGCGGGCACGGGCAAGTTCCTGGAGGTCATCGCGTCTCTGCTGGAGGTCGGGGTCGAGGACCTGGGCGCGCTGTCGGCCAGGGCGACTCGGCCCGTCACCATCGCCTCGACGTGCGTCGTGTTCGCGCAGTCCGAGGTCGTGGGCCTCATCGCCAAGAAGCGCGCCAAAGAGGACATCGTCGCGGGCATCCACCGGGCCATCGCGTCGCGCGTCGTGACCATGGCGCGGCGGGTCGGGGTCGAGCCCGTAGTGGTGTTCGACGGCGGGCCGGCCAAGAACGAGGGGCTGAGGGTCGCCCTGGAAGCCGAGCTCGGCACATCCGTGTTCGTGCCCGCGCGGCCGCAGCTCGTGGTGGCGCTGGGCGCGGCGCTGGTCGCCGCGGACATGCAAGGGGGGGAGGACTGAACGACTCTCGACGGCGACGGCCCCTGGGCGAGCGCGCTCCTGCTGGGTGTGGTCTACGGCGTGACGTTCTGCACGCTCACCTGCTCGCCGTTCATCGCCGCCTACGTCGTGGGCACCGACAGGGGCACGCGGCGGGGGCTGTGGCTGTCGGTCGTCTTCAACGCGGGCCGCATCGCGACCTACGGGGCGCTGGGGCTCGCGGTCGGCCTCGCGGGCTCGGCGTTCATCGAGCGGGCCGCGTTCGCGCGGTGGGGCGCGCTCGCGTTCGGCACGGTCGTCGTCGGCGTCGGCCTCTACCTGGCCGTGCGGCGGCGGCCCCGCGCGTGCGGATGCGGGCGGGAGCGGTCGCTCGCGCGCCGCCTGGTGGCGTGGCTGCGGCCCGGCGAGGGCGCGGGGAGGGAGACCTACGCGGCGCT
>CAYGVT010000013.1:0-10094 GCA_964353355.1 uncultured Thermoplasmata archaeon | reverse complement strand
CGGCCTGGACCTCTCCGCGGGCATGCTCGAGAAGGCCCGCGAGCGGGCGGCCGGGGAGGGCGCGGACGCGAGGTTCGTCCAGGGCGACGCGCTCGCGATGCCCTTCCGCGACGCGTCCTTCGACGCCGCGACGCTCTTCCTGGTCGTCCACCACATAGAGGACCACCGCCGGATGGGCGAGGAGCTGAGACGCGTGCTCGCCCCGGGCGGCCGCGCCGTCATCATGACGCGCGACCACGACGAGATCAAGGGCAGCTACATCGCCGACTTCCCGGGCGTGCTCGAGATAGACCTGCAGCGGTTCCCGCGCGTCGACGCCCTGGAGACCGACCTGAGGGCGGCTGGGCTCGCCGGCGTCGGTCACGCGCGCGAGGATAACCCGGGCTTCACGATGACGGTGGACGAGATACTGGCCCGCGTCGACGGCAAGTTCATCTCGACGCTCGCGCTCATGCCTGAGGACGAGTTCCGCCGAGGCCGCGAGGTGTTCGAGCTGCGCATGCGGGAGCGCTACGGCGACGGGCGCGTCCGGACGGCCAGCTTCACGTTCGTGACCGCGGACAGGCCCGTGGACTGAGCGGGGACCACCCACCGGGGGCAGCGCGCCAAACCCCACCTTCGCGCCACGGAAAACCTTATGGAGGGCTCGGCCGATTTGGCCGCGAAGGTGGGTAGTTGGACGCGGTCAAACGTGCCCTGGAGATGCGGCCCCCGAACGCGCTCGCGAAGCTTGGTGACGACTCCCGGGTGCTGCTGCTCAACGGCAAGGACGTCTACCACGCGCTCCGCGACGACCCCGTCATCATCATGGCGTGCAACGCGCGCATCCCCCACGTCATCCCCGGCATCATGCGCGCGGCCGAGGACCTGGACGCGGCCATCTGCTTCGAGATAGCCAAGACCGAGTCCGACATGGACGGGGGGTACACCGGCATGGACCCCGTGGAGTACTGGGAGACCGTCGTGCGCCACGCCGAGGAGGTCGGCCTCACGCGCCCCCTCATCATACACCGCGACCACACGACCGTCAAGTCCACGTCCACGGACGCGGTCGAGTCCGCGAGGCGGCTGCTCAACCTCTCGCTGCGGCAGGGCTACACGAGCTACTCCATCGACGCCTCGTTCAACCCTCTGCCCGACAATATCCGCATAACCGCCGACCTCGCAAGGCCCATCGACATGGCCGGCCTCGGGCTCGAGGTGGAGGTCGGCGAGATAAAGAGCGCTGGCCAGGAGGGCTCGGTGACGACGGTCGAGGAGGCGCTCGACTACATCCGCAGCCTCACGGACCAGGGGCTGCACCCGGACCTGCTCGCCATCAACAACGGCTCCAAGCACGGCAACTACCTGCCCGGGGAGGAGGTGCACATCGATCTCGGGCGCACGCTCGAGATATTCAACACCATCAGGCCGTTCGGCGTGTGCATCGCCCAGCACGGCATCACCGGCACCCCCCCGCACCTCATCGGCCAGTTCGCGGACAACGGCATCCGCAAGGGCAACGTGGCCACGCAGTGGCAGAACATCTGCCACGAGCTGTTCCCGGCCGACCTCAAGCGCGACATCGCCAAGTGGGTCAAGGACACGGGCAAGGACATCAAGAACGCGTCCAAGCACTTCAAGAGCGAGATTGCCGGCATCCCCGAGGAGAGCAGGCGCGCCATCGAGGAGCGCGCCTACCGCGAGGCGCGCGAGATGCTCGTGCACTTCCGGGCCCCGGGCACGGGCACGAGGGTCATCGAGAGGCTGGCCGAGGGCGGGTAGGTCAGAGGCCCGCTCGCCCGACACCCTGCGCCCCCCCTGGCCAACGGGACGGGCCGGGCGCCGTCATCTCTTCCCGAACCTCCCCACCGTGGGCTTGCCGTAGGAGAGCCACGCCCCCGCGATCATCATCGCGAGGGCGATGGCGGCGCACAGCATGAAGGGCGCCGGGATCAGCCAGTCGTACAGGACAATGCCTACCCCGATGCCCGATATGACCAACAGCCCCGCGCCGGCCATCGCGGGCATGAGCCACATGCCCTTGGGCCTCCTGATGATGCCGGGGACCGCGAGCGCGAACCCCGCCAGCAGCAGAAGCCCGGCGGAGAGCTCCTCGGAGAAGATGGGATAGTAGCCGATACCGTCGGCGACGAGGAAGAGCCCGCCCCAGAACGCGGCCAGCGCGGGGATGGCCAGGAAGATGCGGCTCAGGTTGAGGATCGTCAGGTCCATGCCACCGACGAGGAACCTGCCGACCCTGCCCTCGTGGAAGTAGGCGACCCAGTCCTCCCCCAGGACCTCGGCTCCGACGACGGCCTTGAACGAATCGGGGAGGGGGGGCCCACCCTGTGAGGGGGCGCCGGCCGCCCCGGGCTCGGTCGCGAGCGGGTTGCGGTTCTCGAACCCGCACCACGGGCAGGGGGCCGTGGCCGCCATGCGGACCATCAGGTACCGCGCCTGGCAGCGGTAGCAGGTCCTGGGGACGGTCGTCCTCCTGAGGTACGAGAGGGTCTCGGAGTGCAGCACCCACGAGTAGTACGGCAGCAGGAACGCGCCAACGATGAGCAGGGGGGAGCCGAAGATGAGGACGTTCAGGAACGCGTCCTCCATGTTGGCCAGCATGATGAGGAGGAACATCGCAGGGTAGAGCGCGAAGAAGTACAGCGCCCTCAGTGTCGCCTCGCTGCCGACCAGGCGCGAGACCGTCCGCGCGCTCAGGACGTTGAGCCCCCATAGCGCGACGACCAGCACGAGCACGAGGGCCATGCACGCCTGGCACTCGGCCCAGAGCTCGACCTCCTCCCCCCTCGCGTACATCATGAGGTCGGCGATGCCCGCCCCCGCCGCGATGCCGAGGAGGATGCCGAGCATCACGTTCAGGACCAGCAGCTCGCGCAGGCGGACCAGGAACGTCAAGCCGCCACCCCGGCGACGAGCATCAGCGCCGCGCAGGGCAGCATGGCGAACGCCGCCACCGCGACCCGGCTCTGGAGCAGCTTGCCCGCCGGCACGGGCCTCCAGAGCATCCACGCCAGTAGCGCGCCCGGGATGGACAGCAGGAGCGCCGCGCCCAGGACGAGCCACGTGGAGGGGCTCCTGAGGAGCCGCCCCTTGCGCCCCTGGTGGCGGTCCACTACGGCGACCGCGACGAGCCAGAGGATGAGGACGCAGGCCATGACCAGCAGGGTGGCGAGGGCCGTCGAGCTGTCGGTCACGAACGCGGCCCGTTCCTTGAGCGCGCGCGCCTCCGAGTCCGCGCCCGTGACCGCGGACTCCAGGTCGAACCCGGGGTTGGAGTCCTCCATCCGGAACAGGTACCAGTGGGAGCCGTCGAAGTAGGCGTCCTCGGCGCCCCGGAGGTCGAGCCCCCGGTCCTCGGGCACCCTGAACAGCACCGCGATGTCACCGACCCTGGTGGGCCATCCCTCGCTCGTGCCGAGCGGGAAGAACACCCTGCCGCCGTCGAGCGGCAGGTCGATGCTCACGATCTCCCCGCTGAAGTCCATCTCACCGTAGACCGCGTCGATGAGCATGAAGCACGCGCGCTGGACGTTGCCGCCGTACCTGTGGAGGTCGAAATGCGAGTACATCCGCCCCTTGAGGTCCTCTATGCCGTCCTCGTCGAGGGTGGGGGTCAGGTTGAGCTTGTCGTTGAGGCCACCGATGAACGACGGGACGCTGTCCTCGATGGCCTCGAACTCGCGCGGGTCGATGGGCGGCCTCGTCTCGGCCTCGATGATGGCCAGGTAGTCGTCGGAGTACCTGTCCACGGGCATGCCCCCGGGCACGACGCGGCCCTCCATGGCCAGGTAGTCCGCGAGTGTGCCGCCCGCGCCGACCCGCAGCACGTCGACGGAGAAGCCGTCGAACTCGTAGTGGGCGACCTCCTCGGGCTCGATGCCGTCGTAGCCGGCGGTCATGAACAGCCCGTCCCCAAGGAGGAAGTCGGGCGTGCCGTCCACGTCCGCGGGCGACGCCTCGCGCAGCACCTCGCCGGGCAGCGAGCACACGAGGGAGCCCCACGCGAGCTCCCACGCCCCGCCGACCGCATCGCCCAGCTCGCCCCATGCCGTTTCCATGTCCTGGCGGTCGACCTCGTCCTCCGTCCTGTCCAGGTTGTACTCGGCCCGGAAGTCGCTCTCCTTCATGGGAGTGCCGCTCACGTAGGCGGGCATCGTGCGCAGCGGCACCGCGATGCTCATGTTCTTGCCCGGGTCGAGGGAGTACACGGAGAGGAACAGGTTGATGCGCTCGTGCGTGTCGTTGACGAGCTCGACCTCCGCGAGCTGCCTGCTCTCGAAGATGGATGAGAAGACCTTGTCCGGGGTGTCCGGCCCGATGGTGACGGTGGTGACGACCGGCATGCCGTCGGCAGCCACGGGCGGCACGGCCGGGAGCATCGCGAGCAGCATTGCCAGTCCCATGACCGCCACGCGCCCGCGCGGCCTCCGGCCACCGCTCCTCCTCCTTGCGCACCCAAGGCCTGAAGCAGGGTCCACGTCCCAACCCCCATCGCGTCCGGGAGGACGGACATGCCCGCCCACCGGCAAGCCGTTATGGCAATCGGGGGCAGATAACCCTTATTGAATGAATCTCCCGTGATGACATGGAGCGCCCCCTTCCGGCATCTGGGGATGTGGATGTGCGTGCGAATGACAGCGCCAGCCCGTCAGCGCATCTGGAGGTGCCCGCAGGACCTGGGATTGCCCTCCGTCACTTCCCCTTCCTCACGCCGACGCCCCTCCGCCTGAGCTCCCTGATGCGCGCGCTCACCAGCTCCTCGAGCGCGTCGTGCGTCGGCGGCTCCCCCGCGTCCACGCGCTCGCCGTCGATGTAGAGCGCGTCCGCGTTACCCCACTCCAGCATCACGGCGCGGTCGGAGGTGTCGACCTCCTGGTACACGACGTCGCCCCTGAACTCGGACGCGACCATGCGCGCGGCGTGGCGCAGAACGTTCGCGGACACGCACCAGCCCGAGTTGAGCGAGGTGACGACGACCTTGCCCTGGATGAGGGTCGGGCGCCTGTGCTCCTTCACCCACCGGGGCGGCTTCGCACCCTCCTTGAACGGCTTCCATAAGAGCGCCTTGTCGCCGACCGTATCGGCGACCCCGTAGCCGTGGCGCTCGAACCAGGGGGCGTTCATCCACTCCTCGTTCTTCAGGCCCCACGCGGCCATCCCCGTCGCGCCGAGCCCGCGGGCATCCTCCTCCGCCGCCTCGAGAAGGGAGGCACCTATGCCCTTCCCCCTCCGGTCGCCGATGCCCTCCGCGTAGCCGTGCACCCAGATGCACAGGATGAAGTAGAGCCCGCGGCCGTCCACGAAGGAGCTCTCGATGGGCATGTACTGCACCTGGCCGGCGATGGCGCCGTCGTCGTCGCGCGCTAGCTTCACGCGCAGCCCCTGGGCCTTGGCGCGCTCGTACCACTCCTCCCGGCGGTCGATGCAGCTCGCGGCCTCGTCCCAGTAGTGCTTGAGGCACACGTGGTAGTCCCGCTCGTGCTCGGGCGTGATGTCGATTATCTCCACGCCGATCGCTCCTTGCGAACGGGCATGCGCACCCGACCTGTTAATCGTTCCTGCCCCGCGCTCGGGGGCCCGTCTGCGGCTGCGGGGCGCGGGCTCTCCCCCCCCCCCGTCCCCCGCGTTTCGGGGATAGTGGCTAAAAGCCGGCCAGCGTAGGCTGAGCGATGCAATCGAACGAGACCGACACGGTATCCACAGCGCTGCTGACGGTCGTCCTCTTGGTCGTCGCGGTCGTCGTCATCGGGGGCCTCGCGATGGTGGGCATGATGGGCTTCGGGATGATGGGCTCTGGCATGATGGGCGGCTCCCTCGGCTGGGGATGGCTGCTCCTGCTCGCGCCCGTCGTCGTCATCGTTCTTTTCCTGCTCCTCATGCCAGGCCTCTGGACGCGCCGGGCCGAGCAGGCGCCCTACGCGCCACTGCCACCGGCCTACCCCCAGATGCCCCCGGTCCAGCAGGCGCCCCCCGCGGATGCGACCATCGCCATCCTCGAGCAGAGGCTGGCGACGGGCGAGATCACCGAGCAGCAGTTCCGCAGCGCGCTCGAGGCAATCAGGGCGGGATGGGCGCTGTAGCGTGACCACGGCCCCGATACGAGGGCAGGCTCATCCACGGGAGTCGCCCCACTCCGTCAGCAATTCGGGCGTCGCAGGCCATTCGGAGCCGCGATAAACGATGACCGCGAAGAGATAGGACCCGTCCACGAGGTCGCCCGGCTCGTTGTTCTGCAGATCGCCGCTGTCCAGGCGGGGGTCGCGCAGGACCTTGACGCTTGCGTTCACCAGTGCCGTCGCGCCCTCGATGTCGGTGACGCGCAGCTCGACCAGGAACGAGCCCGCGCGCGTGAACGTGTGGTTCGCGTAGGGCCCGTCCGTGCACTCGCGCAGCGAACCATCGCCCCAGGACCACTCGTACCGGAGGCCGCGGACGCCCGTGTCGTCGGTCGTGCCCGAGGCGTCGAAGTCGTGCTGCCGGCCCGCGAGCCCCACCTGGACGGTCTCCATGCTTGGGCGGGGCGCCCCGTTCGGGAGGAGAAGCGCATCGGGTATCCTCACCACGGTCGCGCAACCGGTCGCGTCCTCCTGCCCGAGAACCCCACCCTCGTAAGCGAACCATGCCGTGACGCGCATCCGCCTGCCCGAGCCGTTGTCGGGCCCCTCCTCGCGCCTGTCGCTGGATCTGCGGATGTCGGCAAAGTCCACCCATGTCCCGTACCAGACCCACCCGGTGTCCCAGAACGCGAAGAGGTTGAACTCGCCCGCGGCCACGGGCGAGGTGCGGTCGTGCATCACGAGGCCCGTCGAGTCCTCGACCGCGAGCCTGAGCGTGCCGCCGCGCTTGGTGCTCCACCCCGCGTCGTCGAGCAGCACGAGGTCCACGAAGACGCACGCGAGCTCCTCGTCCACGCTCACGTCCTCCACCACGAGCGAGGCGGGCGGGGGCCACCACCACCTCTCGGCCGTGAGGGTCTGGTCCGCGAAGGTGAACGAGGCCCTCACCGAGATGTCCGTCCCAGCGTGGTCCATCATGCGCGGTGTCACGTGGTCGAGGGCCTCGAACGGCACCCGGAGGATGTGGCAAGTGTCGACAACGTCGCCCCTCCTCGTGGTCGTGAAGTCGTCAGCGCCCACATGCATCGAGGTCCAGTGGACCTTGAGGCAGTCCTCGTCCGCGAGCTCGACCTCGAGCGTGCCGTCCCACTCCGTCGCGCGGCCCTGTGCGTCCCAGAGGTGGAGCGTGATGGCGAACCCGTCGGCCTCCTCGTCCGTTTCGACACTGTCGATGGACATCGAGGTCGGCCGCTCCCACGCGATGCCCCAGTCGTCGGGCTCGCCCGGGTCCAGCATCATGGCGAGCCCGATGAGCGCGACGAGGGCGACCATTGTCCCGAGCAGGGCGGCCCGGGCCTTCAGGAGCGGCATCGATGGCCTTGCCATAGTGTGTTATTATTTGTCAATGGCCAGATATATAGTTTCCGATTACGTGTATAAATAAACACCCCCTAAATATGGTCGAGAGGCGTCCGGACCCCTTCGCCGCGGGCCAGCATATAAAGGGCCGTGCATGTCAGCATCGCCGCCCAGGTCGTTGCGGGCTCCGCCAATCACGGGTCCCCCGGGCCTGCCCGGGGGGCCTGCGGCGTGGGCGGCCTCATCTCGCCGCCTGCAGCGCCTCGTCGATCTCCTCGAGGACCGCGTCGTCCTCCTCGGTGAGCGAGGCGTCCTTGAGCGCGCGCTTCGTGGCCGTCCCGCCGATGCTGCCCAGCGCCCACGCGGCGTGCGCGCGCAGCATCGCGTTGGGCCCCTTGAGGGCCCTTACCACCTGCGCCACCGCGGAGGGGTCGTGCAGGTTGCCGAGCGCCACCAGCGCGTTGCGCTGCATGAGCTGAGGCTCGGCACGGTAGAGGTCCAGGTCGTTGAAGGTGTGCTTGAACTCCTTGTCCGAGACGTTGAGCAGCTGCAGGAGGGCGGGCCGCTCGGTCCACGCCTTCCTCGGGTTCGTGAGGTCCTCCGCGCGCGGCTCGACCGTCCGGTTCATCGGGCACGCCTCCTGGCACGCGTCGCAGCCGTTGACGCGGTCGCCCACGTGCGGCCGCAGCTCCCTGGGGATGGTGCCCGTGGACGCGAGCACGTGCGTGAGGCACCTGCCCACGTCCACCGTGTAGGGCCGCACTATGGCCCCGGTGGGGCAGGCCTCGATGCACGCGCGACAACCGTCGCACGTCGGCTCGACCTGCGCGTCGGGCTCGAGCACAATGTCCGTGGCGATGGTCGTTGCCACGACCCATGAGCCGTGCTCGCGCGTATGGATGACGCCGTTCATGCCGTAGGTGCCCATGCCCGACCTCGTCATCGCGGGCTTGTTGGGGAGGCAGGGCCGCTTCGCGCACCTCGCGCCGAGCTGGGAGAGCCGGTCGACGAGACGGTCGCGCCTCGCATAGAGGTCCCCGTAGACGTCGCGCCAGCCCTGCCTGGCGAGCCGCCCCCGGAGCACGCGCTCGTCCGGGTCATGCTCGAAGGGCCGGACGAGGTACTGGAGCCCCACGACCAGGACCGACCTCGCGCCCTCCAGGTTGCGCACTGGGTCGGCCCAGTCGTCCGGCTGCCGGAAGGGCTCCTCGTTCTGCAGCGACTCGTGCGGCACGAGGCCCTTGGCGATGCGCTCCTTGACCGCGCGTGCCCAGTCCGCGAAGGGGTCCGCGGTCGTCACGCGCACGAGGTCGAAACCGACCTCGCCCGCGAGCCTCCTGACGTCCTGCTTGGTGACCATCTCGTCACACCCCTGGGGGCCTCTTGCGCCTCGCAGCCCCGTGCGCCCCATCCATGGGCGAGCCGGTGCCGCCCGGTCCGAACATGAGGGAGAGCACGCGCGGGCTCGCGGCGAGGATGTCCGGGGCGGCGCGCACGGCCTTGGCCGTCGCGAGGACGGGCACTATGCCTATGCTGCCCTGGGGCAACCCCCGCTCGGCCTCGATGGTGTCGAGGGCCTCGGACGCCGCGCGCACGTCCTCCGGGGCGCGCGTGCCCGGTAGCACGATGCCGCTCGCGAGGTGGGCGACCTCCTGCAGGTCCAGGGCGCCATCGGGGGTCGAGAGGGGGGCGATGCGCACGAGCACCTCCGCGTCGCCCCAGTCGACGTGCTCGAGCGCGTAGCGCACGAGCGTGCGCGCCGCGTCGCGCTCCCCCTTCTCGACCGCCTCCAGGTCCAGCACGACCATCCTCGACCCTTGCGACCCGGCAGCGAGCGCGACCGGGGAGTCGCCAGGGATGGAGAGCATCGTCGGTCGCACGCTCATCGCCTCACCCCCGCGCGCCCGACCGCGCTCTCCAGGCGGGCCCTGACGACCCACTCGGGCGCGCCGTGGTCGCGGACCGTGACGCGGCCGGCGACGATGTCGAGGTCCGCGAGCAGCTCCCGCGCGGCCGCCTCGAGCCGCTCCCCGTCCGTCCTCCCCTCCCGGGGCGAGGCCGGCACGACCATGACCTCGAGCCCGCGGTCCGCGCCCTCGAACTCGACCTCCGCGTCGCCCCTCTCGACCCTGCCGGCCCGGCCAGCGACCCTCTCCATGCTCCTCGGCGCCTCTGCCCGACGATGGGCTCCCTCGATAGGGGCATGCGCCGTATTTTATCCTTGGGGCGCGGCGTAAATGGTCAGCCGTCTGAAGCATCCTGGTTCCACATTCGGAATTCAGACCGAAAGATTCATCTACATGGGATATCCTATGGATATCCCATGAAGCACAAACCCATGAAAACCGCCTCCGAGCTCACCCTCAGGAACATCCTCGGCTTCTACATCCGAAAGGTCACCCCCTTCGGCAACTCGGCCAAGGTCGACTGCCCAAAGGAACATCTCGGCCGGACCGTATACCTCGTCGTGGTGGACGAATGACCCAGCCACCGAAGCACGAGCGCCTCGGGAAGGACGAGGTCGAACGCCTCCGTCGCGAGAACGAGCAGCTCAAACGAGAGAACGAGAGGCTCCGCAGGGAGAAGGAGGCCATCGAGAGGGAGTTCGAGGAGTACAAGGCCCGCCACCCCGAGAACGTTGGTGAGAAGGACGGGAAGGTGTACGTCATCAAGTCG
>CAYGVT010000012.1:0-47735 GCA_964353355.1 uncultured Thermoplasmata archaeon | reverse complement strand
TCGTCAACGACATAACCCCGCCCTCCGCGAACGCGGGACCGGACCAGACCGTCGACGCAGGGACCCTGATGAGCTTCTTCGGCGGGGACAGCTACGACAACGACGGCGTGGCCAACTACACATGGACCTTCATGGACATGGTCCCCATAACTCTTCACGGTGAGCGGCCATCGTACCGGTTCTACCGGCTGGGCAGCTATCTCGTCACGATGGAGGCCACGGATGCGGCGGGCAACCGGGCCGCCGACACCATGACCGTCACCGTCGTCGACCTCTCGCCTCCCGTGGCGGACGCTGGCCCGGACCAGGCGGTGGACGAGGGGACGGTCGTGGCGTTCTGCGGGGACTTGAGCTCTGACGTCATCGGGATCGTGGGATGGACGTGGGGATTCGTCTACGACTCCGAGGAGGTGCTGCTGCACGGCATGAGCGCCATCTTCGAGTTCGGCGTCCCGGGCGTGTACGTGGTCACCCTGAACGTCTCGGACGCCGTCGGCAACTGGGCCACGGACGCGCTGACGGTCACCGTGAGGGACGTCACGCCCCCGGTCGCGCACGCGGGCCCTGACAGGACCGTCAACGCGGGGGAGCTCGTGACGTTCGACGGCGGCGGCAGCCACGACAACGTCGGCGTCGTCAACTACACGTGGACCTTCGAGCAGGGGTCCGAGCAGGTCCTCCTGTACGGGGTCTCCCCGACGTTCACGTTCAAGTCGCTGGGCGTCCACACCGTGGTGCTCAGGGTGGCTGACGCGACGGGTCGGTGGCACGAGGACTCCGCGGTCGTGACAGTCATCGATGTCACGCCCCCGACGGCCGATGCCGGGCTGGACCGGCGCGTCCCCGTCGGCGCGACCGTCGCGCTGAACGGCTCGCTCTCCTCGGACAACGTGGGGGTCGCGACGCACGCGTGGGCGTTCACCTACGACGGCCAGGCCCGTACCCTCACGGGTGCCACTGTCCTGTTCGCGTTCGAGAAATCCGGCGTCTACGAGGTCGTCCTGACCGTCTCCGACGTCGCCGGGAACACCGACGAGGACACCATCGTCGTCACCGTCGTGGGCACGGGGACCGTTTCCGGCACCGTGCTCGACAAGGGCGGGAGGCCCGTCGAGGGCGCGACCGTCAGGGTCACCGCTGCCGACGGGAGCACCTACAACGCCACGACGGCGGCGAACGGCACGTTCTCGCTGGACGTCCCGCACGGGGCGTTCACGTGGAAGGTGGGCAAGAAGGGGTACAGGAGCCTGTCCGGGAGCGGCTCCGTCGGGCCCATGGACACAGCCGAGCTGGACCTGTCGGGGAAGCCCCTGAGGAAGGAGGACAAGGAGGGCCCCGGGGTTGGCGCGGCGGCGGCCCTGGCCGCGATGGCGCTGGCCGCCCTTGCCGCGACCTCGCGGAGATGCCAGCGGGTACCCCCCTGGCAGTGAGCTTGGCATCATCCGGGGCGCTATCTCGCTGCTGATTTGTCCACACATCTGGATAATCATATTAAAAGAGTTGTCCAGTTAACTGGAAAGTTCTTTTTATCTATATATATCGCTCCAATCCCACACCCGTGGACTTCGGTGACGTCGAGGGGCTCAACCCCTGGTGGGCGGCTCCGTCCGCGATAGGCGATGACCCCAAGCTCGCGGAGCTGGGCTCCTCCGGCCTTGAGTGGGCCTCCGCCACCCTCGGCAGGTTCGACCTTGACGCCGACCGCGTCTACACCCTCAGGGGCCCGCGCCAGGTGGGGAAGACGACCCTCCTGAAGCTCCTGGTGAGGGCCCTCCAGGTGTCCGGCCCAAGCTATATATGCGGCCGTCCGCCTTCCCTCCCGAGGAGGCGCTTCGGATGGTCAAGGCAGGTAAGGAAGTCGAGGATATCTTGACAACCGCTATTGCGACCGAGTGGGAGGGGTTCGCCTTCTACAACGCGCTCGCCAAGAGGACGAAGTCGCGCGAGGGCCGCGAGGTGTTCGAGAAGCTCGCAAAGGACGAGGTCGAGCACGTGCGGGTGCTCGAGCAGGTCTCCTGCGCCTACAAGGACGGCTGCGTCCTCATGACCTACGAGGACGCGCTCGAGAGCATCGAGTGCGACGAGTCCCTCGCCGACGTCACGGAGGAGGCGCTCGCCTGCAAATCCACCGCCCCCGTGTTCAAGCGCGGGGTCGAGAGGGCCGAGTCCGCCAACGACCTGGAGGCACTCAGGATAGGCGTCGAGTCCGAGCGCTCCGCCATCGAGTTCTACGACTCCGCGGGCAAGGGCGCGACAACCGACGAGGCCAAGCAGCTCTTCAAGCAGCTCGTCGAGATAGAGTCGGGGCACGAGGCCCTCCTCCAGGCGGAGTACGACTACTACTCGGCGAACGGGTTCTACATGGACGTGCGCGAGTTCAGCCTCGAGGGCTGACCCCTGAGGGGTACGGCCCAAGGGACATTGCCTGCCAGGGGGTGCCAACGACCATGGGCGAAGTGCGCAGGCAGCTAGGCCGGGACGCGATAGACCTCGGCACGCGGGACCACGTCGTCGAGCTCGAGCACGGCGGCGGCTACCGGTTCCTCGCGAGGTTCATCTCCGAGGAGGGCGACCTTGTCATGAACGAGCCCGAGCCGCTGGGGCCAGGCGGCGGGCCCGAGGGCGTGACCCTCCTGGCGGCCGCGGCCGCCTACTGCCTGAGCGCGAGCCTGGTGTTCGCGCTGGGCAAGGTGCGCGTCGAGCCCAGGGGCCTGCGCACGACCTCGCGCGCCCACCTCGTGCGCACCCCCGAGCGCCTCCGCCGCGTGTCCGCCCTGGAGGTCGACATCCAGCTCGAGGTCGCCGAGGCCGACAGGGCCGCGTTCGAGCGCGTCCTTCCCAAGTTCGCCGGGTTCTGCATCGTGACCGAGAGCATCAGGGGCGGATTCCCCATCACGGTGCGCGTCCACCACCCCTGGGGCACCTACGAGCACGTGCTGCCCGCGAGGGAATGAGGGCCCGCCCTCCTGGGCGTGCCCCTCCACCCCCCTCCCCTCCCTCCCCCCCCGCTCGGTGCGTCGCGCCATCACCGGCCCTGGCCGGGCTGACGCCTCATGTGCCTGCGCAGCATCAGTGCCGCGATGAGGGCGGCCACGCCGATGGCGAGGACGAGGGCGGAGAGGACGAACGGGTCCATGGAGGGCGATGTGGTCCCGCCATCGGCCGGCTCGAAGGCGATGGGGTGTGGCGCGGTGACGTTGAGGTTCCCGTACAGGTCGAGGACCCTCACCACGATGTCGTTATCGCCTTGCTCCAGGGTGACGAGGGCGCTCCAGGAGGTCTCGCCCGCAAGCTGCATGGTGTAGGTCCTCGCCCTGCTCTTGGAGGACACGACCACCTCGATGCGCACCGCGGTCGAATCGGTCTCCACGCCCACGTTCACGTGGCCGACGCCGTCCGCGATGGTCGGTCCGGGGGGGTTGAAGGTCACGAAGACGGGCGCCGGCACCGTGTCAAGCTCGATGGAGACGAGCCGGGTCATGTTGTTGCCGGCGGCGTCCGTCGCCAGCACGAAGATGGACTGGCTGCCATCGCGCAGCAGCCGTACGTCCATCGAGAACGCCCCCGTGCCAGGGCCGACCTCGGCCGGCACCCCGTTGACGAGCACCGTGGCCGGGCCGTCGACCGTCCCCGCCACGCGCACCACGGGGTCGTTCGTGCGCAGGGGGTCGGAGGTGGGCGAGGTGATGGTGAGCACGGGCGCCACGGTGTCGAGGATGACCGTGATGCTGATGGTCCGTTCGTTCCCCAGCCCGTCCACGGCGCGCAGCGTGAGCAGGTTCGCGCCCTCCTCGAGGGTCACGGTCTGGCTCACGCGCCCCCTGCCCATCACCCACCGGCCCTGGAGGAAGGCCTGGTCCGTGTCGTCGGAGACCATCAGGATGACCGTGAGGAGCCTCGCGCTGGTGACGTGGCCGTCGGGCGGCCATGCGAATCCCAGCTCGGGGACCGTCGTGTCGACATGGATGGTCAGCACGGCCCTCGCGGAGTTGCCCGCACGGTCGGTCGCCAGCACCTCGATGGTGTAGGTCCCGTCCCTCTGCACCCGGATGTCCCAGGTGAAGATGCCGTCCGGGTCCGGGGACCCGGGCGTCGCGTCGCCCGCCTCGCCCTCCAGGTGGATGCGGATGGAGAGGTCGTCCTCGCCGTGGACCTCGCCCTCCACGGTGAACTGCGTCCTGTTCGTGTACCACCCGTCCCTCGGGATGGTCACGGTGAGCTCGGGCGCGATCGTGTCGAGGACGATGCGCAGCACGACGCGGGCCTCGTTGCCGAGCGCGTCCTGGGCCCTCACCGTGACCGTGTTGTTGCCCTCGTTGAGGGTGATGGTCGTCTCGAGCCGGCCGGACGCGCCCGGGAACTCGATGAGGTCCACCCACACCCGCGCGCCGGGCTCGAACTCGGCCACGAGCGGCACCCAGGTCCCGTTGGTCAGCAGCCCGTTCGCGGGCTCGAGCACCGCGAGCGCGGGAGGCGTGTGGTCGATGAACACGTTCCCGGTCCACCACACGTCGTTGCCCGCGAGGTCGTTCAGCCGCACCACGACGTCGACGTCGCCCTCGGGGAAGTCGGGCACGGTGTAGGAGAACTCGCCAGTGGGGGTCATGGGCATGAGCACGAACGGCCCCAGGCCCCACGAGACCGAGACCTCGTGCAGCCCCGAGCCCGCGTCCTCGCCGTAGCCCTGGATCAGCATGTCGGTCGTGTTGAGCCGCGCGCCGTCCGCGGGCGCCGTCACGACCAGCAGCGGCAGCTGCATGTCGCCGAACAGGAGCAGCACGGCGTCCGCGCCCACGCGGGGACGGTCGAGCTCGACCTCGACCGAGGAGAAGAAGCTCGACCACGACGCGGTCAGGTTGTAGGGCGTGCAGAGCGTGTAGTTGAGCGTGCCCACGAGCCACTCGAGCGACCACTGCCGGGCCCACGCGACGCCCGTCCACCCGTCATCGTCGGTGGGGTCGGTGCCACGGAAGGTCCCGCTGCGGTCGAACCGCGTGACCATCGCGCCCGCGACGCCGTTGCCCGAGGGCACCCACGTCGCGTTGGCCCACTCGACGCGCACCTGGAGGCCGGACCACACCCTCACGTAGCCGTAGTCGGCGACGCGCGCCGAGCCGGGCTCGATGGTGGAGTCGTACGCGTCCGCGACCGAGTCATCGGCCACGATGGCGGTCGCGGCCCCGGTGATGTCGATGCGGGTCAGGTTCGCCTCGACCCTGAACAGGGACAGCGCCGTGCCCGTGCAGTTGAGGGACGTGTCGTTCATGAACATGAGCACGCGGGTGATGAACGCGGCCTTGCCACCGATGTGGATGCAGTCCTCGCACCGCACGAATGTGTTGTTCTCGAGCACGGGCTGGTTGTCGCGGAGGTTGTCGAGGCGCAGCGGGAGCCCCAGGCAATCCTCGAAACGGTTGTCGCGCACGTGGATGTCGCCGTAGCACCAGAACACGGCCCCCTCGCACCTGCGCGCCGTGTTGTTGACGATGTCGATGCGCGCGTCCCAGCTCAGGTACTTCACCTCGTAGTCCGTGTGAGGGTAATCGACCAGGGGCCCGGTGCAGTCCTCGAACGTATTGTCGCGGAAGACCGCCGTGAGCAAGGAGTGGTTGGCGTCCGTGTTCCATAGCAGCACCAGCCTGCCGAAGTTGTCCCGCACTCGGTTGCCGCGCAGCTCGAGCCGGCTGTAGTGCGCGAAGAGCGGGTCCTCCGACGCGTTGAGGAGCATCATGCTCGAGTCGACGACGTAGTTATCCTCGATAAGCAGGTCGCCGCCCCAGGAGATGTTGAGGAAGCTGGGCGGCCGCAAGCGCGCCTCGATGGGATGGTTCCCATCGAACGTACAGCCGCGCACGGTCAGCGCCGACGGCTCCGCGCCCGTGCCCGGCGCGTCGATGCGGATGCCCTCCTCGATGCTGTTGTTCCTGAAGGTGCAGCGCTCGAGAGTGACCTCCTCCCAGCCCTGTAGCGTGAACCAGGCAGGCATCGGTCCGACCCTGGGGTCGTACGTCGTCTCCCTGTTGTCCGCGAGCAGGCAATCCGTGAGCACGAATCGCTCGCGGCCCCCCGTGTGCGACTCCGACGCCCGCATCTCGAACAGGGGCCCAAGGTTGCGCACGAGGGTGCAGTTGCGCAGCTCGACGGTGCGCTCGAACAGGTCGTTCAGGCCCCCGACCACGCGCGTGCGGGCGAGGGCACCCGTCCTGGACATGGAATCCCCGATCGTGCACCGGTCGAGGAGGATGGTGTCGCTGAGGATGAAGGACCGGTAGCTGTCGGGGGCCGGGCCTGGCAGGCAGTTGACCTGGACGAGGGACTCGATCGTGCGCGCGAACGTGCAGTTGGCCATCACCAGCGTGGCGTCGAGCGTCTTGCGGCCGGTGGACGCGGGCTCGAACTCGACCGACACGGAGCCGTTGGACCGGTCGAGGGCGACCCGGTCGACGGTGATGCCCAGCCCGAAGACGGGCCATCCGTTGCCAGGGAGGTCTGGGTACAGCCTGGCCTGGAGGAGCCTCGCGCTCGAGACGGTCATGTCGTGCAGCGCGACCGCGTAGGCGTGCGGACCGTCGCCCGCGAGGGCGGCGGACACGTGGAATCCGAGGACAAGCGGGTCCAGCGGGTCGGTCTTCTGGGTGAACGACCGGAAGTTGCCGGACCTCACGATGCCCAGTCCCGTGGTGAAGGCCCAGACCCGCTCGAACGAGCAGCCAGCAAGGTCGATGGACGGGACCTCCGCCGCGCGAAGGGCCGTAGTGAATGACACCACGTTCAGGACCGCCCTGACGCCCTGGCCCAGTCCGCTGATCGCGGTGACATCGCAGTAGAATCGGCAGAGCGCGTCGTGCAGCTCGACGCCCGAGACGTTGAGGGCCGTCGCGCCGACGACCTCGATGACGGGGCACTCCAGCTCGACGAGGAACGCGCCCGGGTCGTGGCTGTACCTGAGGGTCACGGAGGCATCGACCCTCCTCAGGAAGCTCACGTTCAGGCCTGCGAGGGACGGGTGGCCTCCCAGCACACGGACGACGCCGGGCGCGACCACCGGTACGGGCTCGGTCACGTCGGCCCTCTTGGTGGCCGCCGAGACCGTCACCTGGTGGCGCCAGCTCATGGAGAGTATGTGCAGTCCGTCGACGCGGGTGCCGTTCGCGCCCTCGAGGACGAGCGCGACGTCGAGAGGGGACGTGATGGAGCAGTCGGTGATGAGGACGGTGTCCGCGGTCTCGATGCGGACCCCTCGGAAGCAGTCCTCGAACGTGGTGGTGGAGGCGTTCATGCGGCCGAGCACGACGAACCCGTAGCCGTAGGCGGTCGAGCTCGCGAACCGCGAGCCCGTCGCGTTGAGCTGGCCGGTGGCCGCAACGGCGAGCCCCAGCGAGCCGTTGGAGGAGGGGGCGAGGTACACCGTCGAGCCCTCGAGGTCGAGGCTCGACCGGATGACGACGTTCCCGGGGACCGTCACGGTCTCGCCCGCGACCGCCGTGGGATGGCTGACGACCCAGTCCCCGGACGCGGGAGGTGCGTCGCCCGTGATGGTCGCGCCCGCGGGGTCGGCGGCCATCAGCAGCGCGGCGATGAGGGCGAGCGCAGCGAGGCAGAGCAGTGCGATCGCGGCTCGGTAGGAGGCGCGTTTCTGCGACCGACTTCCCAACACAGCACCCCCGGACGGCAGTGCACGTATCCCCTGGCGGGGCAGAAATACCTTTGGTTTCGAATCCCCGCGGGCAGGGCGCGCGGTGGCGGCGCCGTCACGGCGCCCCCGCGCCCTCGCACCCGCTCCCGCCCCCGGCGGGGGCGGGGGCCGGTCGCATCCCCTGATACCTCGACCGAAGATTTTTTATCCGTGCGTCCCGATGGATGTATCCAGCCCCGCGCAGACCGCGCGGGGGACAGCATCGCGCCGAGATGCCGGAGCAGGGCAAGGGACCAAGGCGACATGGTGGGTGACCGCGCATAATGGGCAGACGGACAGTGGTTGCCTCCGACTCTTTTGTGGCAGTCTCCAAGGGACCCTTTCGCCCCTCGACATCGGGCCGGGTGAGCTCCTAGATGGTTGTCTCCGGGCAGGAAGTGGAACCCCCCAGTAGACCGAAGAAGGCGGACGACAAGGAGACGATGCAGAGCATGCTCATGGACGGGGCACAGCCCGTCAACGGCGTGCACGTCAACGGCCTCCTCGACGGTGCGACCGCGTTCGAGCCCGCCATCGCGCCCGAGCTCGAGTCGCAGCGGCACGTGGCCGCGGACTGGTCCCGCAGCATCGAGGAGAGGCTCGAGGCCTTCGATGACATCTTCGACTCGGAGATCGGCGACACCGGCCTCAGCCGCGCGCGCAACATCGAGCGCGAGGTGGGCCTGCGGCAGATATTCCTCAAGTTCGACGGTGGCAACCCCACCGGCACGCAGAAGGACCGCATCGCCTTCGCGCAGGCCATGGACGCGCTCCGTCGCGGCTTCGATGGCGTGACCATCGCGACCTGCGGCAACTACGGCGCCGCGGTCGCGCTCGCGGCCTCGCTCGCGGGCCTCAAGTGCGTCGTGTTCATCCCGCAGGACTTCCACACCAAGCGCGTCCAGGAGATGACGCGCAACGGTGCCGAGATTGTCCGGGTGCCGGGCACCTACGAGGACGCGGTCGTCGTGTCCAAGCAGCACGCGGAGGCCGAGGAGCTCTACGACGCCAACCCCGGCGGCGCGAACACCGCGCTGCAGCTCCAGGCCTACGGCGAGATCGCCAAGGAGATCTACGACGACCTGCGCGACGCGCCCGCCGTCGTGGCGGTGCCGGTCTCCAACGGCACCACGCTCGCGGGCATCTACAGGGGCTTCGTGAGCCTCTACCGTCGCGGCAAGACGTCGCGCGTGCCGCGCATGGTCGCGGGCTCGTCCTTCGGCAAGAACCCCATCATCCAGGCCTACCTCAAGGGCGCGGAACGGTGCGGCGACCTCAGCCCCGAGGTCATCCACGAGACCCCTGTCAACGAGCCCCTCGTCAACTGGCACTCGGCGGACGGCAACCTTGCCCTGGACGCGGTCCGCGGGAGCGACGGCTGGGCTGCCTACGCGACCGACAGGGGCATGCTCACCTACGCGCGCCTCATACGCGAGCGCGAGGGCCTCTCCGTGCTGCCCGCCTCCACGGCGGGGCTCATAGCGCTGCTGGAGCGCCACCGGCGCGAGGCGCTCCCTAGCGACCGGTACGTGGTCATCCTCACGGGGCGGCGCACGTGACGCGCGGATTTCCCGAGGGCAACGCCATCGTCTACTGCCAGGGCTGCTTCGGCACCACCAACGGCAAGACCGCCCACGGCCTGGTCAGGCGGTGCGAGCGCTACCGCATCCTCGGCGTGGTGGACGCCAAGCTCGCGGGGCGGGACGCCGGAGAGGTGCTGGACCGCAGGGCCAAGGGCATCCCCATCTACGCCTCCGTCAAGGAGGCCTGCGACGCGGCCAAGCGCGCGGGCACGGCAGCCACGCACCTGGTGGTGGGCCTCGCGCCCGACGGCGGGCGCCTGAGCCCGGAGGCCAGGGAGGACGTGAAGGTCGCCATCCGCCTGGGGCTCAACGTGGACTGCGGGCTGCACGACTACCTCACCGAGGACGCGGAGGTGGCCGCCCTGGCAAAGAGGCACGGTGTCGTCATCCGCGACGTGCGCAAGCCCCCGCCCATCAAGGAGCTGCACTTCTTCACGGGCAAGATCGAGCAGGTCAGGTGCCTCAGGGTCGCCATGCTCGGGGCCGACAGCGCCATCGGCAAGCGCACCTCCGCGTGGGTGCTCTTGGACGCGCTCCGCGCCGCGGGCTACGGGTGCGAGATGGTGGGCACCGGCCAGACCGCATGGATGCAGGGCGCCAAGTACGGCATCCTGCTCGACTCGCTCGTGAACGACTTCGTCGCGGGCGAGATAGAGCACGCCGTGTGGTCCGCGTGGGAGGGCGAGCGGCCCGACGTCATCCTCCTCGAGGGCCAGGGCAGCCTCCTCAACCCGGCCTACCCGGGCGGCTTCGAGCTGCTCGCCGCGGGCCGGCCCGACGTGATGGTGTTCCAGTGGGCGGAGACGCGCGAGGAGTACGACGGCTTCCCCGGTTTCAGGATGCACCCCCTCGAGCACCAGATAAGGGTCCTCGAGCTCATCTCGGGCAAGCCCGTCGTGGCCGTCACGCTCAACCACGAGGGCATCAGGCCCGCCGACGTGCCGCGCGTGTGCGCTCGCATAGAGCGCAGGGTGGGGCTGCCGACGGTCGACGTGCTCGTCCAGGGCGCCGGCAGGCTCGTGGAGGCGCTCGAGCCCCACATCGCCAGGGCCCGCCGCCGCCGTGCGCGCGGCCCACGGAAGGGTTGATAGGGGCAAAGTCCATTCCAAGCACGGGAAGCAGATGACGCCTCCACCCGAAGGGGCCCGCGACCGCGCAGGGCGCGGCCGCGCCCAGGCCAAGGACGACCCGCTCTTGGCGCTGCTCGCCATCGACACGCTCGAGGTCGGTCCCGTCAGGGTCGAGCCGCGCAGGATGGTCGCGCCCTACAGGGTCACGGTCGGGGACCGGACCGACAGCATCGACTTGATATACAGGTTCGAGGAGGACGTGTTCGACCCGGCCGACCCGGCGTCGGTGAACCTGGCCTCGATCATGGGCGTGCAGGTCGCCATCAACTACGGCCTGTTCTGCAGGCGCATCGTGCTGCACGGGCCCTTCACGGGCCGCGACCGCGGCTTCATCCGCGCCGCGATCGACAACACGGCCCGCGAGATATTCGTCATCAAGTTCCTCATGCCCAACCCGTTCCTGGTCGGCGAGGCCGCGCGGCTGCCGCCCGTGAGGCGGGAGAGCTACGTCCAGGCCGAGGTGGTGTTCCCGGACCCCGTGCCGGTGGGGCTCCTCAAGTCGGCCGCGCGCGGCAAGTCCCCCTGGGGCAAGGACGCGGGCAAGGTCGCGGTGCTATCGTCGGGCGGCAAGGACAGCCTGCTCACGTTCGCCCTCCTCGACGAGATGGGACGCGACGTGCACCCCATCTTCGTGAACGAATCGGGCCGGCACTGGTACACCGCGCTCAACGCGTACCGCTACCTCAAGGACACCGTGCCCAACACCGCGAGGGTCTGGACCAACGCCGACCGCGTGTTCCCGTTCTTCATCCGGCACTTCCCGTTCGTGCGCCAGGACTTCGCCAACGTCAGGTCGGACGAGTACCCCATCCGCCTGTGGACGGTGGCGGTGTTCATCTTCGGCGCGCTGCCGCTGCTGCGCAAGCGCGGCATCACGCGCCTCGCGCTCGGCGACGAGCACGACACCACGTGGCGCCTCAGGCACAAGGGCATCACGCACTACAAGGGGGTCTACGACCAGAGCCGGTACTTCGACGAGACGATGACGCGGTACTTCGTGACCAAGGGCTGGGGTGTCGCCCAGTTCTCCCTCATCCGGCCGCTCTCCGAGATGCTCATCGAGAAGGTGCTCGTCGAGCGCTACGCGGACCTCCAGCGCCTCCAGGTGTCCTGCCACGCGACCCACATCGAGGGCGACCGCGTCTACCCCTGCGGCGCTTGCGAGAAGTGCCGGCGCATCGTGGCGATGCTCACCGCCCTGCGGGCCGACCCTCAGCGGTGCGGCTACACCCACGAGCAGATCATCAGGTGCCTCAAGGACCTGGACACTCACGACCTGCACCACGAGCGCATACAGGCGGAGCACCTGGCCTACATGCTCACGGTCGCGGGCGCGCTGCCGGGCGGCCGCATCGGCTCCGCGCACGCCCACAACCGCCCGCTCGTGCTCAAGCTCCGGTTCGACCCGGAGAAGTCGCCCATGAACGCCATCCCGGCCGACCTGCGCGAGCCCATCCTCAGGATAGTCCTCGAGCACGCGACCGGCTCGGTCCGGCGCGTGGGCCGCCAGTGGGTCGACTTCGACGTGATGAAGGACCCCGACCTCAAGAGGCCATACCCGTTCGAGGCCCCGTTCAGGGACAAGAGGGCCAAGAGGAGGCCCCGCCGCGCGTCGCCGTCCTACCTGCTGGCCGAGCTCACGTGGCCCGAGGCCCAGGAGCGGCTGCGCGAGGTGGACCTCGCCATCCTGCCCGTGGGCTCCATCGAGCAGCACGGGCCGCACCTCCCCCTCGACACGGACGCGTTCGACGCCGACCACCTCGCGCGGCGCGTCGCCGCGGAGTGCTCGGACCCCAAGCCCCTGGTGCTGCCCATGATAGCCTACGGCGTGTCCTACCACCACGAGGACTTCGCGGGCACCATCTGCATCACGCCCGACACGCTGTCGCGGCTGGTCCACGAGGTGGGCCTCAGCGTCGCCAAGCAGGGCATCTCGAAGCTCGTCATCCTCAACGGCCACGGGGGCAACGTGCCCGCGCTCAAGTTCGCGGCCCAGATGATAAACCGCGACGCCAACATCTTCACGACCGTCGAGACGGGCGAGACCTCGGACGCGGACGTGGCGGGCATCGTGGACACGCCCGGCGACGCGCACTCGGGCGAGATAGAGACCTCGACCACGCTCGCCACGCGCCCGCACCTCGTGCGAATGGGGGAGGCGGTGAGGTTCGTGCCCGACTTCTCGAGCCGGTACCTGGACTTCTCCTCCAGGAGGAGCGTCGAGTGGAACACGCGCACCGCGAGGATTTCGCCCTCGGGCGTGCTCGGCGACCCCATGCGCGCCTCGGCCGAGAAGGGCCGCCGCATCTGGGACATCATGGTGCGCAACCTCGTAGAGCTCATCGAGCACCTCAAGAAGATGCCTCTCGAAGAGATATACCAGAGGAGGTACTAGAGGCGGTGCTGGGCATCGCCGCGACCGCGCGCAGGCGGGAGCGGCGACGGCTGCGGTGGTTCGTGCGGGAACGGGGGGTGGTGGCGCGTGACGAGGATCAAGGGCGTGGAGGCGTGGCCGGTCACGATGCGGCTCAAGGAGCCCTACGAGATCGCCTACGAGCGGGTGAGCAAGGTCACCAACGTCATCGTCAGGATCGAGTGCACCGACGGCGTGGTGGGCCTGGGGTGCTCCGCGCCGGACCTGCACGTGACCGGCGAGACGCCGCAGGGCGTCCTCGACGCCATCCGCCGCAGGGTCGCGCGCACGCTGCGGGGCTCTGACCCGCTGCGCACCACCATGCTCCTGGAGCGGCTCGAGGACGTCCTCGAGGACAGGCCCTCCACGCTCGCGGGCGTGGACCTCGCGCTCCACGACATCCTGGGCAAGGAGGCCGGGCTCCCGCTGTGGAAGCTGCTCGGGGGCTTCCGCGACCGCATGCGCACGTCCATCACAATCGGCATCATGCCCAGGACGCAGACCGTCAACAGGGCGCGCCGGTACGTGCGACAGGGCTTCCAGTGCCTCAAGCTCAAGGCGGGGCTCGACGTCGACGATGACATCGAGCGCATCCTCGCGGTGCGCGACGCGGTGGGCGACGGCGTCGAGCTGCGAGTGGACGCGAACCAGGGCTACTCGCTGTACGAGACGCTGCGGTTCGTGGAGGAGACGCGCTCCGCGAACCTCGAGCTCATCGAGCAGCCCACGCCCAGGGGCCAGCCGGCCCTCCTGGGCCACGTGACCCACGACGTGCACATCCCCGTGATGGCGGACGAGAGCCTCATGACGCTGCGCGACGCGTTCCGCCTGGCGCAGGGCGACCTCGCGGACATGGTCAATGTGAAGATCATGAAGGTGGGTGGGCTGTCGGAGGCGATGCAGATCAACTCCGTCGCGCGCGCCGCGGGGCTCGAGACGATGGTGGGTTGCATGGACGAGATGGCCCTGGGCATCGCGGCGGGGCTGCACTTCGCGCTCGCGCGGCCGGGCGTGGTGTACGCGGACCTGGACGGCCACCTGGACCTCATCAATGACCCGACGGCGGGCACCGTCATCCTCAAAAAGGGCACGCTCTTCCCAACCCAGGCCCCGGGGCTGGGCTTCGAGGGCGACCTGTCGCCGCCGTGAGCTCCCGAAGGCCATCGGATATCGTGACCTGGGTTATGTCCGGGTCCCCTTCATTCGATATAGATGCACAGATGCGATCAGGACCACCGCAGCGACGAGGAGCACCACCAGGAATCCCAGCGGCAAGGAGCTCTTCACCGAGATGTCCAGGGCTCGGACCATCGGGGGCACGGCATCGAGCGGCCCGCCATCCTCGTCGAGCCGCATCGTGAAGTCGAGCGGCTCCCAACCCTCCTTCCGCGCCGACACCTTCGCGGGGGATATAAGGTCGAACCTGGACACGATGAGTTCCAGCCAGCCGTCCTCACCGGTCGTTCCTTGATGACGGGTGCCATTGAGCTCCACATCGATGCGGACCCCCTCGACCACCGGCCCTCCTGCCTCCAAGAACGGCCCCAACCTCCATCGTACCAGGAGGGACAGGACGCGCACCGTCAGAGTGTCGCGGGCCACGTTGCCGGCCATGTCACGCACCTCCAGGTCGACGGTGTAGTCCCCGGCCGTCCTGAACTCGAAGGTGGGCGACGGGCCCGTGAGCACATGCTCGCCATCCTCGTAGACGAATCGCCAAACCCAGGATGCGACGCCGACGTTGTCCTCGCACATGGAGCCGTCGAGCGCTACCAGGGTGCCCTCGACGACCACAAGGTCCTCTCCTGCGCGCGCAACCGGCGGCACGGTGTCCATTACGGAGACCGTTATGATGTCCTGGCCCGTGTTGCCCGCCGCGTCCTGGGCCACCAGCACGACCCGGTACGTGCCGGGCAGCTCGAACGTGTGCAGCACGCGCACACCGTCCCATCTCAGCTCCTCGCCCTCCCCGATGACGGTCCACACGTAGCGCACGATGCAGACATTGTCCCAGGAGGCGCTCCCGTCGAGCGCCACCTGGGCTCCCATGTCGACAACGAGGTCCGGTCCCGCGTCGACGGCCGGAGCAGTCGTGTCCAGGACGACGATGCGCGCCCCATCCTCGCCCATGTTACCCTCAGCGTCCCAGACACGGAGGGTGAGGACGTAGGTCCCCACGTCGGCCAGGTCGAGCGTCACTATCGAGCCCTCCAGGGTCCAGGATGTCCCGCCATGGAGCACGGTCCATTCATATCCCTCGATGCCCACGTTGTCTCGCGAGGCGAGACCACTGAGCACGAGCGGCCCCTGTCCGACCTCGAGGTCCGGGCCTGCGTCGGCGGAGGGGGGCTCCGTGTCGTGCACAAGGACGATGAGGTCGTCCACACCGACGTTCCCGTCGAGGTCCGAGGCGCGCAGGGTGACATGGTAGTCACCAGGCACCTCGAAGAGGAACGTCACGACGGTGCCCTCCAGGGTGATGGCCTCCCCGCCATACATGAACGACCACCATGACCGGGCGATGCCGACGTTGTCCGTGGACGCAGAGCCGTCGAGGGTGACCGTCCCGCCCTGGTCCACCGCGATGTCGGGCCCGGCATCGACGATGGGGCGGAGGGTGTCGAGGACGCGGACGAGCACCTCGTCCGTGTCCATATTGCCGTTCACATCGACGACCGTCAGCACGACGACGCAGATGCCAGGCTCGTCCAGGGTGAGCTCGACGATGGCCCCCTCCAGCGAGATGTCCAGGCCCGCCGGGTCGACCGTCCATTTGAAACGGACGATCCCTACGTTGTCACGTGACGCCGATGCGTCGAGGGCGAACCTCTCTCCCATCCGCACTGTGAGGTCGGGACCTGCATCCGCAGAGGGCGATTCGGTGTCGAGCACGGTCACCGTCAGCAGGTCCGAGCCCTTGTTCCCCCAGGCGTCCCAGACGGTGAGCAGGACCGTGTACACGCCTGGCGCGTAGAATGTGAAGCCGGACAGGAGGCCCGAGAGGAGCACAGGCTCGCCTCCGTACAAGAAGGACCACTCGCCCCGTGCAATCCCGTTGTCGTCGAAGGAGGCGGTGCCGTCCAGCGTGACGTTCGTCCCCTGCGGTACCGTGATGTTGATGCCCGCATCAGCGATGGGTGGTGACCAATCGCTCATGAGGGTGAGCGGATGGCGGTCCACGTTACCGGCATTGCCTGCGAGCACGTAAGAGACGTCCCATACACGGCCGACCGCCTGGGCAAAGGGATACCGCGTCGTGTAGTCGCTCCAGTAGTTGCCCTCGGAGCCATCATCGTACGTCCCGGAGGTGGAATCCCAGACCTGCGGACCTCTGTAGGTCGACGTGGACGGGTCGAGGTTGTTCAGGATGAAGTTGTTATGATGAACGTACAGGTCGCACTCCCGCGTGACGTTGAGGCCCCATCCGGAGGCCCCCCTGATGGTGTTGTATGTGATGTTCACGTCGGAAGAGCAGGCAGCCAAGATGCCGCAGGACAGCCCTTCGATTCTGTTGCGTGAGATGTCGCATCCCTTGACCTTGTAGAGCAGGATGCCGATGGGCGTGTCCAAGATCTCACAGTCCTCGACTGACATACTGGACGTCCACACAAGCTCGATTCCCACGTCGGAGCACGACACGAACCGGTTTCCCCTCAGAATATAATAGGCCGGGAGGCCGAGGACGGAGGTCTCTGTCAGAGCCGTCCCGGTCACGCACCTTTCGATGTCATTGTCCTCGACCATCGTTCGGTTCTTCGGGAGGCTTTGCACATCACTCGGACGATTGAGGACGATGCCGGTCGTGCAGTTGGTGATCCTATTGCCACTCACGGACCCAGAGAACGGTTCCGTGCCATAGCACATGATGCCATATCCCGAGTCGGATACAGTGTTGGCCTCCACGACTCCATCGCGTAGAATGACCACGACTCCAACTCCGCATCGGCGCATGGTATTATGCGCCACTCTCATTAGGGAGGAGTAGCATTGAATGCCAGTCCCCGCGTTCGTGATGACGTTGCGCTCAATCCTTGAATCAATTTCTGGTGTCGATATCCAAAGAGCGACATTCCGGGCCCTTTCAATCCGACAATCCATTATCTCGGCCGTTCCACAACCAGCGCCGATGACGATTCCATCCGTGCAATCGAAAATCTGGGTATTGGCAACGACGACATGACACCTCTCGAGGTCAATCCCATAGATCTCTATTCCAATGTCAGTCAAGTTTTCGATGGTGACATTCTGTATGTCGACGCGATAAATCCCTCTGAGATTGACGCCGCAATGGGCAATGTGGCCAGGAGGGGCATCTCGACCTCTGGAGAATTGGCACCTCCAGATAGTAATATTCTGCGCCCTAAAGCCCAGAATTCCATGATCCGTGCCCACTACGTCGCAACGGTCCATCCGTACATGCTCAACATTAGTGAAATCGAAACCTGTCGAACCCTGAACATACGACCCAAGCACTGTCATATTGCTCAACACGAGCTGAGCGGTGGTATTCGACACCTTCACGCCGGTGCCAGAGGCGATGTCGATGACAAACCCATCGATGACGTACGGATTTTCCGGCGTTCCATTCCCGGCGACAACGCCATTCTCAGATGTAAGGTCATCGTCGCCATCTATGACGATGGGCGCGTGGGCGACAGGTGTGGCGAGCACATGGGGAAGGAGCACCATTGATAGGCCTAGGATTATACCCAATACTAGAAATCGCATGGCAGGGGAGATCGTACGGTCGCATTTGCCTCCAGCGGCGACGACGTTCATGATTACCCCTTGCGCGATCCTTCCGGCCAAGGCCCTTTTGAGATGAAGGCAGACCCCGCAATGGTCCTCCATGGTCACCACATAGAACCGAAGATAAATAGATTGCGAAAATGGACACGCTTATCCTGGATATAATTGCGTACTATTCGGTACCTCCCTGTCTACGATGACCGTTCTTGAACCAGAGCGCCACGACCACGCAAACCACGACCGCGACCAGCAGCAGCCACCACAGCAGCCCCGGCGCCACGGAGACCTCGGGCAGTCGCCTCATTCGTGGCACGGGGTCGATGGGGTGGCCGGAGGCGTCGAGCCTGGTCGTGAACCGCAGCTCCTCGTAGCCCGCCTTGGTCGCGACGACGTCGGCCCTCGTGACGGCGTCGAACCTGACGACGAGGACCGCGAGCCAGCCCGTGTCGTCGGTGGAGCCCTCGTGGTCGGTGCCGTTCATCATGACGCGCACCTTCACGCCCTCGATGAACCGGTCGTCCTCGTCCATGAAGGGGCCCAGTCGCCACGTCACGTTGAGCGGCAGCACGGTGACCGTGAGCTTGTCGGTCCCCTCGTTGAGGGCCGCGTCCTCCACGCGCAGCTCGACCCTCAACTCGCCCGGAACGTCGGTCGGCACGCGCATGACGGGGCCGACGTACACTTTCTTGGCCTCGCCGACGAACACGGTCCACACGTAGCTCACGACACCGATGTTGTCATGGGACGCGCCCGCGTCGAGGACGTGCTCGTCCCCCTCGACGACGGTGCGGTCGCCGCCCGCGACCGCGACGGGCGGCTCGGTGTCGCGCACGCGGACCACGAGGCGGTCGCTTGCGACGTTCCCTGCCGCGTCCGCGACGGTCAGCGTGACCTCGTACGTGCCCGCGACGTCGAACGCGCGCGTCGCGATGGGCCCCTCGAGCACCACGTCGGTCCCCCCCTCTCGGAAGGTCCACACGAACGAGACGACGCCCACGTCGTCCCCCGAGCCCGTGGCGTCCAGGATGGCGGTGGTGTGCTGGTCGACCTCGATGTCGGGGCCGGCGACCGCCGACGGTGGCCTAATGTCCATTACCGTGACGACCACGGTGTCGGTCGCCCAGTTGCCGGTGGCGTCGGTGACGTTGAGCGTCACGGTATAGACACCGACGTCGAGCTGCGCGATGGATGCGACGGCGCCCTCGTGCACCTCGGGGACCCCATTGATGAGGATTATCCATCTGAAGCCCATCACGCCTACGTTGTCATGGGAGCCCGTGCCGATGAGCTCGACCGTCGCGCCATGCGGGAGCGAAATGTCCGGTCCCGCTTCCGCGACGGGGGGCTCGGTGTCGCGCACGCGCACGAACATCACGTCCTGGGCCGAGTTGAGCGCGGAGTCCGAGACTGTGAGGACGACTTGGTAGAGGCCAGCCAGGTCGAATATGTACTCGACGGCCGTATCGCCAAGCACCACGTCCTCGCCTCCATAGCGGAACGACCACGACCAGAGCACGATGCCGATGTTGTCCGTCGAGCCGCTCCCGTCGAGCGTGACCGTCGTGTGCTGGTCGACCTCGATGTCGGGGCCGGCGTCGGCCACGGGCGGGCCGAGGTCCCGCACGCGCACCACGAGCGAGGCCGTGGCCCAGTTCCCCCGGGCGTCCGTCACGTTGAGCACCGCGAGGTAGTCGCCCACGGCGCCGATGGAGAGGGCAGCGACGGCGGTGTCGTACGTGAGGTTGAGGCCGCCCGGGTCGACGACCCACCTGTAGGAGGCGACGCCGTGGTCGTCGTGCGAGGCGGAGCCGTCGAGCGTGAACGCCTCGTCCACGTTGACGGTGATGTTCCCGCCCGCCACCGCAACTGGGGGGACCATGTCGATGACGATGACGAGCATCGTGTCGGTGCCGACGTTGCCCCACGCGTCACGCACGGTCAGGACGACCACGTAGGTCCCCAGGGGGCCGAAGGTGTGGTTCACGACCATGCCGTCGAGCGAGACCGGCTCGCCGAGGTAGAGGAACGTCCATCCGTAGCTCACGATGCCGATGTCGTCCGTGGACCCGCTCCCGTCGAGCGTGACCGTCGTGTTCTCGCCGACGGTCAGGTCGGGTCCCGCGTCCGCGACGGGGGGCCGGAAGTCGGCCATGAGGGTGAGCGGGTATCTGTCGTCGGTCTCGTTCAGGCCCCAGATGTCGTAGGGCGTGTCCCAGACCCTGCCCTGCGGCTTGGCGTCCGGGTACCACTGCACGAAGTCGTCCCAGTAGTTCCCTTCGGCGCCGTCGTCCCACTGGTTGGTGTCCGAGTCGTCGTAGGCCTGGTGACCCAGATAGCGAGGGATGGTGGCGTCGTAGGAGTTGCCGATGAAGTTGTTGTGGTGGATGAGCGCCCCTCCGCACCCCGTCAGGACGATGCCGGTGTCAGTGCAGTCCCTGAGGGTGCACTCGGTGACGAGGATGTCCGAGCTGAGCGTGAGGTCGAAGCCCCTGCCGCAGTTGCGAATCTCGCACCTTCGCAGTTCAATGAAGGCGGACGAGCGCATCGAGATGCCGCTCTGGAAGCCATCCACTTCGCACCCTGTGATGAGGCACTCGCAGGAATTGACGACCTGGATGCCAGCAATGCCGGTGGGCCCGCCTCTAGACAACGTGTTGCCTGATACGACCGAGGATGGAGAGCTCCTGATGGCGATGGGGACGATGGCATCATTGATATCGTTGTTGAAGAGCGAGCCTGTGGTCGAAGACAGCAGAATCCCCACGTCAGATTCCCCTGCGAGATGGCACGACCAGACCCAAACGTCGCGGCAATCCTCGAACCGCATGTCGTAGGTCTTTCTACCGCCGAACTCACAATCGGCTATCCATATCCATGAGCATTCGGACGCGCTTATTCCACTATCCATCCTCCCATCGGGCGACTTGAATGTCGTATTGATGATGTCGGCCACCATGTGAAAAAGCGCGATGCCTATCTTGACCGAGTAAATTGTACAGTTGTCGACATCTAGGTCCCCATCATACCAGACATTGAAATCAACCCAGGTGCCTTGCGCATAGAGGCCCAAGCGAGTGCAATTAAATATGGTAGTCTTCGAGATTTGTGCAGAACCCACACGGATACCAATGTTCGTGCAGTTCCATACTTTGGTCCCTGAGATGCGAGCAGAACCTACGCCAATGCCGTTCTCCCCGCCAGAGATGCTTGAGCCAATGATGTCGGCCTCGTCCGCGATTATGCCCGTGTGGCTGCTCGCCCACCCCTCGATGCGGACGCCGGTGAAGTTGATGATGCCACTCTTGGTCGCCAGGACCCCGTAGAACGCACCCCTGATGGTACAGTCGACGATGTCGCACCACTTTGAGGATTCGATGTACACTGGCTGGCGCACACCGTCGAACGTCAGATTGGCGAGTGTTATGTTGGTGCACCGGTAGAGTATCACCTGGCCAGTGTCGCGGTCGAGCGTGACGTTCTCGGCGCGGATCAGGTACCTGAGCGCCTTACCGTCCACGGTGTTCGTGTCAGGCGCGTCGATCGATTGGAGGTTGTTGTTCGGGTTGTCGGCGTAGAGCCCTCCCTTCCCCATGCGGTTGCGATACAGGTCGATGGACCTGCAGCCGAACAGCTCGATGTCCCAGACGGAGTTGTCCATCGCGACGCTGTCGAGGACCTCGGAATCCTCTGTGTCGGCCATGGATATCCCACGGCCATTGCCACTGGCGTTGCACCCGTCGAGGATGATACTTTGCATCCTGGTCGAAGATTGCCCCTCCAGCCTGATGCCGAACCTCGAGCAGTCGACGCCGGCGCATCCCTTGAGGTCGCAGTTCTCGCACTGGCGGATGATGATGCCGTCCCGGAAGGCGCTCGCGCTGACGCTCTTCAAAAAACAATCGTAGCACATGAAGAGGTCGATGCCCGTCGTGCCGTTGGAGACGGTGATGTTCTCCAGGATGGTCCGCCTTGAATTAGCGAGATGGACGCCGTAGGCCATGTCCACGATGGTGATGTTGTCGATGACGGCGTCCTCCACAGTGTTCATCCAGATGCCATATCCCCCTGGTGCCCCTGGACCATAGACGATGATGTGGCTTAGGATGAAGTGGGCGTACGTGTTCTGTATCCGGACGCCGTCCGCCGAAGAGCCCGAGATGGTCCATCCCTCTATGACGTAAGGGTCCGCGTCCGTGCCGCTGCCGGACACGACCCCGTTCGAGGACGTGAAGCTGGCATCGCCATCTATCGCGATGGGCGCATGCGGGACCTGGTCGGCCGACGCGATGCCAACGAGCAGGAGGACGGCGCCCATCCCCAGCAATACGGATGCGACGAGCGATGGGACCGGCACATGCCATCGTCCCCGCGATGTGCGCGACGTCTCGGGGTCGAGCGCACTAGTCCGCGCACCATCGCAGGATGATACCATGTGGAACAAGACCCCATGGAGCATGGTACTCCACTTCTACCATGGGATGGCGTCTCTTAAATAGGTGTTGGTGCGGGCCATATGATTCCAGATATCCATTCATATGGGCCCTCGACCCCGGGCTTCGAGGGCGACCTGTCGCCGCCGTGAGCGATCGGGCTCAGGCCTTCGGTGCCCCGCGGTTGCGCTTCATCATGAGGAAGATGACCGCCATCACCGCGCATACAATGGCCGCGACCAGCAGCAGCCACAACAGAAGCCCCATGGCCGCGGTCGTCTCCGGCACCTTCGTCATGCGCGGCACGGGGTCCACGGGGTCCCCCTCCGCGTCGAGGGCCGTCGAGAACCGCACCGTGTCGTAGCCACGCTTGGAGGCGTTCACCTGGGCGGGGGAGACGATGTCGAACCGGACGATGGAGAGGTCGAGCCACCCCGTCGCGTCCGTGACGCCCGCGCGCTCGGTGCCGTTCAGGGTGACGGACACCCGCACGCCATTGAGGGGACGCCCCTCCTCGTCCATGAACGGCCCTAGCCGCCAGCCCACCATCAGGGGGAGAACCTGGATGTCGAGCGCGTCGACGGCGGCGTTCCCGGCGGCGTCCGTGACACGCAGCTCGACCATCAGCGTCCCGGGCCTCGTCACCGGCACGGTCACGACCGCGTCAGTGAACGTGTCCGTGCCCCCCTCCCCGACGACGGTCCAGACGTAGCTGATGACGCCGACGTTGTCGCGGGACGCGGTCGCGTCGAGGGTGAGGTCGTCCCCCTCGACGAGGGTGCGGTCGCCCCCCGCGACCGCGACGGGCGGCTCGGTGTCGCGCACGCTGACGATGAGCGTGTCCACGGCCGTGTTGTTCGCCGCGTCCGCCACCGTGAGCGTGACAACGTAGGAGCCCGCGAGGTCGAACGTGGCGGTCGGCCGGCGGCCCGCGAGCGTCACGGGCACGCCCCCCGCCGTGAACGTCCAGGTGTACGAGACGATGCCCACACAGTCGGTGGAGCCCGAGCCGTCGAGGACGACCACCGCGTGCTGGTTGACGGTGAGGTCCGGACCCGCGACCGCGACGGGTGGTGCGATGTCCCGCACCGTGACGACGACCGTGCACGTGCCCTGGTTGCCGGCCGCGTCCCAGACCATGAGGACGACCTCGAAGACGCCAGCCATCCCGAAGATGCGCTCCAGCTCGGGGCCGGTGTATGTCTGCTGCACTCCGTCCTCCACGAAGGACCATCTGTAGCTCGCGACGCCCACGTTGTCGTGCGATCCCAGGGCAGAGATGGTCACCATCGTGCCCTGGTCCACGGTGAGATCCCCTCCCGCATCGGCGACGGGCGCCACGGTGTCGAGCACGTGAACGACGACGTCATCATGGCCAACGTTGCCCACGGCGTCCCAGGTCGAGAGGCCGACCACGTAGTCGCCAGGCTCGTCGAAAACGAAGGTCGACGTCGGGCCATCGAGCGTGTGCGCCTTGCCCGCGTAGGTGAAGGTCCACGCCCACGCCACGATGCCGACGTTGTCGGTCGATGCCGTGGCGTCGAACGCGACCTCCGAGCCCTGCGGGACGGTGACGTCGTCCCCCGCGCTGGCGATCGGAGGGCTCAGGTCCCGGACGTGCACCACGAGGGTATCGGTGGCCCAGTTGCCGCGCGCGTCCGAGACATTGAGGATGGCGTCGTAGTCGCCCGGGACCCCGATGGAGAGCGTCACGGACGCCCCGTGGAGCACGATGCCGAGGCCGCCCGGGTCCACGGTCCATGTGTGTCCGACGATGCCGCGGTCATCGGTGGAGCGCGAGCCATCGAGCATGAACGTCTCCCCCACGTCGACCGTCAGGTCGTCCCCGGCGACGGCGGTGGGCGCCACGAGGTCCACGACATGCACCATGGTGGTGTCCGAGGCGGTGTGGCCCCAGCCGTCGATGACCCAGAGCGTGACCGTGTGGTTCGCCAGGCCCGAGAACACGTGGCTGGCGGTGATGCCGTGCAGCGAGACCGGCTGCCCCTGGTACACGAACTCCCACGTGTAGTCCACGATGCCGACGTCGTCCGAGCTGTAGCTGCCGTCGAACCACACGGTCTGGTTCTCCCCGACGAACTGCTCGGGCCCCGCCTCCGCCACCGGGGGCGAGTAGTCGTACTGCACCGTCAGCGGGTACCTGTCCCGCCGGGCGGTGTAGCCGGGGATGACGTAGGGGGTGTCCCAGATGCGCCCCGACGCCGTCGCGGAGGGGTACCTCTGACGGTAGTCGGCCCAGTAGTTCCCCTCGGCGCCGTCGTCCCAGTCGCTGTCGCTGGAGGTGTCATAGGCCTGCGGGGCGGTGTACTTGCCAAGGCCTTCGTCGTAGTAGTTGCGGATGAGGTTGTTGTGGTGGAACTTGGCCTTGTAGCAGGAGGTGACAGATATGCCGTAGGACGTGCAGTCCTTGAAGTTGCACTCGGACACGGTCACTTGGTACGCCGATGAGATGACCAGCCCGTTGTCGCACTCAGAGACACTGCACCGGAAGGCCGTGCTCCACACCCTCGACCCCAGGAGGATGCCGCGCGTGCAGCCCCGGACCGACAGCGAGCTGAGCTTGCCCTCTATCCCATCGAGGGCGACACCGGTCCATCCGCAGTCCACGACCTCCGTCCGCTCGACCAACACCTTGCTACCGCTCGCCGCCGTGCTGCTGGTGCTTATCGCAGATAGGCCTCCAGAGCTGCACCCCTCTATCCGGCAGTCACGGACGGTCAGGTTCCAGTTGGTTGACAGTATGCCCTGGCCGGTGTCGCGGAACAGACATTGCGAGACCGTGAGGTCCCTGATGGGCTTCCCGTCCGTCTGGGGTTGCGAGCCCTCCACGCAGACACCGCGACTGCGGACATCGACGAAGGAGGAGTTGGATATGTCCAGGCTATGCCCCTCGAGCGCGTGGACGCCGACCTCCACCCCTGTCACGCTCAGGTGGTCGATTGACACGTTGCCGTTGGCCACCTCGACCCCGTAGGCCGTGTATGGATAACCGCCCTCGGTGATGGTGATGCCCTCGAGCCTGTTGACACCCCCCGCCATCACCCGCACGGCGATGTGCGCGTCCCTGACGGTGCAGTTGCGGACGGTGCAGCCGCTCGAGCCGAGGACAATGACGGGATTGGCGATGCCCTGGAAGGTGAGGTTCTCGACGATGGCCTTCTGGCAGTTGACCAGGACGACCTGGCCGACGTTGGAGTTGACCACCGCCTTGTCGGTGCCCTTGATGAACCGCAGGGGCTTCCCGGCCACCGTGTTCGAATCGCGGATGTCCAGGTCCCTGCAGCCGAGCTCGATCATCAGCCCACCATTGCCGAGGTCGGTGTCGAGCATCGTCAGGTTACTGGTGTCCTTGATGTAGACGTCGGCGGGCCAGCCGCCCGTGAAGTTGCACCCATCGACGGTGCAGCCGTCGACGCCCACGAACGAGAGCCCAATCCCGGCGTCGGACGCATTGCATCCCACGACGCTGATGTTCCGGCTGAAGGGGTTCCTGAAAGGGAAGATAATGAATTCAAAGCCCCCGTTGCTGATGTTGCGCGCCGAGCATCCTTCGAGCGACATGTTGGAGCAGCCCGTGGCGACCAACCCCATGCCCTGTATATCGGTCAGGGTCACGTTCTTGAAGGTGCAATTCTCAGCGCCCCTGAGCTGGAAGCCCTGGAAGCAGTCATCGGTCGTCACGTTACGGAAGTGCACGCGATCGCAACCCGACATGAAGGCCGGGATGGTGAGCGTCCGCAGCACCAGACCGTCGAAGGTCACGTTGCTCGTTCCGCTGAAGAGGATGCCATAATCATTGTTCTGGGCACCGATTATCGTTATGTTGCGGATGAGGTAGTAGGCCATCGAGTCCCTGATATCGATGCCGATCCCGCCATCTACGTAGATGACCTGGTCCTCGATGATGTAGGGGTTCCCGGCGGTCCCGTTGCCCGCGGTCACGTCGTACGTGGGCATGATGGCGTCCGGTCCAGCCAGGGCCGGCTGGCACGGCCCCTCCTCGGCGGACCCGGATTGGGTTGTGGATGCCAGGAGGATGAACACCAGGACCGCGATAGGCAGGGCCAGGAGGCCTGCCTTGAGACGATGCCTCACCGAGACCGTGCGAGCGGTGCCCTCGCTCGATGGAATCGCTGACCGGCAGGATATCCTGTCGCTCATTGTGGTTGGCCACCTTCCGTTGAGGCCTGACGCAAGCATACAAGGAGGCACCAGGGAGAAATAGGTTTGGGATGCCACGAACGCGTCGGACCGTCACCGGTCACACCTGGCCTCATGCGCGACGAGGTCCCTCAAAAAGGCCTAATACACCCCTCGTGATTGACCATCTTGCATGCCGAGCTGCGACCGCTGCCCCGAGGACGCCGTCATCCTCGTCCGCCACGCTGGGCGCCACCTGTGCGCCTTGCACTTCGTCGAGCTCACCGAGCGGCGCGTCCAGCACGCCATCCGCGAGCAGGCCGACTTGTCCGGGGGCGGCACCGTGGCCGTCGCGGTCTCGGGCGGCAAGGACTCGATGACCTGCCTGGACCTGATGCGCCGCACCTTCGCCCCCCGGCGGGACACGCGGTTGGTCGCCATCACCGTGGACGAGGGCATCCGCGGCTACCGCGACGGGTCCGTCCCGGTAGTGGCCTCCTACTGCCGCGAGCACGGGGTCGAGCACATAGTCACCTCCATCAAGGAGGAGCAGGGCACGACCGTCGACGAGGTCGCGGCGATGGGGCTGCCCGAGACCCCGTGCGCGTTCTGCGGCGTGTGGCGGCGGTGGTCGATGAACCGCGCGGCGCGGCTCGCGGGCGCGCGGTACCTGGCCACCGGCCTCAACCTGGACGACACCGCCCAGAGCGTGCTCATGAACGTGTGCCGCGCGGACGTCGAGCGCCTCGTGCGGCTGGGGCCGCACGCTCGCGTCCAGCCCGGCCTCGTGCCGCGCATCCAGCCCCTGCGGCGCGTCCCCGAGGTGGAGACTTACCTCTTCGCGCTCCTGCAGGGCATCCCCATCCACGACGCCGAGTGCCCGCACTCGTCCCGCGCCCAGCGCGGCCGCTACCGCGCCATGCTGCACGCGCTGCTCGAGGACGAGCCCTCGGCGGCGCACGCGCTCGTGAGCACGCTGGACAAGCTCCAGGCCGCACTGCGGGACGCCTTCCCGCCCGCCGAGCTGCGGCCCTGCCCCGTGTGCGCCGAGCCCTCTCCTGGAGAGGGGCCCTGCAAGGCGTGCGAGCTGGCCGCGCGCGTGAGGGGTGCCGCCGGGGGCACCCATAAGGCCGCCTGAGGGGACCGTTCGTCGCATCCCCTGAGAGCGTCATGCCACGCTCTGGCCCCATCGTGCTCCTTCTCATCCGCAAGAACCGTCCGGCATCTCTTATATAGGGCATCCCAGCATCAACTAGACCGATTCCCATGACTGATGAGGTCCTCGATGGAGTGCTCGACGACGGCTACGAGGAGGTTGTCGAGTTCGAGTGTCCCGTCTGCGACACCAGGGTCGCCCAGGAGTCGAAGGCGTGCCCGGGCTGCGGCGCGGTGTTCGTCACCCAGGCGCAGATGGAGCAGGATGTCCTGCGGTCCGCCGCGGAGGCGCCCGCCGCCGAGGCCGAGGTGGCGGACGACGACGTGGACCTCTCCCTCGAGGCCGAGGCCGAGGATGACTACGCGCTGGACGAGACCCCCGCTGACCTGCCGGAGGGCACGGACGACGAGCTCGACGACGAGGAGCTCGACGCGGAGCTCGCGGCCATGGAGGCGGACCTGCAGAAGGAGGTCGCGGACGCACCCATAGAGGTCGCGACCGCGCCCGACCCCGTGCACCTGGACCTCGGCTACGAGGAGGACATGGCGGCCGAGGAGGAGGTCGAGGCGGCCTACGGCAAGGCCGTCGCGGTGTCCGCCGAGGACCACGACGCGCTCGCGGAGCTCGCCGAGCCGACGTTCACCGAGAGGCTCTTCGCGCGCGCCGGCATCGGCATGTTCCTGGCCGGGGGCGCGCTGTCGCTCATGGTCATCATGTGGGACCCCATGCACGGGCAGCAGCTCGCGCTGGGGGTCATGCAGCTCCAGTTCCTGGTGTTCAGCCTGGCGCTGTTCATCGTGGGCTTCACGGTCGAGATGCTCCAGGCCTACTCGCTGGCCAAGCACGACGACCTCGCCATGGCGGCCTGACGTGTCTGTCTTGACGGAGCACGATAATATCGAGGTCACAGGTCGCCCGATGGCACCGCGAGGCCGGTGCCCCGGTGGACCGAGGGAGGGATGGGATGCATGGGTACGACCCTTGAGCTGACGCTGCTCCGGTGCCCGGGGTGCGGCGCCGACCTCCAGTTCTCCCCCGACATCAAGCTGGGCACGTGCAAGTACTGCGGCGCCCAGGTGGCGCTCACGGAAAAGCCCCTCGGGGCGCTGGGCACGGACGTCGACAGGATGAAGGCCGCGATAGAGCTCCAGAAGAAGGAGCTCGCCGAGCACGAGAAGGAGCTTTCCGACCTCAACGCCGAGATCAAGGCCCTCGAGGCCAGCGCCGAGACCCTGAAGACGGACAAGTACATGATAGTCATGGTTCTCATGTTCGCGGGCCTCTTCTTCGACCTGTTCCTGTGGCCGCTGTTCTACTTCCTCGACATCTCGCAGAACTTCGGGATGGGCCGCGGCGCGTGCGGCGCGCTGGGCCTCACCATCCTCATCATCTGCCTCGCGGTGACCGTGTGGGCGTGGGTCGGGCGCGGGAGGGAGCAGGCAAGGCGGCGCGAGGAGGTCCTGCGGTCCTCCGAGTACCAGCGCAAGCTCCAGAGGCGCACCGAGATGGAGGCAGAGATCAGGGGGCTGCAGGCGGGCATCGACCGGTCCGAGGCGAGGCTCATCGCGATGCTCCAGGGCGCCGGCACCCCGCCGCAGTGACCGCGCCGGCCTATCGCACCGGCAGCGCGTCGAGCACGCGCTCCATGCTCTGGCGGTAGCCGTCGAGCGCGGCGCGGCCCTTCTGCGTCAGCCGCACCATCGTGCGGGGCTTCTTGCCCGCGAAGTGCTTGTCGATGGCCACGTACCCGGCGGCCTCGAGCTTGCTGAGGTGCGAGGAGAGGTTCCCGAAGGTGAGGCCGGTGCGCCTCATCAGGTACATGAAGTCCGCGGAGTCGACCACGTAGAGGTTGGCCATCACCATGAGCCGCGCCGGCTCGTGGACCAGGCGGTCGATGTCGGGCACCGGCTGCGCCCCGTCACCGGCCGCGGGGGCCTGGGGCATCTCACTCCTCCACGCGGATGACCGGGTACTTCTGCATGAACGTCCTGAGCGACAGGAGGCCCACCGAGACCACTATCGCGCCCGCCAGGAGGAACGCGGCCACGCCGACCGTCCGGTCACCGTACAAGGCCACGGCCCAGCCGCCGCAGAGGAGCAGGCCCCATAGCACCAGCCTCCAGTACTGGAGCACGTAGGCCATCATGGAGAAGAGCACGAGCGTCATGGCAATGAACACCGCGTCGCCCATCCTGTCGAGGCCCTCGTGCCCCTGGACCACCGCCACCATCAGCAGGCAGGTCACGAGCACCGACAGGACGACCGCGGCGACCATGACGCGCCCGCGCTGGAGGCGGCGGTCGTTGAACCTGACGCGACCGAGGCGGGGCACCGTGATTAGAACCTTGCCCGCGATGAACACAGCGGGCGGTACGAGCATCAGCAGGGACACGAACGTGCTGTCGGCGAGAAGCCCCAAAGCCCAGAACACCATGATGAGCCCCATGAACACGTCCCACATGCCGTCCTCGTGCTGGTACTGGTGGAACGTCTCCTTCTCGAGCCTCTCTAGGTCGAGCGCCTCTGTCATGCGAACACCGACACCCTCCATGTCGGAGGGTCCCTATAAACTTTGCGATACAAAGTTCTTTGCGGTGAACAGTGGGGGGGATGGCCAGGCATCTGGTGTCCCTTCTTCCTTGACGCTCCTAGAGATGGACACCCGACAACATTGTCAAACTGACCGAGCGACCGAGAGCGGTGATTTGCACGATTTTCCATCTCGAAAAGTATAACTGCCTGCGAAATAACATACTCACTAGTTGGGTCTGCGATGCTGAATCGAGTTCGCCTCGAAGCAATCCTTGCGCTAGCCCTCCTTGTCAATACCTTTGGATTCACCATCGTGTCGGCCGAATCGCCCACCGGGCTGGCGGTCGAGGTCACCATTCCTGACCAGTCCTACACGTTCGGCAGCACCGCGACGGCGTACATCCATGTCTTCCTCGAGGGGGAGCACATCGACCCTGATAGGATCGAGGTGAAGGTCGGAGAGAGCCTGCATGTCATACCCTCCGATAGGGAGAGCAAAGGCGTCTACCGCGCCTCGTTCGTCATAGATGAAGGAGAGATGTCTGGGGAATCTGGGGATTACTTCCAGGTCGATGCACACGTTTGGAAGGATGGTGAGTGGGCTGCTGGAGGGTCCACCGTCACTCCTTCAGATTATCCATACCTTGAGGTCAGGGTCTTCATCGATGACTCCCTAGACAATACCCCTGTCCCGGGCCAGAGGGCTGAATTTACCGTCAAGACAACATGTTTGGGTAGGTATGTCGACCCTGACACTGGAACGATGAGCGGAAAGGCAGGTTTCGATCTTCATGCTCCCACCTCCATCGATCTCGTTCTTGTCCGTCAGTCAACGGGGATATATAGAGGAGCGTTCGAGGTCCCATCGGATTGGCAGTCCTTTTGGGCATGCTGGATAAGCGTCGAAGCGACGCTGACGTCTGGCAGGTTCGTTTCCGAGGGGCATGGCTCTGCATCAATGGCCATCCATTCATGGGATGTCTGGTATCGATGCGCAGGAATCAGCGACACGAGCGCTTCCGTGGATATATACGTCCAAGATCCAGCAGGCACCCCTCTTCCCGATGCGACGCTCTCGCTCGTTTCCAGATACACGAATATCGATGGAATGGAAATCAAGAATTGGCACAACCTGACATGCGATGCCAGTGGTCGAGCTAGATTGGAGCTCACCTATCGCAATGTCAGCGGCTATGAACCAGAAACACCGGGTGTCCATTTCGATGGGGATGTGTCTAATAATGGGAAGAGCCAATACGTTCATGGTTACATTATCCTGTCAGATGCGCCCATGTTGAAGCCCGAGGATAGGCCTCAGTTCGAGGTGAGGCTGCTTGGCAATCCTTCACATGGGTACGAGCATCGTCTGCCGATGGGCGTCGAGACGAACCTGACCTACATCGCGACGCTCGACGATGCCCCGATGGCCGGGCAGGAGATCTTCGGGCGCGTCTATGGGGACAATGGCATCTACTGGAACGGGAGCATCACGACCGACGCCAATGGCTCATTCAATGTCGCTCTCACCACCCCCGTGAACAAGGGACCACCCGACTGGGACGAGCGCCTCTCTGTGCTATTCGGTACCTGGCTGAACGGGACAATCATGTATGGCTGGGGGGTGCCCGAACTCGTCGTCTGGAGTCACAACCACACCTGGCAATCGCGCGCCGAGCGATGTCCGACCACCTACTTCCAGGTCACAAGGGCATCGAGCGAGCGCGAGTTCCGACTCAGCCTCTTTACAGAGGGAGCGGACGGCATCGACGAGAACGCACAGATATTATGGGGCGTGAATTCAGCGGATGAGGCCTGGAACGACAGTGGGGAGAACATAAAGTCAATGGACCCTTTTTGGGAATTGCGTTCCCCTCTACCCACGACCTGGTACGATGGCGCTTTCAGGACCACCTTGAAGGTGCCGGACTTCATACCGCCTGATGTCAACCTCTACGCCATCGGCATCGTCACCCTCCATGGCGATATCCCGTTCGAGACCCGCTACGCGTACCTCTCGAACGTCTCGGCGCTGCTCGTGGACCTCCCACCCACCGTCAGCATCGGCAGCCCCGTCAACGGCTCCGTCCAGCGGGGCGAGGTCTTCCCGTCGGGCACGGCGGCCGACGACCACACGGTGAGGACGGTGATGGTGCGCATCGATGGCGGGAACTGGACGATGGCGACGGGCACGACCTCGTGGGGCATCGTCCTCGGTCCCGACTCGCTCGAGGAGGGCCATCACACGCTCGAGGCCATCAGCTACGACGGGCTCATGTACTCCCCCATCTCGAGAGTCGAGTTCGAGTACGCGCATGAGGTACATGCATCGGAGGGGAACTGGTGGGTGCTGGTGCTGATAATCCTCATCACCATCGCCCTGTGTGGCATGGCAGTGTACCGGTCTTCGCGGAGCCGCCTGGTCCAGTGACGGGAATGGAGGGGCCAATCATCATCCTGTGCGATTGGCATCCTCTCGTGGCCACCCCTCACGACGGACAGTATTTCCCCATCATCGCGCTCGCTCGACCTCAATCCCTTCATAGGACAGCAGAATGACCCCTATTCCCGATGGGTCACGGGACACCTGCCCCGTCACCGCTTGCCCAGGCTCCTGACGAGGTCCTCCTTCGGTATGGAGTTCCAGATGCTAATCCTCGTGAGGATATCGTTCAGGGTCCCCTTGGCTATCTCGCGATGGAAGGGGACCGTGATGTCGTGCTCCCCGCGGGCGTGGTCTTGCGCAGCCTCACGTGGCTGCCCCGCTGCCTCACGACCTCGTAGCCCATCTTGGTCAGCATCTTGATGAGGTCCTTGCCGATGATGACGGGGAGCCTAGGCAATCGCCCCTACCACCATCTCGGAGATGGACAGTGTCCTGACCTCCTCGCCCCGCCTCAGCTCGTCCTCGTAATGGACGGACACGGCCTCCCTGATGTTCCTCATGAGGTCGTCGAGGTTCTTGCCCTGGGTGAAGATGTCCACCCCGATGCCCCTGGCACACCAGGACCTGCCGTCCCTGTAGACCTCGAACTTGACGAGCATGCAATCGCCTTCTCGATAGATGGCCGCCCCATTATTAAAGGGTTGATGCGCAGAGCTGGTGGGACAGGATTCCGGTCCATGGTGTCGTGGGCATCGCTACGGAATAAAGACGACAGTCCGGCTACCCTTACCCGCGGGTTAAAACTCCCCCACCTCGTGCCTCTCCCGACTCACCCCCCTCAATCCGGCAGCCTCTCCTGGTGCTGTCCGTCGATGGCGTCCGCGACCCTCCGCTCGTCCCACCCGAGGGGGGAGAGCAGGCTCTCGCCCGCTCGCGCGAGGGCCTTGAGGTAGTGCCCCACGTCGCAGCCCCCGTACAGGTCTAGCCGCTCCCTCACAAGTACCTTGTCCCGGAACTGCCGGGAGGCCGCGTCCGTCACGACGTAGTGCACGCTCTGCCCGGGCTGCACCTCGACGCCCTCCTCGCGCAGCTGCCGCATCGCGGCCGCCGTCAGGTTGAGCTGCTCGTACTCGTCCACGGCCTTGGACGCGGAGGTGCGGAAGAGCAGCTCCTTTGGGTCCACGTCGCCCGCGCGCACCGCGTCCGCGCGCCGGCGCAGCGCGGCCAGCGCCTCGGGCACGAGGGCCACGAACTCCTCGGGCCCGTCCGCGCGCGAGAGCACGTCCAGCATGTCCTGCTGCGCGGCCTTTATGAAGGCCGGCGTGTCGCGCCGCCTCAGCTCGACGCCCCTCACCTTGAGCTTGCCCCCCACCATCGCCCCGTAGTAGCGGTTGAGCGAGCCCACGCCCGTGCCCTTGCACGGGAGGAACACGATCCACTTGTACACGCCCTCGAGCACCAGGTCGATGCCCATCGCGCGGCCCACGCGCTCGGAGACGACCTCGGGCGCGGACGCGGCCGCGGACACGGGGCGCAGCCACAGCGAGTCCACTATGCCGTGCAGCGCCTCGTAGCCCGCGGCCTCGCCGATGTCCTTGGCGTCGAGCAGCACCTCGCGCGCGGCCGCGGTGATGGACTCGTGGCACTCGATGCGGCCGTAGCGCGCGTTCTTGTAGCCCGTGTAGCCGAAGCACGTCACGAGCAGCCACTTGAGCACGAGCTGCTTCTCCTCGTACTCGTCCCTCCTCTCGGGGCGCTCCTCGCGCATGCGCTTGAAGTAGAACCGGCGCTGCAGGACCGGGCGCAGCACCGTGGGCACCAGCCCCTCGCGCGCGCCGCACGTGTGGAAGGGCGTGCCCGGCACCGCGCGGTCGGGGCGGCGGCAGCACGCGCAGTCCAGGCTCTCTGGCGAGATGTTGTGCTTGACGATGAGGCTCGGGTAGAGCGAGGCGAAGTCGAGCTCGACCACGCCCCCGAAGAGCCCGACGCGCGGCTCCATCACCCACCCGCCGCGGTCGAGCCGCGCGAGCTCGTCCGCGGTCCGGAAGGCCTCGGGCACGTTCTTCTTCCACCGCACCAGGTGGCCCCACGCGAGCGCCTGGTGCACCTGCATGGCCGAGATGGCGGTGCCGGGCGACAGGCGCGAGAGCGTCTGCAGCGGCACGTAGGATATCCGGGCGAGGTCCACCAGGCCCCACAGCCCGCCCTCCGCGTGCAGGAAGGACGCGCCGCGGTCCACGTGCACGCGCCCCCGGAGCGCCTGGAACGGCGGCTTGTAGACGATGCGGCCGTACGAGAAGTAGCTGCGCTCCTTCCTGGCCGGGGCCCCGGGGTCGGCCTCCCTGCCCAGACGGAGCGCCGCGGCCACGTCCGCGCCCGCCGCGTCGGCGCGCGCGCGCAGGTAGGGCAGCGCGACCGAGTCCCCGTCCGCGGTCTCGAGGACGTCGACGTCGAGGCGGTCGAGCTCCCTCGTGAGCGCGGCGAGCACCTCGCCCTCGTCGCCGTCGCGCGCCTCGATGGCGACGGGGCCGCCGGGTGGCGCCACCTCCCCCGCGGCGCCCGCCTCCCCGCCGACGGAGGGCAGGGGGGTGACGGTGACCCTGGCGATGGGGTCGTCGTTGCGCATCACGCGGCCAGACTGGTGCGCCTCGACGTCGAGCGAGGCGCGCCGCAGCTCGGGCAGCTCGTACTCCAGCGCGAGCCGCGTGTCCAGGCACTCGATGGCGCGGCCCACGCTCACGCGCGCCATCGGGAACGCGCCGCGGTCGATGAGGTAGCGCTGCGCGAGCCTGAGGTCCACGTTGTAGAGCTGGAAGTCGCGGAATCCGCCGAGGCGGTCGACCATCTCGGCCAGTCGCGTGAGCTCGCGGTAGCGGCCCACCTCGACGCGCAGCACGTCGCGCTCCTGGGGGCCGTCCAGCAGGTCGCCGCGGCGGCGCTCGAGCTCGGCCGACCGCACCGAGGGCAGCCCCTCGAGGCGCGCGGCCAGCGTCCTCAGGTCCTCGACCGGCCCCTGCACGTGGAAGGTGGGCCAGTAGCGGTCGACGACGCGCTCCGTGCCGCGCCGCGTCCGCAGGTAGAGCACCATGAGGTCGTTCCGCTCGTCCGGGAACACGTCAAGTATGTGCCCGTCCAGGCGCAAGGCCCTCTCCGCACACCATGGCGCGTCCGGGGGATATCAAGCCGGGGAGGGGGGGGAGGCGAAAGTGGGGGTGGTCGAGTGGTGAAGGTGGGGGGTCGGTTGGCGCAGGGGTATGGGATGGCAAGGGGGCGGTCGGGCACAATCCAGGTGCCATGTGGTGATTGTGGTGAATCGGCCCGATATGTCCAGGACCAAAGTGGGGCCGTCCCTACAGGTCCCTCGCCCTCTCGATCACGATATTCTCGTACCCACCGAGCCCGAGGAGGTGTCTGTCCCCGGTCACGATTACGTCGGCCTTCCCGACCACCGCTGTTTCGAGGACCACGTTGTCCGCTCGGTCCCGGGCGACGACGGTCAGCTCGCCCGGTGGTAACACGACCTCCGATATCGTGAGCAGCTCCCTGAGATAGTCACGCGCCCGGTCCTCGGGCACCTTGAACTTGCGCACGAGCACCCTTTCGAGCTCCTCCAAGATGCCCGGCGATGTCACCGAGCGGAGATCCCCGGCCCTGCATCTCCTGAGGACCTCCCTCTCGTTGCCTTCCCAGAAGAGGGCCGACACGAGGACATTGGTGTCCAGCACGACCCGTGGCAAGGCTCAGCCGCTCCCTCGCCTCTCCGCTTCGATGGCCTTTATGACGTCAGCCCTCTTTATCCGCCTCTTCCTCGCGTGCTCGGAGCCCCATCGCAGGAGCGTCTCCAGCTCCTCGCCCGTCGGGAGGTCGACCCGCTTCAGGATGAGGGTGTCGTCCTCGCCGAAGAGCGCGAACACCTCGCCCTCCTTGATGTCGAGGAGCTCCCGAAGCGCCTTGGGGATGACAATCTGTCCCTTGGAGGACATCCGGGTGAGGATCACATCGCTCATGGCCATCACTGCTATTAGTAAGACAGTCTTACTATTTTACCTTTTCGTCCCATCCCAGATTCCATTCAATGTCCGGCAATGACGGGCGAGCGCGAGGGTTGGGCCAGGCATCCCCTACGCCGGGCCTCCATTCTCCCTCGCTCCCCCCCACCATCCTTATATAGGGGCGGGGGCATCGGGCCGCAGATGGACGAGCTTCAGGCCCTGCTGGACGGGGACCCCCGCCTGCTGCGGGCGGTCAAGGAGGAGGTGGCGCGCCACCGCCTGTGCGACTCGTGCCTGGGCAGACAGCTCGGCAAGGTCGACCACGGCGCGAACGCCGAGCGCGGGCTGCTCATGCGCACGTCCGCCGACCCCGCGGCCGCGCCGGTCGCGCCCAAGGACTGCGCGCTGTGCGAGGGCCTCGTGGAGGAGTACGACGCGCTGGCCGCGGAGGCCATGCGCACCCTCCAGGGCATCGAGTGGGCCTCGTTCATGGTGGGGTGCCGCGTGCCAGACCGCGTGACGCGGCTCGAGGGCGAGCTCGGCAAATCCGTCCACACGCCCTGGGCAGAGGCGCTCAAGTCCGAGGTCAACCGCGAGGTCGGCCGCCGCGTCGAGGTCGGGACGGGCGCCGAGGTGGACCTGGAGACCCCCGACGTCACCGTGCTCGTCGACCCCGACTACAACTCGGTGGAGCTGCAGGTGCGGTCGGTGTTCGTCTACGGCCGGTACAGGAAGCTCTCCAGGGACATCCCCCAGACCCGGTGGCCGTGCCGGAAGTGCCGCGGCCGCGGCTGCGAGTCGTGCGGCGGGACCGGCAAGCAGTACCAAACCTCGGTCGAGGAGCTCATCGCCGCGCCCTTCATGGAGGCGCTCGCGGGCGAGGAGCACGCGCTCCACGGGGCGGGCCGCGAGGACATCGACGCGCGCATGCTGGGCCGCGGCCGGCCCTTCGTGGTGGAGGTCCGCAATCCCAAGCGCAGGGCGTGGGACCCCGTCGGGATGGAGCGGCGCATCAATGAGCACGCGGCCGGCCAGGTCGAGGTCTCCCAGCTGCGGCCCTCGTCCAAGTCGGACGTGGTCCGGCTCAAGGGCTCGACCTACGAGAAGACCTACCGCATCACGTTCAGGGTGCAGGGGGGCGTGGAGCTGGAGGCCCTCGAGGGGGCCGCACGGACCCTCACCGGTGCCATGGTCAAGCAGAGGACCCCCGAGCGCGTCTCCCACAGGAGGGCGGACCTCGAGCGGCTGCGCCGCGTCGCCAGGTTCTCCGTCCTGGAGGCCTTCGGCGAGACCGCCACAGTGGAAGTTCGGGGGGAAAGTGGTATATATGTGAAGGAGCTTATCCACGGCGACCGAGGCCGCACCCAGCCTAGCCTATCGGGACTCCTGGGGCGCGGCTGCGACGTCGTGGAGCTCGACGTGCTAGAGGTCCATGACTCGCTCGACAAGGAGGCAGGAAAATGAAGATGTCGCACGGCCCGCGTGCCGATTCAAGGCACAAGCTCCAGAAGAAGCCCCGGGACAGGGGGCTGTCGAAGATCACCAAGGCGCTGCAGACCTTCGACGAGGGCGAGCGCGCCATCATCAAGATCGACCCGAGCGTGCACAGGGGCATGCCGTCCAAGCGGTTCCACGGCGTCATGGGCACCGTCCAGTCGCGCCGCGGCGACGCGTACGTGCTCAAGGTCTACGACGGCAACAAGCCCAAGACGGTGATTGCCAGGCCAGAGCACCTGATGAGGGTGAAATGATGGCGGCGAGGCACGCGGCGGGCGAGGAGATGCCGGAGAGGGGCGAGGAGAGGCTGGTCTCCATCCCCGAGGTCAAGAAGGTCCTCGAGTCGACGCAGGAGGGGCGCGAGCTCACCTACGAGCAGAAGCTCGCACTGGAGCACGCCACCTACTCCGCCAAGACGGACCCGAAGAACGCGCTCAAGCTCATCGACGAGCTCCGCAAGAACGAGCGCATCACCGACACCATCGCGTTCAAGATCGTCGAGATTTGGCCCGACCATCCCGACGACGTGAAGGCCATCTTCGCCAAGGAGAGGTTCACGCTCAAGGAGGACGAGGTCGAGGGCATCCTCAAGCTGGTCTCAAGGCACGGCCGGTCCGAGTAGGGGGGAAACGAAGGGGTGCCAGGGCCCTTGAATGGGCCGCGATAGGTTTTTAAGGCTTAAGACGCTCTACGGGAGCGAGGCTAGCGAGGGTCATCATGGAGGATTACGCTCATATACTGGACTTCCTGTCCAAGGGCCATCCCGACTCCTTCCGTTACCACAGGGAGCCGGTGGCCTACGCGTTGGGGGAGTCCGAGTTCAAGCTCCTCGAGCTGGTCCCCAAGCCTAGCGAGACCCTGCAGATCGGTGACCGCGTCTACATCGGCAAGGACATGGAGAAGCGCGACCGCATCCAGCACGTGAAGCGGCGCATCTCCTACACGGACCTCTCGTCCTCGGCCCAGTCCGAGCTGCCCTACGTCATCCTGGAGCTGGTGCGCCGCAACGAGGAGCGGTTCGTCCGGTTCTTCAACGAGTCCCAGGCCATCTCCACGCGCTACCACATGCTCGAGCTCCTGCCTGGCTTGGGCAAGAAGACCATGTGGGCCATACTGGAGGAGCGCAAGAAGGCCCCCTTCAAGTCCTTCTCGGACCTGGAGGACCGTGTGGCGTCGCTCCACAAGCCCGACTCGCTCGTGTCCAAGCGCATCGAGACCGAGCTCAGCGACCCCAACCAGAAGTACCACCTGTTCGTCGCGAGGTGAGGTCGGGCCATGCCCGGCGGCGGCGCGTCCGTCAGGCGGGCACTCGAGGAGATGGGCGCGAGGCCAAAGAAGGGCCTGGGCCAGCACTTCCTCGTGGACGACGGCGTGCTCGCGAGGCAGCTCGCGGCCGCGTCGCTCTCGGCCCAGGACACCGTGCTCGAGGTGGGCGCGGGCCTGGGCACGCTCACGCTGGAGCTCGCCAGGGCCGCAGGCCATGTCGTGGCCTACGAGGCCGACAGGAGGCTCGCGGGGGCGCTGGAGGAGAGGCTGCCGGCCAACGTGCGCCTCCTGGCCGAGGACGCGCTCGAGGCCGACTGGCCACCGTTCACACACTTCGTCGCGAACGTGCCCTACGGCATCTCCTCCCCGCTTCTGTTCAAGCTGCTGGACCACGAGTTCGCCCTCGCGGTCGTGCTGCTCCAGCGCGAGTTCGCCGACAGGCTCGCGGCCGCCCCCCGCACCAAGGACTATGGGCGCCTCACGGTCGCGTGCGCGCGCGTGGCCGCGGTGGAGCTGCTGGAGGTCGTGCCCCCGTCGGCCTTCTGGCCGATGCCAAGGGTGGACAGCGCACTCGTGCGCATCACGCCGAGGGAGGGCTTCCACGTGGAGGACCGGGCCGTCCTCGACGAGCTGCTGCGCGCGGCCTTCTCCCAGCGCCGCAAGATGCTGCGCAACTCGCTCGCGGGCGCTCGCGGGAGGCTCGCCCCCAAGGTCCCCAATGGGGAATGGCGCTACTTCCTCGCGCGCATGGAGTGGGCTACCTCGAGGCCGGAGGAGCTCGCGCCCGAGGAGCTGGGCCGGCTCGCGGACGAGATCGCTGCCCTAGGCGGCAGGCCAGGGGTTCAGGGTCGGCCGTAGCAGAGGTATGTCGTGCTTGCCGGAGCCCTTAGGCAATCCACATCGAATAAGACAACCTCTCTCGATGAGGGAGAGCGAAAGGCATTTTCTTCGACCGAAGGCACATTATATGAAAAGCTCACTAAACCGACATCATGATGTCAGAATAGTATGACTATTCCAGCATCACGATGTCAGAAAGGCATGACCCTTCATCATCAAGCCACGGTACCATGGATCCGATGGTCCGTGGCGTCTCATTGACCATGGCGACATCGGGGCCAAGGCGAGCGCGCGATGCGCCTCCTGTTTGCATGGGTTCCGAGGCCAGAATCCGATCTGCCCAAAGTCTCAAATAGACCGGCTGGCATCCCCCCTACCGCACCTGCCGGGGTGGCTCAGCCTGGCGGAGCGACGGACTCATAGGGCGCGCCGGACGCGCACCCGACGAAGCCTCCGCGCCCTGGGACATCCGTATGCCGTGGGTTCAAATCCCGCCCCCGGCACCATCGCCCCTGTCGAGCGTTCCTATAGAATCTGGAATGATGCTTCAGGCCGGATACGTACACTCTCACCTCGCTAAAGCGATTCTTGAGAATCGCTTTTTCCAGGGTATTCTGCTCATCGATGATCAGAACAGGCGAATTCTTGGGCCGCTCACCATTGATGAGATACTCTCGTCCGATAAAGGTCTCACTTCGGAAAGGCCAACGTTCTTAGCACGTCATTGGCTAGGTGGTGGTATCACCGTTTGAAAATCACCCCAAAACGGATATCTCCCCCCACCCGGTACCACGTACCATGGTCAAGGAGTACTGGGAGGACGTCGAGGGCCGCGACGGCTCCGCAAAGCTGACGGGGCCCGACGCGCGGGTGCTGGTCGCCATCCCCGCCCTCGAGGCGCTGCTGCCCAAGGACCTGCGGGGCGTGCGAGCGCTCGACGCGTGCTGTGGCGAGGGCGCGCGCGCGGCCGCGCTCGCCAAGCGGGGCGCGTCGGTCGCCATCATGAACGATTCCGAGGGCGTGCTCAACGACTGCTTCCAGCGGCTCGCGATGGAGGGGCTGCACGCGGACCTGGTCATCGGCTCGCCTGACGCCAAGAGCGACATCCCCGTCGAGAGCTTCGACCTCGTCGTCGGGGGCGAGGAGATGCTCGACATCAAGGACCTCGGCAAGGCCCTCCTCAACCTGCAGCGGGCGATGCGCCCGGGCGGCGCTCTCGTCCTCGCGCTGCCCCACCCCGTGCTCGGGAGCGCCACCACCATCACGGGCGAGAGGGGCGCGCGCCAGCTCGTCGTCAGGGACTACTTCTCGCCCGAGGGCAGGGGCCCGCGCAACCGCACGCTCGCGGACTACATCAACCCCCTCGCGAGGGCCGGGCTCGTCCTCGAATCCGTGCTGGAGCCACGGCCGCCGGAGAGGCTCAAGAAGACGGGCAGGACGAACTGGGCGTTCTTCGACCGCGTGCCGCAGTACCTCGTGCTGGTCGCGCGCAAGCCGGGCCACGGCGCGGCCGCGACGAAGCTCGCCTGGATATCGAGGGCGCTGGAGAACGGCGGGTAGGCCCTTCCCCCCCTCAGGCCTTGACGGGGGCGGTCGGCCTCCCCGGGGGCGCGATGAGCTCCCTCTCGAGAGCCTCGCGGATGCCCGCGATGCACGTGCGCGCCCTGCCGACGTAGCCAGCCGGCAGGGCGTGGTCGGAGTACCGCGCCTCCTCGAAGAGCGTCGTGAGCTCGTCGATGAGGTCCTTGGGCACGCTGGGCAGCGCCTCTGCGATTGCCTGCTCGAACTCGCGCACGGTCCAGGCCTCGCTCCTCAGCAGCCCCTTGTCCGCGAGCGCGCGGCAGACCTCCTCGTAGGCCCTGTAGATGGCGCGCCTCACATCGTCGTCGGGCCTGTCCTTGAGGCCCGCGAGCCACGCGTCGACCTCGAGCAGCGTGTCGAGCACCCGGCGCGCAAGGCGCTGGTCGAAGGGGCGGTAGCGGTAGGCGAGCGCGGCCGTGAGGATGATGGCGATGATGAGGTAGGGCACCATCCCATCCTGCGCGGACCGGACCTCGTCCTGGTGGTCGCGGACGGCGACCTCCTGGTAGTCGTCCATGCCGTCCCCGTCCGTGTCCGTCAGCTGGGGGTCCGTCCCCTCCTCCCGCTCCCTCCGGTCGTCAAGGCCGTCCATGTCGGAGTCGAACGAGGCCGGGGACGAGGAGGCCGCGTGCTCCTCGAGGTCGCTGAGCGAGTCCCCGTCCGTGTCCGCGAGCAGCGGGTCCGAGAGGTATCGCCAGACCGTGCCGTTCATCGTCTCGCGGCCATCGGTCAGTCCATCGCCGTCGGTGTCTGCTACGCGCGGGTCCGTGTGCCTTAGGAGCTCGTCCGCGTCCCGCACGCCGTCGCTGTCGGTGTCCATCCGCAGGGGGTCGGTGCCAAGGGCCAGCTCCTCGCCGTCGGTGAGCCCGTCGTCGTCGGTGTCCCACTTGGCCGGGTCGGTGCCCGCCGCCTGCTCCTGCTGGTCGGTGAGCCCGTCGCAGTCGAGGTCCAGGGCCGTCACGTCGTCGGCCGGGTTGGTCGGGTCGGTCCCGTGCTCGAGCTCCTGGATGTCGCACGAGCCCGCGCCGTCCGTGTCGCGGTCGAGCGGGTCCGTGCCGATGGCGACCTCCTTGCCGTCCGGCAGGCCGTCACCGTCCGTGTCGCCGTTGACGGCGCTCGCGTTCCACACGCCCTCCTCGCCGTCGTCGAGCCCGTCGTGGTCCGTGTCCGGGTCGACGGGGTTTGTGCCGTTGAGGCACTCCTCGTCGTCGTCGACGCCATCGCCGTCGTCGTCGGGGTCCGTGGCGTCGGGCACGCCGTCACGGTCGAGGTCCGCGTCGCCGGGGACGGTGATGGCGCGCGCGCCCACCGTCGTCCCGCCCCCGCTCGCGCCCATCTCGGCCGAGGCGACGTCGCCGCCGCCCCCGGGCCTCGCCCCGATGACGGTCGGGTCCTCGCCCGCAACGCCGAGGGCCAGCCCATCGCTGCCGCCCACGGGGGTGGCCTCGACGGGCACCCAGTATCCCCCGATGGCGGCCTCGGTCCACGCGTGCAGGTCGCCGACTCGGACGAGCCGCACGTCGCCCACGATGATGCCCGGGGCTAGGCCGACAGCGAGGCGCGTGGGCACGCCGAGCGCGCGGCCCAGGACGGCTAGCGCGCTCGCGAAGTCGAGCGCGGTGCCCTCGCCGTCGGAGGCGAGCTGCATCGGCGCCGAGAGCGACCAGCGCCGCTCATCGGTCGTGTGGTGCGCGCTCTCCCAGAGCCACTCCCGCGCCGCGAGCAGCCTGGCGAGCGGGCCCAGGGAGCGCGCGGTCTCGAGCTCGGCCGGGAGCGATGAGGTGATTGGCGGGAGCGCGGTGTAGTCGTCCATCCCGGGCGTGACGTCGGCCCCGAGCAGGTCCTCGAGCGTGCACCCCGGCACGATGGCGGACACGCTGTAGGCCTGCACATGGCCGCCTCCCAGGTGCATCATCGTCAGGCCAAGCTCCCTCATGTACGGCCCCGTCGCCTGCAGCCCCGACACCGCCACCGTGAAGGGGGGTATGGGGAGGAACCCGGCGACGGGGACCGCGGTGCGCACGCTGTACGTGTAGCTCGCATCGCCGGCGGGCCACGGCTCGTAGTAGCCCTCGAGGCCCCCGTTGCTCCCGCCGCCCCCGCCCCCTGATGTTGGGGGTGGGGGGGTCGGGGAGTGGCCGAGGCGCCATCCCGTGCCGTCCATCACGTCCAGGGCCATGGCGCGCCAGTACCTTCCAGGCGTCGTGGGGCCCACCGTGAGCAGCGCGCGCGATGCGTTCAGGGTCCCGTCGGACTCCCTGAAGGGCCCCACGAGGTCCTCCATGGAATCGATGGTCTCGCCCCAGGTCCACAGGCCGAGCACGCCGTCCCTCCAGGGTATCGCCGGGTCCCTCGGGGAGGTCCCGGCGGCGAGCTCGTCCGCGTTCTCGACGCCGTCGAGGTCGTCGTCTGCCGCGGGGTCGCTCACCCCGTAGAAGGCCTCCCAGTCGTCGGGCATGCCGTCCAGGTCGGCATCGGCCGTGGACGTCGGGTGCGGGTCCTCGCCGTCGGGCACGCCGTCGTGGTCGGTGTCGGGGTCGGCTGGGTCGGTCCCCTGCGCCAGCTCGGCGTCGTCCCCGAGGCCGTCGCCGTCAGCGTCCGGGTCGCGCGCGTTGGTGAGGCCGTCGAGGTCCAGGTCGCCGTCGGGCTCCAGGAAGGCACGGCCGAGCGCCGCGTCGTCGAGGCCGTGGAGGCGCGCGATCCACGCCGGCGGGTCGGTCTCCTGGGCCCTGTGGGCCCAGTAGTCTACCTCGTCCCCGTCGGCGAGGCCGTCCCCGTCCGTGTCGCGCAGGTGGGGCGATGTGGTGGGCGCCTCCGACGCGTCGTCGAGGCCGTCCCCGTCGACGTCGCGGGGCGCCTGGGGCGGCTCGTACGTGACCTCGGCTACCCACGCGCCCACGAGGGGCGCGGCTACGAGCAGGAGGACCACGACCGCTGACAGGAGGAACCGCTGGCGCCTGCGCATCTGTGTCGGTCATTGATGCTGGCCCGATGCTAATAAACCTTGCGACGGAGGACATCGAACGAGAATCGCGCGATGCAATGGCCAGGCGTGCCTCAGGACGCCTGAAAACGGACCATTGCTTTATGTACGAGAAGCCTGATTCCCCCTCCCCCCAAGGAGGGTCCCAGATGAACGAACTGCCGAAGATGATAGTTACCCCGCCTGGCCCCAAGGCGAAGAAGGTCGTGGCGAAGGACGGAAGGTACCTGGCGACATCCACGAAGACGTCGCCCATCGTCGCCGAGAGAGCGCAGGGCGCCGTCGTCTGGGACGTCGACGGCAACCGCTATCTGGACTTCACGAGCGGCATCGGGGTCACGAACACCGGGCACTGCCACCCCGCGGTGGTCAAGGCCGTCCAGGACCAGGCCGAGCGGCTCTTCCACTTCGCCGGCACCGACTTCTACTACGCCATCCAGGCCGACCTGGCCGAGAGGCTCTGCGAGGTCACCCCCGGCAAGTACCCCAAGAAGGTCTTCTACACCAACTCGGGCGCCGAATCCGTCGAGGCGGCGATCAAGCTCGCGCGGTGGACGACCCAGCGCAAGCAGTTCATCGGCTTCATCGGCGCCTTCCACGGCCGCACGATGGGCGCGGTGTCCATCACCGCCTCCAAGCCCGTGCACAAGGACCGGTTCTTCCCCATGATGCCCGGGGTCACCCACCTCCCGTTCGCCTACTGCTACCGGTGCCCCTACAAGATGGAGTACCCCTCGTGCGACGTGTGGTGCGCCCACATCCTGGAGGAGCTCTACTTCACGAGCTTCCTGCCCCCCCAGGAGGTCGCGGCCATGTTCGTCGAGCCCGTCCAGGGCGAGGGCGGCTACATCGTGCCGCCCATGAAGTGGCACCAGGTGATGCGCGACATCACCAAGCGGCACGGCATCCTGCTCGTCGACGACGAGGTCCAGGCCGGCTTCGGCCGCACTGGCAAGTTCTTCGCCATCGAGCACGCGGGCGTCGAGCCCGACGTGATGTGCCTCGCGAAGGGCATGGGCTCGGGCGTCCCCATCGGGGCCATCGTCTTCCGCGCCGAGCTCGACTTCGGCGTGCAGGGCGCGCACTCGAACACCTACGGCGGCAACCTGCTCGCCTCCGCGGCCACGCTCGCGACCATCGACGTCATCGAGAAGGAGGGCCTGGTCGCGAAGTCCGCCAAGCTCGGCAAGCACCTGCACAAGCGGCTCGAGGAGCTCCAGGAGGAGCACGACGAGATCGGCGACGTGCGGGGCCTGGGCCTGATGCAGGCGACCGAGTTCGTCAAGGACCGGCGCACGAAGGAGATACACAAGACCTTCCGCGACGACCTCACCGTCGAGGCCTACAAGCGCGGGCTCATCATGCTGCCCTGCGGCAAGAGCGGCATGCGCTACATCCCGCCGCTGGTCATCACCAAGCAGCAGCTCGACGCGGGCATCGACATCCTCGAGGCGTCCATCAAGGCCGTGAAGAAGTAGGCCGTCAGGGCACCCGCGGTGGCGAGCTCATGCAAGTGGGGCAGTAGAGCCTCTCGAGCTCTCGGTCATAGAGAAGCTTGGTCCTGCAGCGGCCGCAGGCCTCGTCACGCACCTCGAAGCGTTCGACCCCGTCCATGGCGCCATTTCCACCAGCGGGGGTCCCGCTGGCCTGCCCGGGAGCGCCTGCCGGGTGGCCGCATTCGTCGCAACTGTAATCCCCCGTGGCGGGGTTGGGATGCATCATCCTGCCGCACGAATCGCAGTACCTCGCTGCGAACCTGTCGGGCTCCCGGGCTGATGCCGAGGACGATTCATCCTCGGGCACCTCGAGGGTGACGACCTCGATGGGCATTCTCGCGCGCAGCCTGTCCTTCCGCGCCAGGAGCCGTCGGCGTGTGGCGGTCGCCACCACGATTATGATGACAATCATGATGGCGAGTGCCCATAGTATGAGTTCGGGAGAAGACTGTTCGTACGAGACCTGGACCCTGACGGCGCCGGTCGCCTTCCCCCCGATCGAATCCGAGTTGTCAACGACCAGGCAAATCCTGCCTTCGAAGCCGCCCAGCTGGCCACTATAGTCATGAACGCCATAATGCGGCTCGCCCTCCACCTCGAGGACCATTGGCAATGCGATGTATGACGCGAAGAGGACATCGACCAGGGCTCCGTAGAGTACCGTCACATCGTACTTCAGCGTATCAATGGATTGGAGGTCGAACCACCACTGCTTCATCGAGCCCACGGGGATGTCCACGACGGTGGTGGTCGGCTTGGCGGACGTAGCACCGGCACAGGCGACTAACGGGACGAGGAGGACCAACAATACGGTAACAATGACCAATGCCACTCCCTTGGACATGAACTCGAGCCCCTCTGCATCGTGGCCTGAGATAGTGCAGGGACGAGGCTTCTGATAATTCTTTCCGACGATAGCGACCATCCTCGTGGCCATCGCCATCATCGAGAAGGAGGGCCAGGTGGCGAAGGCGGCCAAGCTCGGCCGGCACCTCCACAGGCGGCTCGAGGAGCTCCAGGAGAGGCACGACGAGATCGGCGACGTTCGGGGCCTCGGGCTGATGCAGGCGACCGAGTTCGTCAAGGACCGGCGCACGAAGGAGATCCACAAGAAGTTCCGCGACGCCCTCACCGTCGAGGCCCACAAGCGCGGGCTCATAATGCTGCCGTGCGGCAAGAGCGGCATGCGCTACATCCCGCCGCTGGTCATCACCAAGCGACAGCTCGACGCGGGGCTGGACATCCTCGACGCGTCCATCAAGGCCGCAAAGAAGTAGGCGCGACCGCAGCTCACCGGTCGCGCAGCCACCAGGCCACGGCCTCCAGCTGGCCGGGCTCCCACTCGATGGCATCGTCGTCGAGCTCCGGTGGGGGCGGTAGTGTGCACCTCGGGCAGTAGGTCGTGCGCGAGGCCGCGTCGGTCACCATCTCGCCGCGGCACGACCGGCACACGCTCACGGTCCGCCCCGCGTCGAGGGGGCAAGGCTCGTAGACGACGCCCAGGCCGCGGGGGTGGGCGCGCCCGTCGTCTCTGAACAGCCGGAGCCGTGCAGGGATGGTGTCACCGTCCATGGGTCACGGGACCGATGCCTCGTTGCACGACCGAGGAGAAAAGGATGCCGGTCAGGGGCACTGGCTCGGGGCCGGTCGGCCATCCTGGCAATCGGCCTGGAGCCCTTTTGGGCCCGCGGGAGCCTCATCGCTCGCGCACGCCCCCCTCGTCCCGTGGTAAATGGTCAGCCGTCTGAAGCATCCTGGTTCCACATTCGGAATTCAGACCGAAAGATTTATCTACATAGGATATCCTATGGATATCCCATGAAGCACAAACCCATGAAGACCGCCTCCGAGCTCACCCTCCGGAACAT
>CAYGVT010000011.1:0-10454 GCA_964353355.1 uncultured Thermoplasmata archaeon | reverse complement strand
CGTTCTCAGGCGAGGCCTTCGGCGCGCCGCGTCCCATCGCCGGCGAGGTCGTCTTCAACACGGGCATGGTCGGCTACGTGGAGACGCTCACCGACCCCTCCTACCGCGGCCAGATCCTCGTCCTCACCTATCCCCTGGTGGGCAACTACGGCGTGCCCGCCGATGGGGTGGACGAGCACGGGCTGCCCAAGCACTTCGAGTCCGACCGCATCCAAGTCGCGGGACTGGTCGTGTCCCGGCTCTCGCACTACTACTCGCACCACGACGCCGTGCGCTCGCTCCATGAGTGGCTCGACTCCCAGGACGTGCCCGGCGTCACCGGCGTCGACACGCGCACCCTGACCAAGCGCCTCCGGGCCCGCGGGGTCATGCCGGGTCGCATCCTGCACGAGGGCGAGACGGTCGCGTTCGAGGACCCCAACGTGCGCGACCTGGCGGCAGAGGTGTCGTGCAAGGAGCCCATCACCTACAACGGGGGGGCTGGCCCTCGCGTGGCGGTGGTCGACGCGGGCGTGAAGACGAGCATCGTCCGGGCGATGATCGCGAGGGGCCTCGAGGTCGTCCGCCTGCCCTACCGCGACGACCCGATGGGCGTCGAGCCCGCGGGTGTCCTCATCGCCAACGGCCCGGGCGACCCTGCGAACTACAGGCAAACGGCGGCCAACATCCGCGGCGTCATGGAGGCCGGCGTGCCCACCATGGGCGTCTGCCTTGGCTGCCAGATGCTCGGCCTCGCCGCGGGGGGGAAGACGTTCAAGCTCCCCTACGGCCACCGCGGGCAGAACCAGCCCGCGCTCGAGCTCGGGACGGGCAGGTGCCATATTACCTCGCAGAACCACGGCTACGCGGTGGACCCGCAGAGCCTCCCTCCCGAGTGGGAGGTGTCCTTCGTCAACGCCAACGACGGCACGTGCGAGGGCGTGCGCCGCAAGGACGGGGGCGCGTTCGCGGTCCAGTTCCATCCCGAGGCGCGCCCAGGTCCACGGGACGCCGAGGGGCTCTTCGACCGGTTCGCCGCGATGGTCAAGGGGCGGGGGCAGGGAGGTGGTCGCCACGCCCCCTAGCAGGCTCCCCAAGAAGGTGCTGCTCCTCGGCTCGGGCGCTCTGCGCATCGGGCAGGCTGGCGAGTTCGACTACTCGGGCACGCAGGCGCTCAAGGCGCTCAAGGAGGAGGGCGTGGCGACCGTCCTCATCAACCCCAACATCGCGACCGTCCAGACCTCGGAGGGCGTGGCCGACCGCGTCTACTTCCTGCCTGTGACGCCGGCGTTCGTCGCGCGCGTCATCGCGAGGGAGCAGCCCGAGGCCATCCTGCTGGCGTTCGGAGGGCAGACGGCCCTCAACTGCGGCGTCGCCCTGGCCCGGGAGGGCGTGCTGCAGGAGCACGGCGTCAAGGTCCTGGGCACGCCTGTGAGGAGCATCGAGGACACCGAGGACCGGCAGAGGTTCGTCGAGCGCCTGACGGAGATCGGCATCCCCGTGCCCAAGAGCGTCCCGACGACCTCGGTGGACGCGGCGATGAGGGCGGCCGATTCCATCGGCTACCCGGTCATGGCCCGTGCCGCCTTCGCGCTGGGCGGCCAGGGCTCTGGCGTGGCCCGCGACGCCGCCGAGCTTGCCGATATCGCGACGCGCGCGCTCGCGCGCAGCGAACAGCTGCTCATCGAGGAGTACCTGGGCGGCTGGAAGGAGGTCGAGTACGAGGTCGTGCGCGACTCGGCCGACAACTGCATAACCGTCTGCAACATGGAGAACGTGGACCCGCTCGGCATCCACACGGGCGAGAGCATCGTCGTCGCGCCCTCGCAGACCCTCTCCGACGATGAGTACCACATGCTCAGGTCGGCCTCCATCGCCATCGTCCGGCACCTGGGCATCGTGGGCGAGTGCAACGTCCAGTTCGCCCTGGACCCGCGATCCACCCGGTACCGCGTCATCGAGGTCAACGCCCGCCTCAGCCGCAGCTCCGCGCTCGCGTCCAAGGCGACCGGCTACCCCCTGGCCTACGTCGCGACCAAGCTCGCGCTGGGCTACACGCTGCCGGAGCTGCCCAACGCGGTGACGCAGCGGACGTGCGCGTGCTTCGAGCCCGCGCTCGACTACGTCGTGGTCAAGGTCCCCCGATGGGACTTGCAGAAGTTCCCCCAGGTGAGCAAGAAGATCGGCTCCGAGATGAAGTCCGTCGGCGAGGTCATGGCCATCGGCCGGAACTTCGAGGAGGCGCTGCAGAAGGCGCTGCGGATGCTCCAGGTGGGCATCCACGGCCTGGTGGCCAACGACGGCCTCGCGTCCGAGGAGCCGCGCAAGGAGTGCGCCACGCCCACGGACTCGCGCATACTGCAGGTCGCGGAGGCGCTCGCGGACGGCGCGAGCATCGAGGAGCTCTACGCGAGCACCGCCATCGACCCTTGGTTCCTGGAGCGCATCAGGGCCGTCGTGCAGCTCGCGTCCGAGCTCAGGGGCCCCGCCCCCCTCGACCGCGCCGCCATGGCCCGCGCCAAGCGGATGGGCTTCTCTGACCACCAGCTGGGGAAGCTCACGGGGAGGACGGAGGCCGAGGTCCGCGCCGAGCGCAAGCGACTGGGCGTTCTGCCCGTTGTCAGGCAGATAGACACGCTCGCGGCCGAGTTCCCCGCCCGCACCAACTACCTCTACATGACCTACGAGGGCGACGCGCACGACGTCGTGTTCCCCCGCCGGCGCTCCGTGATGGCGCTGGGCTCCGGTGCCTACCGCATCGGCTCCTCGGTCGAGTTCGACTGGTGCTGCGTGCAGGCCGTGCGCACTGCGCGCGAGGCCGGCTACGAGACCATCATGGTCAACTACAACCCCGAGACGGTCTCGACGGACTTCGACAACTGCGACAGGCTCTACTTCGAGGAGCTCTCGTTCGAGCGCGTGCAGGACATCTACGAGCTCGAGCGGCCTGACGGTGTCCTGGTGTCCTTCGGGGGCCAGATCCCCAACAACCTGGCGTCCAGGTGCCATCAGGCCGGCATGCGCATACTGGGCACGCACGCGGACGACATCGACCGCGCGGAGGACCGTCACCGGTTCTCGGGGCTGCTGGACCGCCTCGGCGTCGACCAGCCCCCGTGGACGGAGGCGTCCTCCATCGAGGGCGCGCAGAAGTTCGCCAAGGCGGTGGGCTACCCCGTGCTCGTGCGACCCTCGTACGTGCTGTCGGGCGCGGCCATGTCCGTCGCGTTCAACGACGACGACCTGTTCTACTGCCTCGGCCGCGCCGCCAAGGTCGCCGAGGACCACCCCGTCGTGGTCTCGAAGTACTTCGAGAACACCAAGGAGATCGAGATCGACGCCGTCGCACGCGACGGCCGCCTGCTGGTGTGGGCGGTCGTGGAGCACATCGAGAACGCCGGCGTGCACTCGGGCGACGCGACGATGGTCCTCCCGCCCCAGCGGACGTACCTGGAGACGGTGCGTCGCGTGAAGTCCATCACCAGGGAGATAGCCCAGGCGCTGCGCGTCACCGGGCCCATGAACATCCAGTTCCTCGCGCGCGAGAACCGCATCATGGTCATCGAGTGCAATCTGCGCGCGTCGAGGTCCGTGCCGTTCGTCTCCAAGACGCTCAAGATGGACTTCGCCCGCCACGCCACGCGCGTGATGCTTGGCGAGGACGTGCCCGATGTGCACCCGAGCGCGCTCGAGCTCGACTACGTCGCGGTGAAGGCCCCCCAGTTCTCGTACTCGAGGCTGCGCGGGACCGACCCGCTCCCCTCGGTGGAGATGGCCTCCACGGGGGAGGTGGGCACTTTCGGGGAGAGCCTCGACGAGGCCATCCTGAAGGGCCTCCTCGCGACCGACTTCGTGCTGCCCAGGAAGGGCGTGCTCGTGACCGTCAACGGGGACGACAACCGGTACAGGCTCCTCGACGCCGTCAAGGAGCTAGCGATGCTCGGGCTCCCTCTTTACATGACAGAGCATACTCGCGATTTCTACCAGGCGGAGGGCGTGTCATCGACGCTGGTGCACAAGATCCACGAGACCGGCGAGCCCAACGTCGGCACGCTCATGGCCAAGGGCGCGTTCGACCTGGTCATCTCCATCCCCGAGGGCTACTCGAGGACGAGCGATGACGTCTCCTCCGCGGTGCGGCGGTACGCGGCGTCGATGGGGGTGCCGCTCCTCGCGAACGTCCAGCTCGCGAGGGCATTCATCCAGGCCCTGGCGTGGACGGGCGAGTCCGCCCTTCTGATCAAGGCGTGGGACGAGTACAGGTGAGCCCGTCGGCTTGAAATGCGGTGACGCCCATCGGGGGAGCGACCATGCTTCCCCAAGCACATCTGGTCATCGGCGCTGTCGCTGCCATCGTCCTTTGGCCATTCCTCGGGACCGACGGGGCGACCAACCTCGTGGTCTGGGCGATCGTGGGGGGCGCGGTCGGTGCCGTCATAGACGTGGACATCATGGCCCTGGTCGCGCATGCGGCCAGGCGGGACACGGACCTCAGGCACTGGTCGGACCCCCGCAACGTCGCGCGGGACTTCGAGGGCTTCTTGAGCATGCTGCGCTCGACGGGGATGCTCAGGAGGGCCGCGGTGACCCACGTACTGCTGGGGACGGCTCTCGTCGCGCTCGTCTGGCTGCTCGCACCGTCCCTTCTCGTGCCCGCGGCCGTGGGGGCGGTGAGCCACATCGCCTCCGACTTGCAGTACCTCTTGCCGTCCGCCCGATGAGGGGGCACCGAACCCCCATGCGGACGCCCTATTGCGACAGATGAGAGGCGCGTCCACGCCCGTCCCGCGGGCCTCGGGGATGCTATCCTGTCAAGAGCGCCACCGCCACGGGGACGGTCATCGCCCCCATGAGGTGCACCCTCATCACACCGAGCATCGGCGGAAGCATGCCCAGGGAGGTGGCTGCCACGAGGACCAGCGCGGCACGGGCGCCCCCGGGCAGCACGCAGAGCGCCGCGAGCGCGGCCGCGACCAGGAGGAGCACGCGCCCGTCGGACAGGAGGGGCGCGGCCGCACCCGCCAGCCTGCCGCCCATCAGCACGATGGGCGTGGCGATGGATACCCCTATGGCCATGGCGAGCAGCAGTGCGGAGACGTCGACCGGGGGCAGGGTCCCGACCCAGGGGGCCTCGGTCCATGCCATGAGCCCCCCGACCGCCGCGGCCGCGCCGCTGCGCACCCGAAGGAAGGTCGCGAGCGCCGCGAGGTTGAAAACCACGTTCGCGGTCCCGACCGCGGCGACGCCCAGGACGTACCTCCTCGCCCCCTCGAGCCCTCCCTCGCCCTTGGTCCCCGACCGCACGACGGCGAGCATCGTGGCCTGGCCCGACGACGTCCCTGGGAACCAGCCAACGAGGGCGCCCACCAGCGAGCCCCTCACCACCACGCGCCAGTGGGCGAGGCCCCTGGGATGACCGCCATCATCGTCCCCGACCACGTCCGCGGTCGCGGCGACGACCGGCTCTGTGCCCTTCGCGGGCGGGTCGAGCATTGCATGCAGCAGTGTGGGCAATCCGAAGAGGCCCACGAACAGGGGACCGATGCCCGCGCCCGCGAGGAGAGCGCTGTCGTCGAACACGGCGAGCTCGCCGAGGGCCGCTGAGGTGAGCAGCAAACCCGCCGCCACCGCGGTCGCGCGCCATCCACGCAGCCCCGATGACGAAGGCCTCTCCCTCACGCCCTCCATCAGGACCATGAGGGCGCAACCCAGCAGCAGCGAGGGGCCCAGCCATGGCAGCAGCGCGGCGTGGAGGCCCACTGGCGGAGCGAGCAGGCACCTGAGAGGCACCAGGATGGCCATCGAGATCGCGAGCGCGCCCAGGCAACCCCCGACGTGGAGACGGAGCGCCTCCGCGCCCATCCCCGCCTTGAGCAGCCTGTGGCCGGGCAGCATCGCGAGCACGCTCTCCCCCTTCGGCGCTGCCAGGAAGATGCCAGGGACGGCCGCGGCCAGGGTATGCGCGACCGCGCACGACATGACCGCGCATGAGACCGGCAGCGACGCGTCCCCCGCGCCCGCTGCGAGGGCGAGCAGCACGGCCGCGACGTTGTTCGTGTGCAGCCCCGGGACCAGGCCGGTCGCGCTGCCCAGCAGCGAGCCGAGGGAGGAGGCGAAGACGACCGCGAGCAGGGGGATGTCCGCGCCCATCGGCCCCGACGAGGGACCGAGCCTTCATATGATGCCCGTGAGAACCATCATTGGCAATCGCCGGCAACGGTCCCACAAGTGGTAAATAGGGCGCTTGCCAATCCTTGCCCCGAGGACCACGGATGAGCGATTACCCCAAGTGCGGGATGTGCAAGGACGGCCACCTTGTCCCGTTCTTCCTGGCCGATGGCCGCAACGCCTACGCGTGCACCGAGTGCCGGACCATCTTCTTCATCAGAGTCCCCAAGGGCTCCGAGGGCGACCCTGAGGCCTGGAAGGCGGGATACACCATCACCGAGGAGTTCAATGTTTGACCCGGTGACAGCGCACGCGCTGCGGCTGAGGAGGTCGCGCGCGCCGCGCGCGGAGGGGACGCCAGGGCCACCCAGGTCGAGCAGGGTGTGCACCGTCTGCGGCCGCGAGGTCGCGCTGGGGGAGGAGCTCTACTTTGTGGACAGGCATGTCCACTGCTCCCAGTGCCATGACATGCTCGCCTACGAGCTCGGCAAGGAGCGCGAGGCGGACGCGTCCGTCCGCACCAAGGGGACCAAGTGGGAGGCCCGCAAGGGACCGGACACCGATGGCCCCTCCAAGTAGGAGCGGGAAGCGGTCCTCCGCTGGCCCGGCAAGGGCTCATCGCAATGCCGGAAGCGATGCGAGATCGTGGATACCGCGCTCGAGAAGGGTCAGCAGCTCCGAGTGCGAGATGAGATGCCAAGTGTCCTCGTGGACCTCGGCCCTGGCCTCCCGCAGCCGCGATGCCGTGAACCATGCGACGTCCGCGACGTCGTCGCCGGGCCTGATGGCGTCGCCCTGCGCCAGGGCCCACCGCACGTTGTAGACGACGTGCAGCTCCACGCGGCCGTCCGCCCCCCGGACGATGCGGTCGTGCGGGGGGATGGCGTGCCCGGCCGTTATGCGCACGCCCGTCTCCTCCTCGACCTCCCGCGCGGCGGCCTCCGCGAGCGTCTCGCCGAGCTCCACGAGGCCGCCAGGGAAGATCCACTTCCCCCTCCAGAAGTCCCCCTCCATGTCGCGGTGGCGGACCATGAGAACGCGGTCGCCCGCGGGATGCACGACGATGGCGCCCGAGCCGAGCAGGATGCGTCCGCGCTGCCTCGAGGGTTCCGTCATCGGGGGCGTGAGCGGGCGTGGGCGCATTTCTAATTTGCGCCGCTCAGGTCGGGAGCTCCTTGCGCTGGAACAGCCACACCGCCAGCAGCGCGATGACGGCCGTGAGGGCGAGCATCGCGCCCACGTCGCCCCACCTGGACCAGTCGCCGAGCATCAGCCCGGTGTGGTCGTAGTAGCCCATCGGCGTCGCCCACCGGAGCGGCTTGAGCCCCTTGGACAGGAACGAGGCGTAGTTGAGCACGTACGACACGAGCACGATTGCGAAGCTCAGCCCCATCGCCGCCTTCTGGTCGTTGAGGAGGACCGAAAGCAGCATGCTGAGGGCCCCTATGGCGACCAGCAGTGGCCAGCATCCTATGAACGCGGCCATCACATCCCCCACGGGCACATCGACGCCGGATTGCGCACCCCCGATGATGACCCCGATGCCGCCCACGACGGAGAGGAGCAGCATGGCGAGGGCGACGGCGGCGCCGCGCTCGAGCAGCAGCCTGCGCCGGCTCAGGGGCGTCGAGAGCAGGATGTCCATGGTCTTGCGCTCGACGTCGCGGGACACGGACCCGACGCCGAAGTAGGCGGCATAGAACCCGACCATCAGCGCCCAGTAGGACATGAGCTCCACATCGACGAAGCCCCTGAAGGAGAAGATGTTGATGTTCCGACCCCCGCTGAAGGCCGAGTACATCGGGTCCTCCATCATCTTCTCGTATATGGTGGTGCCGATGTCCCTCGTGGTGACGACGCCAGTGCCCGTCATGTTCCCGTCGGCGAGGCGGACCAGGACGGTGAAGTACCATGTCTGGTTGACGTCGACGGTCTTTGCGAGCGAGGTGCCCGTGCCGACATAGGCCACCGAGATTGTCAAGTTGGAGGGGTCACCGCCGAGGAGCGCGATGATGGTCGAGATGTCGAAGCTCTGGTTGTTCTCGAGCACGGTGTAGTTGACCGCGCTCAGCACCGGGTGCCAGGTGAGGTTGATGACGTGGTTTGGCTCGTCCTGCCATGTGAGCCTGATGCCCTGCGCCTCCGAGAGGTCCTCCTCCTGCATCTTGAGGAACTCGGGGTAGATTACGGTCATGCCCCAGGTGATGAATACCAGGATGCAGGAGAAGATCAATAGCCCCTTCCAGGTCTGGCGGAGGGTCATCCATAGCAGGTGCATGCCCATGGGGGGCCTCATCGTTTCCCACCCCCTTTCCCTCGGGGGTCCTGGGCTGGCGCGGCACCGTCACGGCCGCCTCCGTCATAGAGGTCGAAGAAGAGCTGCTCGAGGTGGTACGTCTCCATCGTGAGCGAGACCACGCGGTGGGCCGCGACCGCCTTGACGACCTCGTCGATGTCGCCCCTCACGGTCATTGTGAAGCTGCGGCCCTCCTGTCTCAGGTCTGCGACGCCTGGCCTCTCGAGCGCGGACCTGGGCACGTCCGCGTCGAACGTCACGTGCAGCACCTTTCCGAACCGCTCCTTGAGCTCGTCGAGGCGCTCGACCATGACGAGCCGGCCGTCTCGCACGATGGCGACGCGGTCGCACACGCTCTCGACCTCGGAGAGAAGGTGCGTGGACATGAAAACGGTGTGCCCCCGCGCGCTCTCCTTTCTCGCCAGGGCGTAGAACCGCTGCTGCATGATGGGGTCGAGCCCAGAGGTGGGCTCGTCGAGGATGACGAGCTCCGGGTCGTGCATGAAGGCCTGGACGAGGCCGACCTTCTGGCGGTTGCCCTTCGATAGCTCGGAGATGCGCCTGCCCAGGTCGAGCTCGAACATGCTGGCGAGCTCCCTCATCCGCCCCTCCGAGGCGCGCGCGTCGCGCAGGTCGAGCAGGAAGCCGAGGAAGGTCTCCACCGTGAGGGCCTCGTAGAGCCCGTACTCGCCGGGCAGGTACCCCGTCCGGCGGTGTATCTCCTTGCAGCCCTCCTCCGAGTCGAGCCCGAGCACGCGGCACTCGCCCCCTGTCCTCCTGATGAGGTCCAGCATCGTCCTGATGGTCGTGGTCTTGCCCGAGCCGTTGGGCCCGAGGAACCCGAAGACCTCGCCGCGCCCGATGGTGAGGTCGACGCCCTCGATGCCCCGGTGACGCCCGTAGTACTTCGTAAGGCCCTCGAGCTTAATGACAGGCCCCGACGGTCCGTCCGCGCTCGGACCGCTGGCCGAGGCTCCCACCGCCATCACCATCGCGACCACACCCGTCCCTTCCCTCAGGGGCCGCGATGGGCGCCCAGTCGGTCCAGGCTTGGGAGCCTGATGTTGACCGGGGGATATAGGGTTTGTCCAGCCCAGGGGCGGTCTTGATGTCCCCACCAGGAGAAGTCCGGAACGGGGCAATCAGGTCCAGGCGATGGCCACCGCGATCGCGGCCCAGTTGAGGGTCGCATGCCCCAGCATGAGGCCGGCGACGTTCCCGCCCCTCATGTAGACGTAACCGCCCAGGACGCCGGCGAGGGTGACGTAGGCGATGGCCCCGGCAAGCCCCATGACGCCTGGCAGCCACCCCAGCTCCGGGACGTGCCCCAGCATCCATGCGACGGTCGCGACCGCGTAGCCCACGCCCTCGCCCCACTCGTCAGCGGATTCGCGCTGCACCACGCGCCTGCAGAAGAAGTCGACTGAGGCCACCGCCACGGCGACGAGGATGGCGTGCGCCATCACGGACATCGCGCCGTCGTCGATGCGGGCCCAATCATGGAAGAACCCGGGGTCCGACGGCACGTAGGCGAGCGTCCAGACCGTGAACGGGAGGTAGACCGCGAACGACAGGGGCAGCCACCTGTCCAGGCGGCCAAGGGCCAGGCGCTCCTTGTCGAGGGCCACGACGGCCACGGGCAGCGCGACGAACGAGAGCGACATGGAGGCCGCATGGCCCCAGGGGATGGTCGCCGTCGCTGCCGAGAGGAGCACATATGCTCCAATCGAAAGGATGATGATCGCGGCAAGGCGCCTCTGTCGGGTTCCCAGGAATGGCATGGGCATCCCGCCCAGAGTCGTCCGGGCGCATCAATCCTCCGGCACCAATCCAGGGGGTGCCACTTATGCCATCTGGGGAACGCAAGAGATCAGCCATGTGAAGTGTTGAGGATGGCTGGCCCATAATCCAAGAGGTTCCTTCTCTGCACACGGCATGTTTGGGTAACGCTCATCAGCGTCTGGGTGATCTCCGCGCCCTTGGCTGATCTGCTTCCCCCGCTGATCTTCCT
>CAYGVT010000010.1:0-2633 GCA_964353355.1 uncultured Thermoplasmata archaeon | reverse complement strand
GACGAGATCAGGGAGGCGCATCCCGAGGTCCCCTGGAAGCGGATAATCGGCCTGAGGAATATCGTCATTCACGACTACCTCGGCATAGACCTCGAGAACATCTGGAGGATCGCGACTGAGAACATCCCCGAGGTCAAGCCTATCGTGGCCGGACTTCTAAAGTAGCGTCCTTACGGGCGTGGGCCTGAACAGTGATGCTGTTGACCTCCCGGGTGGGCTCCGAAATCTATTTCGCACTTCTTCTTTTTTTTCCAATCCATTTTATATCGCGCCTCTCTCACCATCCATGTCTGTCGCCAGAGCATCTACGTCACCGCCCGGCCACCCTGTCGCCTCACCCCCCACGACGTGCCTGGGGCCTCGCTAGCCCACCCCCCAGGCTTCAGAACATCGCCCAACCGCCCCCGCGCCACGCCCCTCCGCCCCACCCCCCCCGCGCATAGACCCGGTCCCCCACCTCCGCCCACCCCCCTCGCCGCCCCCCCGCGCCACCCCCCCGCGCCACCCCTCCCCGGGCTAGGTTCCTTGCGCTACCCCTTGACGCCACCGTTCTCGATTGAGGACCGGTTCTTGGAACTCCGACCACCCCGCCGCCTCCGGCGCCGTCGCACCACCACGATGGCGACCGCTCCCAGGATTCCCAGGCCTACGCCCCACCCGACATAGGTGGGCCACTCCCTCGCGATCTTGTCGCTTGTCGGGGGCCTGTACACTGTCAAGGAATACTGCTGCGAGGAACTCTGACCCAGTTCCGATGCCGTCATCGAGGTGACCCGGAAGGTCACCAGCAGGGAGCCACCATCGGTGAACCCCGACTCGAGCTCGATGAACAACGTGAAATCCACATCCTCACGGTCATCCGGCGCGACGGTCACGCTTTCATCGACGTCATAGTCCACAAGGCCACTTGGTGGTCCAACGACCTCGACACGATAGGTGTCACGGCCGTTGCCTTCGTTGTAGATCTGCAGCGTCCCGTCGATGGTGGCTGGCGATTCTTCTATTACGTGGGTCGGGTGGTCGGAGCCTATGGCCATTTTGAAGTACTGCGCGACCGCGACGGTGCACTGCGCGCTCGCATCGGCCGACTGGAGGCCGTCCGTGGCATGGGCGTACACGATGGCCTCGTTCGTGCAGACGTTCGTCTTGGGCGGGACCACGACGGTCAATTCAAAGGATTGGGGACCATCGTTCGTGAAGACCATCTCCGACGGCGATACGTCGGTCGCCCAGACGCAGCTAGCCGAGAGCGTCACGGTCACACGCTGGATACTGGCGGACAGCTTCTGGACCGTGGCATTCCCCCCGAACTTCACAGGGCCATTCTGGCTATTGGTTATCCGAGCTGTGAGCGAGTCCGGGGTCAAAGTGACCTCCACGGAGAGGGCGAGGGCGTCCGGACGGGTCCCGCTGCCGTCCATTGCGGGGAAGAAGGAGGCCTGGACGATGGACACGACGAGGAGGAGGAGGAGGCTTGAGACGAGAAGGCACCGGCCCATAGTCACCCAGCATTATCATTGTCACAAGACCTAGATATATCATTCTGGTCGCGATGTGCTTGAAAACTAATACCCCTACCTCTCCCCCGCCACCCCCGCGCCCAACTCCTTGTACTAGAGGCGGTTCCGGCGTCCCCCCACCTCCGCCCACCCCCGTCGCCGCACCCCCGCGCCCCACCCCGGCGGCCCCCATTGGCCCTGGCAGGATGTGCGACGGCGCTCATGGCGCGTCATGGGAGTGACCCTATCCTGGCAAGGCCGGCGCGCGGGTGCGCGCCGGCCGCGCCAGCGTCGTCGTCGATGGAACGTTCGACCCGTTCAGCACCCCCTTCCCTTCTCATGTACAGTGAGCTCAGGCCCCCCCCCTCGCAGGCCCCCCCCCGCAGCCCGCTCCAACGTCAGCCCCGCGCCCACCCCCGGACGGACCCGGGCTACCCCCGTTCACCGTCCATGAACGGCTTCTTGCACCGCCCGGCTCCCACCGACCTCCCCATCCGCCCGCGCCCCCCCACATTCGGTGCCCTGGCGCGGGCCACATTCGCCCACCCCCCGTTCCGGACTATAAATATATAAGCACCCATGTACATACTAATGTACCATGTCGAACCGCGTCCGCGTCCAACAGCACCCGCAAGGCATGCTCTTCGTCTCGATACCCCGTGCGCTCGCTCAGGCCCTGGGGATAGCCAAGGGCGAGACCTTGGAGTGGAAGCTCGAGGACGGCGAGCTCATCCTCAAGCGGTCGCGCGAGAGGAAGCCCGCCAGGCGCCAGAAGTAGACATCGAGTGGCCGCCTGACGACCAGCCCTCCACCCCCGGCAAGGCTCCTCATCCCAACCACATCCCCACCGACTGGCCCCTCGTCGTCCCGGTCGCGGTGGCGGTCGTCACGGCAGTGGCCCTGGTCCTCTTTCCCGGCCCCCTCGACGGGCCCCTGTGCACCGCCCTCGACCTCGCTACCGCCAGCCTCGCGGCCGCGCTGGCCTGGACCGCCATGGCCATCGTCAGGGAGGAGGAGCGCCTCAACGCCAAGGGCGAGACGCTCGTGCCGAGGCGGTGGAGGTACGACAGGCGAGCCATCCTCCTGGGGACCGCCGGGGCCCTCGCGGAGGCCATCGATGGCCTCGAGGGCAGT
>CAYGVT010000009.1:0-17583 GCA_964353355.1 uncultured Thermoplasmata archaeon | reverse complement strand
TGCCATGTAGTCCCCATATGGGACTACATCTATAAGAAGCTACGTGGCCTAGCGGGGAGTATATACATGGGGACTACAAGCCTCTGATTACTGGCTCGTAAAATTGGGTGCTAGAGGGTATTTAAACCCCGAAATTCAGGTGTACAAATAATTCATAACTCGTTCTAAAAACGATAACGAATTATTGAGGCGATCGTAAGAAAATCCTCGAAATCTCATGCGATCCAGATATCGTGGGATTGTGCGAAAAAGAATATCGATTCTATCTATCATTAGGTGGCCCGCGTAATTTTTATTGAGTTCAAGAAAAGAAGGTACGTTAATCATCTGCTAATAAAGCGGTACCCGATCTACGTTCCCAATCCAAGTATTTACGAATCTATGAATCCTATAAAGGTAAAATGAAATGATAATTCTCCAAAACGATATGTATCTATGGAAAATTTGCTCGCCTATTGAATAATCTGTACATTTAATCCAGTACGAGGCCAGGGCGTCTGGGACGCGGACGCCGATGTCCGGGCGGTCCTTCCCGTCGCAAATGCCTATCTGATACGACAGAGGATGGTCCCACCTGGACCGACGGTCCTCCTCCGGCTCCTTCGAACCGCCCGGCATCGGTCACGCAAGGGTCGTCAGCGAGCACGCGAACGTCTCCTGGCCAAAGCCTTCGGGAACACGGTTTCCTCCTTGCCGATCACCAGAAAGTTCCGGATCGCACAACATATCCTTCGATACACATCGGTCCTCAAGGGTCGTATCGGCCTTCACAAGCTCGAGGACGAGGATAGGTGCCGCAGGGAGATCGAGGCCACCTTCAAAGCCAATCGCCTCTCTGTCGAGCGCCTCCTCGCCACTCCGGGAGCGGCCGAGGCGTTCGAGTTCGTGGACCGCCAGGCCAGCAGTACTCTCCGCCGATGGCAGCGGCACGAGGTCGTCCAGAGGCTCCCGCTCTATCTCGCTGTCCGCTATCAGCAGGCTGTCGATGCCGTTCTCTTCGTTTTCGTCCGCCTTGCACGCCTGCTCCGGTTCCGTGTCCAGGCCAGGTTCGATGACCAACTGCATGATACGAGCCGTGCCCTCTTCGAACGTCATGGTGGCGAATTCGCCGCCCTCAGACGGACGGTCCTCGACACTCTGGAAGGTGCTGATCCACGAGCTCTCCATAGCTTCCGCCCGCTCCTCCGGGACCTGGAGGAGCAGGGCGAGGTCATGAGTTCGGAGGATGGCTACTACCAGCTGCTCGCCAGTCGAGGGACCTTCGCCAGGAAGCTCGCCCGTAGGCTGGCGGGCATCCCGCTCGAGGGACGTGATCCTCATGCCACCGCGGTCGTCTCTGCCCTGGAGGAGGTCCTCCGATTTCTTCCCTTCGCCGAACACGTTCCAATAGCTATACGGCATCGTTTGTCCTTCCTCGATGTCCCCCAACATCGTCTGGCGAACCGGAGGGTTTTCGAAACGGTGGTCCTGATCACTCTGGCTGACCTGCTTTGGTTGGGACGCGTGACCTCTCCAATTTCTCAAAGATTTGGCAATCGATGGGACGCTGTTGGAGGTTCCTTGTCCGGGCACGATGAGGATGCCGTCCGGGATACCGTTGACGAGATGCACGAGGACCTCCTCGCGGCATGGGCGGACCTGGGAGCGCTGGCTACGAGGTCGGCATGCATCAAGAACGGACGACTTGTGAACCACCGGCCTCCCCGCAAACGCCTTGTCGAGGATGAATCCCGACGCCAGCGCGCTCATAGACAATTCCTTGAGAGACGCAGACCACTCTCCATCGTCGACGTCCTGATGTATGTTCACGAGTCGACTGGAATGCTGGATGCATTCCAGATGCCTAATTCCGCACGGCATCAACTCTCGTCAGAACAGCGAGTGCGACTGGCGCTTGCAGTGGTACTGGCTCGGGGTATGAATGTTGGGCTGGCCCAGATGTCCACCTTGCTCGGGCGCTGGTACACTATTGGACGCCTTACGAACTTCGACGAGGGACATGTGATTGTCCGAAACCTCCAAGAAGCGAACCGGATTCTCTTGGATACGTGGGACGAACGCAACCTCGGTCTGACCTGGGGTCGGGGAGAAGGAGTGGCGGCGGACGGGCGGTCAATTGCGGCGTCGGAACGTACTCTGCTGGCAGGATATCATTTCCGTCACAGAAGGTCTGGGGTGACGCTGTACTGGCTGGTGCGCGATGATTGGATGGCTGCTCGCGTCGGCGTCATAGGAAATCACGAATGGGAGAGCTGGTATCTCCTCGATGGCATGTTGGCCCCGGTCGGTGGTCGTCTCCCTGATTGGGCGACGGGTGATACGCACGGCCAGCATCTCGCGCTCTGGGGGCTCTCATGCCTAATGGGTAAGGAGATCAGGGCCCGGTTCCGCCAACTCTCCCATGTGAAGCTCTACCACGACAACCCACGTAGCGCTCTTCCCCTGGTAGACGTCCAGCGCATCAACTGGAGAGTCATCGAGCATGCCATTCCGTCCCTGGCCAGGTTGGCGGCCGCGGTCCGTGATGGACAGCTCTCGGCGAAGGACGTGCTACGGACATGGAACATCATCGACGGGAATGGACTGAACGTCACCGAAGCGTTGCGTGAGCTCGGCAAAGCGGTGCGAACGAGATTCATCCTGCGGTATGCGATGGATGAGAGCATGAGGGTTGAGATCCAGTCGGCCTGCAATCGTATCGAGAGCTGGAACAGCTTCCAACAGGCGCTCTTCTGGGGCCATGGTGGTCGGCTCCGTGCGACGGATCCCGCAAGACAGGAGATAGATGCCCTCTGCATGCAGCTACTGATGAATTCCATCGTGTTCTATAACGCGGAGCGATTCGGACGAATATTGAAAAATATCGAAGGTTCATGTCCGGTGATTTGGGAGCACATCCGGGTGCTCGGAGACTATCGCATCACAACGTCACGACGTAAGGTCACTGGCTCGCCTTTGGAATGAAATTAATTTTCAGATATCAATAGTGAGGCCATCCCATCCTTGTGCCCCGCCCGGTCTCCTACCGCACCTGCGCCATCTGCGCCCGCCCCACCGTCTCGCCCTACTCGCCCTACTGCGCCCGGTGCCGCGGCCACCTCTACAACCGTCCGGAGAACGCCAAGCGCCGCGCCGCGCTCGTGGAGGCCTACGACAGGGACCTGGACGGCTTCCGCTGCCGCTACTCCCGTGCGCCCCTCGAGGAGGAGGACCAGGACAGCCCGTTCTACCTGGTCTTCGACCACGAGCTGCCCCTCAGGACATCCAGGCTCGTCGCCTGCGCGGCCGCCATCAATGTGATGAAGGGCCAGATGACGCCCGACGAGTTCCAGAGGGCCGTCCGCGAGCTCGCGGCGCATCGTGGGGGGAAGCCGTTCGACAGGGGCGCCGTGTCTTTCGAGTATTGGACCGAGCACATGCCGCCCAGGCCCGGCCCCAGGCTGCATCGCGAGGAGAGGGCAAAGGCCGCCTATTCGGACTGCGTCGTCTGCGGGAGCACGACGGTCAAGTACTCCATCTACTGCCCGAGGTGCCGGTGGTACATCTTCTGGCACGGCTCGGGGCACCCCGCCTACGCCAGGGCGCTGAAGGAGGCCTACGACCCCGCGACGGACGGGTTCGTCTGTCAGTACACTGGCGTGAGGCTGGACGGGGAGATGGGCAGGCCCTGGTCGCTCAACTTCGACCACGTGGTGCCGGGGGACGACAGCGCCTTCGCCGTGGCGGCGTGGTGGGTGAATTACATGAAGACGGACCTTGCCGTCGAGGAGTTTTGGAAGGTGGTCGGGGAGCTGGATGCGTGCTGGAGGGAGGGGAGGGAGTTCGAGCGGGACGTGTGCAAGTTCCGGTATTGGAGGCGTAGGAGCAGCCGTTAACGACGACGCTGGCGCGCTCGGCGCGCACACGCGCGCCGAGCTTGCGCAGATACGTGGTGCTGCCATAGGCTCCTTGGGAATGCTGGTGCGCGCCATTGGCCAGCCGAACCCCCCACCCCCGCCGCCTCGATGCCGGCGGCCGAGGAGCCAGAGGCCCTCGACGGCCTCCGCGAGGGCCCCCGCCACCTCACCGCAAGCTCCAGGCCCTTCAGGGGGCTTCGTGCCGGCTTGTCGCCTTGGGAGTTCCGCGAGGTCATGTGGCAGCTGCCGGGGGGAGGCGTTCGAGAGGGTGCGGCACTGGACAGAGGCTCCTAGGATGTCAGCCAGGCGCCATGTCCTGCGCCGTCTGCGGGGGGCCGGCCGGGGGGAGGAGGTGCCGGCGGATGCTGGCGCAGGGGGGGGCGCGGGGAGAAGGTCAGGGCACTGAGGGAGGCTTGGAGCCCAGAGAGAGGGGCGTTCGTGTGTCATTTCACCGGGCTGGAGCTGGAGGAGGGCGGGCCGTGGGGGGTGGCGTTCGATGAGAGAGCGCCGGGGAGGCTGGTCGTGGCATGCGAGCTGGTCAGGAGAGCGGCCTCCTGAGGGCGGGCCCACCGCCCTCGACGAGCTGCCCGAGGACGTCCGCTTTCCCGATGCTCCGGGCTATCGCGCGGGAATCCCAGGGACACCGTCCCCGTGATGCGCCTTCGTCCTGCCCGGCCATGCCCGACCGGCTAGATGGTCATCTCCCCACCAGGAGGCCCTGGACCCATCGCGCCTCGGCCTCTGCATCCCCGGCCCGCCTCTCGCAGGCGACCCACCCGTCGTCCTGGAAGGACACGGAGTAACCGCGCCCGACCAGCGCCCGGACCAGCGCCGTCGCCCGGTCCATCTCTGCCCCGTCCAGCCTCGCCCCGGTCCGGAAGAGCCGGACCAGGACTTCGAATGCGGCCCCGGTCGTCGCATCGAGTCGCCTCTCGGTCAGGACGCCCATCCGGAAGCCCTCGCCGCTTGCCAGCAGCCGGTAGGATTCCTCCTCCGCCACGCACGCCTCTTCTTCCATGGACACGCCGATGCCGTCCGAGGGTGATATTCCCATGTTCTTGGAGCCGGCCGCAATCGGGGAGCCGCAAGGCCCGCGCTTCCGCTTTTTATAGGACGTCGGTTGACAAAACGGCCATCCCCGCGGGGGGCCGCCGCCCCTTCCACGGTCCCTTTCCGACGACGACCTGCGCCGCCTCCCCCCGGCGTCCGTCCCCCAGGACAGGGCGCGACTGCAATGCCATCACAGAATGGCAGGCCCTGGTCCTGTCCGCCCGCAATCGGCCCCGACATCGGCCCTATCTAGTACAGGAGACGCCGCTCCGGCCGGCGACCCCCCGCCACAGCGGCCTGGCGGGGGCGGCCAGATGGCCTGCCGGGCTCCCGGAGGGTTCCGTTCCTTCAACCGGACCGCTCCCAAACTGACCATTCACAGGCCGGTTTGTCCCGGTTCACGCGCGGGGGAGTTGACATGGAAATATCTCCCGCCGGGGGGTTCAACGCCTCAAGACCGGACCTGTCCGGGATGGTGGTGGCAAGATGGACATGGGAAGGAGCATGGGAACGGTGACTGGCGAGGTGAACGGCGGGCGGGCGCCAACGACACCCTGCCCGAGGGCGGGGAGCCCATCGGGAGAGGACGGAGGCATGAGGGTCCTAGTCGTCTCTTACTCCCTCACAGGGAACAACGACGCGATTGCCAAGGGCATCGCCACGGAACTCGGGGCGGGGCACGTCAGGCTCACCGAGCCCAAGCCACGGACGACGGGGGCCATCGCGGCCGACATGATGTTCAACCGGACGCCGAGGGTCGAGCAGGGCCTGGAAATCCTTGGAGATTGCGACCTGGTCGTCCTCGTGGGACCGGTGTGGATGGGGCACGTGGCGGCGCCGCTGCGCGGCTGCCTCAAGCGGCTTCGGGGCCTGAGCTGCCGGTACGCCTTCTGCTCGATCTCGGGCGGGGCCGACGGCCCGAACCCCAAGCTGGCCGAGGACCTGACCAAGAGGGTGGGCCGGGCGCCCGCGGCGGTCGTCGACCTGCACATCGCAGACCTCCTGCCCCCCGAGCCGAAGCCCACGCGAGAGGACACCTCGAGCTACCATCTGAGCGAGAGGGACGTGGAGAGCCTCACGCAGGCCATGGTGAGGGGCCTGCGGGAGGACGGCGCGACAGGGGGCGTCGGAGGTCAGACTATACAAGGCCCTGCCCGACCAGGCGTGGACGCGGCGGTCCCTGTGCGGGGGTCTTACTGATGACCATCAAGGCGTTCATCGATGAGCATCCGGTGCTGACCTACTTCGCCCTGACGTTCGCGATCTCCTGGGGCCTGGTGCTCCTGGTGGTCGGCGGGCCTGCCGCGATCCCGACGCCCGACGAGGAAGCCATGAAGCTGCTCGGGGTCGCGATCCTGATGATGGTCATCGGTCCCAGCGTGGCCGGCATCCTGATGACAGGACTGGTCTCCGGGCGGGCGGGGCTCCGCGAGCTCCGCTCCCGGATGGGGAGATGGCGCGTGGGCGCCCGATGGCACGCGGTCGCGGTCCTTGCCGCCCCGCTCCTCGCGATGGGGGCGCTCCTGGCGCTATTGCCCGCCTCCACGGTGTTCGTCCCCGGGTTCCTCGAGGCGGAGAACAGGCTGTCGTTCCTGCTCTCCGGCATCGCGGGGGGGCTGATGGTGGGCGTCCTCGAGGAGCTGGGGTGGACGGGGTTCGCGGTGCCTAGGCTGAGGGCGCGGCATGGCGTCCTCGCCACCGGGCTCATCGTGGGCTGCGTCTGGGGGGCGTGGCACGTCCTCGTGAGCCTCTGGGGGAGCGGCGACCCCTCCGGGGCGTTCTCCATGGAGCTGTTCCTGCCCCCGCTCCTCTTCTACGTGGGGGTGCTGCCCGCATACAGGGTGCTGATGGTCTGGGTCTACGACAACACCAAGAGCCTGTCCGTGTCGATGCTCATGCACGCTAGCCTCACGGCCTGCGTGCCCATGACCGTGACCCCCCTGGACATCACGTGGGTGCCGCTCATGGCGTGGTACACCCTCCTGACCGCCGCGCTGTGGACCGTCATCGCGGCCGTCGCGCTGGCCGGAGGAGGGTCGCTATCCAGGCAGGCGGCCCATCGCGATGACACCTCGGGCAACCGTCCGAGCGAGAAAGACGTGGAGAACCTCACGCAGGCCATGGTGAGGGGCCTGCAGGAGGGCGGCGCGACGGGGCGCGTCGGGGACCAGGCGACGCAAGGCCCTGCTGGACAGGGCGTGGACTCGGCGGTCCCTGTGCGGGGGTCTTGCTGATGGCCCTGAAGGCGTTCGCCAGGGAGCACCCGGTCCTCATGTACTTCGCGCTGACGTTCGCGATATCGTTCGGCGGCATCATCGTCCTGGGCGCGCCCTACGGGATGCCGGCCGCGAGCGGGGACTTCGAGAGGCACTGGTTCGTCGTGTTCCTCCCCCTCTTCGCAGGGCCCACAACGGCCAGCCTGGTGATGACCGGTCTGGTCCACGGCAGGGCGGGCCTCCGCGAGCTCAAGTCCCGGCTGCTGCGGTGGCGGGTGCGCGCTGGCTGGTACGCCGTGGCGCTCCTGACCGTTCCCGCCCTGGTCCTGGTGACGCTCGCCCCGCTCTCGCTGGCCTCCCACGAGTTCATCCCCGCCATCCTCACGGCGGACGACAAGGCCGGCCTCGTGATATCCGGGCTCATTGTCGCGTTCGTGTTCGGGGGCTTGATAGAGGAGCTGGGGTGGACGGGGTTCGCCACGCCCGAGCTGAGGCGCCGCCATGGCACCCTCGCCTCCGGGCTCGTCGTGGGCCTTCTGTGGGCCACGTGGCACATCTTCCCGACATACTGGGGGAGCGGCGACGCCTCGGGGAAGCTCGACCTGGGGCTCCTCGCACCCCCCTGCATCTTCTACCTGGGCGTGCTGCCCGCCTACAGGGTGCTCATGGTGTGGGCCCACGACCGCACGAACAGCGTGCTCGTGGCGATACTGATGCACGGGAGCCTCACGGCCAGCACGAAGTTCATCCTGGCGCCGTCCGCGGTGGGGGCGCCCCTCTCGGCCTACTACGTCATCCTGACGGCGGTCGTGTGGGCCGTCGTTGCCGTGGTCGTCGTGAGGGACGGGGGGCGGCTCCCGCGGTGGCTCCAGTGGGGATGGAAGCACTCCCGGGGCGTGTCATCGGAGCAGTGAGGCCTGACGAGACATTGGATAGATGAGATGGAGGTTGGACCAGCGCCCCATCTTGAGGCTCGGATGATGGGCGTGTGCCTGGGTTCATCGGCCCTGGGGGGGCCCCCGGGGCCGATGGCCCATCGAGCGCCTGATGGGAATCCCCCCCGTTCGTCATGGCGCCTGGTACCGGGGCCGGAGGGGCCCGGCGGTCCTGGGCGCCGAGGGGGTTTCGCGACCGGCCCCCGGGGGGGCCAGGGTCGCGAGGGGAGGCCGGGGGCGCCCCTCCATCCCCCTGAAAAGGTAGATATCCCCTGGTCGCGATTCCCGACCGTTCGCCATGGACGAGACGGACCTGCGCCTCCTCGGCATACTCAACACGAACTCGAGGATGCCGTTCCGTGAGCTGGCCGAGAAGCTGGGCATCAGCGTCCAGGCCGTCCACAAGCGCGTCAGAGCGCTCGACGAGACCGGGGTGATCGTCCACTACACCGCCAACCTCTCGCTCAAGTACCTCAAGGCGGTCCCGGTGGGGATAGGCGGCCGCACGAAGGCGGCGTCCCCGTCCGAGGCGGCGAGGGGGCTGGGAGGGGACGACTCCACCAGCATCGTCCACGTGTCGGGCGACTACCTCTCCATCATGGTCATGCTGCGGTCCATCGGGGACCTGGACCGGTATGTGGAGTTCGTGAAGAGGGAGGCCCAGATGGTGGAAATGGCCATCCTCCTGCCATCGGCGATGGGCTTCACAAGCCCCGAGAAGCAATCCGCGGCCGTGGAGGTGCCCGAGCTGACCCCCTTGGACTTCAGGATTGTCCGCTCCCTCCGGTGGGACTCGAGGAAGGAGACGGTCGATATCGCCGAGGACGTCGGCGCGTCGGTGAAGACTGTGAAGCGCCACCTCGCGAGGATGGTGGGCGACGGCGCTGTCGAGTTCAGCACCGAGTTCGACCTCGGGGCCCAGAACGGCACCGTCTCGATGGTCAGGATTGACCTCGGGCCCGGGTCGGACAAGGGCCGGTTCCTGGGGGATATGAGGAGCCGGTTCGGCCCCCGCATCATCTACATGGGCTTCCACAGCAACGTCCCGGACGGAATGTTCATGTTCGTGTGGTCGGCCTCTCAGAAGGTGTCCCGGGAGATGGAGGCGTCCTTCAGGGAGAACCCAAGGATCGCGGCCTTCAGCAACATGCTCATCCAGGACAAGCACCAGTTCCCGACGTGGCGGGACAGACTGCTGGAGGCCGGGGCGGCCGGGGCACCGCCAGGGAAGTGAGGCGCAGGGGCCGCCGGGGCCGAGGGGCATGGCACCAAGAGGCCGGCCGGGGGGAGGTACTGCGGGAGGTGCCATCGGCTGTTAGGGAGGGGGCCGGGGGGGGTGGCGTTCGACGAGAGGGGGGCGGGGGGGGTGGGGCGGAGGGGCGTGGCGCGGGGGGCGGTTGGGCGTATTCCAGAAACGCGGGGTTGGCTCGGCGGAGCGTGGGAAAAGGTAAAATAGGGCACGGCACAATAGAAGGCCAGATGTGTAGTCTGACGTCAGACGCTGCATTCTGGTCTGTACGAGACGGAACGTGATTACCCAAGGCTCTGTCATCTTACGAATCCTGAGAGAAACCACTAAAGGAGCATACAGAACATGATGTCAAGGAAGCTGTTGGCCGCCTATTCGGTCGGCATCGCCGTTTTCTCGGTCCTCTCCGGGATGCATCTGATGTTCGTGCAGGGGAGCAACGGTTCCTTTGGCGGCGGGAACGGGACCGCTGCCGATCCGTACATCATCGAGGATGCGCTGGACCTCCAGAACATGAGCTCAGACCTGGACGCGCACTACGCCCTCTCAGGCGACATAGACGCGTCCGCGACCCGCACTTGGAACGCAGGCGCCGGGTTCATGCCGGTCGGGAGGAAGAACACCCCGTTCATCGGCAGCCTGGACGGCAGGAACAACACCATCACAGGCCTCTTCATCAAGCGCTCGGCCATCGAATATGTCGGCCTCTTCGGAAGCATCGGCGCATCCGGATCGGTTAAGGACGTCGGCCTCGTGCAGGGCGATGTCACCGGGAACAATTATGCCGGCGCTCTCGCGGGGGCCAACCTCGGCAAGGTGATGGGCGTACGTTCCACGGGGAGGGTGAGCTCGACCGGTTACTGCGTGGGCGGGCTCGTGGGATACAACGACGGTGGCACGGTGGGCGGCTCCCACGTCACTGGGAATGTGGCCGGTGGTTCATCGGTCGGCGGGCTCGTGGGGTACAGCAACGTGGGTACGGTGAACAGCTCGTACACCACGGGGGATGTGACAGGGCCCGGGGATTGCGTCGGGGGGCTCATCGGCTTCAACACCGGCCCTGTGGCCTACTCGCACGCCACTGGGAACGTTACCGGCAAGGAGCTCGTCGGCGGGCTCGTGGGGGACAACCGCAACACCATTTCCGACTGCTATGCCACGGGGAAGGTGAGCGGTTCGAGATGCGTCGGCGGGCTCGAGGGGGGGAGCTTCGGCAACATAACCAGCTCGCACGCCACGGGTGCCGTGGTCGGCAGGGACTACGTCGGCGGACTCGCGGGGGTAGCCCACGCCACGGTGTCCTCCTCGTATGCCACCGGGAACGTGACCGGGACCGACGATTGGATAGCAGGGCTGGTGGGACAGAACCAGGGCACGGTGAAGTACTCCTATTCATTGGGGAACGTGACGGGACTGGGGGGGGTCAGCGGGCTCGTGGGCTGGTACAGCGGCAACACGGTCATCGAATCATACTACAACATCGACGAGGTGCACATCAACGGCGGGCACCACATCACCTACCGCGGCCTCTTCGATGCACAGTACCAGGACTGGTACTCCGGCGGGATGGACCTGAGGATATCCGACTACAGCACGACCATAGTCCCTTCCGGGGATCACTACGAGATATGCAGCGATCAAGGGCTGCGCGACCTCCTGGGATTCGGGGACGTCGCGGAGTACAAGTTCACACTGTCGACCGACCTGGACCTCTCCACCGACCCGGGTCTCTACGTCCCGCATCTCGCGGGGGACTTCTATGGTGACAATCACACCATTTCCAATCTGGACCTCGAGCTGCCGTTCGTCAACTATCTGGGCATGTTCGGAATGAAGGAAGGGGGGACGCTCAGGGACCTCAGGCTGCTCGACGCCCATGTGGATGGATACGACTTCGTCGGCGGGCTCGCGGGAATGAATTTCAATGCCGCGGTATCCAACACGCACTCCACCGGTGAAATCACCGGGCATCTCTATGTCGGTGGGTTCTCGGGATATAGCTCCGAGGGCTCCGTTTCCGGCAACTCTGCCGCGGGGAACGTGACAGCGTCGAACTACACCGGCGGGTTCGCTGGATTGCTCGCAGGCGGGCTAACGGACTGCCATTACACGGGGAACGTGACGGGAATCAAGCACGTCGGTGGCCTCGTCGGGTACAGTTATGGTGAGCCGTTCGGCTGCCACTCCGATGTCGTCGTCAAGGGGACCGAGAATGTCGGCGGGCTTGTTGGATACGGCATGGCCATGGTGTCCAATTCATATTCCACGGGCGTCGTTGAGGGGTCAACCTCCATCGGCGGACTTGTAGGATATGGTTATGGCACGACCTCCTGCTCATATGCCACGGGGAGAGTGAGCGGGGACGATGCCATCGGGGGGCTCGTGGGATTTGTCTCCTACCTAGGCAAGGTGAACAACTCGTATGCCACAGGGGATGTGGACGGAGCGTACAATGTGGGCGGGCTCGTGGGCAATATCTATGGCCAGGGCACGGTGGACAACTCATATGCCGTCGGGAGGGTTACCGGTAGGAGCAATGCTGGCGGACTCGTGGGGGCCAGCAGCGGCAAGGTGTCCAACAGCTTCTGGGACACGGAAGCGTCCGGGGTGAGCACGAGCGCCGGTGGGGTGGGGAGGACCACGGCCGAGATGATGACGCGCAGCACCTTCACCGACGCGGGGTGGGACTTCGCCTCCGTGTGGTTCATCGTCGAGGACGTCACGTACCCGATCCTCAGGTGGCAGGACGAGGAGCCCCCCAGGGCGGACGCGGGGTCGGACCAGGACGTCGACGAGGACACCACGGTAACTTTCGACGGGAGCGGTAGCTCCGATGACCTTGGGATCGTCGACAGCACATGGACGCTCATGGACGGGACCATAGTGACGCTCCACGGCCTCGGACCTTCGTACACGTTCGACGACCCCGGAATATTCGTGGTGACGTTGAACGTCACCGACGCCGCTGGCAACTGGGACACCGACGACATGACCGTCACCGTCAACGACGTGACCGCGCCCGCCGCCGACGCGGGCCCCGACCAGACCGTCGACGAGGGGGCGCTGGTGACGTTCGACGGGAGCGGGAGCTCGGACAACGGGGAGATCACGAACTACACCTGGACGTTCACGGATGGGGTCCTTATCACGCTTAATGGGGCCAATCCGACGTACCTTTTCGACAATCCTGGAACGTTCATCGTGACGCTGAATGTCACCGATGCCGCGAGGAACTGGGACGCGGACGAGATGACTGTCACCGTGAATGATACGACGCCGCCAATCGCGGACGCTGGCCCCGACCAGACGGGAGGCGAGGATACAGATTTCATGCTCGACGGGAGCGGGAGCAGCGACAACGTCGGGATCGTGAGCTGGACTTGGCAGATTTATTACGGTGTTTGGACACCCGACATCGTGCCGATCCTTCTCAGCGGAGAGATTGTTCATTTCACATTCGGTGTTCCCGGCATCAATGACGTAAGGCTACACGTAAAGGATGCCGCAGGTCACACACACTCCGACAACATGACCATCACTGTCATGGACATCAACCCGCCAAGGGCGGATGCTGGCCCGGATCAAACCATAGATGAGGGAACACTACTAGGTTTTGATGGTCGCTACAGCTTCGATTGTGGCGAGATCGTGAATTACACCTGGAGCTTCGCATACGATGGGGCGGACATCGTCCTCTGTGGGCTCCAACCCTCCTTCACCTTCGATGTGCCAGGCATCTATCTCGTCGAGCTCACCGTGATGGACGCCGTGGGTCATTCGGATTCCGATACAATGAATGTCACTGTCCGCGACATCACGCCCCCCGTGGCGGACGCGGGCCCGGACCGGGCCATCGACGAGGGGACCCTGGTCACGCTCGACGGCAGCGGCAGCACGGACAACGTCGGGGTCGTGAACTACACCTGGCTCATCAGCTACGACGATGAAGTCGTGGAGCTGTACGGGGTCTCGGTCTCCTTCACATCCACCGTGCCGGACATCTATCATGCGGTGCTCCGGGTCTCGGATGCGGCGGGCCTCCTCGGCGAGGACGCCATGACCCTGACCGTCGTCGACATCACGCCTCCGGTGGCTGATGCCGGACCGGAGCGGACCGTCCCCGTCGACATCGCCATATCGCTTGACGGCTCGTTCTCCGTAGACAATGTGGGGATTGTGAACTACACCTGGTTTTTCACCTACGATGGTCAGGCGCGCACCCTCACGGGATTAGCGGTCCAGTTCACATTCGAGAAGGGCGGCGTCTATGCGGTCGTCCTGACCGTCGCCGACGCGGTCGGCAACCGCGGCAACGACACGGTCGTCATCACGGTCGTGGACATGGGGAGGGTCACCGGCACCGTGCTCGATGAGGAGGGGAGGCCGGTCAAGGACGCCAAGGTCGAGATAACCGCGTCGGATGGCAAGTCATACACGACGACCACGACGGCGAATGGTTCCTTCGCCCTGGACGTCTTCCATGGGGATTTCACCTGGAGGATCTCGAAGGAGGGGTACAAGGCGATATCCGGCAGCTCCTCCGTTGTCCCGATGGGGGGGACCGAGCTGGACCTGGCGGACCAACCGCTCGTGAAGAAGGGTGGGGAGTGGCCTGCCTCTACCTCGCTGCTGACGTACGTGGCCCTCGGCGCCATCCTGGTGATGGTGCTTACCGCCCTTGTCATGGTGCCGAGGAGGAAGAGAGGGCGCAAGAGGGCGGCCTAGATATAGAGGAGACCGGAACGTTGAATCGGTCGCCGTCGTTGACGACGACGCTGGCGCGCTCGGCGCGCACACGCGCGCCGAGCTTGCGCAGACACGTGGTGCTGCCATTGGCTCCTCGGGAATGCTGGCGAGCGCCATCGGCCAACCGAACCCCCCGCCCCGCCGCCCCGATGCCGAGGAGCCCGCGGCCCTCGACGGCCTCCGCCACCTCGCCGCGAGCTCCCGCCTCTTCCGGGGGCTCCGCGCCGGGCTATCCCCCTGGGAGTTGGTCATGTGGCAGCTGCCGGGGGGAGGCGTTCGAGAGGGTGCGGCACTGGAGGGAGGCTCATAGGATGTCAGCCAGGCGCCATGTCCTGCGCCGCCTGCGGGGGGCCGGGGGGAGGAGGTGCCGGAGGATGCTGGCGAGGGGGGGGCGGAGGGGAGAGGCGCGGGAGGGGGTCGTACATGGTGAAGTACATGGTAAAGTACATATATATATCCCGGGGTGGGGGGTGAGCGAATGTGGGGGCGGACGGGGACCGGCCGTAAACGACTGGGATAATTCGAGAGCCGCTATTTTTTGAATTGAATCTGAGCGTTGGAATACCTTCTTCTTGGAATCATCGGACGATGCGGTGGAGGTATCGGAGGCTTCTTCGGATCATCCTCGCAGCAGTTTCGCGCGGCAATCGGAATGGGACGGGCGAGAGCATCCTTGCCACGGCCCGGTATTAATCTTTCAATTTTTTTTTACGCGGCCTAGAGGTCTTCTTTCTGGTTCATATCTAGTATAATTCTCCTTTCTCGACTATCAAGTCTAATCCCCTTTTTGTCAGTCGGGCTGGCTCATTTCATCATGGCCTTGGGGTGGTGCATCTCTCTGGTTCGCACAAGTAGAATATTAGGATGGCGGAAAATATTAATTAAATTGTGAATATGATTATATTTATCAATATTAGATACAATAAACGCAACATATATTAACAGGTTCCGCTAATATACTTCTGCGGAAATGAACCGCGTAGTTGCGGTGGTTGCAATGGATAACCAAAGAGTAAAGGAAAGTCGGATAGGTAAGTTGGGGGTCATCTTGCTATCGATATGCGTTTCTATTCCAATAATACCCATGGTAAGTCAAAATACTTCGGCAACATATATTCAAAATGAACAGCAATGTATAGATTCACCACATAATTATCCAAATCAATTTGACAAGAGTTATATTATTAATCGTCCGGGTGCCGCTCAGATAAGAATTTTATTCGAAAAAATCGATATTGAAACCAATTGTGATTACATCTATGTAAAAAGCCAAAGTGGAGTGACATATGATACATATACTGGATATTTAACCAATCAGATCACTAGTTGGATTCCTGGTTCAAAAGCTATTGTGCGTTTTATCACAGATAGTGCAGGTACAGATTGGGGATTCCGAATAAAGGAAACAAGCTGTCAATATTCGGCAACTATTGAGTCTCTTCATCCATATCAGCCAAGGATGAATTATTATTGGGACATAGTGGCGAAAAATGCTTCAAAGATACAACTTTATTTTGAAAAAATAGAATTGGAGCAATATTGTGATTGCCTATGGCTTTACGATCCTTGGGGAAATCTCAGATGGACTACATCTAGTTCTGGTAATTGGATTTATTCATCATGGGTACCTGGATCAAGAGTTAGATTGCAATTACATACCGATAATTCAATACAATATTATGGTTTTAAATTGAGTGCAGTACTTACAAATTATAATGATGATGATAATAAATTTGAAGTGGATTTATTATATGTCTCTGATTATAAAAGAGAATGTACAGATTTAGGCACGCATCCCTCTACGTCAATTGCCTATTTTAGAAATAGAGCTGTAATCAGCGGATATCTAATAAATCAAGATGAATCGAATTCAGATGTGACGACGGGTGATTTCGGAGAGGATAATAGCGATTTGATTATTTTTGCAGGACATGGTTGGGATGGATTTGTAGCTTTAGAATATTACAATGATAAATGGAAATCCGTCGCCACTCGCATATTCGATCATAATGATGCTGATGGGATGAACATCGGTAATGGTGATACCGAATGGTATATCTTTATATCATGTGGTGTACTTGGCGATTCAGAAACAGAATTAAAGGAATTTTTACATGACGGAGCACATGCATTTTTTGGTTATTATAAAGAAACAACGTTCTATAAAAGCGTATATAATGACTTCTTTGAGTATTGTTACAGGGGGTATTCTCTGTATGATGCCTGGTTATGGGCAAATTTTCAAAATGGATTTCCATGTTGGGGGGCTGGTTATTTTGGGCGAATATCTGCGGTTAATGATCATTTACACGGAATGGGATACGTGAGTGACGATTCGACTTCAAATCAATATAATTGGTGTCCTTTAACTTAAAAACGGAGGAATAGACTTGATAAAAAAGAAGCAAATTCTCGTCGCCAGTATTGTTCTCTTGTTTACGATTTCTGCTTCAGTCCTGATTTATAGAGAGCAGCCAGATGAATCTAACAAACAATTTACCCCATTTGCTGGAGGGAATTTAACATTATCATGCGAACTCCCAAGTGAACGTCCATATCTCCCTGTATTATCCATTACCTGTCCAAATATTGTTGATAATATATCAGCAAAAACTTATGCAATTCAGTTTTATTCACAGTTTAATAGTGTTGATTTTGAGGAAATTGATTCGCTAACATATTGTGCTGATATGGATAATGGAACAATCTTTATACAAAAGAGTGGCGTAATTAGATATACTATTAAAACCGATGCTCAATCAATGAATATTGAAAATTTCTCGTTGACAGATGCACGTTCGTTTTCATTAAACCATATTGCGAATCATGGAGGTATCGGTCAATTTTCTGAATATCGAAATATGTCAATGAGTATCAAAGATCAAAATGGAAATCTTACAGGTGAAACAATGGGATATTTATTTGTTTATTATAGGTCATATGGAGGATATCCAATTCTCGGTGCAGATTTACGAAGAACGGTTGTCTTTCCAGGCGGGAATGTATCATATTATCAAGGAAATTATTTGATCGGAGAGCCACTATATACTCAACAGATAATATCATCAGCGACTGCTTGGAGTACATTAATCACATCATCTTCAATTCTTGATCCGTTACCAAGTTTTAATATTTCAGTAATTGATATTTGTTATTGTATTAATGAAAGAGATGCCCCGATTTCTGCTATGTATCCGGCATGGCGTTTTACATCCGAGTCTGGGATAGAATTATTTGTTAATGCAATTACAGGAGAATATTTAAATGATTAATATTGGATAATCAAAATTAATAAATATTCAAACACAAGGATTCATATAAAAATACATTCATTTATTCAGACACGGAAACCTAAACTCCCGGTTTTTTAATAACAAGGTTCGGCTCAACCGGTATTGATATTCCTAATCTCTCGAGGATTGTCCTCTGACGTTTCGTGACTTCCGTGAGCTTCCAGACCCTCCCGATCTGGACGGCCCTGAGCTTCTGCA
>CAYGVT010000008.1:0-2511 GCA_964353355.1 uncultured Thermoplasmata archaeon | reverse complement strand
AACGGCACCTGCTCCGTCACCGTCTGGATGGGAATGGGAGAGAGAATCGGCTTGTCGTTCACGTTCAGGACAGTCACGATCAGCGTCCCGTGGACGGTGAACTCGCCATCCGAGACGCTGACGTCCACCTCCTCGGTGATGCGCCCGACCGTGTACAGGAAGTGGAGCTCGGCGCCCACGACGGTGCAGTTCCTCGAGTTCGTCCCGATGCTGAGCTCATCGGTGGGGGTCTCCGGGTCCGAGACGAGTTGGGTCAGGTTGAGCACTGAGACGTTCTCCTCGGTGGCCTCGAACGTGCCCAGCGATAAGATCGTGGGCGGGTCGCTCACAGGGGTCACGACCACGAGGATATCGCGGCTCTCCGTCGTGAACTCCCCGTCCGAGCAGTTCACCCGTATCCTCTCTGTGCCGTACCAGTCCTTCGTTGGGAGCTCGATGGAGAGGTTGTGGCCGTTCACGACGCCAAGGACGTGGTTCGGGTTCGACGAATATATGGCCTGGAACGAGAGCCTGAAACCCCCGGTATACCAGTCGGCGAAGTAGTCCGCGAGGTTGAGCGCGTTCTCCAGTGGCTCGTCCTCGCGCAGCCGCACCTGCGGCATGTCATATACCTGCCTAGGAGGGTCGGGTCTCCAGTAGATCCTCCACCAGTCCACTGAGGGCCAGTTGCGGTCCTGGCCGCCGAGCCAGAATTCCAGATAGAGCTTATCGGTGTCATCTACGAGGATGTCGGTGATGTCCTCGGTGCTCACGGAGATGTTCTCGTGCCGATAGAATACAGGACTGGCATAGGGGCGCAGCACGGTGAACCTGACAGTGCCCATGGGATTCTCGGTCTTGTTTATCTCGATGCGGTCCCAGAGGCGGTTGTAGGGGAGCGTTACGTTTTGGGTGATAGCATGGCCTTGGCCATCATCGGTGCGGATTATTATGTTGTCGTAGTAGATGTCACCATAATATGTTCCCAAGAGGATTTGCGTGATGTCATAAAAGTACGGTGCGACGATGTGTATAGATTGCACCCCATCGATTGATAAATTAAATATATCTTTTTTGTGTTCAATTTGGATATGATACCATTTATTTTTTATCGGATTGTATACGCAACTATCACTGTCATAATAAATACGGTCACCGGTACCCACGGAGAATAATGTGTCATTTTTATTCTCATACATAGCATAGAAGAATTGTTGAGAAGTGCCACCGAATTGGATATTGAATCCTTCGCCATTTCCCCTGACATCTAGTATCGCGAACATAAGATCGAAATCCATAATAAAATTATCAAAACTCACATTAAGCATGGCAGTACCGGTATTGGTTCTCATGTATCCATTCAAGGCTTCAACATAGACCTTCCTCACTTTCCAGCCCTGGAGCGTCCCGTCGTTGAAATCCGCCTTGTGGTACATACCATCGAGTGTCAGGTTCCCTCCGCTAACATTCGCCGACCCGAACACCGTCGTATTCCCCGGGTCGCTGAAGTCATCCCCGTCGTGCCCATATGCCGGGACCGACCTCGTCTCCTCAATCCCGCCATCGCCATCCGCCTGAGGCTCTGATACTACCCCGAACGCCGGGACCATCAGTCCTAGCATCAGGACCATGCAAGCGACAATCCTCGCCCTGTTCTTCATCGGTCCACACTGCCTGGATGGACGACCTTCGCATAGATGGTCCCAATGATATATCAATCTAATCGTTGCTGGCTCTAATTCTCTTCGAAGTTCTTCATCGAAGGTCATTTATCTCGTCTTGGAGGGCATTTGATATTGATATCCGTAACGACGACGCTCGCGCGGTCGGCGCACACACGTGCGCCTCCCTTGCTTGTGACACGGGCACTCCCAGAGGCTCCTCGGGAATGCTGGTACTTGCCATTCCCGGGCTAGATGAACCCGCCACGCCCCACTCCGGCGGCTTCGATGCCAGCGGTTATTATGGCACCCCTGATGAGCTCAAGGCCCCTGAGGAGGTCACGGCATTCGTCAACCCCCTCTACCTCGATCCTGATGTACTCGAGGCAGGATAGGAGGACACGCGTGGCCGCCGCGGGTCCGTCCCTCCAGACTGCCAGGCCATTGGCCAAGTCGTGGAGCTCTCGGCCCCATCCCTCGCCAAGATGCACCAGGAACTCTCCTGGGACTGTCGGGGGGACCGGCACCGTCTCAGCTGCCTCGTTCTCGACCTCTTGCGCACTCGTCCTCTCGGCTCCGATGCTCACTTGCTCAACTCCTTGATGACTTCCTTCCGCGCCGCCCCCAACCAACGCGCCGCCTCCTCCCGCCCGCCCTCCCCGAGCACGTCGAGGGCGATGTCGTAGCACAGCCGTGCCTTTCCCTCCGGCAGCCCGTCCCCGCGCCGCGTGCCCTCCCGGAGGGCTCCCAGGACGTCCCCGGCGTCCTCGCCGCCCTCGAGGCCCTCGATGGCCTCCGCGAGGGCCCCGGCGGTCCCCAGGAGGATGGCTCGCCTGTCGTACCTCCACCGCCTCGGCACGAGGGTTTCGCC
>CAYGVT010000007.1:0-1784 GCA_964353355.1 uncultured Thermoplasmata archaeon | reverse complement strand
AGGCTTGACCTCGGGGATGTTCTCAGTCGCGATCCTCCAGATGTTCTCGAGGTCTATGCCGAGGTAGTCGTGAATGACGATATTCCTCAGGCCGATTATCCGCTTCCAGGGGACCTCGGGATGCGCCTCCCTGATCTCGTCTGGCACATTCTTGGCAGCCTCGCCCATGACCATAAGGTTCCGGATGACGGCGTCGATGACGATGTCGCTTCTCACGAAATCATCAAAGCTGAGGCCCTTCACGTACTTTTCGATTCTCGACATCGCTGCCAGCATGTCACCGACATAGAGCCCGTGGGGCCTCCCCTTCACGCAAAGACCACCTCTTTCATAATGGTCTCGCTCAGCTCCCTCCTGAGGGCCTTGGTGGTCACGATATCGACCCTGAGCCCAAGGACGTCCTCGAGGTAGTCCTTGAGGTCCACTATCTCCCATCCGATGGGCTCCGATAGTTCGACGAGGATGTCGACATCGCTGTCAGCATCCTCCTCGGCGCGGGCGTACGAACCGAAGACACCGATGCTCTTGACCTTGAACCTCTCCATGAGAATGGGCTTGTTCCGCTTGAGGATCTTCTCAATCGTCTTGAGGGAGCTCATTCAATCCCCACGAGGTTGGCTATTTGGAACCCTGATGAGTCGGATTGGGCGATGCCATTGGCTATCCAGACAGCGTAGAGTAAGCATGTGGGGGCATTGTCGATGGCCTGCTTGCCTACCACATCCATGAAGGTATATTACAGCAGGTTGGTTTATATACATATCGACGTCCCCAGACTGTGTCGTCGATTCTCTAGCATTGTGGCGAGGGCGGCCGTGGCGAGCTCGAGCGGGGAGCATAGCAGTCTCTGATCGAGGGGGCCGTGGAGGAGCGCGACGGCGGCGGCGGTGGCGACGGCCACCGCGACCGGCACGACGAGTGGCCAGTCGGTGGGGACATGGATAGGTCTCGGGACCTGGCCAGGAGCAGGTCTGGATGCCTGGTCGTCGGCCGGCCACTCCATGTCTACTTCTGGCGCCTGGCGGGCTTCCTCTCGCGCGACCGCTTGAGAACGAGCTCGCCGTCCTTCAATATCCATTCCAGGGTCTCGCCCTTGGCTATCCCGAGGGCCTGAGCGAGCGCCCGGGGTATCGAGACGAAGAGCATGCCTTGCGGGTGCTGTTGGACGCGGACGCGGTTCGACATGGTACATTAGTATGTACATGGGTGCTTATATATTTATAGTCCGAAACGGGGGGTGGGCGAATGTGGCCCGAGCCAGGGTGCCGAACGGGGGGGGGCGCGGGCGGATGGGGAGGTGGGTGGGAGCCGGGCGGTGCGAAGGGCCGTTCATGGACGGTGGACGGGGTCCGCCCGGGTCCGTCGGGGGTGGGCTCGGAGCCGCCGTTGGACCGGGCTGCGGGGGGTCCTGCCGGGGGGGGGGGGGGGTTGCGACTTCGTCCGCCCGTGATTATGAATGATTGATCCATCTGGCTGCTCTTGATTATCGATGATTAATCACACGGCCGCATCATAGATTGGGCATTCGTTCAGGGGTCGATTGGGAGATACCTAGGGCTACGATAGGGATTTGCGTTAGGCCTAGGAGTCTCAGGATCGGTTGCGTGGAGGGTTTTCGGTGAGAGGCTGCATGTAGTCATCAAGCGCGGGTTCGACTCCGGACATGTGCTCGTGACGACGGTGGCGCGGGTGGCGGTGAAGATGATGTTCGCGTGCTTCGGCTTCAACATGTACCAGCTGGATGCGCTGAGGCGTGCGGAGGCGTTCCAGTGAGGACCACCCCG
>CAYGVT010000006.1:0-16893 GCA_964353355.1 uncultured Thermoplasmata archaeon | reverse complement strand
ACCCATCCTTGACATTTCTCGGTGCCAGTAATTATTTCAACCTGCAGTCCCAATACAAATCCGGGATGCAGGATGCGCTCGGCTAAACGAAGCCTCACTACGGTAGAGTACGGCCCGGAGGCGGTCCTCCACGCCCTCGGGGAGAGAATCCGGCTCCGTGAGACCATCGACAGTCACACGAAGAAAGCCTGGGGCGTCCCGGTCGGTGGCCTCGTCGAGGTCATGGTCATCAACAGGATAATGGACCCCAAGGCCAAGCTCGAGATACCGGACTGGTACTACCAGACATTCCTCCCCGAGCTCCTCGGCGTGGAGCTCCCGGAAGAGAGCGGGTACCAGATGCTCACGCGGGCGTACGACTACCTCACGGAGCCCGTCATCGTCGACATCGAGATGGAGCTGGCCGAACGCACGCGTGCGGCATTCCATCTCAAGGACGACACGTTCCTCTACGACCTGACCACGACGTTCGTCGAGGGCGCGGGCGAAGCCCCGCTCCTCAAGTTCGGGTACTCGAAGGACCACAGGCCGGACACGAAGCAGGTGAGCTATGGCATCGTTGTCGGGAGGGACGAACCCGTCCCCCTGTTCCACGTGGCGTTCCCCGGGAACACGCACGACTCGAAGACGGTGGACGAGCTCATGGACCGGTTCCACGACCGGCTGGGTCTCAAGGGATGCATGGTGATCGACCGGGGCATCGTGACGGCCGGGAACGTGATGAAGATAGTCGATGAGCGCGGTCACGACCTGGTCGGCGGTCTGAGACGTGTCGGCGATGCGAAGAGGCTGATGCGGACGGTCCCCCTCAAGAGATACAGCGCGCCCTTCGAGGTCGGCAAGGAGACGCTCCAGGCGTACGAGTTCGAGCACAAGATGGCGGGCAAGGCCCGCCGGTGCATGCTCTACTTCAGCGAGGAGAAGCGAGGGCGCGACCAGAGATCGAGGGACAAGAGGCTGAGGAAGGCGGAGGCCGACCTCGACAAGCTGGTCACCGCGGTCGCGAGCAGCAAGAGGAACGGCCGGAAGAGTGGCGAGAAGGCGCGGCTCAAGGTGGAGAAGGTCCTGCAGGAGAGGCACGTCAAGGGCCTTCTGCGCTACAAGTTCACCGGTGGTCGCGGTGGGCGGAGACTCAAGTACTGGCGTGACGACAAGGCCATAGCGGAGGAGGCCCTCGAGGACGGCAAGCAGGTGCTGGTGACGACACTCAGGGTTCCTCCCGCGGAGCTGCTGACCACCTACAGGGATCGATACAAAATCGAGAACGCCTTCAGGATCACGAAGGACGCGATACTGATACGGCCGATATTCAACAGGAAGGAGGAGCACATCCTCGCGCACCTGTTCATCTGCTTCCTGGCATACCTCTTGGTCAGCCTCATGGCGGTCGAATTGAAGAGGGGTAAGTTCACGCTCTCGGCGTTGAAGATGCTCGACAGGCTCAAGCGGGAGCGCAGAGAGGTGGACCGGGTGATTGTCGTCGGCGGTGAGGCAGAGGACTTCATGAGGCAATTCGGGAGGAGGATGAGAGGCTAATCTTGGCCGGGCCGCATTTTCAGCCCTCATCAACCAGTTCTATCTGGAAGCTTTCATCCAGCACGGATTCCGGGGCGTGAGATCTAGAGAAAAAGGATTCTCTTGGCATTGAACATTCAGCGGAGAGCCTTTGTATTTGATGCGAATTGGTCATCCATTCTACATTATGTCAAGAATGGGACACTACCTCGCGGAACTCGTTGGACAATATCTCATGATGTCCTATTATCTTTGATATTCTGCAGCATCTGAGATAGTTTTTGTGAATCCTCAATGCAACTTGATGTTATAAAAACAATTAATTTTGAATTCGTAATAATTAGGAGAATCCTCTTCTTTGGATTTTCATCAAGGTAATAATAATAGGTATTGAACATTAAACTCATTATACTATGATTTCTTAATATCGTTACTGATTTAAAATTATTCGATAATTGGTCAGAGATACCATTATCTTTAATTTTACGAAGGATAGTATTTTCGCAGTACATTATGTTCCTTTTTCCACCATGAAATGTGACTAACCATTGTTGAGTATCTATAAATATATATAATGATATAATATAAAAAGGTACATATATATAAAAATCGGAGCCAGGGCTGGTTATTGTGAAATAAAGTAATATCACAAAAAAAAATCCAAATGAAGGGATACTTATTATAAGGAATTGTGTAGCACTAACCCAGGTCAGGTCCTTTTCTGGCAATGGCATTTGGGTTCCTCCATGGATAACGGATGCACCCGAATGAATTTATCACATATTCAACATTTTTGGGTGTCAGTCCGACGCGGAGCGACCTGAAGAGCTTGGAGCAGGCGATGAGGTCGGCCGTCTTGGTCGGTGCCTCGCGGTCGTAGCAAAGGCCGAAGGGGTCGTCCGGGTCGTCCAGCACGAGTATAGCGCGCGACCAGCAGGACCGGAACACGTCGAGGCGGCCGTCATGGGCTTCGCGGAGAGCGGCTCGCCGCTTGGCGTTCTCGGGGCGGTTGTAGAGGTGGCCGCGGCAGCGGGTGCAGTAGGGCGAGTAGGGGGAGACGGTGGGGCGGGCGCAGATGGCGCAGGTGCGGTAGGAGACCGGGCGGGGCACGACGATGGGATGGGGGTGGGGGAAGAAAACCGTAGCGATATCCCCTAGCCATTCTGGCTGAACATCATAGGAAACGGGCGAACCTCAAACGTCGTAGACCGTCCCATTGAACGCGTTCACGTATAGTTCGAAGGTCCCGCTGGAGAACCGCCACGCTGGGTACAGGGCCGGAGCGATCTCCCTATAGCTGGGGCAATAGTAGCACAATTCGACTCGGTCTATCGTGATTTGCCTCTCGCTATGGACGCCTCCATCGGGGATTGAATCCCACGCGGACTCGGCCGATCTCACCTGTAGCGTCTGGACGGGCCCATCGAGGCGATAGTTGCACCTATACAATAGCGAGACCACGGAGTCCGGTGCATCGACGCTGCCCATGATGCGATCCGCCCCATAGACAGGATAGCCGGAGTATGTCGTACGGTATTCGAGCGTGTACCCCTCGATCTCCCCCGTCGGCTCGTCATTCTCGCCATACGATGTGACCTGGAAGTCCTCTGTCAACTTATAGGATGACAACCCCCCGTGGCCATCAGCGAAGGACTCGAACGCACTGATCGCCGCCGCCAGCGTAAACTCATTGGCCTGGACGAATCCGGCATTATGGTTCCTGCTATAGATGACCGTCCCACCTGGATAGACCCACAATAGCTGGTCCTCCATGATGGAAGCGTAGCATCCAAGGTCGACGTCGTACTCGAAGGTGGACTCGCCGAACTCCGGGAAGAAGCCCAAGGCATATGATTTCGCAGACGACGTGTTCGTAACCGAGGGATAGAGGATGCTTGCCGCCGACATCACGGGACGCTCCTCGGGAAGGTCGCACCCAAGGACCAGCATGACCCAATTCCCGCACGGATAGGCCTTTCCCGGGAGGTACTCTGAGCAGTTCTCGCCCTTATCGTCGACGAGCTCGGAATAGGACGATGCCGAGAGCACGATGCATAGGACGAGCAGGCATACGGATATCATTCGGTTTCTATCCATACCGACCACCCAATCGGGGAAGGCTCATATATAGGACCTTGAGTAGCAACCTTGCGGGGCAATATCATCCTCTCGCTGCTCACAACCTCCTTCGGCTTGGTAATAATTGTCCCTCGCCCTTTATCTCCTTTCTGTCGTTTAACAGTACAGGACTTCTGGCCCTGGCCGTCGCCCAACCGCCTCCCGCGCCACGCCCCTCCGCCCCACCCCTGAACAAAGAGCCGGTCCCCCACCTCCGCCCACCCCCCACGCCACCCCCCCTGTCCCACCCCGGCGGCCCCCATCGGCCCTGGCAGGATGTGCGACGGCGCTCATGGGTCGTCCATGGGAGTGACCGTGTCTGCTGCACCTATGTAAAGCCCGCCCGTCCGGCGACCGTAAGAATATTCTCGGTCCTACATCATCCTTGTCCTCCCATCCTCTACAGAACCTGCCAGGGTACCATCGAGCCTTCACCTATCCGAGGTCGAGCCTCATGGTGGCCAATCTACGCCCTTCGACCCGGGGATCTTCCCTCATTCAAGGCCTCGAGGTTCGCCCTCAGCAGCAGACCGGAGGTCCAATCCCTGGGGATGGTATGGTAGGTTGAGCTTGAGCATCCAGTACATGATCCTGAGCAGCTTCGCCGCGCCTGCGACGACAGCGGCCTTCCCCTTCCGCTTCCTCTCAATCCTCTTGTGGAACCGGCAGAGCCGGCACTCGTCCTTCTGCTTACAATTCATCAGGTGGCTGTGCATCGCCTCGACGAGGACCCAACGGAGGTTGGAGGAACCGGCCCTCGTGATGTGCCCCATCCTGGTCACGCTGCCCGACTGGTTGACCCGCGGGGCGAGACCCGCGTACGAGACGACGGAGTCGCTGTCCGGGAACCGGTTCACGTCCCCGAGCTCGGCCACGACCGTCAAGGATGTGTAGAATCCCACCCCGTCGATGGTAGCGAGCAGCTGGGCCTTCTCGTTCTCCCGGAATGCCGGCAGGAGCAGCTCGTTATTGTACTCCTTCATCTCCATCTCGATGCTCTCGAGGAGCTCGATCCTCCGCAGGATCCGTGGGACGGGGAGCGTCTCCTTGAGCTCGTTCCTTCCCTTCCTCGTGGCCATGCATCCTACCCTGTACTTGATGCCCTTGCGCATCATCTCCGAGTAGAGCTGGTTCCTCAGCGCCACTATGGTCTTATGGATCTGCTTCCTCCCCCGGAGGTCCCTCCTGAGCTCCCTCACCCAGGTCGGGGCGATGTAGGACTCCGGGACCATGTTGGTACGGAGCAGGTGGGCGAGCGTCTCGGAATCCACCTTGTCGGTCTTTATCCGGGCCGCGGAGATCGCCTTCACCTGGCCGGGGTTGGCCAGGACGACCTCGACGCCCGCCCTCTTGCCCGCCTCGTAGACGACCTCCCAGACCGGGCAGGCCTCGACCACGGCGCGGCTCCTCTTGTACTTCGAGAAGAACGCCTTGAGCTCCGTGACGTCCGTGTCTATCTTCTTGCGTTCGACGATCCGTCCCTCCGTGTTCATCACGGTGGCCTGGCACGTCTTCTTGTGCGCGTCTATCCCGATGTAGTGCATGTCCTCGCCTCGCTCCTCTACGGAACGGGCGGGGCTTTAACATGTCATCAAGGACGGCGCGCGTGTGCGCGCCGGCCGCGCCAGCGTCGTCGTCGGTGGAACAGCAGACAGAGCTCATGACATGTCTTATGCTCCTTCACCTCTGCCTCCAGTGCTTGAACTCCGCTACCTCCCGGTCGAACTCCCCCCCCCTCCCTCCAGCACCTGTCCAGCTCCCCGACAAATGCCCAAAGGTGGAGTTAATAGTCCTGACAATTTTATTAGACATTTTTCTTAGATCCAAGAGTAAGCTCCTGAATTACATTATCTATGCCGATAATGAGTTGATTCACAATATTTTGGTTCTCATTGGTAATAGGGCCGATCAAAATATCTGTACTATCATTCTTTTCCTTCCGACTCATCTGAGAAATAAGTAGAAATATTTTGATTTTTTCTTCGTGATATGCCCTTCTAATTTCTGAAATTTCTTTGAATTTGGATGTACGGATTGGGCAATCTTGAAAATGAAATTCCAATTCAGATGAAAGATATCCATGAAGAGATGTAATAACTAACTCAGATGAAATAGGCACGGTGTAAGATAACATATTTCTAGAATTTCGATAATAAATCCATCGGATATATAGCTGACGTATAGCTATTAATTCAATAATCAACCAAATGGGTATTGAAAAATATACAATAGTAAATACTATCCGATTATTAATTGTACCAAAAATAAAAACAATGATAAACAACACGGATAATGTTAAAATGAAATGAGAGTCGCGTAGAACTCTAAACTGCTCATACGGAAACGATGGTGAAGTCCATCTGGATAACTGAATCATATTCTCGTTCCCACCTATGTTGGAATATCTTTAAAGCATTTCGAAAAACTCCTTTCTGTGCCATCGCCATCCCCCTGCAGCATCAATTACTCCTCTCTCTCACCAAAATGACGATTGTCCCTCGCCCTATTTCATTCTTTCCAGAACGGTCCACAGAGGTCCTTCCCATGTCTGGTCGTCGCCCCACCCCCCCCGGCGCCACGTCCCCCCATCGCCCCCCCGGCCCCCTCGCCAGCAGCCCCCGGCACCTCCCGCAGTACCTCCCCCCGACCGGCCCCCCGCAGAAGGTGCGGGGCATGGCGCCTGGCTGACATCCCATGAGCCTCCCTCCAGTGCCGCACCCTCTCGAACGCCTCCCCCCGGCAGCTGCCACATGACCTCGCGGAACTCGTAGGGGGACAGGCCGGCGCGGAGCCCCCTGAGGAGCCTGGAGCTGACCGAGAGGTGGCGGGTCGCGGAGGCCGTCGAGGGTCTCGGCCGCCGGCATCGAGGCGGCGGGGGTGGGGGGTTCGGCGAGACAATGGCGCGCACCAGCATTCCCGAAGAGCCAATGGGAGTGGCTCTGTCTGCGCAAGCTCGGCGCGCGTGTGCGCGCCGAGCGCGCCAGCGTCGTCGGACGTTGATGTGAGATTGAAATCTCACCCAAGCTCGCAAGGCCCTCACAATCTTTACCAGGATTGTCACGGGCACGGTAGGTTACCAGTTCTTTGGATTGATGCCCGACTCGTACTGCTCGATCGTCCCATCAAGGTCCCGAGGGCAGCCTCCCGTGGGGACGCCGCCTGCGCCACTCGGCCGCGGGGTGGCGGTCGATCCCCTCCGCGACGTCGACCCCTCGGAAGAGGAGCATGGGCTCGTACTCCCCAGCCTCCAGGCGCTCGCCGAACGCCCGTTCATCGTCCGAGAGCTGGAGCATCTGCTCCACCCTCGGCATCACGATGTCCAGCAGCTCCTCGGGGCCTGGGCGTTCCCCCCGCCGCAGCACCGGATAGAGGCGCTGTGCGAAGTCCCCCGAGGTGAGCGCTCTCACGGCATCGAGGTCCACCGTCGAGAGCGTCGCGTCGTCCATGAATGCGTAGAACAGGAAGGCCCTCCTCAGCCTCTCGGGGTCGTGCGCCACGTCCCTCCTGTAAAGCTGCGCGGCGTCATAGACGTCGCGGGGCTCTGCCCGGACTGCCATCGCCTTCAGCTTCCCGCCGTACACGTCCTCGAGAGCGAGGCATGGCGCCCGGACATCGCCGAGGTCGAAGGTCACCGGGACCGGTAGGAGCTCGACGCCATAGATCGGCACCCGCATGAGGTAGTTCAGGTCGGCCTTGATGCTGGACCGCGCGCCTTGGACGCCCTCGTAGACGAACTTGACGGTCCAGCCCGCATAGGACCGTCGGACATCCTCCGGCACGTAACCGTGCTCGCGGACGAGCGCCCTCAGCGCTCCCTCGACCTCGGGCCTCTCGGCGAGCATCTTGTCCTTCTCGGGACCGCCGACGTAGTTCAGGTCGATGTCGACGCTCAATCGGGGGAGGTAGGTGTGGAATAGGTTGATGCACGTCCCTCCCTTGAGGGCCAGCCTCCCGCGGAGGTAGCCGTGAGCGCCGATCTCCCCCAGGATGTGCGCGATGCGCCACGCCTGCTCGAAGACGTCTAGGTCGAAGCCTTCCTGCAGGGCGGTCCGGGCCATCCACGCAGCGTCCACGGGACCGCTTGCCATCGTTGTCACGCCTCCAGTGCTGTGCCTGGTACGATGACGCGCCACCGCGGCACCCACCGGCCCCCCCGCCCCCGCGCCGTCCCGAGGTAATTGATGCCCTTACCCGTGCGCCCCTCGAGCCTGTCAAGGAAGCCCTCTGGCGGATGCCACCGCGAGGAGTTCCGTTCCACGACGAACCCCACCTTGGCATTGAGGGAGGCCTTCGAGTAGGGCCCGCCGGGAAGCTCGATGAGCGCCTCGAGGCGGTCCCAATCGAGGCCCGAGAAGCCCTCGACGCTGTCGAGGACCTCCCCGAGGCCGCCCGCGTACCTCAGCCTGTCGAGGCACTGGACGAGCGTCAGCTCCCGGCCGGACACCCTCAGGTCCTGGCCTCCACGCTTGACGCTCGTGACGAGGCCCGGTCCGTGGACAGGCTGGTCTGAGACGACGGGATGGACCGTCGTTCCTCGGTAGGCGAACGGCGCGACCCTCGTGGGTACCGTGATATAGAGCGCACCCGCGAACGTCGCCTGGGCGACACCGAGCATCTCGAGCGCCGTATGGTGGCTGAGGTAGCCGTCCGGGTGCGCCTTGCTCGCGAGGACGTACCGGTCAGGCAGGGCGCCCGTGCGCTCCGGAACGAGCGCGTACAGCCCACGACGGACGGCCTCGATGTAACGATGCTTGAGCAGGTACTTGACGTGCTCGCGGGCTCTTACGGCGCCAAGGGCGGCCTCGGCCTCGCGCAGCGTGAAGCAACCAGGGGCCTGGAACTCCTTGACGAGCAGTGGGAGGGGCATTGTCGATTCCTGCCAGGTAAGGGGTGCGGAACACCCCTTAGCTAACTAGATATGACAATACTACTATATATATTATTTCTCTTTACAAGTTAAGGGGTGGAAAAGACCCCATATCGATACATGAATTCAAGAAGGCCAAGCTGACGGAGTCAAGACTTTCACAGCTGGCCGTCGCCCAACCGTTCCCCGCGCCACGTCCCTCCGCCCCACCCCAAGCTCACCGGTCCCCCCCGCGCCCCACCCCCCTCGCCACCCCTTTGTCCCACCCCGGCGGCCCCCATTGGCCCTGGCAGGATGTGCGACGGCGCTCATGGCGCGTCTATGGCAGTGACCGTGTCTTCTGCAAGGTCGGCGCGCGTGTGCGCGCCGGCCGCGCCATCGTACCGGGCGGGACTGGGGATGTGAGATTCGCTCTATGGGAGAAGCGATGACGACGGCGGGGACGACAGGACAGATTTCCATAGCATTCTTGACCATTGGACTTCCACCGATCATTAAATCGACACGAGAGGTCATTTGGTCTATCACCACGGGCGGCATCAAAACATTGACATAGGTACGACGACGTTGTCTGCTGAGACGTCAAATCTCCAGACCCAAGGTACGTGGACGGAAACCAATGAACATCGATGAACGGTTCGACTGGATGCTCACACAGCCAGAGGGGCAGTACCTGGAGCGCAAGCAATCCATCGCGGATGGTCTTGGAAAGACCATCTGCGGGATGGCGAACTCGACCGGGGGTTCATTAATAATAGGTATTCGACCCGATGGCAGGCTCGTGGGTGTTTCTGATCCAAGCGATGTTGCGGCCAAGGCAAGGAACATCGCGAGGACATGCCATCCTCCAGCGGATGTGGTCATCGAACACTTCGAGCGGAAGGGTAAGCCGCTCCTCCTCGTCGAGGTGAGGGAGAGCCACGATAAACCGCATTCCTTCGGTTCGGTGTTCTACCTCCGGGTCGGGCCAATGACCCAGAGTATGACACGGGATGAGCTCGCCGCGATGCTTCAGAACACAGGTCGGTTAAGGTTCGAACAACGACCATGTCGCGAGTTCAAGTACCCAAGGGACCTCGATGCAGGGACATTTAAGACCTTCATTCAACGAGCCGGCCTCTCACCACCCAGGAGCAGGGCCGACCTGATCCTGAACCTCGGAATTGGAAGGCTTGATAGGCGGACGCTGGTCCTTAACGATGCGGGTGTGCTGCTCTTCGCAAAGAATCCTTCGAAATTTATCCCCCACAGCCCGATTGATTGCATCATGTTCAGCGGATGGGACAAGGTGGACATCATCGACCGCAAGCTCCTCGAGGGTAACCTCATCGAGAACGTCGAGGAAGGGATGGCATTCCTGCGCAAGAACCTGCGAATGAGATACGAGATCAAAGAGCTCAGGCGGAAGGAGATCCTCGAGATACCAGAGGAAGCGCTCCGAGAAGCGATTCTGAATGCCGTGGTACACCGTGATTACTACTTCGAAGGTACGTACGTGACCATCGAAATCTACAGGGATAGAGTGGAGATATCCAATCCAGGGGGGCTTCCACCAGGGCTCAAGCCCGAGGACTTCGGCAGGAAGGCTGTGCGGCGGAATGAGCTCCTCGCAGAGATGTTCCACCGGATGGGCGAGATAGAGCGCGTCGGGTCTGGTGTGGGAAGGATCCTGTCCTCCGTCAGGGCCGCAGGATTGCGCAAGCCCAAGTTCGAGTTCACGTCATTCTTCACGCTCACGTTCTACAGGCACGATGCACGAGGGCCGGCTCAGGAGATTGAGCCCGTTGAGGCACAAGTTGAGGCACAAGCTGAGGCACAAGATAAGGCACAAGATAAGGCACAAATCCTGAACAGCAAGATTGGAATGATGATTGTCGAGATGTGTCGTACACCATCCAGTTCCTCCGAGATCACGAAGTCACTTGGTCATAGGAAGCGGTCAGGGGCTCTGACGAAGATGCTCGAGCTCCTGCTCTCCAATGGGTTCATCAGATATACGATTCCCGAAAAGCCACATCATAGGAATCAGAAGTACGTGACCACCGAGCAAGGCGCAAGGCTGCTGATGGAAAAATAGCCGTGTGGCATTTCAAAATGCGACATTTCTTCCAGAAACGCATGCCCTGGCACATCATGCCCATATCCAACAACCTCATCAGAAGGCGTCTGTGGATCAATACACTTTATCCAAATTACTACCGCCAGACTACCCCCGTGCATTAGGATTGCGCCCGAACGCCCTCCACGCCGCCCCCGCGCCCCACCCCCTGTACACAGAGCCGGGACCCCCACCTCCGCCCACCCCCCTCGCCCCTCCCCCCGCGCATAGACCCGCTCCCCCCCCCTTCGCCCACCCCCCTCGCCGCCCCTTTGTCCCACCCCGGCGGCCCCCATTGGCCCTGGCAGGATGCGCGACGGCGTTCATGGCGCGTCCATGGGGCTGCCAGTATCACAGCAAGGCCGGCGCGCGTGTGCGCGCCGGCCGCGCCAGCGTCTCGTCAGGAACGGCGTTCTATTAGGCATCCCCGTGCTCTCTTTGTCCTGGGCCCCACCACCGTTTACCCCCCGTCTCCATTCCCCGCGCGCTGGCCCTGGGCATCGGCAAGGCCGAGGTCCTAGAGTGGCGATTCGAGGACGGCGAGCTCGTCCTGAGACGTCTGGGTTTTTAGGTCCAGTGGCACAAGCGATGGCCCTCCGTCCCAGGGAGGGTTAATCCCGATGGCGGGGAATGATCCACCGGGAAAACGAATGGTCCCCGTCAATCGAGGTATCGCCTGTTCTCCGCCAGGTATCTCTTGAAGAACCAGTGCAGGAAGATGGCGTCATCCCCCCTCAGTTGCGCGCGCTCCAACGCCCGGTAGTACCCGGTGCGCCTCTCGTACGGTATGTCCAGCATCGGGAACCCGTGCCTGTTGAGCACGTGGTTCATCATCAGGCGGCTCACCCTCCCGTTCCCGTCCGTGAACGGGTGTATCGTGACCAGCCTGAGATGCACGAGCGCCGCGAGCTCCACGGGGTGTACCTTGCCCCTGCTCCTCGCGTACCACCGGAAGAACTCGACGAGTAGTGGATATACCTCCACGGGCATGGGGGGAAGGAACCTGCTCCCGGTGATGCCCACCTGGTGCTCCCTCAGCTTGCCCGCGATGTCGCTCTTCGTCGCCCTGAAAAGCTGCCTGTGGAAGAAGAGGAGGGTCAGCATCGAGAGGTCGCGTCTGTATCCGACCATCTCGTAGAAGGCATCCCTGTGGGCTTCCGCCTCCTTTATGTCTGCGAGGGGCCTCGAGCCTGGCGCGATGCCCCGCTCCAGCAGCTCGGCGGTCTCCCTCAGTGTGAGCCGTGAGCCCTCTATCCTGTTCGTGTTGTAGGTGTAGGTCGTGGCGAAGGCCTCCATGGCCTTCTCCCTGGCGGAGGGTGGCAGGACCTTGCGCTGCCTGGCGTACCCGGCCCTCATCCTGTCGAGGTCCTCGAACCACAGTTCCCTGTAGATGCCGTCCATGAACTCGCGCCTGATGCGCCCGACGTCCTTGGGAACGGCCGTCCCCAGGTAGCGCTCCCGCTTCTCGACCCGGCGGCCGTGCCTGATGCTATGCTCGAGGTAGTAGTAGGCCCTTCCGTCCACCACGCGCCTGCTGACAGTGACCACGGAACGGATATACCCCTACAAATATAAAAATATTGCGAAATGGTGTGAAATGTAGGGGCACAATTCGGTTCTATCCCTCGCTGGCTGCCATTGTCCCTGAGAACCAGGTCCCCCGATGAAGCCCCGCGCCACCCTCCTCCCCCCGGCCGGCCCCCCGCAGGCGGCGCAGGACATGGCGCCTGGCCGACATCCTGTGAGCCTCCCTCCAGTGCCGCACCCTCTCGAACGCCTCCCCCCGGCAGCTGCCACATGGCCAACTCCCAGGGGGACAGGCCGGCGCGGAGCCCCCTAAGGAGTCCGGAGCTCGCGGCGAGGTGGCGGGGGCCGTCGAGGGCCCCTCGGCATCGAGGCGGCGGGGGCGGGGGGTTCGGGTAGACAATGGCGCGCACCAGCATACCCGGGGAGCCAATGGGAGTGCCTCTGTCCCTGCAAGGTCGGCGCGCGTGTGCGCGCCGACCGCGCGAGCGTCGTCGGGGATTGCCGCGGCCGACCTCTAATCCTTTCCCAATCCCGCCTCTATCCTCTGCTTCCTCTTCTTGACAATGCCCAGACGACAATGAGGATAAGCAAGACCGCGAGTCCAAGGAAAATGACCGAGAAGGGATTCTTATTCTCCTCCTTCACCAACGGGTGGTCCGAGAGGTCCAGCCACGTCCCCTCCATCGGGGCCACTGAGGAGCTCCCGGATATCGACTTGTACCCTTCCTTCGAAATTCTCCATGTGAAATCCCCGTGGAAGACGTCCAGGGCGAACGAGCCGTTCGCCACCGTCATCGCCGTGTATAACTTACCATTCGACGCGGTGACTACCACCGTGGCATCCTTGACGGGCTTACCGTCCCCGTCCAGCACGGTGCCCGTCACCCTTCCCGTGTCCACGACCGTGATGACGACCGTGTCGTTGTCGAGGTTGCTGGCCTCGTCGGCGACGGTCAGGACGACCTCGTAGACGCCCGCCGCGTCGAAGGTGAACGGGACCACCAACCCCGTCAGGGCGCGCGCCTCTCCGTCGTAGGTGAGGGCCCAGGTGTGATTGGCGAGACCCACGTTGTCAGTGGAGAGAGAGCCGTTGAGCGCGATGGTGCTCCCGACAGGGACCGTCAGGTCCGGCCCTGCATCCGCCATGGGTGGTGTGATATCGTTGACGGTCAGGGTCATGCTATCCTCGCTGGAGAGGCCCGCCGCGTCGGTCACGTTGAGCGTCACATGGTAGACGCCAGGGTCGTTGAGGATGACCTTCGGTGAGATTCCCTCTAGGATGATGCCGACGGGCTCGCGGAAGGTCCACCTGTAGGCCACGATACCGACATTGTCCGTGCTGCTGCCCGCGTCGAGGGCCATTTCGTCAGCCTCGTTAACCGTCTGGTCGGGGCCAGCCTCCGCGACGGGCGGGGTGGCGTCGTTGACGGTGACGGTCATCGTGTCCATGCCCCAGTTCCCCGCGGCATCGGTGACGTTCAGGGTTACGATGAACAATCCAGGGTTGGCGAACTGATAGCTCGGGCCCGCGCTGAAGAGGGTCACCAGACCGCCGTTATCGAACGTCCAGCTATAGTTCAATATCCCCACGTTATCCTTACTAGCCCCACCGTCGAAGGTCATCAGGATGCCCTCATCAACGGTCAGGTCGGGGCCCGCGTCGGCGACGGGCGCGGTCACGTCCTTCACTATGACGGTCATGGTGTCAATGGCCCAGTTGCCCGCAGCATCTGTGATGTTCAGTGTCACGACGAACGTTCCGGGACGATCGAACCGGTATGAGGGCGTGGGACCGTTGAGGGTGACGGGGACGCCGTCCTCGCAAGTCCACGTGTATTTCACTACCCCTACGCTGTCTGAGCATCCGTTCCCGTCGAAGAGTGCCTGGGCTCCTGCGTCGACCGACAGTTCCGTGCCCGCGTTGGCCAGGGGCGGGGTGATGTCGTTCACGGTGACAGTGAAGTTATCGGTCGCCCAGTTGCCTGCGGCGTCGGTGACGTTCAGGATAATAAGAATAACTCCGGGATTGTCGAACGTATACGTCGGCTGGACGCCGTGGAGGATGATTGGGGCTCCATCGGCGAAGGTCCAGCACCAGTCCGCGACACCGACATTGTCGGTGCTCCCGTCCCCGTGGAAGGTCACCGAGGTCCCCTCGTCGACGACCTGGTCCGGTCCCGCATCGGCCTCGGGCGCCGTTATATCGCTCACCCTGACTGTCATCCCGTCCGTGTCCCAGTTGCCGATGGGGTCGGTCACGTTCAGTGTGACGACGAAGATGCCAGGATGGTCGAACCGATGCTCGGGCCCGACGCCATGGAGGATCACGGGCTCCCCGTCCACAAAGGTCCAGGTGAAGTTGGCGATCCCGGTATCGTCGAAGCTACCGCTGCCGTCGAGCGCCACTAGGGCCCCCTCGTCGGCGACCTGGTCGACGCCGGCGTCCGCCCTTGGGGGTTGCCTGTCCTGCCATCTGAGGAACGGATATGTGACGCCCTCGATCATGCACCAGGTGCCTGTGAAGTCCCATCCTGCGCCGGCGAAGGTGGCGCGGGCCATCATCTCAGTCGTGTCCTTGCCCGTCCCGCCCTCGCTTGAGCCCTGGCTGGAGGTCTCCGTGTCCCAGAATGAATCGGACACCGTTCCCTCGTTGAGCCCTAGAAGCCCGCCAGAATGCTCCTCCCCGGTCACCATCGCCGAAGAATAGGACGTCGAAATTGTGCCGACATTCCTCCCCACGAGCCCGCCTATGTAGCCGGTCCCGTTCACCCTTCCCGAAGCGTAGGAATCGGAGACCTCGCCTCCGTACGAGGCGCCCATTAGCCCGCCGACGAAGGCGAGCCCGTTCACGCTCCCCATGGCAAAAGACCGCGACGCCCAACCCTGACCGATGAGACCACCGACGTACAGTACTCCCTCCACGTCAACATCAGCGGAGGAGTTGGACACCATCATCCCGTCGCCGCACCCCACGAGCCCGCCGATGTAATAGTATCCGGTCACCTCGCCTTCGATGACGGTTACGTTCCGGACCTCTCCCGTAGCATATCCGACCAGGCCCAGGCAGGAGGAGAAGGGGAGGTCGACGGACAGGCCGGAGACGGTGTGGCGCTCACCGTCAATATCCGCCGCAAGGTAAGGGACGTAGAGGCCGGGGGCGGAAGAGAGGTTCAGGTCCGAGGTCAGGAGGAACTTGTAACCCTCGACATCTGCGAAACCCAAGAGGTCCCGCAGTCCCTGGATATCGCCTATCCCGAAGGCGTTACCGGAAGGGACGAGGGTGGTGCTATTATGGGAGATGTCCAAGGACCGGCCATTGGAGGTCCAGTCCTGGTACTGGGCGTCGAAAAGGCCACCTATCGTGATATGATGCCCTCCGTTTATCGACACGTGGTCGACGTCGTAGTGGGAATTCGACACCACGCTTCCATTGTGGGCCCATCCCACGAGCCCGCCGACGCTGAACCTTCCGGTCACGTTCCCCGTGGAAAAAGTATCCGACAGCACGCCCAACCCGAGGTCTCCCACAAGCCCGCCGACGTTAGTGCCCCCGGACACGTTCCCATTGGCATATGCATCGGACACATTGCTCATGACGTTACTGCCCACGAGCCCGCCCACATCGCTGCCACCAGTCACGCTCCCAGTGGCATGGCAATCGGTGAGCTTGGATCTGTAGTGAAGGCCGATAAGCCCGCCAACATCGAACCGCTGTCCGATCACATCCCCAGTGGCGTAGCAATTGGACACCGTGCTATTCTGATCCGTCCTCCCAATGAGGCCGCCGACGTAGTCCGAGCGGCCGGTCACTTTACCCGTGGCATAGGAGTCGGACACCGTGCCTTCGTAGACGCCTCCCAAAAGACCGCCCGCGAAGCCACCTAGGTCCATTTGCATCTTTTGGGTTACGATTGCCGAGGAGTGGGAAAGGACTACGAGCCCCCTGGAATTTAATCCAACGAGGCCCCCGACGTCATAACTGGTTGCCGTCACGGTCCCCGTTGAGAAAGAACCAAGCACCTTACCCCTGGTGAATCCCGCGAGGCCGCCTACATATTGCTCTCCGATTATGCTGACATCGATGAGCCCCAGGTCCTTCAGCACTGAGCCCGGACCACAGGACCCAAACAGCCCAATATAATAGGTGGACGACCGGTTGATGAACAGTCCTGTGATTGTGTGGTTCCTGCCGTCAAGGCTGCCATTGAAGACGCTCAAGCGCTTCCCGACCGGTGAGAAACCTGCGCCCAGGTTCCAGTAAGCGGTCGCCGAGGCGTTGATGTCCGTCCCCAGGGCGTAGTGCGCGCTCAGGTCGCCGCTCATGTTCTGGAGGTCCCAGACGTCCTCAATGACATAGGGATTGGCCGGTGTCCCGTCCCCCCCGCCAAAGGAGCCGTTCTTCGCCTCTGTGCACATCGTCGGCATCATTGAGAACACGAGGACAATGACGGTCCCGAAGATGAGGGCGATAAAAGGCCCATTCCGTGCCTTGCTCATATGGAAGAACCACCTTTCACCAGAATAGATTCCCCATCGGCATCGACAACCTCTTCAACACACCTGCGCGTCGATTGTCCCCTGCCCTATTTCATACTTTCCAGAACGGTTTCCGGAGATCCCCCACGTCTGGCCGTCGCCCAACCGCCCCCCGCGCCACGCCCCTCCGCCCCACCCCCCCCGTGCAAAGAGCCGGTCCCCCCACCTCCGCCCACCCCCCTCGCCGCCCCCTTGTCCCACCCCGGCGGCCCCCATTGGCCCTGGCAGGATG
>CAYGVT010000005.1:0-7456 GCA_964353355.1 uncultured Thermoplasmata archaeon | reverse complement strand
GAAGATCAAGCAGGGCGTGTTGATCGACCCGACTACCGACTACCGCGTGATCAAGGTAGCCAGATTGACAAATCGTCAGGAGATGCTCATCAAGGCACTTGGACTGTCTGGGTATATATGCTCCGAAACTTAGGTATATATTATCCTTGTTCTTTTGGTCATCGTCTGTTCCCTATTCGCCTATGTATTTTGGATATTAAAGCACCCGCATGGATAGATGATAAACCGGTAGAAGGGGGAACGCCTGGATCAGAGATAGGGCGTGGACGATTTATTATTATTGGATTGTTTGTTGATTCCTAAACGACGACGCTCGCGCGGTCGGCGCACACACGTGCGCCTCCCTTGCGGGGACAGAGGCACTCCCATAGGCTCCTCGGGAATGCTGGTGCGCGCCAATGGCTCGCCGAACCCCCCGCCCCCGCCGCCTCGATGCCGGCGGCCGCGCCCCCGAGGAGCCCGAGGCCCTCGACGGCCTCCGCGACCCGCCACCTCACCGCGAGCTCCAGGCCCTTCAGGGGGCTCCGCGCCGGCCTGTCCCCCTGGGAGTTGGTCATGTGGCAGCTGCCGGGGGGAGGCGTTCGAGAGGGTGCGGCACTGGAGGGAGGCTCACAGGATGTCAGCCAGGCGCCATGCCCTGCGCCGTCTGCGGGGGGCCGGCCGGGGGGAAGTACTGCGGGAGGTGCCGGCAGATGCTGGCGCGGGGGCGGTCTGGCGGGAGATGGCAAAAGGAGATATAGCAGGCGGGACAATGGGTGACGAGGTGAGAAGAGGTAAAACATGATATCTCACCAGGTTGACCAAGGTCGGAAAACGGTCAATCGAAATGCTGGAGATTCGATAATCGCCATATCAGTTCCCGATGGGAGCGATGAAGGCGATAGTAAATGAGGGTAGATGACCCGTCAGAGATTGGATCTGTCGCGTCTTCAACGGTCATTCCCATCCATCCCGACGTTTCTTTTCCAGGATTCGACAGGGTGCCTGCGGGCATCAAAGAGGGAGAGGGGAGAGCATGCAAAGCAGAAGGCTGATGGCGTTCTATCTGGCCTGCGTCATGACCGCATCGCTCCTGTCAGGGATGGGTGGGATGGACGCGGAGGGGAAGGGCGGGTCCTTCGGGGGCGGGTCCGGGACCCTGGCCGACCCGTACGTCATCGAGGACGTGGAGGACCTCCAGGCGATGGGGGACAACCTCACGGCGCACTATGTCCTGGGGAACGACATCGACGCCGCTGCGACCTCGACCTGGAACGGCGGCGCGGGGTTCGCGCCGGTGGGCGATTACCCGGGCTCGTTCACCGGCAGCCTAAACGGCGCCGGGTACAACATAACGGGACTGTGCATAGACCGTCCGACCGCGGACTGCGCGGGCCTGTTCGGGTACATGGGCACGGGCAGCTCCGCGAGCAACCTGAGCATGGTGGACGTGAGCATCACCGGGAGGCACAATGTCGGTGCGCTCGTGGGATGGCTCAGGTACGGCACGTTGACCGATTGCGACGTCAGCGGGGTCGTCGATGGCCCCGAGTCCAGCTCGCTGGGGGGGGCGGGCGGGCTCGTGGGGTTCAACGCGTACGGCACGGTGAAGGGCTCGTCCGCCACGGCCGACGTGAGCGGTCTTAGCAACGTCGGCGGGCTCATAGGATGGAGCACCGCTGGCACGGTGACCGACTGCTATGCCCTCGGGAACGTGAGCGGTCACTATTACGTCGGCGGGTTCGTCGGGCAAATCTTTGCTAGCACGATGTCCGACTGCTACGCCATTGGGAACGTCAACGGGTCCGGCACCGACACCGGCGGGTTCGCGGGATACAGCAACAACTGCAACCTGAAGGGCCTGCATGCCTCAGGCCACGTGAGCGGTGACGGGTACGACGTCGGCGGGCTCGTCGGGCACAACCTGCGCGGTTCGGTGACCGACTGCTACGCCCTGGGGGACGTGAACGGGGCCGTAGGCTACGTGGGCGGGCTCATCGGGAACGACGCGAGAGGCGGGAGCAGCGGCGCCGTGTCCCGCTCGTATGCCACGGGGAACGTGAGCGGGTTGGGGGTTGTCGGGGGGCTCGTGGGGTTCGACGATGGTGCCGCGGTGTCCTACTGCTATTCCACGGGGACCGTGGACGGGGGGGGCTACGTCGGCGGCCTCGTGGGATTCATGTATCCCGGGTCGGGCTCAACGCCCTCGGTGTCCAACTGCTACTCCACGGGCAGCGTGAACGGGAGCGATACTGTCGGGGGTCTCGTGGGCACCGCCAATGGCCCGGTCTCCTACTCGTATGCCTCTGGTAACGTTAGCGCGGAGTCCGACTTCGGCGGCCTCGTGGGATACCTCGATTATTTCGGCGGTGTGACCGGCTGCTTCTACGACTCGGACACGTCCGGCTGCTCCGATGTCGGCAAGGGCAGCCCGAGGACCACGGCGGAGATGATGACGCAGACGACGTTCAGAGGCGCTGGCTGGGACCTCACCAGCGCCTGGTGGATGGTGGACGGCTACACCCGGCCGTTCCTCAGGATGGAGTGGGGCACCGAGGTGCGCAACTCCCATCAGCTGCAGCTGATGGGCATGGACGTAACCGCCGATTACACGCTCGTACGCAACATCGACCTATCAGACATAGTGGAGCCCAGCCAGATGTGGGGGACCGGCCCAACGGCGGGAGCGGGGTTCGCCCCTATCGCGGAGATGGACTCGTTCACTGGCAGCCTCGACGGCATGGGCTTCGACATCACGGGCCTGTTCATCCAGCGAGCCTCCATCGACGAGGTCGGCCTGTTCTCCTACCTGGACACGGACGCTTCTGTGGTGAACGTCACGCTCATCGGAACGAACGTGACCGGCCGGACCGATGTCGGCAGCCTCGTGGCGTACAGTGCGGGCACCGTGTCCAACTGCTCTGCCACGGGGAGCGTGATCGGCGAATCCTATGTCGGCGGGCTCGCGGGAGTCATAGAGGGCCCGTTGTCCAACAGCCAGGCTGGAGGGAGCGTGAGCGGGCATTCTGATGTCGGCGCTCTCGTGGGAGGCATCTCCGACCTTGGCTTGGTGTCGAACTCCCACTACAACATCAGCTCCGTCCTGATCAACGGGGGGCATCATGTCACCCTGGGCGGCCTCTTCGGCCCCCAGTTCAGTGACTGGCTCGATGGCGGGATGCACCTGAACATATCCCACTACAGCACATCGCTCGTCCCGTCCGGCGGGGCCTATGAGATATGCGACGTCCAGGGCCTGCGGGACCTCCTCGGGTTCTCCGACGTCGAGGGATACGGGTTCCGGCTCGCCGCCGATATCGACCTCTCCACCGCCCCGGGGCTGTACATCCCGTACCTCGCGGCCGCGGAGTTCGACGGGGACAACCACACGATCTCAAACCTGGACATCGACATGTCCTTCGCCTCCCGTGTCGGCATGTTCGGCGCGATCAAGGATGGGACCGTAAGGAGCTTCGGGCTCGTCGGGCTCGACGTCAGTGGATACGCCTATGTCGGGGGGCTCGCGGGATGCAACGGTGGCACGGTGACCGGTTCGTACACGACGGGGAGGGTGAACGGGACAGAATTCGTCGGCGGGCTCGTGGGAAGCAACGACCATGGCACGGTGGACGGCTCGTACTCCAAGGCGAGCGTGACCGGGAGCGGAAATACCGTGGGCGGGCTCGTGGGATATAACGAGAATGGCGGCATGGTCAACGCCTCCTATGCCACGGGGAACGTGACCAATACTGGTGGCGGTTCCACGGGCGGGCTCGTGGGGGCGAATTACCTTGGCACAGTGATTTTCTCCCATGCCACGGGGGCCGTGACCGGGCCCGCTATAGTCGGCGGCCTCGTGGGCGGCAACTACTACCAGGGCGGCGTGTCCAACTCCTATGCCACGGGGAACGTGACCGGGAAATCCGATGTCGGCGGGCTCGTGGGATTGAACTACGGGGGCACGGTGTCGAACACGTACGCCTGGGGGACCGTGACCGGGTCGGACCGGCTCGTCGGCGGGCTCGTGGGGGACAATCGCGTCGGCAGCAGCGTGTCGTACTCCTATGCCACGGGGAGGACCACGGGAGGGAACAATGTCGGCGGGCTCGCGGGCGCCAGCGGGGGGACGGTGTCAGCGTGCTTCTGGGACACCGAGACCACCGGCCAGGACACGAGCGCCGGCGGGACGGGTAGGACCACGGCCGAGATGATGACGCGCAGCACCTTCACCGATGCCGGATGGGACTTCACCAGCATATGGTGCATGGTAGAGGACGTCACATACCCGCTCCTCAGGTGGCAGGACGTGGAGCCACCGGTGGCGGACGCCGGTCCCGACCAGGTCGTCGACGAGGGGACCCTGGTGACGCTCGACGGCAGCGGGAGCGGCGACGACATCGGGATCGCCAACTACACGTGGACCCTCATGGACGGGGCGGCCGTGACCCTCTATGGCGTCCGACCGGAGTACCGGTTCGACAACCCGGGCGCCTTCGTCGTGACCCTGAACGTCACGGACGCCGTCGGCAACTGGGACACGGACGAGGTGACCGTCACCGTGAACGATACGACGGCGCCCATTGCCGATGCGGGCCCGGACCAGGTCGTCGACGAGGGGACCCCGGTGACGTTCGAAGCGAGCGGGAGCAGCGACAACGTCGGGGTCGTGAACTACACCTGGACGTTCACGGACGGCGTCCCCATGACGCTGTACGGCATCGGACCGACATATCGGTTCGAGACCCCGGGAACCTTCCTCGTGACGCTGAACGTCACCGATGCTGCGGGCAACTGGAACACGGACGAGATGACCGTCACCGTGAACGACACCACGCCGCCGGTGGCCGATGCGGGCGCGGACCGGTCCGTTGCAGAGGGGACCCTGGTGGCGTTCAATGGGAGCGGATGCACCGACAACGTCGGGATCGTGGACTATGTCTGGACGTTCACGGAGGGAGCCCTCGTCACGCTCCACGGCGTCCAACCGACACATCAATTCAACGCTCCCGGCCTGTTCGTCGTGACACTGAACGTCACCGATGCCGCAGGTAACTGGAACATTGACATCATGACAGTCACCGTCAACGATGTGACGGCGCCTGTTGCCGACGCGGGCGCGGACCAGGCCGTCGACGAGGGGACCCTGGTGACGTTCGACGGGAGCGGGAGCTCCGACAACGTCGGGATTGTGGACTATCTCTGGTCGTTCACGGATGGCGTCCCCGTCGTGCTCCACGGCGTCGCGCCGACCTATCTGTTCGGTAACATCGGCGAGTTCGTCGTGACCCTGAACGTCACCGACGCCACGGGCAACCGGAACACGGACATCATGACCGTCACCGTGAACGACGTCACGCCCCCCGTGGCCGACGCGGAACTGGACCGGACCGTCGACGAGGGCACCCTGGTGGCGTTCGACGGGAGCGGGAGCTCCGACAACCATGGGATCGTGGACTATACCTGGACGTTCACGGATGGCACTCTCGTCACACTCTACGGTGTCCAACCGACGCACCGTTTCGATGCTCCCGGCCTGTTCGTCGTGACGCTGAAAGTGACCGATGCCGCAGGCATCTGGAACGAGGACACCATGATCGTCACGGTGAACGACATCACGCCGCCTGTGGCGGACGCAGGCCCGGACCAGACAGTCGACGAGGGGGCCCGGGTCACGCTCGACGGGAGCGGGAGCACCGACAACGTCGGGGGCGTGAACTACACCTGGCTCATCAGCCACGGGAATGAGACCGTTCAGCTGTACGGGGCCTCGGTCTCCTTCACATCCACTGTACCGGACGTCTATTACGTGGTGCTCCGCGTGTCGGATGCGGCTGGCAATACGGGCGAGGATGCCATGACACTGACCATCGTGGACGTCACTCCCCCGGTGGTGGTCGCCGGGGCGGACCGGACCGTCGCCGCCGGCACCGCGGTCCAGCTGGACGGGTCGCTCTCCTCCGATAACGTGGGGGTCGCGAACTACACCTGGACGTTCATCTACGACGGGCAGGCGCGCGCCCTCACTGGCGCGGCGGTCCAGTTCACGTTCGAGAAAGGCGGCGTCTATGCGGTTATCCTGACCGCCGCCGACGGAGCGGGCAACCACGGTAACGACACGGTTATCATCACGGTCGTGGACACTGGGAAGGTGACCGGCATCGTGCTGGACGAGGACGGGAAGCCGGTCAAGGATGCCACGGTAGTGGTCACAGCATCGGACGGCAAGTCCTACACGGCGACCACGGCGGCGAACGGCACGTTCTCGCTGGATGTCTACCACGGGGATTTCACCTGGAGTATCTCGAAGAAGGGATACAAGGTGATATCCGGGAGCTCCGCCGTGTCCCCGATGGGCTCGAGGGAGCTGGATCTTACGGACCACCCGCTGGTGAAGGAGGAGGAGGGGGGCATTTTTTCAATCCTCTTCCTCGGGCTTGCGGTCGTGCTCATCCTCATCGTCGTTTTGGCCCTGTATATCTCAAGGAGAAAGAGAAAGGGATAGAGGCCAGGATTGCGAGGGAACCGGGGGGCAGATCGAGCTCCGGAGAGCGACGGCGACGCTCGCGCGGTCGGCGCACACACGTGCGCCGACCTTGCTGGGGATAGAGGTGCTGCCAAGGGCTCCTCGGGAATGCTGGTGCGCGCCAACCTCGTGCTAGACGAACACCCCGCGCCCCACCCCCGCCGCCTCGATGCCGGCGGTCATGACCGCCCCGCGCAAGAGACGTAGGCCATCGACCAAGTCCCGACATTCCTCCACATCTTCCACCTCGACCCTAACGAACTCGAGGGCGGACAGAAGCACCTTGACCGCGTCCCCGTCCCTCCACACGGCCAGGGCGTTCGCCAGGTCATGCAACGGTCCGCCCCACCCTTCGCCGAGGTGGACCACGAACTCGCCCGGCACCATCGGCGGGATAGGCCCCACTGCCTCGTTCGCAATCTCGCGCACAACCTCGGCTCTCGATATCGCGCTCACGTCCTCACGTCCTTGTCCAGTTCATCCTTTGTGGCTTGCAGCCACCGCACCGCCTCCCGCCTCATCATCCGCTCCAGCCGCCCCTGCCTTCCCGCCTCCTCGATGCACCTCCTCGCGACGCCCAGCCGCAGCCCCGGCCGTCCCTGCAGCTCGAGCCCTGAGAGCCCGTCGAGGACCCTACGGGGGTGCTCGCCGTCGCGGACGGCCCGTATGGCCCTCCGCAGGGCAAGGTCGGCGCGGCCCGCCTCTGGAGGGCGGTGAGGAGGTAGAGCCCGAGGAGCCACAGGAGGAGGACCGACGCGAGGAGTAAAAGGACGGGGTCCCTCAGGGCGACGGCCGAGGCGAGGGAGAGGCTAAGAATCGACCAGATGAAGAGGTCCAGCGAGCGGTCCGGCTTGGGGGCGGAGACGGGCCACTCCAGGTCCACCTCGGGCGCGCGGCGCCTGGCCTGGCCGGCCGGCCCCTCCGTATGCCTGGGATGCCGGGGGTCGGCCGGGG
>CAYGVT010000004.1:0-18325 GCA_964353355.1 uncultured Thermoplasmata archaeon | reverse complement strand
CCCCGCCCCCTCCGTCCTTCCCTTCCGTGCGACGCGGGGCGAAACCGATAAAACGCCCCTAGACCTATTCACATAGCGTGAGATTGAGGAGGGCGCTGGACGCGCTGCAGTGGGGAGAGGGCCGAAAGCTCCACGAGCTGGAGTTCCTGATAGCCGACCGCGCGGCCCCTGGCGGGCAGCGCGTGCTCGCGGGGAAGGAGCTCAAGGGCCGCGACGCGTCCTTCCTCAGCACGGTCGACGGCACGCAGATACCCTTCCACCGCGTGCTCGAGGTCCGGTTGCAGGGCAGGACGGTCTGGCACAAGCGCACGCGCAGCGACAAGTCCGTGGCTGCGGACGAGGAGGGCGAGGGGCCCACGGGGCTCCTCGACGCGGGGCCGCCCCCCCCTGAGGGGCTTCAGTAGCCCTTGGCCCTCGCGTAGACCGAGAGCACGAGGATCGCCGCGCCCACTATCACGGCGAACATCCACACGTAGATGTTGGGCTGCTCCTCCTCCGGTGGCGGGGGCATCGGGGGCAGGGGCGGCAGGTTGGCGGGGAGCACGCCGACGGAGGGGTCGTGGAAGACGGTCGCCACGTCTGGCCCGTAGGGGTAGGACAGCAGCACCTCGAGCCGGCCCTGGTTGACGCGCATGCTCGCGCCGACCGGGACCACCGACGCGTCGGCCTCGGGCGCGGTCGTCTCGTCCGCGGTCGCGAGCCAGCCGAAGAAGGCGTGCTCGACGCCGTTCGAGTCGACCATGCCGATGACGGACGCCCCTCGGCCGGGGATGTCGGGGACCTGCAGGTAGGCCGTGCTGTCCTTGGCCGGGTAGAGCTTGAACCCTGTGGGCCCCTCGACGAGGAAGTCGTGGTTGCGCAGCGTGTCCTGGCACTTCGCCTCGAGCGCGATGGCCGTCGCCCCGGGGATGGGGTCCGCGAGGTCCATGAGCACGCCGACCTTGAGCTCGGCCGCGTGCCCGCGGATGAAGCCGACGCCGTCGGGCTCCATGCCGGAGCCGTTGGTGACCATGAAGGCGAAGGTGACGTTGACGGGGTGGAAGGCCTGGCCGACCTGGACGGGCAACCGGGCCCTGAGGTCGAACGTGACCTGCGGGCCCGAGACCCTTATGTTCGTGAGCGCCCAGGGGAAGCTGCCGAGCTCCGCGGAGGCGACCGCGTCCTCGCCGTCGTAGTGGCCGTCGCCGTCGTCGGCGTAGAGCACGATGCGCGAGAACCGCACCACGAAGTCGGGCAGGCCTGGCCGGGGCTCGCGATAGCGGTAGACGATCTCCGGCGAGGTTCGGTTTACGAAGACCTGGAACACGGTCGTGGTGACGTTGACGTAGTGGAGGTCCAGCTCGACGCGGGGCGCGTCGGGCGGCACGGGGGGCGGGTTCGTCGGCGCCTCGAAGTCGCGGTAGTCGTAGAACTTCGTGGCGGTGCTCGCGCTCCACTGCTCCACGTAATCGAGCTTGGTGGCCTTCAGATTGAGCTGGAACGGGCCCGAGTGCGTCGTCGCGAAGATGGGCGCGGAGTCGAACGAGAGCTCGACGGTGTTGTCGCCCTGCTGCAGCATCGCGTCGCGGAACTCCGTGTCGACGGTGCGGCTCGTGCCGCCCGACAGGTAGGTCAGGCGGCAGACGATGGTGTAGGTGCCGGTGACGGTCACATCGATCGAGAGCTCGACGTCGAGCCGCTCGTAGAGCGTGTCGTTGTCCACGTCGACCGCGACATCGTGCACTGCCCTGTAGGTGAGGACGGGGGTGACGGCGGCGGGGGCCAGGGGGGCGAGCGCCACCAGCGCCGGGGCTAGCACCAGAATCGCCAGCAGCAGTGCGCGGGGGCGTCCCATGCGGGCCATGGATGCATCACCCTGAGTACACGCTTTGATGCGTGTCCGGACTATATATAGTTTCTAAGACAGTCCTCGAAGCGCCAGCAGACGAAAAGGGCGCCCGAGGATGGAGCTCCAAGACACCCCCTCAAAAACGTCATGTCCCCCCACACCGTTGCGGGGGCGGATGGACCAGGGCGGCGAGGACCCGAGGGAGAGGCTCTGCAGGGGGTTGGCGGAGGCGGCGGCGGCCGCCGCCTCGACGCCCTCCCACGACCTGGACCACGTCCGCCGCGTGGTGGGCCTGGCCAGGCGCATGGCCAGGGCGGAGGGGGCCGACGAGGACCTGGCCGCCTGCGCGGCCTGGCTGCACGACATCGAGCGTGCGGCCGAGGACCGCGGGGGCCCTGACCATGCCATCGCGGGCGCGGCCACGGTCAGGCGGCTCCTGGCCGGCCGCCCTGAGCTCACTGCGGCGGAGGTCGAGGCCGTCGCGGAGGCCATCGCGTGCCACAGGTTCAGGTCCGCCCGCGCCCCGACCACGCCGCTGGCGCGATGCCTCTTCGACGCTGACAAGCTGGACGCCATGGGCGCGGTGGGCGTGGGCCGCGCCTACATGATGGCGGGGGAGCAGGGTCAGCGGCTCCACACGAGGATCGCGGAGGGCGCCGCCCCCAGGCACATGAGGGACATCGAGCAGGGCACCTACTCCCCGGTCGAGGAGTGGTCCGTGAAGCTGCGCCACCTCGCACAGGCGATGACCACCGAGGAGGGCAGGCGGCTCGCGAGTGCCAGGGCGCGCTTCATGGAGGCCTTCTTCAGGCAGCTGGAGGAGGAGATCGGCGGCTCGAGGTGAGATGCGCGGGAGGCAGCTGCCCCCGGCGACGTACCTCCGCGCCCTCACATGAACACGGCGCGCGCCTTGGCCTCGACCACGCCCTCGAGGTACACGCGCGTGAGGAGGGCCTCGTCCTTGTGCAGCTCGCGGTAGCCGTCGAGCTCGGCCCGGTTCTGGTGCAGGTAGACGCCGACGTCGTGCTCCTGGACCTCCGAGACCTGGAACCTGACGTCGCCGCGCGATGCGGGCAGCATCTCGAGGAGGCGCTGGTCGAGGAGCTGGAACACGATGTCCCAGTAGTCCTCGGGGCGGTTCATGCGCCGCAGCGCCGCGAGCACCTCGGGTTGGGTCACGCGGCCGACCGCGCCCTCCGCGGTGCTGACGGAGCCCGTGCGGTGCACGGAGCGCAGCACGAGCATCGCGTCGCGGCGGTCGACGCCCATCGGCAGCATCGCGCGGGGGATGCCGCATGGCGTATTTGGCCTTTGCTGTCGGCCCCGCGCGGGGCGGTCGGGGGCGTCCACGTGCCGTCCCGCGAAACCTGGCCGCCCTGCCGGGCGTCCGTCCTCCAGACGGCTCCCGACGATGAGAACCAGGGCTCAACGTTTAAATAATCCAGCACTCCTGGCTCGCAATACCGACGGGCCAGCCTGCACGGCGGGAGCTGGACAGGCGGGTCTGCCGGCGAGGGAGAGGCCGGTGACTGGCGAGGCTCCACTGGAGCTGCGGGGGTTGCCCCCCGAGATTCACAAGTTCTTTCAGAGCTCGGGCGGTCACTCGCTCATCGTCAAGGGCAAGGCGGGCACGGGCAAGACCACGTTCGTGCTGCAGATGCTCGACGAGGTCTTCAGCGACATGGACAACTTCTACCTCTCGTCGCGCGTGTCGGACACATCGCTTTACAAGCAGTTCCCGTGGCTGCTCAGCAAGGAGCGCAACGAGCGGCTGCTGCACGCCTCCAAGCGCTTCCTTGAGACGCTCAAGGGCAAGGAGGACGAGACGCTCGTCGCCAAGGAGCAGGAGGTCGGGGGGGACGTCGAGATGGACGCGCTGCTGATGAAGCCGCCGGACGTCCCGCACGAGGTCAAGTCCGCCAAGGCCCTCCTGCGCGAGTTCCGGCTCCTCAACGGCTCTTACCCCGTCGCGGTGGACAGGACGGAGCTGCAGCGCGTGGAGGGCATGTTCGAGCCTCCGGACATCGAGACGATGCAGTCCGCGGGGGACGGCTTCTCACAGTTCCACAACCTCGTCGTGGACTTCGACTCCGACCTTCCCGAGGTCGAGCGCATCTACGAGCGCGTCGAGCGCTCGCTTCCCAAGCAGATATGCGTGGCCATCGACAGCATCGAGGCTTTGTCGGAGAAGTACGGCATCCCCGAGGCTCGCATCATCAACATGCTGCAGAAGGACCTGGTCGAGAACACCAACACCAACTTGGTGGTCGTGCTCGAGAAGTTCGAGCACATGGAGCTCGACTACTACGTCGACGGTGTGCTCCTGCTGGGGACGGGCGAGCTCGACGGGCGCGCTTACCGGGAGCTGGTCATCCAGAAGCTGCGCGGCTGCGAGACGCGCCACCACCGGTACCTCTTCACCCTCAACGAGGGCCGCATGCGCGCGTTCGGCCCCTACAGGTTCGGGTTCCCCGAGGGCGGCATGCAGTGGCCCAAGGTGGAGGCCGCGGTGCCTGGCCGCCAGCCCACGGGCTCCCCTCAGCTGGACGCCCTCCTCGAGGGCGGGCTGATGGAGGGCGCCGTGAACCTGCTCGAGGTGGACCGCGCCGTCCCGACGGAGGCCGTGCTGCTGTTCTGCATGGGCCCCGTGCTGAGCGCGCTGCGACAGGGCAGGCCGGTGATGTGGCTGCCCTCGAAGGAGTTCTCGCCGCCGATGCTGCCCCCCCTCGTGTGCAGGTACATCGGCGACGAGCGCGTCGAGGGCCGGCTGCGCCTCGTGGACCTCTACCCGACGGAGAAGGTCGCCTCGGACCCGTTCCAGCTCGGGGTGGAGGGCGAGCCCATCGGCAGCTACCTCAAGTGGGACGTGATGCGCTACAACTTCAAGGACGTCAGGGGGCCCGCGCTCAACATCGTGAGCTACGACGCGCTCGAGATGGCGACGGCGCGCGCCGTGGACGACATGCGCGACTACTACAGCGATTTGCGGCAGTCGGGCTCGGTGGACCTCACGGTCGCGCGCGCGAGCGTGCGCAGCACCGACCGCATCGCGGACATCTCGCAGGTGCACCTGAAGCTGCGCAAGGTCCTGGGCGCGCTGGTGCTCTACGGCGAGCGCCCGCACACGGGCCTGTTCCACCTGGGCATGGACGCGTCGGGCGGGCTGCCGAGGCTCGCGCTCACGCCGATAACGTAGAGTCGGCGGTCAGGGCACCGGGCAAGACCGGGTCGACATTGCCGCGGCCAAGCCGGCACCTGTTCCCCTGTTCCCCTGTTCCCCTGTTCTCCTGTTCACCTGGTCATGGCCCTCTTGAAGAGCGGTACGGCGATGGCGAGCATCACCACGCCGAACACCACGAGGATCACTATCTCCGTGGTGATGGCCGGCACCCCCGCCCCGAGGAGCATGACCTTCCTCATGGCCTGGCTCGCGTAGGTCAGGGGCAGCGCGTGGGCCACCGTCTGCATGAACCCGGGCATCTGGTTGACGGGGAAGAAGACCCCGCTCATGAACATCATGGGGAACATCAGGGTCATCATCACCATCGCGGCCGTCTCCTCGTTCTCCGTGAAGGAGGTGATGAGGATGCCCAGCCCCACGAAGCTGAACACGACCAGGAGGATCAAGAAGAGCACCAGCAGGAAGCTGCCGTAGATGACCACCCCGAACAGGCCCATCGCCAGCCCCAGGATGATGAACCCCTGGACCATGCCCCTCACGGTCTGCGCCATCACCTTCCCGAGGATGATGGAGAGGCGGTTGATGGGGGCCACGAGCATCCCGTCGAGGGTGCCGATGTCCTTCTCGTAGGAGATGGCATGGGGCAGCCCTGTCATGAGGGACATCATCACCGTCATGGACATGATGCCCGGGGCCACGAACTGGAAGTAGTTGGGCTTGCCCGGGACGATGCCCCCGAACTTGACGGAGTATGGCTTCATGATGGCCACCGTCCGGTTCGAGTCTATGTGGTAGGTCTGGTTGAGGGTCTGGTTGGCCAGCATCGTGCCCATGGCGTCGATGGTGCGCGAGAGCACCTGCTGGATCATCCCCGAGGTCTGTGGGTTGGAGGTGTCGGTGTAGACCTCGAGGCCGCCCTGCTCGCCCCGCAGGATGCTCTCGGTGAAGTTGGCGGGGATGACTATCCCGCCGGCGACCTTCCCCTCCTGTATCAACGACTTGATCTCGTCCTTGCCCGAGGCGTTGGAGAGCCTCATCATGTGCGTCGCGGCGTTGATGCCCTCGAGCCGGGCGGTGAAGACATGGCTCATGCTCACGTTCCCCACCCCCGTGTCGAGGTCGGCGACCGCTATGGGCTGGTCAGTGATGGTGTCGGAGGTGGGGTAGATGAACCCGACCATGCCCATCATGAGCAGGGGCATGAGCACGAGCATCGCGAGGCGCATCCGGCTGCGGCTGAACTCGAGCAGGTCCTTCCACATTATCCAGTAGCTGTGACGGAGGGTCGACCTGACAACCAAGGGCTCACCTCACCCTCGCTACCCCGTCGCCGCCGGGACCGTGGCGGGGCCCGCCACCGCCCAGGCCGCCAAAACCGCGTTTGCGGCGGCCCAGGGCGATGTCGTCGTCCTTCACATGGCGGCCCGTGATCTGGAGGAAGACGTCCTCGAGGGTGGGCTCGAGGTTCCTCGCCGTGCGGATCCTCGCCCCGCCCTTGCGGAGGTCGTCGATCGCGACATCGAAGGCCTCCTCGCCCTTGAGGTGGACCTTGATGTGGGTCTGGTCGTCCTGGGCGACCGAGCTCACGGAGGGCAGGGCCCTCATGGAGGCCATCATGGCCTCGGTGAGGTTGGGGATCTCGAACTCGAAGACGGCCATGTCCGTCCCGGAGACGAGCCTCTTCAGGTTCGCGGGGGTGTCCAGGGCCACTATCCTGCCGTGGTCGATGATGCCTATCCTGTCGCAGAGCATGTCCGCCTCGACCATCATGTGGGTGGTGAGGATGATGGTCGTGCTCTGCTCGATGTTTATCCTGCGCACGAGCTCGCGGATCTCCGATGTGGACTTGGGGTCGAGCCCGAGGGTGGGCTCGTCCAGGAAGAGGATCTTGGGGTCGTTGACGAGGGCGCGGATGACGTTGATGCGCTGCTTCATGCCCGTCGAGAAGGTCTTTATCCTCTCGTCCGCCCACTTGTCCATGCGCACGAAGGAGAGCAGCTTCCCGACCTTCTTGTCCAGAACGTCGTCCGGGATGTCGTAGAGCTTCCCGAAGAGCTTGAGGTTCTCGCGGGCGGTCAAGTCGTTGTACATGATCATCTTCTCGGAGACGAGCCCGATGTGCTCACGGACCTGGTTGTCCTGCTTGACGACGTCGTAGCCCGCGACGGTCGCGCTTCCCTCGGTCGGCCTTCCCAGGGTGCACAGCATCCTGATGGTCGTGGACTTGCCCGCCCCGTTGGGGCCGAGGAAGCCGAAGATCTCCCCCTGGTTCACCTCGAAGGAGACGTGGTCCACGGCCGTGAAGTCCTTGAATTTCTTGGTGAGGCCCGTCGTCCTGATGGCGATGGCGGTCATTCAATCGCCCTTCTCTGTCAGATTGGCCCTCATCCGCTCTATGTGCCCGGTCATGGCCTCGAAGAACTCGTTGACCATGTCCGCCTTCAGGAGGGTGATGTGGGTGGCGCCCGGCATGCCGATGACGAGGAGCTTGTCGCCCTTCTTGACCTTGAAGGCCTTCCGGAGCTTCGCGGGCAGGACGATTTGGCCCCTCTCGCCGACGGTGGTGCTGCCGTAGAACTCTGGTTTGCTGTGCATGGCGGGGGCCAGGTAGGAAAAAGGGAGTAGATAAGCTTTTTCATTAAATTCGTAAGAATCATACTTGTATGAAATATGGGCTGTCGCATCGTCAGGCCGGAAGAGGCGAGGGGCCTGGACACCGACCTCGCGTCATCGGCGTGAGCGGGGGCCTCTTCGTGTGAATGGGCGTTGGTTGATAGGGCCATCACTTGCCGTCGATCGCCATCCGATGCGCCCTATCGCAGCAACCCCTGCTTCCCGCACCCGGGGCACTTTATCGGCAGAGGCCTCGGCGCTCCCGGCACCTGGAAGACGGTGGCGCACTGGGGGCACCTCATCTTGACCGGGGGCGGCGGGGGCGGCAGCGGCTTGCCGTTCGTGCCGTTCGGCCTCGCGCCGTTCGGCTGCGGGGGCGGCACGACCGGCAGGGGCGGGGGCGCCACGGGCTGCGGCGGCGGTGCGAACACGGGCGGCTGCACGGCCAACGGCGGCTGTGCTGCCACGTAGGCCGGGGCGCTGACGGGCGCGCCGTGCTGGACGTCGATGACGACCGGCTGCTGCTGGGACTGCTGCATCGCCATCTCCTCTGGGACCGGCCTCTGCGAGGCGACGAACGCGGCCGCGCCGCGGCTCGTCTCGCCCCTCGCGGCCTGCAGACCCTCGCCGAGGTCGAGCCCTTCCTCGTCCTCCGCGAGGTCCCTCCAGCCCTTCACATAGACGAGGTGGGACATGTAGTAGATACCAGCAAGGCAACCGAGCGAGAGGACCCACACGAGGATGGCAGGCCCCCCGAAGAAGTAGAACAGCCACGCGAGGATGACGATGCCGAGGATCGTGAGGTGCAGCCCGCGCACGCGGGACTTGCCGTTGTCGCGCGCGGCCGCCTTGGGCAGCTTGATGGCGAGGTAGGTGAAGATGAGCATGAGGATGGCAAGCACGATGGGGTTGCCGAGGATGCCCGAGTGCGTGTACTCCATCCTCGTCTGGGGCGGGTTCGCGACCGGGTACGTCCCGGACCACGAGACGACCGCGGCCATCGGCACGCGCAAATTGAGGAGCGTGCCGCCCTCCTTGGCCCGCCTCTCGTAGTTGGCCAGCCCCGCCGCGACGATCAGCGTGCTCTCGTCGACCGTGAGGGTGGTGGGGATGTCCTCGTAGGTCCCCCACAGCGCCGCGAGCGGCTCCAGCCCGCTCAAATTGAACTCCCACTCGTCGTACTGGATCTTGCCGCGGAAGGTGATGTGGACGTAGAGCTCCTTGGTGTCGTTCACCGACGAGCCCACCAGACCCTGGTTGTCGTCGACGTCCACGTTCTGCAGCTTCACCCCGCGCAGCACGATCTCGCGTCGCGTGTAGATGTCGTCGAGGTTGTTCAAGTAGCGGTCGGCCTCGGCCATGTCGACCGTGCCGTCGCCGTCGCCGGGAACCGAGGTGAAGGGGAACAGGTGCGTCGTGTTGTCGATGAGCGCGCGCAGCCCTGACGCGGCCGCGCCCGCGAGCCGGTACTCCATGTAGCCCCCGCCGTTGTCGAGCGCGGTGAGGAAGGTGGTCTTGACCTCGACGTCGGCGGCGGAGACCACCGTGGGCATGGCCACGAGGGCCGCGACAAGGGCCAGGACGATGAAATGGGAACGCCCACGGGCATGCTGGGGGCTCGCCATCGGCACACCGGTTGTGCCTGGCCAGTTATAAGGCTTGGGAGCCGTTTCTCATGGGTGATTGCCGCGCCCTGGAAGAGCGCGGCGCGCCAGCATGGCCAGGGTGACGGCGGCCATCGCCATGACCGCGCCCGCGCCACCGGGCCCCGGCACCTCGCCCCGGTCCGCGGGCACCTGCTCGCCGGGGGGCCTCACGGGCTCGGTGGCGGGCAGCACGGAGACCTCGTAGATGGCAGTCGACCGGGCCCCGAGGTCGTCGATGACCTCCAGCGTCACCGTCCGCGTGCCCGAGCCGGTGAAGTTGGCCCACACCACGCGACCGTGCGCGATGCCCTGCCCCCAGTCCCAGAGGTAGTCCGCGATGGTGCCGTCGGGGTCCGACGAGGTGTAGGCGTCGAGCCTCACGGGCTCCCTGGCGTGCACGGTCGCGGGGACCTCGCCGGAGGCCACGGGCGGCGCGTTCACCCTGACGATGACGGCGTCCATGTCCTGCTGGCCCCAGACGTCGAAGGCCTGCAGCAGCACGGTGTAGGCCCCTGCTTTGTCCCAGGAGAGCGTCGCCCGCACGCCCTCCATCTCCCTGCCGTCCGGCAGCCTCCAGACCAGCTTGGCAAGCTGGCCCTCTGGGTCGTAGGAGGCCGCGCCAGAGAGCTCGACCGTGGCGCCCACGTCGACCGTCACGTCCGCGGGCGCCCATGCCCTCGGCGGGCGGTTGGGCGCGGCCCATACGTCGAGGCGGGAGAGGTTGAGCACGCCCGCGTACTCGGCCCACGCGGCCACGGGCACGGGGAGCACACCGCCCACGGCCTTGTCGCCGTTCACCGACGCCCACTGCCTGATGGCCGCGGTGAGGTTGACAGTGGCGCCCTCCGCGTCCTCCGGCAGGTCCGCCTTCCACCAGGAGCCGTCCTGGCCGACGCCGACGTGGATGAGGTTGGCCGACGTCAGCGCCTCCACGATGGCGAGCGCCGGCGGGTCCTGGCATGCGACCACCATGTCCTCCTGGCCTCGGTCGCGGGTGATGTACCCCAGCGCCACGTCGACGGGCCTGCCGCCCACGCGCGCGGAGTACGAGAGCGTGTGGTTCATCGTGCCGCCCGCGAGGCGGACGACGACCTCGTCGGAGCCCGTGCAGACCGCCACCACGTCGCGCAGCAGGTCCGCTCCGCGGTTCATGTGCGCCCCGAGCACGGCCCGGGGGGCACGCCCCACGTCGAGGTCCTCCCAGGGCTCGAAGCCGCCGGTCGTGGTCTGCCTCCACACGACGACGTCGTCGGTGAGCGCGCACGCGGCGGCGATGTCCACGAAAGAGTCCCCGTCTAGGTCGCGCACGTCGACGTCGACCGGCCCGCCGGGCACCTTGATGACGAGCACGCTGGTCATGTTGCCGGTGCCGACGTTGCGCAGCACGTTGACGGTCGAGTTGCGCGATTCGGCGACGATCGCGTCCATGTGCGTGTCGCGGTCCCAGTCAACCAGCCGCACCGCGGTGGGCCCACGGCCTATCTCGAGGCGCTGCGGGTAGAAGGTGAGGTCACCGCGGCCGTGCAGCACCGTGATGGACGAGCCGCCCGAGTTGGCGACCACCATGTCCGGGTTGAAGTCGGGGTCGACGTTGGCGGTCTCGATGGCGCCCGGACCCTCGCCCACCTGGAACGCCCGCCCCTCGTCGAACGTGCCCACGCCCGTCGCGCCGAAGACGTAGACGCGCCCCTCGGTCGCGGAGGTGACCGCGACATCGAGGTGGCGGTCGATGTTGAGGTCGGCGACGGCGAGCGCGGACGCGCCAGGCACAGGGAAGGTGCGCTGCAGCGTGATGTTGGGCGGGCTTCCCCGCACGGAGTACAGGACCGCCGCGTCCCTCGACGGCATCGCGACGAGCACGTCGTCCGTGTATCCGTCGCCGTCGAGGTCGCCGCACCACACCGCCTGCGGGGCTGTGTCGAGGGGGAGCGTGTGCACGCGGTAGTGCTCTCGCGCGACCTCCACCGTGACGGAGAGCAGCGTGGACGGGTAGGGCATGTCGAACGATGTCGTGAGCCGCGTCGTCCGGTCCACGGCGCCCTGCACGGACGCGGCGCCGCCATCGAAGAGCTCGACGTGGACCTCGTGGGCGGGCAGGGGCGTGGCCGCCGCGGGCGCGACCGCCGCGAGCGCGAGCTGGGCGGCGACCGCGAGCATGACCGCGAGGGCGCGCGCGCGCGGTTTCACGGATTTATCACCTCCGTCTCCCACGTGTCGACCGTGTGGCACTCCTCGCAGACGATGCCGAGCGTCCCCCTGTGGACGTCGTCGTGGCAATTGACGCACATGACGGTGGTGGCGTTTGAGATGTCGTGGTCGTACAGACGCGTGTTCCAGTCCTCGACGACGTGGCACAGCGTGCACTGCTCCGACCACCGGTCCCACGCGTTGGGGTGCGACGTCGGGTGGCACGACGCGCAGTCCTGCCCGAGCAGGTCGTGGTCGACCACCAGCGGCACCCAGCTCGCGGTCGCGTGGCACGCGCCGCAGGCCGCCGTACCCGCCCCGATCGAGGGATGCGGGGTCTTGTGGCATATCGCGCAGTCGGACCCGAGCGGGGCGTGGTCGACGACGATGACCGTCCAGTTGAGGCCGCCGAAATGGCAGGCGGCGCACAGCACCGAGTGCGCGGCGTCGACGTGCGCTGCGGCATCGCCGCCCAGGTGCGGGTCCGCGTGGCAGTCGGCGCACGCCGAATCCTGCGAGGGATGGGCGGCGGCCACCGCCCAGACGTCCGTGCCGTGGCACCACTGGCAGTCGGCCGCATAGGGGCCGCTGTGGGCCTCGCGGTCCTCCGCGTGGCACTGCACGCAGGGCGCGTCGTAGCCCGTATGGTCGATGGTCCGCGCCCAGGCCACGTTGCCATGGCACGCGTCGCAGTCCAGGTAGTCCAGCTCGGGGCGCGCCAGGTGCTGTGCGGGCGGGTCCGCCCCGTGACACCTGAGGCAGGTGCCCTCCAGCTTCTCGTGGACGACGGCGGTTGGCGTCCAGGCCGTGATGGTGTGGCAGTCCGAGCACTCGGGGGAGGTGCCGCCCCAGGCCAGGTCGAGGTTGGCCGGGTGGCATTCGACGCACCGGTCGCGGATGGTCTCGTGGGGGAACGCCGGGATGGTCCATGACGCTGTCCCGTGGCACACGTCGCAGTCCTCCGTCCACCCCCTGTAGGCGGGCAGCGCGTGCGGGGGGTCGCTCCCGTGGCAGTCGGCGCACGTCTGGCCCTTCTTGCCGCCGCCACCGCCCCCACCGCCGCCGCCCCCACCGCCGCCGCTGCCGGGGTGCTCGTGGTCGTAGGCCGTCACCCACGAGGTCTGGTCGTGGCACATGTCGCACGCGTCCGCGTAGCCCACCAGGTGCGTGCTGCCCTGGTATCGTGCGTGGCAGTCGGCACAGACCTCGGTCGGCTCCCCGCTGCGGTGGCACTCGACGCACCGGAGACCGTCGTGCGAGTCCGCGAGCTCCTCGCCGCGCGGGCACGCGGGCACGGCCGTGAGGTCGGTGATGCGGTCGCGGCCCACGTGCTCGTAGTGGCACTTGGCGCAGTCGGCGCCCCCGCCGGACGCGGTGTGCCACGTCCAGTTCGACGCGTCCGCGTGGCACTCGAGGCAGAGCGCGTCCGAGACGCCCTCGTAGCTGCTGTGGCACCGCAGGCAATCGATGCCCTCGTGGGCCGAGGACCTGTCGCCGGGCTCGAGCACGGAGGGTGTGCCCACCGCCGTCCAGTAGGCGGCGGCCGCGGTCGCGCACAGCAGCACGAGCGACGCGATGCCCAGCATCATGCCGCGGCTCACCATCTAGAGGCCCACCCCCCCGAGCACGGTCTTGGCCCAGATGTGCACCGCCACCAGGCCGAACATCGCTGCGGTCGCGCCGATGTGCACGGGCAACCACCAGTGCAGCCCGGGGGACGACTTGGAGAGCCGCTCGACCTCGGCCTCGGCCCCCTTGAGGGCCTCGATCTCGGCCGTGAGCCGCGCGTAGAGGTCGTGCCCCTCGTACGTCCACGCGGTGCCCTTCGCGAGCATGGCGCGATAGCGCGCATCGAGCTCGTCGCGCGTGGCGCGCCTGCGCCCCGCCTCTGCGCTCGCGCGCCTGACGGGCGCCGTCACCCTGGCCTCGACGAGGGACAGGGCTGAGGTCGCGAGGACCACGACGAGCGCGACCGCGAGCCAGACCGAGAGCCCCCGCAGGTTGCCCAGGGTGTGGCCGAGCGCGAGCAGGCCGCCGACGAAGCCCGCCAGGTGGTGGAGCCAGAGCCACCCGGCCATCCGGCCGCCCCTGAGCAGCCACTTGCGCTTGCGGAGGCTGTAGACCATCGACACCAGGATGAGCGCGAACCCCAGGTAGCCCACGGCATGCGCCAAGTTGGCGAGCGGGGACAGCCACGCGTCCGTCGTCATCCCGCCCCCTTGCGCGTGCGGCGGCGCCTGGACGTGGCCGCGAGGACGGCCGCGGCGACGAGCAGCCCCGGGACGACACAAGCCCCGGTCAGGCCCGGCAGCCGCTCCTCCGAGGTCCGGTCGCCCTCCGCCACCTCCACCCGGACGCCCGCGGTCGGGGAGAGCTGCGTCCGGTCGACGCGCGCGACCACCGATGCGTTGTACGTGCCCGCGGCCATGTAGGTGTGCACCGCATCGTCGAGCAGCGTCCATCCGGTGACGTTGCCGTCGCCGAGGTCGAACCACCACTCGACGACGGGACCGCCCACGTGCGCGCCCGGGAGCTGCGCGTGGAACCGTACCGGCGTGAAGCACGCGACCTCCACCGTCGGCCCCGCGGCCGCGCCCTCGACCACGAGCTCAGGCGTCGGGAGCGTGGCGGCGCCCGTGACGTTGAACGTGGACGTACCGAGGTTGGCCGCGCCACCCCCGCCCTCCGCGAGGACCCGGACCGTCCACTCGTAGGGCCCGCCCGCGGCCAGCGGCCCGACGGTCAGGTTCCGGGACGACACGCCGGCGAACGTCTCCCCGTCGCCGGTCGTCGCGGGCCCTTTCAGGTTCACCTCGAAGGACAGCGGCCGGCCGAGCGGGTCGGAGGCCTCCCACCGGAGGACGACGATGGGGCCCGCGACGTCGCCCTTGGGCCCGAGGAGGCCCCCCGTCGGCACGACGTCGGAGCCGGCCGGGCGCACCACGATGACGCCCGACGCGGGCGTGCCGGGCCCGCGCGCGTCGAACGGCACGGCCCTCCATCTGTAGGTGAGGGCGCCCGCGAGCTCGACCGCGAGCCCGGGCTCCGTGAGCGAGGCCCTGAACAGCGTGGACGCGTTGCCCGTGTCCAGGTAGAGGTCGAAGAGCACCGCGTCCCCGTCCGCGTCCGATGCCGTCCATCCGATGGTGTGCAATCCCGGGTCGACGGTCTCGAGGGGATGCAGGGCGGTCGCGACGGGAGGGGCGTTGGCGCCGAGCGTGAACTGCCTGAAACCGGGCTCGCACGCGCCCTCCACGCCGTTCGCCGCGCGCGGCAGGACGAACCACCGGTAGGTCGCCCCCTCCTCGAGGCCCTCGACCGTCGCTCCGGTGAGCGTGGTGTTCGCGAGCACGACGGTGTCGCCACCCGTGGGCGAGACCAGGTGCATGTCGTAGGTCGCGGGCATCGACGGCCCCGTCCTGGGGCCCCACGTCAGCCGCGCGGCGCCGGTCGCGAGCATCTCCTCGCCGAGCAGCACGGCCCCCGGTCTGCTCGGGTCCGCGACGGTGAAGTGCCACATCGCCGAGGTGTCGGCACGCGAGAACGGGTTGCGCCCGACCACGTGCCAATAGTACACCTTGCCGGGCACCAGGTCCGCAGCGACATAGACGGGACCCGCCGGGTCGTCCCAGCCGTTCCCGACCATCGTGCTCCCGTCGACGTCGTCGAGGTAGACGTCGTAGAACACCTGCTCGTAGTCGGCGTCGTGGCCGTACCACACGAGCTTGACGGAGGGGCCCGCGACCGTCGAGCCGTTGGCGGGCAGCAGGAGCCTGACGCTCACGGGGTAGCTGATGTCGGTTGTGAACCCCCACACCCCGCTCCTGCACCAGCCCTTGACATTGCCGTCCCGTGGGATGACGGTCCAGACGAGCTTGGCGTTGTCCGGCGGCCTGTACTGGAACTGGCGGGCCTGGGTCGTGCCCACCAGGTCCATGTGGTCGGTGTCGCGGCCGACGTAGACGTCGAAGGTGAGCAGGTTCCCGTCGGGGTCGGTCGCGTTCCACTTGAGCCAGACCATGGGGTCGGGGACGACCGCGCCCCTGTAGGGCGAGTAGAGCTCGACGTAGGGCGCGCGGTTGCCGTGGGTGACGATGACGGGTGACTTGGATGTGGAGGAGGCCTTGCCCCCGCGCTGGTCGTCCGCGTCCGCGTGGAGCCAGTACCAGCCGTCGGCGAGGGCCCTCGTGTCCCAGGCGTAGGAGGTGGGGTCCGGCAACCCCACCGCGATCGAGGTCTGCCCGTTCGTCCGGTCGCGGTCGGTGTCGTAGTAGAGGTCCACCAGCGGGTGGTCCGCGTTGGGGTCCACCGTGAGCAGTCCGATGGAGAAGCTCGCGTCGGCGGTGTCGAAGTCGCCATCCGGCTGCGTGAAGGAGATGCGGGGCGCGGCGTTGACCGGGTTCGTGACAGCGATGGGGGGGGAGTCGTCGCGCTCGTAGAACTCGACGCCCAGGTGCACGCCCAGGCCGTAGAACTCGACGTGCAGCCTGTCCTGGCCAGCGAGGCGGCCGGAGACGTTCCAGTAGAAGCTGCGGCTGCCGGGCGGGAACGAGACGTAGTCCTGGTGGGGATTCTCGATGGCCACCCTGTCGTCGATGGCGGTGAGCTCGAGCCATCCGCGGCCTATGGTCGTGTAGCCCAGGCCGACGCTCCCGTACACCTGCATGATGACGCGGACCTGCTTGCGCTCGGCCCCGTCTATCGTCGAGGGCACCGTGAACTCGTAGATGTCGGCGTAGGCGTGGTAGATGTGGTCGTGCGCGTAGTGGCAGCTGTCGCAGACGGGCTCGGACTCGGCCGCGTCACCGGACCATCGCACGGCGGTCGGCATGGCCAGCAGGGCGACTGCTAGCAGCAGCAGCAGCATAGCCCTGGACCTGCCGGTCGACCACATCGAGCGCATGTCCCTCCTGGCATCGGCTGGACGGGGGCCCAATCCACCGGGGGGTTTTTTAACCTTGTGCGATGGGATACCCGTTGGGGTCGCCTGCACTGGGACGCGCGACCTGGCGGTCGCGTCGGCCTAGGACGACGCGTCGTCCTCGCGGTCGCCCTCGGGCTTGAAGAACTTGACCTTGCCGGACCCGCCGTCCGGCTGCCAGACCTTCTCGGTGAGCGAGGGGTCCTCGCAGATCTCGCCCCTGGGGATGCCGACGCCCGCGGGATTGGGGGGGACGATGAGGTAGCTCTTGTCCGGGAACTGCCGGTTGGCCACCATGTGGTCCAGCACCTGCTCGACCGTACTTCCCTTGAACTTGGACACGTCGGCCCTCAGGTCGACCGCGAGCCTCTCGGCGGAGTGCTCGAGCACCTGCACGAAGGACTCGACCTCGTCGAAGAGCTCGTCGCCGATGGTCTCGCGGTCCTCGACGTTGAGCAGCTGGCCGCCCTCGAGCCCCAGGTAGACCGCGAGCCTCGGGGAGACCGCCATCTCGCAGACCCCGAGGAGGTCGTTCTCCTGCGTGCTCTCCCTCACCCGGAGGCCCTTGTGCCTCAGCACCACATGGTGCCCCGGCTGGATGCCGGTCGTCTTGAAGAACTCGGGCGGGAAGGCGACATGGCCGCGTGGCACCTTCGGGTCCACGTAGACCCGGCACGGCGCGATGGTCTTCGTCTTTCTACTGGCCATGTCATCCCCGCCGGTGAACCACTATGGGTCTATATGACCCTTTCCCCTGGGGGGCGCCTCTGGCGAGGCGGGCCTGGCGCTAGCGCACCAGGCGCCGCCTCTCCGAGAGCACCACGACGGCGGCCATGGCCCCGGCCATCACGGCGAGCGCCGCGCCCGCGCCGGGGGAGTCGTCGTCCCCCTTCTTCTGCACGATCCTGAAGGCGGTGATGTTGGTCCCGGTCGGGAACGCGGTGTCCCAGTACTTGCCCTCGATCGATATCTTCGTGCCGTCCTTGGAGATGTAGGGCACCACGGACGCAGGCCACCCGGTCTTGTCGAACTTCCACCCGGAGGGCGCGATGAACTCCAGAAGGGAATCGTTGGTGACGTTCTCGAAGCCGCTGGTCCCGCTGCCGCCCTGCAAGTAGCGGTACTCGTGCTCCTTCTTCTTGCTGTCAGCCTCGGGGAACTCGACGGTGGTGGACATCCGAAGCGGGATGGTGGATGTGCTGTCCGCGGAGCCCAGCGCCTCGGCGGGGCTGTCGATGCTGAAGGTGGAGGAGGTCTGGTTCATGCCGTCGAGCGTGATGTTGGACGTCATCGACTCGTTGCCCATCATCTTCTCCATATCGTCGATGTAATTGTCGCGCTCGGTGGCGGTCACGGTGCCGTCCTCGTTGGTGTCCATGGCATGCCTGAGGTACTTCGTCTGGTTGCCGGTGAAGTACATCACGACCGTCTGCTTGATGCGGTCAATCTTCTCGATCTCGTAGGTGAACTCGATCTTCATGGGGCCCGCCTCCTCCTCGTCCTCCGGCGGGGTGACATCGGAGCTCCCTGCGAGGTCCATGTAGGTCTTGATGTCCGAGATGTTGGACATGTCCAGCAGCATCGACGAGGCGCTGTCGATCTCGAGCTTGGTCGTGAGCCCGAAGTCCGCCTGCGGCAGCGTCCAGTAGACGGTCTTGCCGTCCGAGCTCTCGCCGCCGGACGCGTTGGTCAGCAGGTTGCCGTCGGGGTCGGTGACCATGAAGCCGATGAACATCATGCGGCTGAAGGAGAACTCCTTCGTCCCGTCGCCCTTGAGCACGACGGTGTATGAGGCCGAGGCGTTGTAGGCGGCCGTGAGCCGCAGCGTCACGTTGATGTTGGTGCCCTCGACCGCGGTCTCGATGTGCCTGATGTCGACCTCGCCAATGCCGGGCACTGGCGTCGTCATATCGACCTTCACGTCGCTCGCGGGGTCGTCCAGCGAATCG
>CAYGVT010000003.1:0-15212 GCA_964353355.1 uncultured Thermoplasmata archaeon | reverse complement strand
TTCTAGTCTTTCAATAGGTCTTTTGCCTCTCGATAAATCGCAATCCAATCTTCAACGTGCTCTAATCCTACCTCGGCATCCTCGGCAGCGAAGAGCTCTAGAAATTTCAGAAACTTTTTTCTCTCAATTCCCAGAGCCTTCCACATTTCTCGGTTCTCCATATTGATTCACCAGAATTCCTCGAGTAAACCGGGGCGTCCCTCGATGCGATGTTGTTCCGCCGTCGATTTCAATAAATCTTCAATATCAAATTCAACGATTACTCGGGACCCTCGAAATTTCAATTTTCGAATTGGCGTTGTGCGTCGAATGAGACAACCAATTACCTGGTCATGCGTCGCCATTGTTGGGGGCCTGGCATTTACTAAACCCGATAAAACCGTAAATGCCGTGGTCAAATGACCATCTCCGTTTAGTTGGTCTTTCATTCGACCACGATCCAAGCCCTCTCGTTCAGGATACCAAACTCCGACATCTCGAAAAGGATCCGCTCCTTCGATGCCGGGCTCACGGATTGGGCTAATATCAAAAGCCTAATCCCCTCTTCCGTTAGGCGTATGCTCGGAGCCAACCATCCCACCGCTGCCCGCTATGTGCAAACAAAGTATTAATAACTTGCCCGCGCATTATTGGCGCATGGATACTAAGGGCGAAACCAATGGGGACGCCGTGGCGCGAACGCACATGAGTATCGACGCTCGGGTCGTCAAGGTCCTGGACGAATATCGCCGAACGGATCGGTTTGGTGATAAGGAAAGTTGGACTGTTTTTTTCAAGCGATTAATTGATACTGGCAAGCTTGAAAAGTAGTCGTTTACCCATGGATTTTCGTTCATTTTCACCAATCCGTGATGATTTAGTTTATATAGCCAGGCAATTTTAAAGGGATGTTGGTCGAAACGGCCTATAATAATAATGTATCTAACTAGTGAAATAAAAATAAGGTAAGAGTAGAACCTAGAATCTAACCCCAAGTTATAGAAATGGGTAGTATTACGTAGTAATACTAAAGTAACACGGGTTACAATTTCTTTTCGATAACGGCGATCGTCGCTTTGACAATATCGCCGGATGCGGCCCCCGTTCTATCTTGAGCGTCCCGTGGAATGTAAATGGCGATGCCGGTCCCCTTCTTTTGAACCTTGGTTTTGAATTCCACTGGGTCATGGGTGGATGAATTGTCCTCGAGGACCGGGGATCCTTCCGGTTCACCATGCCTAATCCTCTCGATAAGCGCCGGGTCCCAATCCATCAATCCATCCGACGTTAGAATTCCGCACTTTACCCAATCTTTGAGTATAAGTTTGGTGAATATCTCTATTTCATCGATTCGAAGGCTCGCGAGCTCGCCCTTCCCTTCTTTGATGAGCCACTCAAGTATTTCCCCGGGTTCCATTATTACATTATTACCCTTTTCATCCTCAAATTCAGCGAGGGCAGTAAAAGCGACGTCCCATGGCCGCGAGTATTCGGGATCGTTGCCCATAAGACGCTGCCAAGTCGGGCAGCCTTTGTATTCTTTATCGTATCGCATCTAATCACCAACCTTCCGATTAGGCTCTAGAATTGATTTTCTGCTAGAAGGGGCATAATCATGGAGGGGAGGACGAATAATTGATTTAAAATCGTCCGGGGGCACGTGAGGGGGTTTTCCTTGAATATTCGGACATCGCCCCCCCGCCCATTGATGGCATCTACTTTGGTAACATTTCCCGTTGCCAAGGCCGCACCTATTTGGAAGGCATCGCGTCGGGGGGATTGAATATCGGTTGGATCTACGGTAATACTTTCGTCGACTCAATGCGAACCGCTCCATATGTGGTCGTGATATAGATTATCAGGCAATGCTGGCACTTGTAACGGCGTATTGGCCCGGGCAAGGGCCATAAATGTCGATTGCACTCGCAACGGGGCCGGCGGTATTCGGAGGACTTGCCGGCATCCTTCATAATGAACCGGAGGGGCTTAGGTAGCGGGGGCGGGGATTTTTGATGCGTTACCATCTAACGTCGCCCCCGAAGGTAGAGCCAAATTAGGACCAGGACCACCGAGATTATGATAACCAAGGTGGATCCACAGCACACTCTTTCAGCCGAATCCCACGGAAACGCTGGCGGTTCATACATTATGGGCATTTTATTTCACTCTCCGGATTCTTTGGAATGTAGTTTGAAGGGGGATTCACTTTGCATTCGCTGCAGGGGGATTCATCGGATCGTTGCGTTGATGCCTGGCACCAGTAGCACCAACCAGAGAATTTACTGGCCATCTCAAGGACCCCCGACTTGGAATGAGTAACCGCAAGCGTGGCACCGGACCAGCATCCCGATATACCATCGAGCTCGGATGAGAAAGGAGCACATTGGGCAGATTAGATATTCATCGAGCTCAACCTGGGACATTAGAAATCGACCCCCCAAATTAAGCAAACCCAATATTCAACAAAAATAGTTAATATGAAATTAGAAACGACATAGCAACGGAATACCTCGGGATTGTGTGTAATATTATGGGGCAAAATGGCCTTTTCCACGTCCTGCTCACTTCAGCCTGGGGATCAGGCACATGAACACGAACGGCGCATCGCCCGAGTTGCGGAACTGGTGCATGTCGTCCGCCGGTATGTATATGACGTCCTCCGTGTGGAGCGCGTGCTCCTTGCCCTCGTGCCTGAGCACGCCCTCCCCCGACATCACGAATATCTCGTGCTCGTAGGGGTGCTTGTGGTAGGGCGTGTGCCCGCCCTTGGCCACGGTGAACCTGCGCATCTCGAAGTTGGGCGCGCCATGCTCCTTCCTCAGCAGCCACTGGACGGTAACACCCTCGGCCCCCTCCATCTGGACGGGCTCGACAGGGGTCCTCGACACGCTCGACTTGTAGATGCCAGCCATCTCCTCACGCCCTGTCGCGCCTCGGTGAACGCCCCGCCACGGTATATCGTTTTCGGCGTCCCGCCAGGGCGGTCTGCACGAACAGGCGTGGCCGCCCCGTGGGAGCCCGATGGCGCATCGGTCCTGGCTCTCGCGACTAAGAACCAAGACGATGCGTTTATCTGCCATGCCTGGCTGTCATTAGGAGGTAGAGGCAGCATGAGGCGCCTAGACGAGGTATCCGCAAAGGCGGTCGCCCAGTGGTTCGCGAAGGACCCAGTGGCGGCCCCGGCGGCCTTCGACATCGAGGTCGGCGGCGCGACCGTCATAAGGACCAAGGACGAGAAGTGCTACGTCGTGCTGCCCAAGGACCCCAAGCGCGAGGTCAGGCTCGTAGGGGCGCGCGCCTCCTCGGACCTGCTCGACATCCTCGTGAAGCTCGCGCCGGAGCGCCGGCTCATAATGCCCACGCCACTGTTCTCACAGCTGGTGGATATCGTGGAACCCCGATCGCTTCAGGTGCTGCACCTGTTCTCGACCACCAACGGCGTCGAGCCAGGCAGCGTCCCCCCGCCCAGGCCCGACCTGGACGTGAGGCAGGTCCTCTTCTCGGACCTGGAGCTCTGGCACAAGATGCCGGGGGATGCAATGTTCCTCTCGGTGGACTACGGCACGCCCAAGGACATGCTCGGGAAGGGTGTCGCCGTCGGAGCCTTCAACGGTGGCGCCATCGCCTCCCTCGCGACGGCCTCGATCGGCCGCGTCTACGCGGTGGTGCGGGTCTACACGCAGCCGCGCTACCGCAGGACCGGGCTTGCAAGGCATACCCTGGCCATGGTCGTCGACCAGGTCTCCACGAGGGGCCTCAGACCGTTGCTGGTGGCACCGCCGGCCGTGGGGCAGCAGATGGCAGGCCTCGCCGCCGCGCTCGGCATGAAGCACGTGGCCGAGGTGGCGATGGTGCCCCGTTCGCAGCTCACGATTTGAGCGTCCGAGCGGCGCCTGCATTGGCGGACCTGCCGCCACCTGCCCAGCCTCAATCGCCCTCCAGCTCGTACTCGAGGAGGGTGGGCCATACCTCGAGGTCCCCGAGGAGCCGCGCGTCCTTCACACGCTCCAGGGCGGCCACCGGGGTCGCGCTCCCGACCGAGTCCATGATGGTGCCTGAGAGGGAGGTCAGAAGCCCTACGATGACCGCGGCGTCGTCCGATGCGGCGAAGACCTCCAGCAGCCGGTCGGCGCCATGGGCAGAGACGCGCACGATGGCCCGTGCCCTGCCCTCGACGGCCGCGCCCGCGAGCCATGTCTCGGTGCGCATCGTCTCGGGCGAATCGAGCTCCCTTACGACCGCGAGCCCCGCGTCCCTCGCTTTTCGGATGGCGACGGCGTGCACGCCCGCGCGCGGGACCTCGGCCGCGTAGGTGAAGGCCTTCCGGCCCGAGTGGGGCAGCCCGCCGCCCGCGAGCTCCAAGAGCTCCTGGTCGGTCGGGGCGCCGGCGGGCGCGAGGCGGGGCGGGCGCACGTCGACGCGCATGGGCTTGATCGGCACCTGCACGCGGCGGCCCTCGGAGTCCGTGTACGACGCAAGGACGGACATCGGCGACGATAGGCACAGCTCCGCGGTGAAGGCGACCTCGAGCTCGGCCGACTTGCTCGGGGGCAGGTTGCCGACCGAGACGTGGTCCTGAGAGACCAGGAGCCTGGGCCTCACTGAGACCAGCGAGAGCGCGTCGTGGTCGTAGCTCATGTCGATGCGCACGTTGTGCATGAGCGCGTCCGTGTCGTTGCGGACGAAGACCTCGAGCACCACGTGGTGGCCCTTGAAGCCCACGTGAGCGCGCAGATGCGCGGTCCAGGCGCCCTTCACGACCTCCGCGCGCACCCCTCCACCGGAGGCGGCGAGCAGGTCCTCGATGACCTCCAGCGCGCCGTCGCGGTCGGGGTGCGCGTGCACGTTGTCCAACGCCGCGGATATCTGGGGGCGGAGGTCCCCGTCCTCCCTGCCCCGGATGATGCCGACGACGCCCATCCCGTCCCTTGCCATGACGATGACCCTGCGCCCCTCGACCTCGAGGGTCGCGTCGTTGGTCGCGTCGCGGGCCGCCAGTACGTCGAGCACCGCCTTCTGCACGGGACCGATGACCTCGTCGACGCGACCCGTCGATGCGAGAGTCCTGCCGTCCTTGCCCAGGACGGCCACGCCCTCGAGGACGAACGGTCTGCTCACGGCCGATGGCTGGGCGGCGGGAGGTGGGGCTGGGGGAGCGGGCGTCCCGGTAGCGGCCTCGGCGATGGCGGCGGCGCGGGCCCTGAGCGAGGCCGGACGCGCCGCGGCCGAGGGTATCTCCTGGAAGGAGCCCATATCGGCCAGCAGCTCGTCCAGGTCATCCTCGAGCATCTCCTCCTCAAGCTCGACTGCGACGTCCTGCTCGGTCAGCGCGCGCGAGGCAGCGGTGACCGACGTCTCCTCGGCCACCACGACGCCCGCCTGGGACGCCGGGGAGCTCGGGACGGCCGTGGGCGCGAACCGGGGCTGCTCCGGCTCGGCCGCTTCGGCGTCCATCGCCCGTATCCGCGCCTCGGCGGCCGCCAGCCTCCTGCGGCGCCTCGAGGCGCCCACGCCCACCCCGACGGTCGCGACCACGCCCGCGACGACGAGGACGAGCAGCATCCAGGGCCACCAGTCATGGTCCCCTCCGGGGACCGGGGGCGGCAGGATGGCGAGCCCCATCGTGGTCGAATCGTTTGCTCCAGAGGGGTCCGTCACCACGAACTCGAGCTCGAGCTCGGCGCTCACCTCGAGCGCCCTGAACCGGAAGACCAGCTTCTCATGTTCGACCAGGGTCACCGCCGAGGCGTTGAACCGGACGGACCAGCTGAGCACCAGGTTGGGGTCGTCAGCGTCCACCTGGTAGGCGCTCCCGTCCGGCACGAAGGGCGTGAGGTCGACTGTGAACTCCTCGAGGACCTTCACCTCGAGCGAGGGGATGCTGAAGGCGATGCGGGGCGCCTGGTTCGGGGGCTCACGGAACCGGATGTCCCACTCCTGGACCACGATGGCCTGGCCGTCCGTCACGCCGAGGTTCACGTGGACCGCGATGGTGCCCGTCTCGAACGGCGGCGTCCAGGAAACGGTCCCCTCGACGCTCACCGCCATCCCCGCGGGGCCCGCCACGAGCACGTAGCCGAGCCTGTCGCCGTCGGGGTCCGTCGCAAAAACCGAGTAGATGTAAGGCGCGGCGCGCTTCGCCGCGAGCGGCGGCGTCGAGGTGATGACCGGGGGATGGTTGCCATCCCCCCTCGCGGGGTTGACCCAGACGGTCATGCGCCCGACCGCGTCGACATAGCCGTCGTTGACGGACACGTCGAACATGACGTCCATGCTCTCGTACCCGCCCGTCCCGCCCTGCGGCGTCCAAAGCAGCCTGATGCCCTCGGGGCCGGGGCTGAAGGTCACGCCCGCGGGGCCGGATGCGAGGCTGAACGCAAGGCCGTCGTTGAACTCGTCCTGCACCTTGAACGTCACCTCGAGGGGCGAGAGGGCCATGGCGACGACGTGCGATGGCAGCGTGATGACGGGCACGTCATCGTAAACGATGGCGAAAGAGGTCCAGTTGGCGTTGTGCGCGGCGTCCTCGAGCGTGAGGGTCACGTCGTAGATGCCGAGGCCGTCGAACGAGAACTGGGGCGTCGGGCCCTCGAGCGTGATGGTCTGGGAGTCGTGCTCGACGACCCACCTGTAGGTCGCGATGCCGACGTTGTCGACGGAGCGGGAGGCGTCGAGGAGGTTGGGGGTCGGCGCGAACACCACCGTGTCCCGCAAGCCCACGATCTCGGGGGCCGTGCGGTCGAGGACCTCCACCCAGAAGTCGGCCTCGGCGTTGTTGGACTCCCTGTCGTAGACGGTCAGGCGCGCCGCGTAGGTGCCCGGCTCCGGGAAGCTGGCAATCACCGCCGCCCCCTCCACCGTGAGCGGTCCCCCGGGGACCTGGAAGGTCCAGACGAACCGGCCGTTCGAGACCTCGAACCGCGGGTCGTTGTCGGTCGTGGCGGACGCGTCGAAGATGTAGGGAGTGTCCTCGTCGACCGAGACGTTGCCCTCGAATACGATGACAGGAGGGGTCGCGTCGAGGACCTGCACCACCAGCGGGTCGGTGCCGACGTTGCCAGCGCCGTCCCTCACCGTGAGCGTTATCTGGAAGCTGCCGGGGACGGAGAAGACGTGGTCGACGCGGGCGCCAGAGAGCGTCACGGGTGTGCCGTAATCGTCGAACGTCCAGACGAAGGTGCCCGTCATCCCGAATGTCGGGTCGTTGTCAGAGGATGACATGCCGTCGAGCGTGACAAGGCTGTCCTCGACCACGACCTGGTCCGGTCCCGCGCGCGCGAACGGGAGCTCCATGTCCAGTAGGTCGATGGTCACGTGCAGCGTCCTGTCGAAGGTTAGCTCGCCCTCCCACCTGACGCCGCGGGAGCGGTCCTCGGCGAAGAGCTGGTGGGGCGTGAGCATCGTGCGCGTGCCCGAGTCCTCCAGCAGCTCGTGCAGCTCGAACACCCCGCGCACGTCCGTGACGTTCACGACCTCATCTCCCTTGGCGTCGGTGATGGTGAAGGTCGTCGGGCGGTCCACCGTGCCTCCCCAGGGTGGGCGCAGCTCGAACGTCGCGTACCAAACCACATGGAGGCGTCCAGAGTCCGCGGTGACGACCGACGTCCTGTCGAAGGTGGTGTTGACGAGCCATGCCTCGGCGTTCGACGTGACCACGACATCGTGGCCCGTGCGGCCCGGGTTCGCTGAGATCGTGCAGTTACCAAGCTCGACGGTGGCGGACACGCCCGACGCCCTCAGGCCATCGCCCGAGAGGTTGTAAAGCCCGGTCGACTCGGCCTCGAGCTGGGACGAGTTCACTTCGAGCGCGATGCCCGTGCATATGATGGAGGAGGTCACGAGCCTCAGGCTGGAGTCGTCCAGAATCGATAGGGCATCGCCGACGACGTCCACGTCCACCCCGACGAGCGTGACGTACCTGCTCCTCAGTACCACCATGGCCGGGGCTGGCGATGGCGTCCCCTCGAATAGGCATCCGTCCACGACGCCCCCCTGCAGGCAATCGGTGAGTTGCAGGAGGGAATCGTTGAACGAGCAGTTCTCGACGAGGAACGGCGTCGCGGAGATGCCGACCGAGGAACCCATCGCGGCGACGCGCCTGACCTGGACCATGGCCCCACCCCTCGGGCCGAGCGAGAGCCCGACCCCGTCGAGAAGGACGCAGTCCTCCAGGAGAGTCGAGCCCTGGTGCTGGTCCACGACCGCCGGGACGGAGGGGGAGAAGTGCGCGATGGTTACGTTGCGGAGGGTGAGGGTCGCCCTCACCGACGCGTCGTTGGCGAGCGAGAGCGCCTCGGCCGACGCGCCCCTGCCATCGATGTAAGTGTCGCTCAACGTCAGCGAACCGTCGAAGGTGCCGGCGATGCCCCTCGCCGCGACGACGAGGTCGCATCCCGAGACGATGGGCCGGAGCGCGCCCCCCAGCACGATGTCGGCGTAAGTGTTGCCAGAGAACTCGCATCCTGCTATCGTGGCGAAGTCGCCCGTGATGCGGACCGCCACGGCGCAGTCGCTGAACGTGGAGCTGCCGACCCACGCGGCATCGCCCGCGACCGTGAGCGCGCCGACGCTGGTGGCGTCCGTGCCGTCGGACACGTTGCAGTCCCTGATGTCGAGCGCCCCGGACGAGTCTATGTGGAACGCGCTCGCCGCGCCCGCGGAGAACGACGAGCCGGACAGCCGGAGGGTCGACCCATCCACGGACGCGATGCCCGCATCGAGGTCCGACCTTGACAGGAACACGACGTCGCAGCGCGTGATGTTGAGCCCCCCGCCACCGAGCAGCTCGATGCGGCCGCGCAGGAGGGCCGAGCAGTCCTCCATGTCGGTGGGGGAGGCTACGGTCCAGTTGAGCCAGGACGAGAGGTCCGACCTGAGCGCCATCGTGCAGCCCACGAACGAACCGTCCTCGACGCGTACCTCGGAGCCCCCCGTCGCGGACACGCCGACCTTAAGAGCGTCGAACGCGGTCGAGTTCACGACGATGTCGGCGCCGGCCCAGCTCGCGTTGACGCCCTCGGTGCAGTTCTGCAAGTCGATGGACCGCAGCAGTATCGACGAGGTCGCGGCCCCGGACAGCCGGACGCCCGTCGGGCAGGACCGGATGCTCGCGTTGTCGAGCACCGCGCCCGTCGTCCCGCCCTCCAGTGCAAATCCCGCGTCGGAGGCCTGCTGGGCGGTGAGCGTGAACAGCGCCAGGTCGGACGACGCGTTGAACGCGAAACCGAGGACGCAGGCGGTGACCGTCGTGTCAAGCATGTCCAGGTTCACGCAACCCGAGAACCACATGCCCGTGTCGCAGGCGTCCGCCAAGCACCCGTCGATGGTGATGTTGCGGGTGTCTTGCATGTACACGGGGTATGGGACGTCCGAGATGGTGATGGACCCGAGCACGACCCCTTGGCACGAGAACAGCTCGATGCCGGACCTGAGGCCGCCCGATATGGCGCAGTCGGTGATGCCCACATCTGCCACGCGCCTTGCGATGATGCAGTCGATCGCCGAGTAGAGGAAGATGGAATCGGAGATGCGCAGCCTGGGCACGTCCTCCGACCAGAGGCCGTACTGGGCGCCGTCGAGGTCGCACCCGGTGATGGTCAGGTTTCCCCATGCCCCTGAGCCGTCCGCCGAGATGACCCGTTGCGACGCGGTCGCCTGCACCGATTCGAGCTGGACGTCGCTGCAGTCACGGAGGTCGACGGCGTACGACGGGGGGCCAGAGATGTCAGCGGTGTCGACGACGACGCCATCGAGGCCGCGCAGAGCGATGCCGTAGCTGACGCCCGCGACGGCCAGCGTGAGCCTCTCGAGCCGGACATCGGACGCCCTGCCGGGGGAGGCGTCGATGGCGACCCCCCCGTCCACGACCGACCTCACGCGCAGGTCGGAGACCCTCAGCCCCGAGCAGCCCCCGAGCACGAGGATGGCGTCGTCAGGCCCGGAGATGTCGAGGGTCACGAGGCGCACCCGGACCGCACCGCCCGTGACCAGGACGCCAGCGGTCGCGGGGGGCGCGGAGGCCGTGAGCGATGCCCTCACGTCCTCCGCCCAGGTGTCGTTCCCCGACACGCGCAGGCACACGTCGCAGTCGGTCCCGGACACGCGCTGGAGGACGGCGCCGTCCGAGGAGCAGTTCACCCCGATGGAGGAGCCCCTCACCTCCACGTCGCGGACCACGATGCCGGTCGCGTCCGCGGCCACGCGCAGCCCCTCTCCGCAATCGACCGCCGTCAGGTCGGCGACGATGACATCGGCGCAGCCCTCCAGCACGACCCCTGTGGCATTGCAGTCCTGGCAGCTCACGTTCGCCAGGACGGACGACGGCGCCTTCCACAGGATGCCCACGCTGCAGTTGGAGATGGTGAGGTTCTCCACCGTGCTGGGACCGCCCAGCGCGGTGAGGCCTCGATGGCAGTGCTCGATAGAGGAGAGATTGAGCGCGCTGCCCCCCGCCTCCAGGACGAGGCCGGGGTATTCGTCGTCCCAGCCGGCACCGACGAGCCGCGAGCCGTCCATAACGATGCGGCCACCCGCACTCACGGACCACATGAACCCCGGCCCTGGGCCGCCGAGGTCGATTCGGCACGTCACCGTCGTGCCCTGGAGCGCGCGCATCGTTCCGTTCGCACGGACCAGGATGGAGAACTGGCCATTGAAGGTGGAGTTCATGACGAGCGTGCAGTTGCGCAGCTCCAGCGTGGCGTTCTCGTCCACCGTGAGGTTGCCGTCGAGGACGATGGTCTGGTTGACGTAGAGGAGGTCGTCGAGCGGGTCGACGGTCCAGTTCCCGACGAACGTCGTGCTCCCGCCGTCGACGTGCGGGGGGTCAGGCCCCGCGGACGCGATGGCCGCGCACCCGGAGATGGCAAGTGCCACCCCCAGGAGCAAGAGCGGCGACCGCCAGCTGGCCATGACATCCCTTCTGACGGGCTCGAATGAATACCTGTGCGGATAAAGGTTTCGACCCCGGCAGCCGCTGCTGGGTGGCCTTCCGGGGGGGGTGGGCCTAGCCCGATGCCGCGGAGGCGACGCCTGTCCCGTGCCGCTCCCCGGCCCCCCGCCTCATTTCCCCCTTGCCACCCCGCCCCCAGACCTCCGTGCGACAGAACCTCCCTTCCTACCGCCTCCCAGCCTTCCCGCCTCCAGTCCTCCCTGCGCCACTCCCGCATCCGCCGCATCACTGCGACGTGCGGACCGCCATCGAACGTGGGAAAGGATTATCACCCTCCCGGGGCAATATAAGCGCGAGGGGTTCGAATGTCTCTCGTGCTGGGGCTTGACATCGGGACATCGCGCGCCACGGGCGTCCTCGTGGACACGAGCTCGGGGCGGGTCCTCGCGCGCCACATCCTTCCCTACGCGCCGGGCTTCACGATCTCCGAGAGGTGGCCCGGGGGCGCGGAGCAGGACCCCAAGGTGTGGGCCGATGCCGCCATGCGAGTGTGCAGGGAGTGCGTGCTGGCATCGCAGAAGCGCCGCATCTACATCGAATCCGTCGCGGTCACGGGGCTCTTCGGCGGGCTCGGCGTGCCGGTCAGCACCGACTTCGAGCCGCTGAGGAGCGTGCCCATATGGCTCGACCGTCGCGCGACGGCCGAGGCCGAGGCCTTGAGACGGGACCTACCGACGGATGTGCTCCGCACCGTGACCGGCATGGACGTCATCGACCCCTACTTCGGGTTCGTGAAGCTCGTGTGGTACATGGCTCGCGAGACGGGGCTCTACCTTCGCACCCACCGGCTCCTCACACCGGTGGGCTACATCGCAAGGCTCCTCACGGGGGAGCACACGACCGACCTGTCGTCGATGGCCAACTTCGGGGGCCTGCTCGATGCGCGGACCTGGCAGGTCAACCAGGAGATGGCGGACCTGCTTGGCAAGGTGGCCTCGGGCATCGCGGGGATGCGGCTCGAGGTGAGGTCGGACCTCTTCGGCACCATCGTGCGGCCGGATGAGGTCGTCGGGGAGGCCACGGGCATCGGCGCGGCGCTCTCGGGCATCCCCGAGGGGGTGCCGGTAGTCGCTGGCGGGGTGGACACGGCGGTGGCCATGCTCGCGGTGGGCGCCGCATCCCCGGGGGAGAACGCGCTCATCATGGGGACGAGCTGGACCTGGGGCCTCCTCAGGGACGGGGGTCCGGACAGCAAGGTGCTGCCGAGGATGGTCACGGTGCCGCACGTGATAAGGCCGAACGACCTGGCATGCTCCTCCGGCGGGGGGGCGTACCTCGGCGGGGCGGCGGGCCACTGGATGCCGCAGATGGTCACCTCCACGCAGATTGAGACGCTAGACCGCGAGGCCGCGTTGGTCCCGCCAGGGTCCGGGGGGCTCGTGTTCCACCCCTTCCTCGCGGGCGCGAGCGGCCCCCTCTGGAGGTCCGACCTGTCCGCGGCGTTCATAGGGCTGCGGGCGGAGCACCACCGCGGGCACATGTACAGGGCCGTGCTCGAGGGCGCGGCCTTCCTGCTCGAGGACGGCATGCGGACCGTGGCGGACACGGGTGTCCCGATGGCCCCCTCGACGACCGTCGTCGACGCGGGGCTGGGCTCGGCGCTGTGGCGTCGCATCGTCGCGGATGTCGTGCGAAGGCCGCTGGGCCACATCGTGGCCTTCCCGGGGACCGCCTACGGGGCCGCGATGCTCGCGGCGGTCGGGGCCAAGCTCTCCCGCGAGGAGGACGTGCTGGGATGGGTGCCGTCGATGAGGGTCGTCAATCCCACAGAGGACGAGGACGTGCGGAGGGCGTACGAGGAGGCCCGGACCAGGTTCTGGTCGACGTTCCGCGCGCTGCACGGCGAGATGGCGGGCGCACCCTCGGGCCGTGGTGAGTGAGCCTCATCCCCGGGCGCCGAGGTGCCGTCCCACGTACGCGTCCACGTCGAACTTGGAGCGCAGCCCCCGACTGCCCATGTACCGCACCTTCCCGAAGACGGGCCTCGCGCCCCAGGCGCGGTCGTGGACGCCCCCGATGCTCCAGGCGATGCCCGCGTAGCCGTTCGGGTCGCGGCCGTCGAGCCCGTACCTGTCGTTGAGCGCGATAGCGACCGCAAGCGCCTCCTCGGGCGAGCTAGTCCACTCGAGCAGCTTCTTAGCCCAGTACATGCGCATGTAGCCGTGCATCCTGCCGGTGCGCACCATCTCCGATTGGGCCGCGTTCCAGGCCGCGTCCTCGGTGCGACCGTCCTCGAGCTCCTCGCGCGAGTAGAGGTGGGGCCGACGGTCGGCGCGGTGGCCGTCGAGCGTGCAGCGGGCCCACTCGGGGAAGCCCTCGAACGAGTCGTAGTGCGGGTTGTGCAGGCACATGTTGTCGGCCAGCTCCCGCCTGACGATGAGCTGCTCGAGAAAGGCCTCGGTCGAGCGGGTATCCCCCTGGTGCGCGCGCACCTCGAGCGCCACGCGCTGCGCCGAGAGATGCCCGAAGTGCAGGTACGGCGAGAGGCCGGACTGGCCGTCGAGGTTGGGGTCGTTGTGCGCGTCCGCGTAGCCATCGAGCTTCCGCTCGACGAACTCATGAAGCGATTTGCGGGCGGCGGCCTCGCCAGGAACGGGCGTCACCACCTCGGGGACGGTCCGGTCGACCCTGAGCCGTCGCAGCGCGCCGTCCCAGTCGTTCTCCGCCTCCAGCGCCGCCCTCCCATGCGGGTGTTCCTCCAGGGGCGGGACCTCCCGCAGCAAGCCCGGCAGGAGGCGGGAGATCTTGGGCCTCAGCGTGTATGCCCCCCACTCCTGCTTCTGGGACGCGGCCCAGCACGGCACGACGTTGTGGGCGTCAACCTCCACGACGGGGACGCGGACGTGGGTGGCAACCTTGGCCTGCCACGCGCGCTTGACCCGCAGCGGGTCGAAGTCGCACACCAGCGCGCTTGCGTCCACGCGCTGGATGAACCGTGGGATGGATGCTGACGGCCCCCCGCGCAGGAGGTGGAGGGGGATGCCGTGCCCCGCGAGGGCGCGGTCCAGCTCACCCAACCCCCTGAGCATGAACGCGTACTGCCTGAGGGTCGCGCCCAGGAAGGCGGGCGCGAGCGAGAACGCCACGACCAGCGGCCGCCGCCCGTGCAGGGCGAGCGATTGGGCATGGAGCAGCGCCCAGTTGTCCTCCGAGCGTTGGTCGCGGCTCATCCAGTAGACGACCGGGCCGTCCCCGGGGACGCCGTCCCTGATGGTGCGGATGCGCCTCGCATCGACCATGTCCTGCATCCGGGGGCTATTGCGCACGCGAGGATGATGTAGCTTGCCCTCTCACCCGGCGGGGGCCTCACTTGATCTCCACGTGCTCGCCGGTGATCATGTAGTGTATCTTCTCGGCCATCTTGCACGCCTGATCGCCGACCCGCTCGAGGTTCCTGGAGACCATGATGTAGTGAAGGCTCGGCGTTATCTTGCGCTGGTCCTCCATCATGTAAGTCAGGCACTCCCTGAAGATGGACTCCCACAGCTGGTCGACCTGGTCGTCCCTCTCGGCGAAGTCCTTGATAAGGGATAGGTCCTCCGTCTCGAAGGCCGCGAGTGCGTCCTTCACCATGGACACGGTGATGTCCATCATGAGGGGTATCATCACGAGCTTCGTCATGTGTGGCTGCCCGAGCAGTGCCGTGGCGTCCCTTGCGATGTCCTTGCCATAGCGGCCGACGCGGTAGAGGTAGGTGTTGAGCTTGAGCGAAGTGCCGAGCCTCCGCATGTCGGACGCCATGGGCTGGTAGAGGGTTATCATCTCCAGCGCCCGCTTCTCGATGGCGTGGTCGAGCGCGGCGAGGTCGCCCTTCTTGGAATCGACCCATGCCGCGATGCCGCTGTCTTGCTTCTTGAACGCCTCGACGGACTTGGAGAGCATCTGCGTCGCAATGTCGCCCATCTTGATCAAGTCGTTGCGGAGCAGCGCCATCTCGGAGTCGAACTTCTCCCGTCCCATCGGCATGGTTATCCGAACCTCCCTGTGATGTACCTTTCGGTGAGCTCATGCCTGGGGATCTCGAACAGCTCATCGGTCCTCCCGAACTCGATGAGCTCCCCCAGGTAGAAGAACCCCGTGTAGTCGCTCACGCGGGCCGCCTGCTGCATGTTGTGCGTGACGATGACGACGGTGTAGTCCCGCTTGAGCTCGAAGATGAGGTCCTCGATCTTGCCCGTGGCGATGGGGTCGAGGGCCGAGCAAGGCTCGTCCATGAGGATGATGTCGGGCTCGATGGCGAGGGTGCGCGCGATGCAGAGCCGCTGCTGCTGCCCGCCGGAGA
>CAYGVT010000002.1:0-1980 GCA_964353355.1 uncultured Thermoplasmata archaeon | reverse complement strand
GCGGAGGTGAGGTACTCGCCCGAGAAGGCCTTGTCCCTCAGCGTGATGACGCGTCCATGGGGCTCGCAGACGGCCGCGTAGGACGCGACCTCCGGCCTGTTCCTGACGCGCGAGACGTCGAACCCGATGTAGACCTGCGACTGCGGGGGTGTCGGCCCGACAGGGCTCGGCGGGTCCTGCTGGGGTCGGTTGCCTGCGCCGTCCCTCAGGACCCACATCGCCTCCCCGACCTCGAGCGAGCGGTCGTAGATGCAGGCGACGATGTTGAACAGGTGGTACTTGGTATGGGTCCTGAACCCGAGGAAGGTCTCTAGGGCCATGCACTTACACGGGACGCGGACGTCCAGCAGCGCGTTGTTGATGGCCTTGTGGGCATCGTCCTGCTCATCCCTGGGAAGGACCGCGAGCAGCACCCGTCCCCTCGGGGCCTGGCCATCCGCCTGGAGGTCCAGGTAGTGCTCGTGCGCCCTGGCGCCGTAGGCGTAATGTCCGGTGCCGCCCATCAGGGTCGTGCCCAGTGTGAGGCGTCCGAGCCTGAACCTCGAGTATCGGGCCGAGACTTCCTCGAAGAAGGGGCCGACCAAGGCCTCCGGTGCATCCGGGGGGAGCAGGAAGTCGACCGTCACGTCCTTGGGCCCTGAGTACGGACCGCTACGCTCGAGCATCCTGTTGACGTCGCCCGGCCTGAACGTGGAGGTGGCGCCCCCCGCGAACTCGAGCACGGGGTCATCGATGGCGACCAGCCGGTAGCCGTCCCGCCCGAGCTCCTCGAGGCTGCCCCATCTGGGTCCGCCCCCGGTGGAGAAGTCGAGGAGGCGGTCGCCGAACCTGAACGTCCCCCTCGCCAGGACCTGGAAGATGGCGTCGATCCTCCCCTCGCGCTCCCTGGCGTCGATGGCCATCTTGTCGGCGGTGAGGTCGAGGTGCTTGAGCAGCTCGGCGTCCTGCAGGTCCATCTTAATCCTGATGACCTGCGGAGGGTATGCATAGGTCTGGCCGAGCTTGTCGAGGGGGGCGACGATGAAGACGCCCACGTCCTCGCGGTTCGGGGTGTAGCCGAGCTTCTCCCTTATGGCCATCACGCGGGCTCTGTTCCATTGGGAAGGGGAGTCCCAGAACTCGAACAGGGTCTGGCCCGATGCAGGGTCGAGCACGTGCATCCCGTGGGCATCAGGGCGGTAGCCTACGAGCCTCATCGTGCTGAGGTTCGTTTCGGAGTAGTGGACCATCACCTCCAAGCCCCTGAGGAGGTCGTCACGCTCTCTCAAGGTCATGGGACCCAGGGATTCGATGAAGGCGGTCAGGGGGCATATCCATCTCTTCTGGACGTCCACGAAGAGCATGACCCGGCCCCTGGGCGTCAGCTGGACCTGGTAGGTCATGGCGTCATGGGATTCGACGTTCCCGGTGGTGGTGCCCTCCCTCTTGTAGAGGATGTCCCTGTCCTGCAGCACGTAGCCGAGGCCCTCGGCCCTGCGGACGATCTCGCTCTTGAGGGACTTGTGCACGATCTTCCGGTGGGATTCGTGCTGGGGGTCGAAGTCCTCCGTGAAGGGGCCCTCGACGACGGTGGGGATGCCTTCGACGGTCAGGTTGCCTGAGAGGTCCTTGTCCGAGAGGGTGTAGATGTACTCCCCGCCCCCGTATGTCGTGAAGGCCCCGGTCCGTGCCAGCTCTCGTGAGACCTTGTAACCCATGCTCTGCAGGTCGAGGTCCTTGGAGGTCTGTAGCTGGAAGCGGTAGGCGTGGACCTTGATGCCCATCAGGTCGACGTCCGATACGAGGCAGTTCAACTTGAGGTCTGACGGTCCTTGCGCGCCCGTTGCACTTGGTCCTGAGTTCGATGGATGGGTCATATACAACCCCTCGCTACGTTCCGCCTCCTTAGAGGGTAGCAGCTAGTACACCTGAGGTCATTTATTAGATTTTCTTTACATACAATACATACAAAACATATAATTATACCCTCAGTGCATCCCC
>CAYGVT010000001.1:0-8311 GCA_964353355.1 uncultured Thermoplasmata archaeon | reverse complement strand
AGAGGATGGGCCCGGTCCTCGCCTCTTGAGGAAGCATCGCGGAAGTGCGGCCCCTTCGCTCCGGCGGCATTACCCGCCCTCCTCGCTACTATGGACCGCTCCGACTCCCCGGGCATGCGTCCCGCGCCAGCTTGCGCGGTTACCCCTTCGGGTCGGGGACATGTCCGGGGTCTCCCGTGGTTCATGTCGAACACTTTCTCCGCATGCTGTGCCTGTTACGCCGGGGAGCCATCCTGCTCCGCTCGCATGCCCTCTCACGGCACGGCTGACCATGTCACCATGCCCTTCATTCCTGGCACGCATCTCCTGTCCCGCAGCAGGATGCATTGGCCTTCGCCCTGACCCCAGAGGCTCGGCACTCCCGATTCCTTCCCCAGGGCGGGAAGGCTGGGATGACGGCGCTACATCTGGCTTCACACGTGTTACGGCCTGCGGATTCGCGTCGGGATACTCAATATCCCTTTGTCGGGAGGCTCCTACCATATAGGATTGCTCCTTATAATAGCTCCCCTCGCTACCGAGCCAACAGGTTCGTGCTCGGGCGGGACTTGCACCCGCCAGTGTCCGTCGCTACCATGGCGCACCACATCATGCCCCGCCCCCCTCACCACGACCCGGCTAGCGCCCATCCCACACGCAAGCTCCTCGCATACCGCCTCGAGCGCGCCGTTCCACCCCCCGGACACGACGAGCCTGGGGAACCTCGCGGCCGCCCGGGCCCCCCCCATAGGCATCCTCTCGAATACCTCCACCGGTGCTCCAGTTGCCACATGACCTCGCGGAACCCCCAGGACGACAGCCCGGCACAGAGCGACCGGAAGAGCCGGGATGACACATCCCCGCATCAAACGGAGGAACCATAATCTATTTTAATCACTGGCGCACATGGATATACGGGGACGTGTGCAGCCCCTTCGACGGTGAGACCGTTGCCACAGCTCTCCTCACTCCTGGGGTCAAGGCTCCGCATTCTGGCAGTCCTAACGGTCATCGCCATCATCATCATCTCGGGAAGCATAACGATTGGACGGGTCCGCTCGAGGGATGCCGGAGTGCTGACCGCCCATGTCTCCGCGGATAGGGCGGTCGTGAGGCTGGAGGAGCCGCTCAACTTCTCCTCCGAGGGCACGCTAGGGGACATTAAAACGTACCTGTGGGACTTCGGGGACGGGAACACGAGCACGACGTCCGACGCCTCCCATACGTACGGCTGGCCTGGCCTCTACAACGTCACCCTGACCGTCTTCGATTCGGACGACCAGACCGACAGCGCAACGCTGCGCGTGGGCGTCCAGCTCCCGGACATCCACGACGTCCATGAGAAGGACCGTGAGGTCGAGCTCCGACCAAGGATTATGACCGGTACGGGCGCCTCCGGCGCAATAGGACCCAACATAGGGGACCCTGCAGTAGAAGTCAGGATACAGGTGGTCCGACCGGTTGGGACGTTCGAATTGAAAGTAGAGATACGGTATCTTGTCGAAGGCCAAAGCGATGTTACTATCGAGACACGGAGCATCTCAGCCACAGGGACCGACATTAACCTCTCGCTCAATATATCCCCGGAAGATATCCCTGACGATGTATGCATCTACGAGGCGCTCATCATCGGAGAGGTAGTGATCGACCAAGGCACGTACAGCTCCATGCGAGTGACAATAGACGGCATCTTTCCGACGGAAGGTATCGAGGACCTTTAATTCAAGAGACAAGTGGATGATCATCGACCATCATACGATTGGTATCTCATAACCCCATGAAGACCGACCGCCCTTGAAGCAACGCCCTTGCAGGATATGCTTCCACGCCCCTGCGCGCTCACTCGTCCAATGAACAATGGTGAATCGCAACCGCCTCCATCGTTCCTCTAAGGGACGCCTATATTCCTGTTAAGGTGGTACATTTACGCACGCCAGCTACGGGAGAGTGGACGATGATGACTGGGTTCCCGAATAGAGTGTGTTTAGAACTGTCTCCGCTTCATTGCATTCATCAACATGGCGATAATCACAAAGATTATGACCGTGGATATAACCCCAAAACCAGGGCCGTCTTCCTCGGTTTTCAGCGTTGCCTTTATGGTTGCGGTTCTATCACCGAGGCCTGAAACGCTGTCGGCCATTACGGTATAATAATAGGTCTTCCCCTTCTCGATGGTGGTGTCGGTGTACGTCTGGACGCCATCGACCTTCGCGATGATCTCCAGCAGGTCTGGGGAAAGCCCCCGCATCACGCTATACCCCGTGACCGGCGCTCTTCCTCCCAAGGAGGGCTCGAGCCAGGTTAGGACCACCGTCGCGCCCTCGACCCTCAACTGGAAACCCGTCGGCGCTCCTGGTGGTGCACGAGGTGTAACGTTAATTGTTGGAGAGGTCGCACCAACACCAACCGCGTTGAGTGCGAATACAGCATAGTAATAGGTCTTCCCATTGTCTACACCCTCGTCCGTATAGTTACTCGCGCTGCTATCGATGCGCTTTACTTCCTCGAGCCCCGATTCAAAAAGTCCCCTCTTGACGATGTAGCCCACTACTGGAGTCCCTCCATCCGAGAGGGGCGCCGTCCATGACAGCGTTGCCCTGGCGTTGCCGGCCTTCCCGGTGAGGTTGGCGACAGGGCCAGGCACGGCAACGAAGACAATCGATACGACCTCCGTCAGAGGTCCACTACCATGCTCATTGAACGTCCGCAACTGATAATAATAGCACACCCCCACATTCAAGTTCTCATCGATGTACTCCGACACATCCGTGAACGTGGCAATACTCTTGAGGGCTGTTGCCTCTGTCCCTCGAAGCACATCGTAGCTCATGGACGGTACGCCGCCTGTTTCGATGGGCGGAATCCATCCAAGGCGCACCCCACCTGCGACAAGCTCCGCCATGAGATTGCCCGCCGCACCCGGCGGGCCTACAGGCATTGCGCTTGCACTTTCACTGAGTGGGCTATCGCCTGCCTCGTTGACGGCACGGACCTTGTACGAATAGGTACGGCCGTTCACGAGGTCGGAGTGCTTGAATTCCGTGTTGTTACCAATCTTCAACATGAACGCGATGTCACCACCATCCTCTCCACAGAAGATCTTGTATCCGGTAATTGCACGGCCTCCATCGCTCTCTGGGGCATACCATGACAGAAGCACTTCACCGTCCCCTGCCGTGACAATTAGATTGGTCGGGACACCAGGCTTCCCAAATGGGATTGCGTCGAGTACCGTCGAGCGGTCGCTCTCACCGAACTCGGTGTACGCAGTCACATAGTAGAGGTACATCATCCCGTTCGTGACATTCGCGTCCGTGAAACTGGGCTCTGTAATCAATCTCGTGGCAAGGAGCGCGAAATTATCTGGAGCAGTGCCACGATAGAGCCTGAAGCCCATGAGGGGCATTCCGCCATCACTCGTGGGAAGCTCCCAAGAAAGCCTTACCTCATCGTCACCTGGGACCACAGAGAAGGACCTCGGCGACGACGGTAGATTGAGAGGTTTTATTCGTATCGTATCGGAGAACGGTCCGGTACCGACGGAGTTCATTGCTGCGACCTTATAGTAGTAGAATGTGCCCAATTCCACGGTCGTGTCCTCCCAGGAGGTTTCGTTTCCGATTCGCATCAACTCGACCATACTATCCCTGTAGAGCCCTCGCATGATGATATGGCCGGTTATCCTGCTACCGCCATCGAATGACGGGGGTTTCCATTCCAGCACCACAGTACTCGTCCCCGTCGTCCCTGTGAGGTTCAGTGGCATGCTAGGAAGCACTGCCAGCACGGTTGCGCTCTGCTCGGCATAGGAGCCCATCCCTGCATTCGAAACGGCACAAATCCGATAGCGATATCTCTCTCCGTTCGTGACGTTCAAGTCATGATAGAGAAATGAGTAGTCCTGCAGCAGGAGGTCCCATTGACCAGTGGAGGCATTGAACCTTGATAATTCATAATACTTGACACGGCATCCTCCCTCATCCAGGGGACGGCTCCAGTTTATGAAAACCTCCCAATCGGATGGGACGCACTGGAAGCTGGAGGGGGCGGTCGCTGGTTTGCCTGGCCTTGGGTCAATTTGCACGACAATCAAATCGCCCTGACCGGCATATTCACTAGAATAGGCGCTCTGTGATGTGTAGAAATCCCTTGAATCCGTATCGCCACACAACCAAATTGTTCCATTGGGACCAAACTCCACTATCTCAAGATTGTCGCCAATCCTACCCCCGATGTACGTCGAATATGCCATCCTGCTATTTGTGAGATTGAACACGCAAAGGATTCCATCCCCATATCCTGCAGTATCTCGATATTCATCATCGAATGCTCCTGCCGTTGTGGGGAAGAGGTCCCCTACGGCCCGTCCAACGATTGCCAGTTCCTCTCCCTTATCATCAATGGATACCTCATTGAAGCAGCTGTAAGCATCCTGATGGATGAAGGTGCTATAATTCAGTTTGGTACCATTGTCGGCTATGACGGAGATGAAGCCATTCGTGTACCCGTCGCATGAGCGGTCGATGGCATCAGCCGTGGTAGGATAATCCGTGGAATTCGATCGGCCGACGAGGTACACATTCCCTTGCGAGTCAGTCGTGACCGCGCTCAATGTCTCTGCATCAGAGCCATCGGGACAATATGTTGAGTATATCAAATCGGAGCCCAAGGCGTTCAGTCTCAGCACGAAATAGCCATCATTAAAAATCGAGCTTGAGTATGCTCCGGGGGTTGTAGGAAAATCTCCTTCCGTCCAACCCGCGAGAGTCAACGAACCATCAGGGGACAGTGAGGAATCGAATACGCCCTCATTGTTCACGCCACCAATGTAGGTGCAGTACAGAATCTCTGTGAAATCTGGTTTGGCTTTCAGTACAAAACCGTCTCTCTTACCGTTTAGACTTGTCATGTAGGCGCCTGAAGTAACGGGCAAATTTTGAGACTCTGTCGAACCGATAATGAAGACATTTCCTGATACATCGATTGATATTTCGGTTGCCCAATCATCAGCACTCTCCCCACCTAGAAAAGTGGAATAGAGTAGGTCTGTTCCTGCACTATTGAGGATAATATAGAATGCATCCCCCGCTCCATTCATCGTGGTGCAGTATGCATTCGCGGTCGTAGGGAAATCGATGGATTCCGTATGCCCCACAAGATAGGAACTTCCATCTGGCCGGGCTACTATCTCGTTAACTTGGTCCCAATCGTTTCCGCCGATATATGTGCAGAATTCGAGATGTGATAATGCGGGATCCAATTTTGCCACGTATCCATCATACGACCCATTTCGAATGCTATCATAGCAACCGGGACTCATGGGGAAATCTGGTGATTCTGTCTGACCGACAACGAAGACATTACCGTATTCATCGACATCGATATCATAGACCCACTCCTGATCACTTCCTCCGATAAAGGTGCCGTACTTGAAGCCTGGATCGATGACAACATCATAACCAGAAAATGGTGTATTATCGAAGGCGAAACCGATTGTTCGTTCTCCTCTTTGAGTGAAATGACATGGGATCCGCGTGAGCACTCCTTCAATAGACTGATAGGCGATTGGGTGATTATCGCGCATGATTCCGATAGGTGTTTTGATAAGAACGTCTCCGCTTGTAGATTCGACTTCAACCGTGATTCCATCAGAGTACTCGAAAGCGACATCCTCGATATTTGTTCCAGGGTGGAGAATAAGGTCATATTTCAAGTCACCATCCTTGAAATAGAAACGGAGATCGATATTGGGGTATAATTCTCGATAGGCAATTTCCCTATAACTTGTGACTGAGGTTCGCCAATTCAGTGGTTCTCTGCCAACGATGAACGATGACCGGTCATCAAAAGGAGACATTCCTACTGGTGTGATATTATTGCTAATGCTGAAAATGATCTTGAACGCAAACGAAGATCCGAATGAATCCTTCTCGAAGATGCCATCGGAGTTGGTTTCTTCTGATTCCTTAAATTTCTCATTCAATACGAGGATCATTCCATAATCTGTGAATCCGGTGAGGATTGGATTTCCAATTGTATAGAACCTTACATCTGGATTGTTAAGCTGGCCCCTGTTCTCGAGGAATTTCTGTTCCTGGTTTATTTTAATTTCCTCGGGAATCCAAGTTCTCAAATGTTTTATGGAATTATCGATAATTTCAAGATTATCTATTTTCAAAGCAGAATTCGCTGGGGTGGGAACCACGGAAACGATCAAACTGCATACGATAACAGGTACCAGCCATGCACAACGCCATAATCTATGTTTCGAGAGCCTCTTTCTACCATGACTGGAATTAATATTAGGCAATCGCTCATTTCTTTTTCTGTACTCTACTGTTGCATTAGAAGTTTTGGAATCAATCCTCTCGGACATCAGTCCATCCTCCGACCGACCGTCGTTAACTCTATTGCTCCACATCCTATTTCTTTTTTTCTAATATTGACTGTCCTTAAATAGCTCCAGATACTCGATATTGTCATCCAACCACTCACCCGCGCCACATCCCTCCGCCCTACCCCCCCCGCGCCTCTATATATAGAGTTACTCCACATTCACCCATCCCCTGCGTCGGAGTATATATATGTACTTATTCATTTTCTATGCCATTTACGACTCCCTCCCACACCACGCTCAGGCAGACCTCTCCATACCCACTCGTCCCCGCCGGCATGCACCCGTTGTGACTAGGTAGTGGCCCCTCGAGGACCCGGCCCCCGCCCCAGCCCCCGGCCACCACTCGTCCTATTGCACCCGGTGCCGTGGCCATCTCTAGAACCGTCCCGAGAACGCAAAGCGCCGCTCCGCCCTCCGCGAGGCCTACGACCGGGACCTCGACGCCTTCCGCTGCCACTGGAGCCGCGTCCCCCTCGACGAGCGGGACCCCAGGGACCCGTTCCACATCACCTTCGACCATCTCTATGCCGTGCGGTCGTCCCGCCTCGTCGCCACCTGCGAGCTTCTCAACTCGATGAAGTTCGAGCTCGGCCCCGAGGAGTTCCCCCTCGCCGTCAGGGAGCTCGCGGCCCACCGTGCCGGCCGGCCGTTCGACATGGACCTTATCAAGTTCGAGTGGTGGGGCCGCAGGATGCCGCCCCTGCCCAGGATGGTCGGGGGGCTGGCCCCGACGGGGGCTTGCGGCGTCTGCGGGGAGCCGCGACTGGAGAGGCTCGGGTACTGCCCGCGGTGCTACGGCATCATCCGGGCGAGGCACCGGGACTTCCACGCGCGCGCCAGGGCGCTCGGGGAGGCGTGGAGCCCAGAGGAGGGCAGGTTCTTGTGCCATTATACGGGCGCATGGCTGGAGGAGGAGGATGTCGGGAGCCCCTGGTTCGTCACGTTCGGGCGCCGGGTGCCGGGGGACGGGGAGACCATGGTCGCGGCCGCGTGGTGGGTCGTCAGGATGAAGGAGGGGCTCTCCGAGGAGGAGTTTTGGAGCGTGGTGGGGGAGCTCGATGCGTGCTGGAGGGAGGGGAGGGAGTTCGAGCGGGAGGTTTGTGAGTTCAGGTATTGGAGGAGGAGGAATAAGCGGGGGCGGGCGGGCCGGGGGTAGGCGGTTCGGCAATGCCACGTTGGCAAGGGGGTGGTCTGGCGGGAGCCGACCAGGAAAAAGAGAAATAGTGCGAGGAACAATGGGTGATAAGATGAGTCGAGGAGAGTAAGATGTTACTTGAATGGAAGGGCATTTTAAATAATAGAGGATTTTGAAAAACCTCGATGATGGTAGTGAGGAGGTTACACGTCAATAAAAATATTTATATGCTCGTAATGCATACTATTTTCCATGAATAATTTAACAGACTTCGCGTTCCGAGAGCAGTACAAACTGTTCGCGAAGCTCGGCGACAGGCTCGCGGAGGTTGATGCGCTGATCGACTGGGACGCGTTCAGGCCCATCGTCGCCGACATGTTCGACAACACCAGCATCAAGGGTGGCCGCCCCAACATCGATGAGGTCATCATGATAAAGATGCTCGTCCTGCAGGCATGGCACGGCCTCTCCGACCCGGAGCTCGAGAGACAGGTGATCGACAGAGTGTCATTCAGGAGGTTCCTGGGGTTCCCGGACTCCGTGCCGGACTGCACGACGGTGTGGTTCTTCCGCGAGCGGCTCATCAATGCGGGCAAGGACAGGGATATCTGGAAGGAGCTCAACCGGCAGCTCGATGCGAAGGGGCTCACGGTCAAGAAGGGCGTCATCCAGGACGCGACGTTCATCACGGCCGACCCCGGCCATGCCAAGGCGGACGAGCCCAGGGGCGGCGGGGCGAGGACGCGGAGGAGCAAGGACGGCACGTGGGTGAAGAAGGGGAAGAAGTCCGAGTTCGG